>NZ_JBIAUC010000053.1:0-1106 GCF_042892355.1 Streptomyces sp. NPDC001796 | reverse complement strand
CGGTTTCCGTTGCGTGAACTGGTGACTTCGTCGGATCCGTTGCCGTTGGTGGTGGAGCGGGAGCGGGCGTTGTTCGGGTCGTGGTACGAGTTCTTCCCGCGTTCGGAGGGGACTGCGGAGCGGCCGCATGGGACGTTCCGTACGGCGGCGCGGCGGTTGCCGGTGATCGCGGGGATGGGTTTCGACGTGGTGTATCTGCCGCCGATTCATCCGATCGGGACGACGTTTCGCAAGGGGCCGAACAATTCGTTGTCGGCGGGGCCGGGGGATGTGGGGGTGCCGTGGGCGATCGGGTCGCCTGAGGGCGGTCATGACGCGGTGCATCCGGATCTCGGTTCGATCGAGGATTTCGACTGGTTCGTGGGGCGGGCGCGGGATGTGGGGCTGGAGGTGGCTCTGGATTTCGCGTTGCAGTGTTCGCCGGATCATCCGTGGGTGGACAAGCATCCGGAGTGGTTCCGGCACCGGGCGGACGGGTCGATCGCGTATGCGGAGAATCCGCCGAAGAAGTACCAGGACATCTATCCGGTCCATTTCGATGCGGACATGGACGGGCTGGTGGCGGAGACGCTGCGGGTGCTGCGGTTCTGGATGGGGCACGGGGTGCGGATCTTCCGGGTGGACAATCCGCACACCAAGCCGGTGGTGTTCTGGGAGCGGGTGATCGGGGACGTCAATGCGACGGATCCGGATGTGATCTTCCTGGCGGAGGCGTTCACGCGGCCGGCGATGATGCACACGTTGGCGAAGGTGGGGTTCCAGCAGTCGTACACGTATTTCACGTGGCGGAACTCGAAGCAGGAGCTGACGGAGTATCTGGGTGAGTTGTCGGGGGAGGCGGCGGCGTATATGCGGCCGAACTTCTTCGTGAACACGCCGGACATCCTGCATGCGTATCTGCAGCACGGGGGGCGGCCCGCGTTCGAGGTGCGGGCGGTGCTGGCGGCGACGTTGTCGCCGACGTGGGGGGTGTACTCGGGGTACGAGTTGTGTGAGAACGTGCCGCTGCGGGAGGGCAGCGAGGAGTATCTGGACTCGGAGAAGTACCAGCTCAGGCCCCGGGACTGGGAAGCCGCCGAACGCGAGGGCCGCAGCATCGCCCCCCT
>NZ_JBIAUC010000052.1:0-1182 GCF_042892355.1 Streptomyces sp. NPDC001796 | reverse complement strand
CGTCGCCCTTCAGGCGGCAGTCGCGAAGGATCTTCCAGGTCTTCAAGCGCGCGAAGACGTGCTCGACGCGGGCGCGGACCTGCTTGTGAGAATGGTTGTGCTCCTTCTTCCAGTCGCACAGCTCGCCGTCGGCGGGGCGACGGTGCGGGATTACCAGTCCGGTGCCCTGGTAGCCGCCGTCGGCGATGGTGGTTGTCTTGCCCACCGCTGCGGCGGCGCCCGACTCGGACCAGGCCTTGCAGTCGTTGCGGTTGCCCGGAACGGGCTGGCCGACGGCGACGATCAGGCGGGTATCGGCGTCGATGACCACCTGGTGGTTGGTTGAGTAGCGATAGTTCTTCGACTGCTCCGCCACTTGGTGGTCGCGCGTCGGCACCAGGGTCCCGTCCACGATGAGCACGGTGCCGCGACGGAACCGCTGGCGCTGGTGCAGTGCCAGCAGCGGCCCTGTGTGGTCGACGATCCGATCCGCGGCCGACTTGGAGACTCCGAACAGTGGCGCGAGTTGTCGCAGGGTCAGGTTGGTGCGCCAGTACGCGGCGACGAGCAGCACCCGGTCCTCAAGCGGCAGCGACCACGGCCGTCCAGGACGTGCCGCATCGGCCCCCTCGCGTCGCAGCTGGGCGAGCAGCTTTCCAAATGCTCGCGGGCTCAGCCCGGTGAACGGGGCTATCCAGGACGGTTCCGACGCTGAGATCACACCAGCCACAGCAAGATCGTCCCAGACGCAGCACGAGTACCCTAGTGCCGGCCTCAGGGGATGATGCTGTCCGAGGAGAGCACCGGTTCCGCCCATGCAGCGAAGCCGAAGATCGGTCGCTGAGTAAGCCTTCCCCCGCTGTCGTCATACAGAGTCCGACGCACCCTTCGGCCTCGACGCACCAGGTATCGCAGGCCCTCTACGTCGACGATCCCGCACTCGCCGGCGTCCAGGTCGATGGAAGCCTCGTCAACGCGGCTGACATCCCAACCCGCCTTCGCGGCGAGATGCATCCACACCTGAATCGCTCGCTCGGGCTGCTCCGCGGAGAAGCCCGTCCCCACTCTCGCGATGATCTGCACCGGGTCAGGTCGCTCGTCAATGGCCATCACAGCCCCTCTCATCGACAGGCGATCATGGCAGAGTCCTCAGCCCGGCTCACTCGCCGGGTCTCCAGGAAGCCTTTGCGGGACAGCTCTTAG
>NZ_JBIAUC010000051.1:0-1413 GCF_042892355.1 Streptomyces sp. NPDC001796 | reverse complement strand
ACAGTGGACGCGAGCAACTGAGGACAAGCCCTCGGCCTATTAGTACCAGTCACCTCCACCCGTTACCGGGCTTCCAGACCTGGCCTATCAACCCAGTCGTCTACTGGGAGCCTTACCCCATCAAGTGGGTGGGAGTCCTCATCTCGAAGCAGGCTTCCCGCTTAGATGCTTTCAGCGGTTATCCCTCCCGAACGTAGCCAACCAGCCATGCCCTTGGCAGAACAACTGGCACACCAGAGGTTCGTCCGTCCCGGTCCTCTCGTACTAGGGACAGCCCTTCTCAAGACTCCTACGCGCACAGCGGATAGGGACCGAACTGTCTCACGACGTTCTAAACCCAGCTCGCGTACCGCTTTAATGGGCGAACAGCCCAACCCTTGGGACCGACTCCAGCCCCAGGATGCGACGAGCCGACATCGAGGTGCCAAACCATCCCGTCGATATGGACTCTTGGGGAAGATCAGCCTGTTATCCCCGGGGTACCTTTTATCCGTTGAGCGACGGCGCTTCCACAAGCCACCGCCGGATCACTAGTCCCGACTTTCGTCCCTGCTCGACCCGTCGGTCTCACAGTCAAGCTCCCTTGTGCACTTACACTCAACACCTGATTGCCAACCAGGCTGAGGGAACCTTTGGGCGCCTCCGTTACCCTTTAGGAGGCAACCGCCCCAGTTAAACTACCCATCAGACACTGTCCCCGATCCGGATCACGGACCCGGGTTAGACATCCAGCACGACCAGACTGGTATTTCAACGACGACTCCACCCGAACTGGCGTCCAGGCTTCACAGTCTCCCAGCTATCCTACACAAGCCGAACCGAACACCAATATCAAACTGTAGTAAAGGTCCCGGGGTCTTTCCGTCCTGCTGCGCGAAACGAGCATCTTTACTCGTAGTGCAATTTCACCGGGCCTATGGTTGAGACAGTCGAGAAGTCGTTACGCCATTCGTGCAGGTCGGAACTTACCCGACAAGGAATTTCGCTACCTTAGGATGGTTATAGTTACCACCGCCGTTTACTGGCGCTTAAGTTCTCAGCTTCGCCCACCCGAAAGTGAGCTAACCGGTCCCCTTAACGTTCCAGCACCGGGCAGGCGTCAGTCCGTATACATCGCCTTACGGCTTCGCACGGACCTGTGTTTTTAGTAAACAGTCGCTTCTCGCTGGTCTCTGCGGCCACCCCCAGCTCAGGAAGCAAGTTCCCTCACCAGGTGTGGCCCCCCTTCTCCCGAAGTTACGGGGGCATTTTGCCGAATTCCTTAACCATAGTTCACCCGAACGCCTCGGTATTCTCTACCTGACCACCTGAGTCGGTTTAGGGTACGGGCCGCCATGAAACTCGCTAGAGGCTTTTCTCGACAGCATAGGATCATCCACTTCACCACAATCGGCTCGGCATCAGGTCTCAGCC
>NZ_JBIAUC010000049.1:0-1658 GCF_042892355.1 Streptomyces sp. NPDC001796 | reverse complement strand
CCTCGCGCTTTCGCGAGACGTCGTGTCCGAGGGTTGATCGAATAAGCAGAGAGTGCTTCTGACCTGCAACGATGGGACTTGTCGAGGGTCCTGTTGGCTGCACGGAAAGAAGCACTCTCCAGGTGAAGAAGCGTATCGGGTCGTACCCACGTGTCCGCATCGAGGGCGACGGCAGGGCGGTGGTCTCGCAGGCCGGGAGCGTGCTGCTGGTCGAGACCGTCCGCAAAGCCGGCCTGGATACCGCGATATCGGCGGCGCTGACGCCGTGGCGGAAGGCCCGGGCGGTGCACGATCCGGGCAAGATCCTGCTGGACGTCGCACTCGCGGTCGCGCTGGGCGGGGACTGCCTCGCGGACGTCGGCATGCTGCGGGCCGAGCCGGCCGTGTTCGGGCCGGTGGCCTCCGACCCGACGGTCTCCCGACTCATCGACACCCTCGCCGCCTCCGGCGAGAAGGCTCTGCGGGCCATACGTTCCGCGCGGGCCCAAGCTCGCTGTCGGGTCTGGAAGTTGGCCCACGAGAAAGCGCCCGACGCCGACGGGACGGTGACCGTCGACCTCGACGGAGTCCTGGTGATCGCACACTCCGACAAGGAGGACGCAGCACCCACCTGGAAACGGACTTACGGGCATCACCCGCTGATGGGGTTCGTCGACCACGGTCCGGGCGGCACCGGGGAGCCGGTGGCGGCCCTGCTCAGGCCGGGGAACGCGGGCTCCAACACCGCATCCGACCACATCACCGCCGCCCGGCTGTCCCTGGCCCAGCTGCCGAAGAAGTACCGGCGTGGGCGCCGGACCCTGATCCGCACCGACTCCGCAGGCGGCACCCACGACTTCGTCGCCTGGCTCGCCCAGCAAGGGCGGTGGCTGTCCTACTCGGTCGGCATGGTGATCACCGAGTCGATCCACGAGCACGTGCTGAAGGTTCCGGTATCGGCCTGGACGCCGGCCGTCGAGGCGGACGGTGAAATCCGGGATGGGGCCTGGGTCGCCGAACTGGCCGGTGACATCCTGGACGGCTGGCCGAAGGGCATGCGGCTGATCGTCCGCAAGGAACGGCCCCATCCCGGAGCTCAGTTGAGGTTCACGGACGCGGACGGCATGCGTCTTACATGCTTCGCGACCAACACCACCGGCCGGCCGATCGCCGAGCTCGAGCTTCGCCACCGGCTGCGGGCCCGCGCAGAAGACCGCATCCGGGCCGCCCGGACCACCGGCCTGCGCAACCTCCCCCTCCACGACACGGCCCAGAACAAGGTCTGGCTGGAGATCGTCCAGATCGCCCTCGACCTGCTCGCCTGGATGCCGATGCTCGCCCTGACCGGCAAGGCCAGGCTCTGGGAGCCCCGCCGTCTGCGACTCCGCCTGTTCACCGCGGCGGGTCAGCTGGTGACTACCGGTCGTCGCCGGATCCTCCGCCTGGCCCGGCACTGGCCTTGGACCAGCCACATCACCGCCGCTCTCGAACGGCTCGCTCTCCTGTCGAACCCCGGCTGAGCAGCAGATCCCCGTCCCTGCGAGAGAACCCCCCAGCCGGAGCAGTGGAACCCGGCGTCCACCCGAGACGACACTCGGGCCCTCAGCCTGCCCAACCTCAGCCCACGGCGCGAAAACGGTCCACCGACTCCGTCGGCGGACCGTCACGAAACTTCGAGG
>NZ_JBIAUC010000048.1:0-1687 GCF_042892355.1 Streptomyces sp. NPDC001796 | reverse complement strand
AGCCTTGATCCACCGATTCGATGTCTGTGGATAAGTCTTCTTGAAACGAGGAAGTGCCTTGTGACCTGCGATGATGGGAGTTCTTCAGGCTTCCAGCACGCACAATCAGCAAGGCACTTCCGAGATGCAAGTTTCCCATACGCCGGCGGCGGTCTCCGCTCTGTTCGATGATCCGAATCTGATCACGCAGGCCGGGCTGGTCCCGGTGCTGCGGCTGGCCGAGCGGTGCGGGCTGTCGCGGTTGGTAACGGAGCAGGTGAAGCTGACCGGGGCGAAGAACGGGGCGGGGGCGGCGGCAGACGCCAAGGTCACCAGCATCGTCGCGGGTATGGCCGCGGGCGCGGACAGCATCGACGACCTGGCGATGCTGCGTCACGGTGCGATGCCGGCCGTGTTCGGCGGCATTCGCGCCCCGTCCACGCTGGGTACGTTCCTGCGTGCGTTCTCCCACGGACATGCTCTCCAACTCCACGCCGTGCACCGCAGGTTCCTCGGCGAACTGGCCGCGCACACCCCACTGCTGCCCGGCGCCGGCGAGAAGGCGTTCATCGACGTCGACTCCACCCACAAACGCGTCTACGGCAGGACCAAGCAGGGCGCCGAGTACGGCCGGTTCAAGGGCATCCGCACCCTGCACCCCCTCCTCGCCACAATCTGCACCCCCAACTCCCGGCCGGTAATCGCCACGGTCCGGATGCGACGCGGCAAGGCAGCAGACTCCCGGGGCGCCCCGAAGTTCGTGAGCGAGGCCCTGGCCACCGCCCGCGAGGCCGGCTGCACCGGGACCCGCGTCCTGCGGGCCGATTCACAGTTCTACAACGCCGGAGTCATCGCCGCCTGCCGCCGGGCCGGCGCCCACTTCTCGATCACCACCGGCATGAACCCCTCCATCAAACGGGCCGTCCACGCCATCCCCGACACCGCGTGGCAGCAGATCACCTACCCGACCGCGGTGCCCGACCCCGAGACCGGCGAACTCATCTCGGACGCCGAAGTCGCCGAGATACCCCAATACACCGCGTTCGCCAGCCACAGGAAAGCTGATCGGGTCACCGCCCGGCTGATCGTGCGCCGGGTCCGCGACCTGGCCAAACCCGCCGCCGTGGGCGAGCAGGGCGAACTGTTTCCCGCCTGGCGCTACCACCCCTTCTTCACCGACCAGCCCGCCGCAACCCTGCAGGCCGAGCGGGAACACCGCCACCACGCCGTGATCGAGCAGGTCATCGCGGACAGCAAGGCCGGGGCCCTGGCCCATCTGCCGTCCGGGCACTTCCACGCCAACTCCGCCTGGCTCACCCTGTGGGCGATGACCTACAACTTGCTGCGGGCCGCCGGCTCCCTGGCCTCCGCCTTCCACGCCAAGGCCACCACCGCCACTCTGCGCGCCCACCTGGTCCAGGTCCCAGCCCGCATCGCACGCTCCGCACGACGCATCACCCTGCACCTGCCACACAACTGGCCCTGGCAGCACACTTGGATACACCTCTTCGACACCGCCCACGGCCCACCCTGCTGACCCGAACAGCCCCTACCCGACCCGCCCGCCGCCAGGGCCCAACCGGAACCGAACCGTGGAAAAGCTGGGCAGACCAGCAGATACCACCCGCCCCCACCCAGCCACCAGTCCAAAGCGGACTCAGAACTCGATCGAGAGATCACTCTCGAACCACCTCGGTGGATCAAGGCT
>NZ_JBIAUC010000047.1:0-1931 GCF_042892355.1 Streptomyces sp. NPDC001796 | reverse complement strand
GGGTATTTGCGTGGTGCTGGCACTGCTCGTGGTTCTCCTTCGGGCCAGGATCATAAGCCTGGTTTCAGGGACTCCACGAATCCGGGGTCAGCTCAACTTGGCTTCTGCCGCGGCAGTTGCTACAGAAATGGCGTCTACGCGGGCGTCGGAGGGCTTGCAGAAGCAGAGGGCGTCCTGGCCGTCTCTGCCCCACTCTCCTCCCGGCTCCCCGCGCTGCCGCTGAACAGACAGGCGGATTTGTCCTCCGCGGCAAGGCGACGCAGGGCAAGCAATGCCGGTTCCAGTAGGACACACACCAGCACCGCGCGTTCGGCGAGCTCCATCAGTCCCGAGGTACCGTTGATCTGCTCCATGTCTAGTTCCGAGATGCGGTCGGCCAGTCGCGCGTAGGGCAGCAGGGTCTGCCAGCCGATGTCCGCGCCCAGCACCGAAAGGGCATCCAGAACATCGCCAAGGCTCTCGACGGCGGCGGTATCGGGATCGACCTCCCAGCCCATTTCGCTGATCAACCTGCGCGCGTCGGCGACGCCCGGGCCCTTCTCTTTCTGCGCTACCCGCTCCTCCTGCTCGTGATTCTCGTCCAGCGAGGCCGGCCGAGCATCGATCAGGATTCCAATGATCTGGTGCAGATCGCGCTCCTCCGCTATGGCACCCAGAATCTCCTTGACCGCACCGACCGACAGCTGTCGCACACCGATAAGTGTGCGAATCAACCGGAGGCGGTGCAGGTGCTCTTCGCCATAGTCCGCCCGAGTGACGGTGGCGAGTTGTCCCCGGGGCAGCATCCCTTCCCGGAGGTAGTACTTGATCGTCGGGATGGACACGCCGCTGCGGCGGCTGAGTTCCGAGATCCTCATGGAGCTCCCCGTACCTGATGGATAGTGCCATTGCCCATCCTGACGGCAGTTGCCGTCTTCGGGAAGGTGGGGGGCTCAACGCCGGCTTGCGGCTGGATCACTCGAACCTTGCTGCACCGCAGATGCTCGGCGACCTACGTCTGACGACCCATCGCATGATCCGCGTGGACCACCGCCTGGCCCGAAGCGGTGCCGAGCGTGGAATGGTCGTGCTCACGCAGCGTCGCTGCTGAGCAACTCCCCACACATCTGCGGTACGAGGTGACTGGCCTGCACCGGCGTTGCCGGAACACACAGCCAAGCTCCGATGCGAAGTGACAACGAGCCTGCCGTGGTGACACCTATCGCGCCTCGGCTCACCACCAGGACCGATCACCTCATTGTGTTAGGCGTTCCAAATGACGCCGGACGCGTCACCACGGGGGAAGTGACGGCCCCGGCGCGTATCCACGCTGCCACATTCCCGGCACACACGCAGTCTCTTCAGGACAGCCGTATCGACGTGCCTCGAATGGGCATCTGTCCACGAGAACAGATCCCAGGCCGGGACCGACGGCCGCGACGGCATGGCACCGTCAATTCAAGCCCAATGCGGACAGGGCGGTGGTCCAGTCGCCGGCAATGGCGCGCTGGGCGGCGGCGAGGGTGACCTTGCCGTCGCAGACCGCGGTGTGCAGCTTCGTCTCCACCGGGTCCTTCTTGTTGTCGGTGCCGCCCCCGGACTTGTGGCCAGGATCGGCGGGCTCAACCCAAAGGTTGCGCTCGTCGTTGGGGTCACCCCCGAGCTGCAAGTTGATCAGGTAGTCGTCCTCTGCATCTGCCCTGCGGCCGGTGTAGCCGTAAGAGGCGGCGTTCAGCTTCTTCTCTCTGCTTGTGACGGAGACAGGCGGGCGGACACCGCTGGCTGTAGCCGCCCTTGCGGCAGATCGTCGACTTCAGGGTCGCCTGCGTGACGGCCGGCGAGGTAGCTCCGGGGGTGCACTTAGAGGTCCTAACAAAGGCGTTGGACGTGGCGGTAGGTGATCAGGCAGGTGGCGAGGCCGAGGAAGGCCTCGTGGATGTCGTCGCGTCGTT
>NZ_JBIAUC010000046.1:0-2169 GCF_042892355.1 Streptomyces sp. NPDC001796 | reverse complement strand
TGAAGCCGTAAAGAATCAAGGTGCTGCTTTACAGGTGTGGGCTCGTTGTCAGGGTATGGCGGTTCCGGAGGAGATCTGTTCCCAACTCCAGTGCAGGTTCTCGGTGTTGTTGCCCCATCTCAACGAGCGACAGCGGCGGCTGGCCTTGGCTACCGAGGCCCGACTGATCGGGCATGGCGGGATACGGGCGGTAGCGCGGATCGCGCAGGTCAGCGAGACGACCGTGCGTCGTGGCGTGTCGGAGCTGGAAGCGGGGGCCGGGCCATTGCCGGACGGCCGAGTGCGTGCACCAGGCGGAGGCCGCAAGCTGGCCGAAGCCAACGATCCTGCCCTGCTCAAAGCCTTGTTGGGCCTGGTCGAGCCGGACGAGCGGGGTGATCCGATGTCGCCGCTGCGGTGGACGACGAAGTCGCTACGGAACCTGGCCGAGGAGCTGACCCGGCAGGGGCACCCGGTGTCCGCGCCGACGGTGGGGCGGCTGCTCAAGCAGGAGGGCTTCAGCCTGCAGGCGAACGTCAAGACGCTCGAGGGTGCCCAGCATCCCGACCGGGATGCTCAGTTCCGCTATATCAACGAGCAGGTCAAGCAGCACCAGGCCGACAGTGAGCCGGTGATCAGCGTGGACACGAAGAAGCGGGAGCAGATCGGACGGCTGCCGATGGCCGGCCGGGAGTGGCGGCCCAGGGGCGAACCGGTCGAGGTGGAGGACCATCACTTCTTCTTCAGCGGCCCGGACGTTCAGCAGGCGATCCCGTACGGGATCTACGACATCGCCCGCAACACCGGCTGGGTCAACGTCGGTGTCGACCACGACACGTCGGTCTTCGCGGTCGAGTCCATCCGCCGCTGGTGGCGCTGTCGTGGCAGCCTCGACTACCCGAAGGCCTCACGGCTGCTGATCACCTCGGATGCGGGCGGCTCCAACGGTTACCGCTATCGGGTCTGGAAGAGCGAACTGGCTGCTCTGGCCGCCGAAACCGGACTGACGATCACTGTGTGTCACTTTCCTCCGGGCACAAGTAAATGGAACAAAATCGAGCACCGGCTGTTCTCCCACATCACCCACAACTGGCGTGGCAGGCCGCTGACCAGCCATGACGTCGTCATTGAGACGATCGCCGCCACCCGCACCCGGGCCGGTCTGCGCGTTGAGGCCCAACTGGACCCCGGCGACTACCCCACGGGCATCGCGATCAGTAAGGATCGCTTCGCCGCGCTGCCGCTGGTCCGGCACGAGGTCCACGGCCAGTGGAACTACACCCTGCTGCCCGAAGCCTCCGCACCGCAGGCCCTGCCCACCAGCGAGGCACACGGCGTCTCCGGCCGGCGCCGCGAGCTTCTCGCCCGCCTGACGGACCCCCGCCTGACCGGGCTGAGTAGTACGGAACTCGCGGATTTACGCGCTGAGTTGGCCCCGCTGCAGGCCGCCCGGTCCCAGGAACGCTACAGCGAGCAGCGCGGTGGACGGGCCCGGCGCGCCACCGGCAATCAGCGGGCCAAGCCGCTGTTCGACGACGCCGCCCGGGTTCTGCTCACTCTCCTCTACCAGCGACAGGTCTGCTCGATGAAGCTGCTGGCCGACATGCTGGAGGTCACCCCTGAATGCGTCGGCCACCTTGTCGCCGAGACCCGCCGAGTCCTGGAGGACCACGGTCACCAGCCCGGATATGCCCCCAGCCGGTTCACCAGGGCGGACGCGCTGATGGCCTTCCTCGACACCGACCAGACCCCGCCGCGCACCCGGATCATGGAGAGCCTGTCCCATCCGCGGCTTACGGGCATGTCCCCCGCGGAGCTGGATGAGCTCACTCGCCGGCTCTCTCCACGCCAGGTTGCCCAGGTTGAACGGGCCTCCTACCAGCGCCGGGGCGCCGATCGCCAGCCGGGCAGCCGCGGCGGAGTCTTCCCCCAGAAGCTGGGTGACAGAGAGCGCGTCGTGGTCGCCATCCTCTACCTGCGGAAACTGTGCACCCTGGACGTCCTTGCCGACGCGCTGGGGGACGTGAGCAGGTCCTCGGTCGGGAACGTCGTCCGCGAGATCCGGCCCCTGCTTGCGGAAGGCGGACTCCTCCCACCCCCGGCCGCCACCCGCTACCGCACCGCCCCCGATCTTCTCGCGGCCGCGGACGAGTAAACCGACACACCGACAAGTTAATTCTTTACGGCTTC
>NZ_JBIAUC010000045.1:0-2343 GCF_042892355.1 Streptomyces sp. NPDC001796 | reverse complement strand
GTATTTGCGTGGTGCTGGCACTGCTCGTGGTTCTCCTTCGGGCCAGGATCATAAGCCTGGTTTCAGGGACTCCACGAATCCGGGGTCAGCTCACCTGGCGTGTTGCGCTGGGGCCGGTCGTTGTCGGCTTGCCCTAGGCGTCGAGGGACTCCGCGGCCTCACGGATCACATCGAGGACGAAGTCAGGATGCGAGAGCATGGGAACGTGGCTGCTGTCCACGGAACGGATGTGGGCACCCATGCGCTCGGCGGCGGACCGCTCCAGGTCGGGAGGCACGGTACGGTCGTTGTTGGCGACAATGAACCAGCTTGGCTTCGTCCGCCAGGCGGTGCCGGGAACCTGCTGGTTGAACAGGTCCGCCACTGGCACAGCGCCCGTCGCAAGGACGAGCTTCTGCTCCGCTTCCGGGAGGTCGCCGCAGAAGTGCGGGACGCCTGAGGGCTTGAGCCACACGCGGCCGTCAGCGACGTCCACGTGCTCGAAGATGGGCGTGCGGGGGAATTTGTCCAGCTGTTCCTGCGACGTCTCGTTCTCGTCCGGGGCGAGCGCGGCGATGTACACCAGAGCGCCGACGCGGTCGTGGGTGCCTGCTTTGGTGATCAGGGTCCCACCGTAGGAGTGACCGACTAGCACGATCGGGCCGGGGACGTGGTTGAGCGTGAAGTTGACGCACGCGACGTCGCTTTCGAGCGAGTCGAGGCCGTGCTGTGAGGCGAAAACCTCGTGCCCTTCAGCCTGGAGCGTGGGGATGAGCTTGTTGAAGCACGACCCATCCGCCCAGAGTCCGTGGGCGAAGACAATGCTGGGCTTGCCCGCCATGGCATTTCCTCCTACGGAGAGGTTAAATATGTAACATTGCAGCACATTGTCCGTTTAGTGCCTATTTTTGCGTGATGGCTAGGCGTGTCGCCCCATCCCAATCGTTGGGCCTACGAGGTTGAACGTGTTGTCGTGGTGGTCATGTGTTGATGGTCAGGCCCGTTTCGGCGAGGCAGCCGTCTATGAGGTCGCCGCGGTACTGGATGTGGCGCAGGCCGCGCCGGATGCGCTGGATGAGGTGTTCCGGCGCGCTGAAAGCGACGTTGGAGAGCCAGCGCCCGCCGCCACCTCGCCGTCACCGACCTGACGGCCCTCCGCCTCACCGGCCAGCCACCATCTCCTGGCGCGACCCGACACCCTGGGACCAAACACTGATTCCGGGATGAAACATCGGGAGAAAACGACCTCTTTCAGCGCCACCTGGCTGACCGTCAGTCCGCTGGTCTGTCTTCAGCGCCCCCCGCGGTCGAGGGCGGCGACCTCGCGTACGGCCCCGGCGATGGCCTGGTAGTCCTTTCTCAGGATCGCACCGTGGTTGCTGGGGACCTTCGCGCCGACGCGGATGTTGGCGTTGCGGGCGGTCACTGCATCGAGGCCGGCGCGTATCCGTTCCTGCTCATCACCGTGGCTTCCGAAGGACGTGCCCGAAGCGACCACGTACCGCACCGGCACGGCGATGTTGTCCAGCACCGGTCCCAGCTCGCTCTCGCGGGAGAGCCTGCCGAGCTCGATGTTGCTGTTCGCCTGTTCTTCGGCGGTCATCCGCGGGGTCAGGCCGGTCGGGCGCAGTAGCGGCGTGAACCAGCCCATCCGCCGAAACAGCTTCCGGATTCGCTGCTCCATGGCATCGTCGAGCCAGTCGTGCGGGAACGCGCCGTCGACCAGGACCGCGCCCAAGGTACGGGCCGGATTACGGTCGGCCCAGTGCGCCGCGACGACCGCTCCGTAGGACCAGCCCACCAGCAGCGCCCGGTCCACGGCCCTGGCCGCGAGAACGGCGTCGACATCGTGTACGGCGGCCTCGAAGGAATAGTCCGCCGAACGCTTCGACTTCCTGCCGCGGGCCCGCTCGTCGTAGGTGATGTGCCGCCACTGTGTTCCCAGTTCGGCGATGACCCGCCGCCAGTAGCCCTGGGTGGCGAACTGGCCGTTGAGGTAGATCACGGGGATCCCGGGGCCGCCGCTGTCGGTGACGGCCAGGGCCGTGTCGTCGACCGGCACCATGCCGGTCCACTGTGCATGTGTCGAGAAGGTGCTGTTCTTCCTCATGGGTTCCCCCTGGTCGCGTGAAGCGTCTTGTTCGACTTCTCCGGGCGCTGCGCGGGAGCGCGGGCCCTTGGGAACGGGCGGCCGGGTCGTCGGCCGTGACCGAGAGGATCGCGGTCGCTGCCGGCCCGGCCGGACAGTCCTGGCTCTGCTCGTTGGAGGCTGCGGATCTACAGGCTGCGGGCGGTGATGTCGCCGTGGGAGGTGGTGGCGCGGATGTCGAGTTCGGTGGTGCCGTCGTTCTTGAGGGCGTTGCT
>NZ_JBIAUC010000044.1:0-2508 GCF_042892355.1 Streptomyces sp. NPDC001796 | reverse complement strand
GGTTCTGGCTCAGGTTCTGTGACGTGGCACTCTGAGTGACATCCGGACACCTTCGAGCCGTGCGCGAAGTCGCCCGAAAATGGCCCGTCGGCCCGGCGGTTGGGCTGACAGTTCGGGGCTGTGGAAGAGGTCGTGCTCCGGCTCAAGGAGTTGTTGTTCCCGTCGATCGCGGACGTCGCGGTGCTGTCGGTGGACGTGAACACCGAGATGGTGCGCATTGATGCGCAATGCATCGCGAACGGTGCCCTGTGCCCGGTCTGCGGAGTCTGGTCGGACCGGGTTCATGGTTCCTACCTGCGGTTTCCCGCTGATGTGCCGAGCGGTGGCCGAAGTGTTGTACTCCAGCTGAGGGTCCGGCGGTTCACATGCGGGAACTCGGGCTGCGCACGCCGTACCTTCGTCGAGCAGATACCCGGCCTCACACGTCGGCACGGTCAGCGGACCGAGCGGTTGCGTTCCACCCTGGCCGCGGTCGGCCTGGCTCTCGCGGGCCGGGCCGGGGCCCGCATCGCCCGCGTTCTCGGGGTGTCCGTCAGCCGCAGCACGGTGCTCCGGCTGGTGGATGATCTTCCCGAACCCGAGTTCCCTGCGCCGAGGGTGGTCGGCGTCGACGAGTACGCCACCCGCAAGGGCCGCCACTACGGCACCGTCCTCGTCGATATCGAGACCCGTCGGCCCGTCGATCTGCTGCCGGACCGGGAGGCGTCCAGCCTGGCGGCCTGGCTCGCCGAACGGCCGGGCATCGAGGTCGTCTGCCGTGACCGTGCGCCGTTCTTCGCTGAGGGCTCCTCCGCCGGCGCCCCGCAGGCCGTCCAGGTCGCGGACCGGTGGCACCTCTGGCACAACCTGAGCGAGGCCGCCGAACGGGCCGTCGCCCAGCACCGCCGCTGCCTGCGAGCCCTTGTCCCGGCCGCCTCCGTATCCGAGCCTGAGCCCGCCCCGGAGGAAGAACCGTCCGGCTCGCCCTGGCCGACAGGGCATCGGTTCGCCGACCGCACCCGGGCCCGGCACGCCGCCGTCCACGCACTCCTGGAGGCAGGACACAGCCTGCGTTCGGTCCAGAGGCAGCTCGGCATGGCCTGGCACACCGTCAAACGGTTCGCCGACGCCGCGAAGCCGGAGGACCTGTTCACCGGCCAGTGGCAGAACCGGACCTCGGTACTCGACGACTACAAGCCCTATTTGGACGACCGCTGGAACGAGGGCTTCACCAACGCGTGGAAGCTGTGGGAGGAGATCGTGCCGCTCGGCTACAAAGGTAGCTACCAGCGAGTCCGTGCCTACCTGCATAAGAAGCGCACCTCACCGCGGCCGGTGACCGCCCGGCCGCCGTCGCCCCGAACGGTCTCCGGATGGATCCTCAGCCGCCCGGAAGCCCTCACCGAGCCCGAACAACTCCGGCTCAAGACCGTCCGCACCCAGTGCCCCGAACTCGACGCACTCACCCGACACGTCCGGTTCTTCGCGACCATGCTCACCGACCGCCGGGGCCAGCTGCTCCCGGTCTGGCTCGACGCCGTACGACAGGACGACCTACCCAGCCTCCATACCCTCGCCGCCGGCATCGACCGCGACATCGACGCCGTCGCCGCAGGGCTGACCCTGCCTTGGAGCTCTGGCGCGGTCGAAGGCCATGTCAACCGGATCAAGATGCTCAAGCGCCAGATGTACGGTCGGGCCGGCTTCGGTCTGTTGCGGAAGCGAGTCCTGCTGGCCTGACCGCAGCTTTGTTGCTCAACGAGTGGGTTCAGCTGATCGCGGCCGTCACGGGATCCAGGCCCAGCTTGCTCCGGCATGAGTCGACGGCCCGGGTGACCCAGGCAGTTACAGCGTCGCGATCTGGAGCGATGGCGTGAAGCTCACGTGCCTTCTCCTGGGCTTGGACCATCCACGGGGCCAGCGGGTCCTCTCGAAGGACTCGTTCGAAGTGATCGCGGGCCGTGGCAGGGTCTCCGGTCAGAGCGGCTGCGATCCCGGCGTCGAAGCTGTCCCAGAGGAATCCCCGGCGCACCGGCCTGGAAGTCAGGTACCGGGCTAGGTCCGGCAGGGCCGGGAACTTCTCCCTCAGCGTGGTCACGTTCGCAGCCGCCTGCCGGCTGAGTTCGAGTGCCAGCGGCGTGAACTGGTCCTCGGTGCGAAACGGCTCGGGGCCGGTCCGGACTGCCTCTATGTGGAAGGCCAGGTGGTCCACGTCGTGCCACAGCCACATCGCACCGACGTGCAGACCGCTGCCGGCGGTCCGTGGCGGAGTGAATTCCACAACCCCGAGCCACCACTCGTGATCATCGATCCACAGCCGCGACCGCCCGCGCTGGGCCAGGCCGAGCGGCTTCAGGGACTCCCGCGCTGCCGAGGGGATGATCCGGAGGACCGGACTGCGATCTGTCATGACCGGCATTATCGGCCGTCCCACCTACACCCCTGTCGGTCGTGGTGGCACATCACCATGCACAGCATCCTTCAGCAACACCGAGCGTCACCGCACCACAAAAGTTGGGCCAGAACCGG
>NZ_JBIAUC010000043.1:0-3839 GCF_042892355.1 Streptomyces sp. NPDC001796 | reverse complement strand
GTAGGCGTCGCGGTAGCGGCTGCCGTCGGGGTCGTTCCAGAAGTACAGCGGCATCGACGGCATGGGCCGGGTGACGACGAGTTCGCCGACCTGGTCGACGACCGGCCGTCCCGCGCCGTCGTACGCCGCGAGCGCCACGCCGAGGTTGGGGGCCGACAGTTCACCCGCCCAGACGGGGGTGGTGGGGGCGCTGCCGGCGAAGCCGGAGACGACGTCGGTGCCGCCACTGGTGGAGGCCAGCTGGACGCCTGCGCCGACGTGGTCGCGGACCCAGGGGTAGGCGGAGGCGGGCAGGGCGGAACCGGTGCAGCCGATGACGCGGACGGCCGACAGGTCGTGCACGGCGGGGTCGACGCCCAGCTTGGCCATGCCCAGCAGGTACTGGGGACTGGTGCCGAAGACGGTGACCTTGTGGCGGGCCGCCAGCTCCCACAGGACGTCCGGGCGGGCCTGCGGTGCGGGGCTGCCGTCGTAGGTGCAGGTGGTGGCACCGGTCAGCAGGGTGGAGACGACCAGGTTCCACATCATCCAGTTGGTGGTGGTGTACCACAGCAGGCGGTCCCCGACGCCCAGATCACAGTGGAGGCCGAGGGTCTTGAGGTGTTCGAGCAGGACGCCTCCGTGTCCGTGGACGATGCCCTTGGGCAGTCCGGTGGTGCCGGAGGAGAACACGACCCACAGCGGGTGGTCGAACGGCACCGAAGTGATGGTGAGGTACTCGGTGCGGCCGGCCGCGTCCTCCCAGGGAACCGTCAGCCTCGCGGCCCGGGTCGCGGGCCACGCAAGGCCCAGGTGATCCACGAGGACCGTGGCCTTGAGCGTGGGAAGGGCGGCGGCGAGGTCGAGAGAGGCGGCGCGGCGGTCGTGACGGGTGCCGTTGAAGAGGTAGCCGTCCGCGGTGATGAGCACCGTGGGTGCGAGTTGGGCGAAGCGGTCGGCGGCGGCCTTGGGTGCGTAGTCCTGGCCGCACACGGACCACACCGCTCCCAGGGTGGCGGTGGCGAGGAAGGCGATGACGGCGTGGGGCGTGTTGGGCAGGTAGCCGACCACCCGGTCGCCCTGTCCGACGCCCAGGTCGCGCAGGGTGGCGGCGACGGAGGCGACCCGGGCGCGGAGCTGCCGGCCCGTGATCTCGTAGCCGGCTCCGGTCTCGTCCAGCGCGGTGATCGCGGGGGCGTCCGGGTGCAGGTTGCGCAGGGCGTGGTGGGCGTAGTTGAGGGTGGCGCCGGGGAACCAGCGGGCGCCGGGCATGGCTTCCTCGGCCAGCACCCGCTCGTACGGAGTGGTGGCGTCGATGTCGAAGTACTCCCACACCGCGGCCCAGAATCCTTCCAGGTCCGTGACGGACCAGTGGTGCAGGGCCTGGTAGTCGGTCGGGTCCGGAATCCCTTCGGCGCCCTGGTGCCGGGCGGCCCAGCGGGCGAAGTCCGCGATGCGGCTGCGGGCGGCCGCTTGGAGGTCGGGCGGCAGGAAGGGCTCCGGATAGGGCGTAGAGTGCGGGGTGGTCATGGTGTGGTGTTCCTCGTCAGGGTGCGGGCCGGGCTTCGGCGGGGCGGCGGGCCGTGTGCAGCAGGGGAGCCCAGGCGGCGGTGTCGGTGAAGTCGCCGGCACCGGTGGGGACGGTGTCCATCACGACGCGGTCGGGGCGCAGCAGGACGGCGTCCGCCCGGCCGCGCGCCAGCCAGGCGGCCAGCGTGCCGTCGTCGTCCAGGTCGCCGACATGGATCGTGGGTGCGCCCAGTGCCATGGCCACGCCCGTCATCCGTGCCGTGGGCGGCAGGGCGGTCAGTACGGCGAAGGAGTCGCCCAGGATGTCGTCGAGGCGCTCTCGCCTGCCGTCGACGATCACCCAGGGTTGCGGGCAGAAGGTGCCGGCCAGTGAGCGGCCGGTCAGCCGGGGGCGGCGTCGTACCAGCGGATTGGCGGTCAGGGCGGGGCTGAGGTCGCGGCTCACCGCCGCGGTCACGCCTGGGATGCGGCAGGCCGCGCCCACCACGGCGCGGCGGATGGCTGCGCCGCGGTCCTGTCCGCCGGTCATGGCCCAGCCGACGGCGACCGCGACACGGATCACGTGGCGGGCGTGCGGCTTGCGCTCCTGCTGGTAGGTGTCCAGCAGCCGGTCGTCCGCGCCCTGCTGAAGGACGCGGGCGAGTTTCCAGGTGAGGTTGCGGGCGTCGCGCAGGCCCGCGCACAGTCCCTGCCCGATGAAGGGCGGAGTGAGGTGAGCGGCGTCGCCCAGCAGGAAGACGCGTCCACGGCGCCACCGGTCGGCGAGGCGGGCCCGGAAGGTGTACTGCGCCTGCCGGATCACCTCGAAGTCGTCGCCCCCGTGGGCAGCGGACGGCAGGTCGACCCAGGGGGCGACCAGCTCGTGCAGCTGTTCCAGCTCATTCGGGCCGTCCAAGGTCTCACTCTCGGCCAGTCGGAACTCCCAGCGGTAGCGGTCTTCGCCGACTCGCATGAACGTGGCCGGCCGGGTGGGGCAGCAGATCTGCTCGGCGCCTTCCCAGGTGCGCACCGGGAGGCTGGTGCGCACGTCGATGACCCGCCAGCTCTCCTCAAAGTGCAGGTCCTCCCAGACGGCTCCGATGGCGTCGCGGGTGAGGCTGCCCGCGCCGTCGCAGCCGAGCACGGCGTCGGCCCACACGTGCTCCTCCTCGTCGCTGCCGTCGCGGCGGAAGGTGACCCGGACCGGACCCGCGGCAGCGTGTGATCCGTCGGTGTCCTGGTGCACGGACACGACCTCCACCCCGCCCCGCAGCTCGCACTCGGGGCGACGGGCCAGGGCGTCGCGCAGCAGGCGTTCCAGCTCTGGCTGGTCGAACATGCTGGTCTGCGGGAAGCCGTGGTGGCCGTGCAGGGATCGCTGGAACTCAGCGATCACGCGGCGCCGGGCGTCCAGCAGCCGCAACCCGGGCGCCGGCCTGGCGAGGGTGGCGAACTCCTCGTGGACGCCGACGCTCTGCAGGATCCTGCGGACCTCGTCGTCCACGACGACGGCGCGCGGCAGGGGGTAGATGTCCCGGTGGCGTTCGAGGAGCAGGCTGGGCACTCCGTGCCGGGCGAGCAGGAGCGCGGCCGTGACTCCGACGGGTCCCGCACCGATGATCACTACCGGTCTCCGGGATGCGGCGCTCACGTCGCGTCCGCCACAGCGGTCCGCTGCTCTCCCAGGTCGATCCGCCCGTCGGGGGTGGCGATCGAGGCGGTGACGAGGTCACCGTCGCGCAGATACCGGGGGTTCTTGGCCTGGCCGTTGAAGAACGCCTTCCACTTCAGCGCGGGCGGCAGCAGCGCGGCGATCTTTTCGACCGGCTTGGGCGGGGCCTTCAGGGCCGTGCCGCCGGGCGTACCGGTCAGCAGCAGATCGCCCGGGTCGAGGGTCTGGAAGCGGGCGAGCAGGGTGAGTGCCTGCGCGGGCCGCACGATCATGTCGGCCAGGGTGCGGTCCTGACGCGTTACACCGTTCACCGACAGCCGCAGCCGCAGGTCGATCAGACGGTCGAAGTCCTCCGGCTCCAGCAGGGCCAGGTACGGCCCCGTCGGGGTGAAGGTCGGGTAGGACTTGCTCTCGTAGAACTGGGTCTTGGTCAGCTGGACGTCGCGGGCGCTGACGTCGTTGGTCAGGACGAGCCCGGCGACGTACGAAGGAAGGTCCTGCTCCTCGACAACTGTGCCCACCGGGAGCGTCGCGCCCATGACGAGGCCGAGTTCGACTTCGTAGTCGAGGAAGTTCACGTGCGTGGGGCGGACGATCGCATCGTGCGGGCCGCTGACCGAGCCGGACGCCTTACGGAAGAAGGTGGGCGGGATGTCACCGGTGAAGCCCGAATCGCGGG
>NZ_JBIAUC010000042.1:0-4427 GCF_042892355.1 Streptomyces sp. NPDC001796 | reverse complement strand
CCCGCGGAGCGGGTCCCATCGCGCTGCGCGCGATGCAAGCGAACCCCTGCGCTGCGCGCAGGGGTTGCGCTCCCGCGGAGCGGGAGCGCTGGCTGACCGCTGCGCGGTCAGCTCACCCGCCCTGCTGCGCAGGGCGGGTGACGCTCCGTCCGCTGCGCTCCCGGAGCGGTGGGGGCTGCGCCCCCACCCGGTGCCTTCGCTGCGCTCCGGTCACCGTGTGGCGCTTCGCGCCACGAAGGCCGGCCCCGCTGCGCGGGGCCGGGCAACGGGCCTGCGGCCCGAGCAGCAGCAGGGGTGGGTGGTGGCTGTCTCTCCGGCTGGCCTCTGCGGATTTCTGGGGGCTTGACGCCGGGTCAGCGTCTACGGGACCAAGTGCTACCGATTCCCGCAACGTGCAGGGCCAGTGCGGTCAGCCCCAGGAGCATGACGTTGACTGACGAGAACGTGTGATTGGTACTGATCTCGGCCGCGTTGATGAGGAACGCGATGAAGAACAACACTGCCGCGACTATGCCGAGCATGACGAGCCCCTCTCATAGGAAGTGAACCCCGTATGCCCGGCCACCGCCCCCTCAGACATGGGCGGCGCCTCCGGAATGGTCTGGCCGGCTCGTGCAGGCAGGCTGACGGATCCTCAGGCGTGGACGTGGCGGGTGCTTGCGGCCTTGTGCGAGGCGGCGTGATGCGCGGGCCGGCCTGTCGGGGGGACTGCGAGACGCCGCAAGGACAGGCTGGCGGTGGCGAGGAGAGCGGTGAAGACGGCCAGGAGGAGGACGGACACCCACATCTGCCGGCTCCCGGGGGCCTGCCAGCCGGTCCAGACGGCGGAGCCCGCCCACAGCAGGACGCCCGCGGCGTAGAAAGAGCGGACCCGGTGCAGCTGCCGCACGGCCCGCAGGAACTCGATGCGTTCGGTCTTCGGTGCCATGCGGGGCCGTGTACCCCAGGGCGCGCTGTTCAGCAGACCAGGCTTACTTGCTGCCTGGGCGCCTCTGGTCTTGTTGCTGGGTGCGTCCTTCGAAGTCGCGTCGTACTGCTGCGCCTTGGTCTTCGACCAGCCCTGCACTGTCGGGGAAGTCCAGGACGGCGCCGCAGTGCTTGCACAGTTTCCCGTCCTCGGCGGGCGTGCCGCAGGCCTTGCAGAACTGGTTGCCTTTGTTGTCATCAGTCTTCTGTGCCATGACTCTCCCCGGCAGGCTGGGCTGTGATTGGACAGTGACGAATGCGGAGTACCCGCGGCTTCCGTGTCGATTCTCCAGGACGTCTGCTTCATTTTTTAGTTTGCGATAGACTTTGGAATCAGACGGCTCCAGAGGTTCTGGGAATCTGTGACCCGCTGCACGGGGGTCATCTTGTCCCGCATCGGAGGTGTGGATCCGGTGTCTCGGTGGGCACTGTGGACGAATATCCGTTGTCGACAGGCTAGTTGCTCGCGCCTTGGTGTGTGAGAGCTGTCGTCCGGCTCGCAGGAGAGAGTAGAGCGAATGCCTGTCAAGGAACTTCGTCCTCATCAGCGAGAAGCCGTGGACGCAGTGCTCCGGGCGCTCGAATTGCCTGCACGATCTATGGTGCCGGAGCGGGGGCTCCGCACTCAGGTGATCATGGCAACCGGAACGGGCAAGACGCTCGTGGCCACCCGCAGCGCTGAGGAGCTCCGTGCCGGACGTGTGCTGGTGCTCGTTCCCTCCCTGGATCTGCTTGCCCAGACCGAGGCCGCGTGGCGCGAGGGAGGCCGCACGGGCCCGATGATCGGCGTGTCCTCGTTGCGGGGTGAGGAGGTGTCCTTCCCCAACACCACGGACGTGGAGGAGTTGGTCGACTGGGTGAGGCCGTTCGACAAGGTCACGGTGTTCGCCACGTACGCCTCGCTGGGGCTGGGCACGCTGGAGCGGGCCCACAAGGCCGGCCTTCCGGGGTGGGATCTGATCGTCGTGGACGAGGCGCACCGGTGTTCGGGCCGGATCGGGAAGCCGTGGGCGGTCGTCCACGACAACACCCGCATCCCGGCCCTGCGTCGCCTGTACATGACGGCCACGCCCCGCCTGTGGCAGTTGGACGGGGACTCCGAGCAGGGCGCGCCGGGCGAGCTGGTGGCGAGCATGGAGGACGACCCGGAGGGGCCGTTCGGCGCCAGGTGTTACACGCTGACGCTCTCGGATGCCATCGACAGGGGAATCTGTGCCCCCTACCAGGTGGTGTGCGTGGACATCACCGACACTCAGCTCCAGGCAGCGCAGCTTCTGGGGGCTGAGGGCCGGTCGGATGAGGTGCGTGGGGCGCGGCTCGCGGCGCTGCAGACGGCGCTGGTGAAGGCGTCCTCGGAGGAGAACTTCCGGCGCACGCTGGTCTTCCACCACGTTGTCAAGGAGGCCGAGGCGTTCGCGGCCGGCCTTCCTCACGTCGCGAAGCGGCTGCATGCCGCCGACCCGGAGCTGTACCCGCGCACGGTCTGGGCGGACTGGTTGTGCGGCGATCACAAGCCGAACCACCGGCGGCGGGTTCTTGCGGAGTTCGCGGCCGGGATCGCCACGGATGGCACGGTCGTGGAGAAGGGGTTCCTGGGGTCGGTGAAGGTGCTGGGCGAGGGCGTCGACACCAAGAACTGTGACTCCGTCTACTGGGCCGACGTGCGCGGTTCCATGCCTGACCTCGTCCAGGCCGTGGGCCGGGCGCTGCGGATGCAGCCCGGCGAGGGCAAGGTCGCCTCCCTCGTGGTGCCGGTCTTGCTCGGGCCCGGCGAGACGGTGGACAGCATGCTGACCTCGCGGGCGTTCGGGGGGTTGGCGAAGCTGCTGGAAGCGCTCAGGGCGCATGACGCCCGAGTGGTGGAGGCTCTGGCGCAGCAGCAGGCTCAGAGCCGTGTCAGGGGCGTTCAAAGCCGCAGCGGGGGTCAGGAGGGCCGAGGCGAGGGGGAAGAGGAAGGGTCTGGGCCGTCGGCTCCGGCCCGGCATCTGCTGAAGTTCTCCACGCCGCGTGACCCCGCGCTGCTGGCGGCGTTCATCAACCTGCGGGTCCTCAACCCTGAGCATGAGCACTGGCGGCGCGGCATCGAGGCCGCCGTCATCTACAACCGGCTCCACGGCGGCCTGAAGGTCCCGTTCACGTACCGCGTGCCCGGCGGCGACGACCAGGAGGCCAAGGTCGAGGGGTGGCCGGCCGCGCTCACCGGGTTCCCCCTTGGGCAATGGATCGCCGACGCAAGAAGGTTCTATGCCCGCGGCGATATGGACGAGGACCGCGTCCAGCAGTTGGAGAAGCTGGGCATGGTGTGGTCGCACTTCGACGTCGCATGGGAAGAGGGCCTGGCCGCCGCGCGCGGATGGGCCGCCGAAAACGGGCATCTCCTGGCACCGCTGGACGCCACCTACCAGGGCTACCGGGTAGGCATCTGGCTGAAGAACGCCAGGGCCGCGGCCCGGAAGGCTGCCGAGATCGAGCAGCGGCGTGCCGAGGGACTGCCGGTTCAGTCGGTAGCCGGCGCGCTGTCGGAGGAGCGGCGCGAGCAGTTGGAAGAGATCGACCCGTCGTGGTGCCCCGCCTGGCCCGTGGAGTGGCAGCGCGCCTTCCACCTGGCCCGGCTACACCTGGAGGCCGGCGGCGAGCTGCCCATGTCACCGGGCGAGGTCGTGCACCAGGGCGAGGATCTGGGGCGGTGGGTACGCTCGGTCCGCCTCGGCTGGCACAAACTCACAGGCGTCCAGCAGTGGATGTGCGAACACATCCTCGGCATCCAACCCGCAGCCGAGGACGAGAAACCGAAGCCGCGCCGTAGCCAGGCAGACAAGTGGGCAACGAACTACGCGGCCGCCAAGCAGTACTACGAGCGCGAGGGGCACCTCCGCGTGCCCCGCAAGCATGTCGAGCGCATCATCGTCGCCAGCGGAGACGACGGCCGCGACGGCGAGAGCGGCGAGGACCAGGAGGAACGAGAGATCAAGCTCGGGGCATGGGTGGGGAATCAGAGATCCAGAGCCGCGACACTGACACCGGAACGCGTGGAACAGCTCAGCGCCATCGGCATGCGCTGGACATAAGCAGCGCACAGGCGCAGCAGTGGGCCGGACAGAATGATCCTGTCCGGCCCCGCTCTCGTCGGGTCAGCCGCCCTGCTGTGCGGCTTTCCAGCGCTCGGTCAGCTCTTCCTTCCAGCCCCGCGCCGGCGGGGAGGCCCGGTCCCGCGGGCACAACGCGGCGCCGATGGCTGGAACACCCCCGGCGCCGGCGTCAGCGCGGAGGACCTGCCGCAGCAGGGCGGGGAAGCTCCAGGCTCGTGGGGGCGACGAAGCGCGCTACTGCCCGCGCCCACAGCGGCGCGGGTAGTCTCGCCATTAGCCTCGCGCTTTCGCGAGACGTCGTGTCCGAGGGTTGATCGAATAAGCAGAGAGTGCTTCTGACCTGCAACGATGGGACTTGTCGAGGGTCCTGTT
>NZ_JBIAUC010000041.1:0-5967 GCF_042892355.1 Streptomyces sp. NPDC001796 | reverse complement strand
AGACGAAGGCGTAGGGACCGGCGTCCAGGGGCCGGTTACGAAACTCGGCGACCTGCTCGTCCAGGTGCTTGGCCATCGCGCTGACCTGCGACTTCGACAGCTGGGTGACGCCCAGGCTCTCGGCGAGCTTCTCGACCCGGCGGGTGGAGACCCCGAGCAGGTAGGCGGTGGCGACCACCGAGATGAGGGCCTGCTCGGCCCGCCGGCGCCGCTCCAGCAGCCAGTGCGGGAAGTAACTCCCGGACCTGAGCTTGGGGATGGCGAGTTCGACGGTGCCTGCCCGGGTGTCCCACTCGCGCGGGCGATATCCGTTGCGGTGATTGACTCTCTCGTCGCTGACCTGGCCGTATTCGGCGTTGCAGAGGGCGTCCGCCTCGGCGGACATGAGCGCGTCGGCGAACGTCTTGACCATCGCGCGCAGCAGATCGGGACTCGCCGCGGCGAGGTTGTCCTCAGCGAGGACGTGCAGGGGCAGACTGTCGGGTGCGGTCATCGTGCTGATCTCCTTCGGGCTTCGACACCTCGAAGATCAGCCGGTGGCCGTTCATCTATGCGGGCCTCATCCCAACGCCGGAGCAAACCCCCGGATAGGTCGAACCCGTACACCACTTCCCTGGACGCAACCGCACGGACTTCGACGGCACGGAGCGCTCACCCATGCGCAACGCTGAGGCGCGGGGCGAGGGCGCGCTCGCCCATGACGAGCGCCTGTTCCAAGTCGCCCTCCCGGGGCGGCAGTCACTCCCAGCGCTGAGGCGAGCGCCAGTTGTCCCGTCGCTCATCATGACGAGCCGCGAGCTGGCAGCCGAGATGGGGACCGATACGCGGCCGAGCCTGCCGCTCAGGACTACCTCGCTCGCCTCCGCGAGCTTGGGCAAGGAACGCCCGGCTTCTTGCCTCAGTAACAGAAGGTGCGGCCTACGGCCGCACAAAACCTTGGCAGCTCGCTGCGCTCGCGCGCGACGGCGTTCGGGAGCTCCCGCCCGCCGCGTGCTTCCGGGCCGACTCGGACCTGGCGTGCCCGACGGGTCGGCACAGTCCCTGCGACTCTCCCGGCTACGCTCGCGCGGGAGCGCCCCGCGGCGCGTGGCTGCGGGGCGCCTTGCGGGGTTTAGTCGACCGTCTGGCCGTCGAACTCGCCGCCCACGCAGGGGTTGCCCGGCAAGTCGATCCGGGGCTCTCCGCCGCCCTGCCTGCACTGAGAAGGGGTGACATAGGATGGGCCACCCTGTGCGGTGGCGGTGGCGGCGCCTGTGAGGCCGAGTCCGGCGAGGGCTGCCGTAGCGATGACGGCGGCGAGGATTCGTCGAATGCGCATTTGGTTTCCCTTTCACGGATTGCCTCGGTTGGGGCACTAGTCAGCCTGATCTTCACCCATGTGGGTGGCACGTCATGTTGCTCCATTCGAGTGACAGTGCTGTCGGGTGCGGGGTCGGTGACGCGACCCGTCGGACAGGCCCTGGAACGAAGAGACCACCCCCGGCCGGAAAGGCCGGCCCCGGTTACCCAGGACGGGCGGGAGAGAGGATGCGACGCTGGAGTGAAGGCCCGCGAGTGGGGCCCGAGTGCGTCTCATCCGGTCCGGGGCCCTCTCCTTCGGCCTGGCGACCATGTCCCGGTGCGGCATGTCCCGGTGCGGCTGAATGGATGCGACGCAGAATCGTGCGGTCAGTTGGTGAGCCCGCCGGGCCGGGGCACCACTCACCGAGCGTCGCCAGGCGGCCTTACCACGTGGGTCCGGCCCGCCGGGACCAGGACCGCGCGACCAACCCGGAAGGCAGGTGTTTCCCGTGCGCACGTCGACCCGTATCGCCGGTGCCCTCACCGGCCTGACCCTCACCCTCGGCAGTGCGGTCCTCGCCGCTCCCGCGGTCCGGGCGGACATCCCCGCCTGCACACAGATGGCCGAACTGGCCGGTGCCACCGCTTCCGACTCCGTCACAGCGGCCTGCAGCCGTGGCGTGGTCGGAGACCTGCAGGCGTGTGTGACCGGGCTGACCGGGGCCGGAGTGGCGGGCGGCGCCGCGACCGCTGCCTGCCGGGCGGCGGCACACGAACCGCGTTAGAGGACCGCGCGCGGCAGGCGCCCGCCGGCACCGGTCGGAGGCAGGGACGGCCCGTCTCCTCCTCAACCCCCGGCCTGCCCGGACAGATTGCGGCCCCGGTGGACAGTCTCGACGCCAAGGACATCGACGTCGCCCCGCTCCTACCGACGCGCACGCGACGTACCGACGCGGCCGGTCGAGGTCGGTGACGTCATGCCTCTCCGGGGCCGGGCAGTCACCGCCCGGGCGCGGCGCCCAGCCTCGCCTCGCGGGCCTCATGCGGAGCGCCCATGCTGAGTAAGAGGGCGTCGTCGTCTGAGACTTGTCCTTCCCGAAGGGCGAACGAAGACGCCTGAGAGGAGTAGGAAGCCATGCGCATGCGAAGAATCCTGGGCCTCGCCCTGGCCGCCTCAACCCTTGCCGGCGTGAGCGTCGTCGGCGCTGTCGGCGCCGCGGCCGCCTCGTCTCCGAACATCTCCGCAGACGACTGCAGGGCCGCAGGCGGACAGATCGCTACACGCCCCTACGACGGCAGCGTCTGCGCGCTGCCCGACGGGACCACGCAGGCGATCACTTGACCGTTCGGCGCACGGCCGGGCAACCAGTCCGGCCGGTGCACCCGGCGCGGTGGGTATCGGGTGACGGCACCCGACCCACCGTCGGGTGGACTGCCCGCGCCCGTCCCGACATCGCGGCAGTCGCGATGGTGGACGCCGGCCGTCTCGAAGCCAAGGCTGGCCGTCACCGCTTCGAGACGGTCCGCGCCGTCCTGAACACCGCGCTCGCCGCCGTCCTGAACGGTCTCGGCCATGGCGTCACACAGTGACCGACGAGGTCGTTCGCATTTCCTAACCGTATTGATTTTCGGATTTCCCAGCTGTATTGATCAGGAGCGTTGTCGACACTCGGCATGTCTTCAACAGGCGCAGAGGAACCAGCAGTTCCGTCGGCCTCGAGCCCGGATGTGCCGACGGTGATGGAGTCTTCCTTCTGGCGCGGGCGATGATCGCGCCGCAGTCCGCATCGAGGTGGCCCTTTGCCGATGCCCTGACTCATCCCCACCGTTGAAGAGGTCCAGCAGGCCATCCCGCTCCACCAACCCCTCTGAGCCGAGGCCGACCCCGCCGGCATCGCCAACCGGCACGCGGCCCACGGCCCTCTCCGGGGACCTACGAGACGGCGCCCTGACAGCACGACCAAGGAGCCGACCGGCACGGTGCACCCGCCGGTCGGCTCCGCCGTGCTCCTGGACGACCCCGGGGACGACTCCGTCGTTCGGCCCATCAAGGGCAACGGCTGCAACGCCGAAAAGGACCAAGCGGAGTCGCCCCACCTCGCGTTCCGGTACGCCTCCGCGCTCCAGGCCGCCCTGATGACGCCCCGGCCGACAGGCCCGGAGGAGATCCCGCATGCGCGTCTTCCTGCCCTTGACCGCCGTCACCACCGCCGCGCTCCTGCTCGTCACGGTCACCGGCGCGACTCCCGCCGCGGCAGACCGGAACCCCGACGGCACACCACTGGTCAGGGTGTCCCAGGGCGACCCGTACGCGAAGTGCACCATCGGCGCGAGGTCCCCCGACAGCGTCGTCTACCCGGGCACCGAGGTCGAGCCGTACCTGTCCGTCGATCCGCGCGACCCGAAGCGCGTGGTCACCGTGTTCCAGCAGGACCGCTGGAACGACGGCGGCGCCCGTGGCCTGGTGGCCGGCTGGACCACGGACGGCCGCACCTTCCACCGGAGCACGTTGCCGTTCAGCCTGTGCGCCCCCGGCGGCGCGGACTACGAACGGGCCACCGACCCCTGGGTGAGCACCGGACCGGACGGCACGGTCTACGCCGGCGGAGAGGGCGTCGACTTCACGAAGAGCACGCGCAGCGCCCTCCTGGCAGTCACGTCCCGCGACGGCGGCCGCACTTGGCAGAACCTCACCACCACGCACGTCGACGAGCAGCCGTTCTTGAACGACAAGCCCACACTCACCGCCGACCCGATCCGCAAGGGCACTGCCTACCAGGTCTGGAACCGCCTCGACAACGACCCACCCGGCCCCAGCTCCCTCGACGGTCCCGGCTACATCTCCCTCACCCGCGACGGCGGGCGCACCTGGAGCAAGGCCCGGCCGTTCGTCGACACCAGCGCCGTACCCAACACCCAGACCATCGGCCATCTGATCGTCGTCGACCGGCGCACCGGCACCCTGTACGACTTCTTCGACCGGATCACCTACTCCGACGACCTGAGCACCGTCGTCGAAGCCCGCTACGAGGTGGTCACCTCGACCGACGCCGGGGAGACCTGGAGCGCCCCGGTCACCGTGGCCCGGGACACCTCCGTACCGGAGGTCGACCCGAACGACCCCACCAAACTGCTGCGCGACGGGACCACCCTGCCGAGCCCGGCCGTCGACCCCAGGACAGGGACGCTGTACATGGCCTACGAGGGCTCGGACTTCTCCGGTGGAAGGTTCGACTCCGTCCAGCTTGTGCGGTCCACCGACGGCGGACGCACCTGGGGGAACCCGGAGCTGATCAGCCCCAAGGGCGTTCCGGCCTTCTCACCGTCGATCGCGGTCGCCGAGCGGGGCACGGTCGCGCTCACTTACTACGACCTGCGCTTCCTCAAGCCCGGCAACACCACCACCCTGCCAACCGCCTACCAACTGGCCACGCTGCGGCGCGGAAACCCGAAGCTCCGGACCGAACGACGGATTTCGCGAATCTTCGACTGGCTACAGGCGCCGTTCGCCGGGGGCTACTTCCTCGGCGACTACCAAGGCCTGGTGGCGGACGGCAAGGGAGTACGGGCGGTGCTCACCGAGACCCACTCCGGGGCACCACAGAACCGTACGGACGTGTACACCAGCAGTCTCCGCACCCGCTGACCGACGCGGACGCCGTCGGCCGGCCCGGCCGCCGACGGCCGCAGACAGGCCTCGGCTCCTCCTGTGGTCGTCGCTCCCGAGCGCCGGTCGTAGGGTGCTGTGCGTGGACGGAACCCTGCATTTGCCGACGCAAGAAGACATGGAACTGATCGAGTTGGCCCGGCGCATCGTGGAGGCCAACGGCGACGGTGAGGTGCACACGGTTGGCGCCGCTGTCCGGGATGCCCGAGGACAGGTGTTCGGTGGCATCAACCTCTACCACTTCACCGGTGGGCCCTGTGCGGAGCTCGTGGCGCTCGGGCATGCCCGTGCGGCGGGGGCGCGTGACCTGACGACGATCGTCGCGGTCGGCGACCGGGACCGCGGGGTGCTCGCGCCGTGCGGTCGTGACCGGCAAGTCCTCCTCGACCACCATCCAGGCATCCGCGTCCTGGTTCCGACGGCCGAAGGAGTCCGCAGCGTCTCCGTGGCCGACCTCCTGCCCCACAGCTATGTGTGGGCTGAGCACGCCGTGCCCTCCGAACCTGGCCGTCATGCGGCGGCCAGGCAGTCCTTGTACTTCCATCCGGACTATCTGAACGCCGTCCGCACGGGACGGAAGACGACGACCGTACGCTTCCGGGATCCGGTTGCCCCGGGGCCGGTCGGCATGGTCTTCGAGCTCGATGAGGAGGTGGTGCTGGAGGGTGTCGTCACACAGATCACGTCGAAGAAGGTCGGCGAGCTGACCGAGCAGGACGCCGTCGCCGACGGGTTCCGCGATCTCGCAGAACTCCACGACAGGCTGCGGTACCACTACCCCGACATCGGTTCCGCCGACGACGTCGCCATCGTCCACTTCCGCTTGGCCGACGCCTGACCCGTGCGTACGGGATGTGGAGCCCCGGTGGCTCGCGCCACGGCGATTGTCGAGACCGTCGACGAGGTTGGATCTGTTCACGAGAACCGGTTCTGGCCCAACTTTTGTGGTGCGGTGACGCTCGGTGTTGCTGAAGGATGCTGTGCATGGTGATGTGCCACCACGACCGACAGGGGTGTAG
>NZ_JBIAUC010000040.1:0-7822 GCF_042892355.1 Streptomyces sp. NPDC001796 | reverse complement strand
CGACACGATCCAAGGCCGCGACTGTCGTTTCCCCACGACCAGACCAACGACCCTCCACACCGAAAGTCACATGATCAACAACTTCTGTTAGGACCTCTTAGGGGTTCCGTCTGCGCCGATGTGTCGGGAAGCTCGGCTCGGGACGCTTTCGCACCACCTGGAGCGGGTCTGACGCGACCTCCTCGGCACGGCCTACTGGCTGCAGGTCATCGCCGTACAGGACGCTGTCCGTACCGTCGTCGGAGATTCGCGGCGATTCCGGGGCGGACGTCGACAGTTATCGCTGCGGAGGCCTCCTGCCCCGCCTGCGGCACGTCGGCAGCTCCCAACGGTGACGATCGGCTCAGACGGTTCGCGCCGGATCGGTCACCAGCAGTGGATTGCCGACCGCGAGCGTCTGCAGGACCTGCGCGGTGCTGCTGTCCGTCATGGCACCCTTCTCCTCCGCGGTGACGCCGACGGCCTGCAGGAAGGTGACCTTGCCGTTGGGAGTGTCGATGGTGCCCAACTGCGGGTCGGCAGTGAAGGCGAACACCGTCAGTCCGGTGGGCGGCGCGTCCTCCAGGTGGGGGTGCCCTGTGACCGGCTGGCGGAAGTCGATCCGGTGCCCGTCCTCCAGCAGAACCTGGTGGCCGTTCACGTATTTTGCGACTTCCTGCAGCATCCTGTACGGCCACCCGGGCGGCTGCTCCTCACCGCCGCGCCGCACGCGCAGCGTGAGCTCGAAGCCCCAGCCCGACCAGTCGGGATCGTCGTCCTCGCCGGGGGTGTAGAGCTCGCTCAGCCCGTAGGTCACGTAGTGCCAGTGCCCCTCAGCCGGGTACGCCGAGCACCCCTGGAGCGCACCGCCCTCGAAGCCTTTGGGTGGGAAGTAGCCGACGTGGAAGGGCGTGATCCCCGGATAGAACGGTGCGAGGGCTGCGTCTATGGCGTCCCAGCCGGGAGCTTCTTCAGTCTGCGTCACCGCCTCATGATGACGGACACCGAACGGGCGACCCGAGGCCGGGCCGGTCTTGTCCGTCAGCACGAGCGGGCCCCGTGGGAGCGTGGTGGCGTGGCGGACGTGCAGGCGGCCTGTTCGTCCACCATCCCTCGGCGCACCCGCAGCACGAACTTCGCCCGCAGCGCGAGGTAGCGGGCGGTCTTCCCCTGCCTCGCCCAGCGCAACCAACTCGGTCCGCTCGCCTTCGGTCAGAACCGGCTCCGGCTTCGCCGGACCGACAGCCCCGCCCTGCCCACGAGTTGGACGCGTCTCCCCGGAGAGAACGATCTCCACAGTGACAGGGCCTCGGTGCACCACGCAAAGAAGTCGCCAACCAGTTCTCATGATTTCCGGTGCATGACAGCAGCGACTTCAAGACAGTGGTTCCTCTGGTCAAAGGACGCGACATCATCGCGTCTTGATCCCGCAAACCACCCTTCCCGGCGGATCGCTCCCTCCAGTACTGCTGGTCTGTTCACGTACTCGACGACGGGGGAAGCAGGATGAGCCAGTTCGGTGTCGACCCCGACACGCTGACCGACCTCGCTGGGAAGTTCGACAGGGAAGCGAAGGGCCTCGCGAACCCGGTCGACGACTTCGCGGCGAACGCGTCCGAGGTCGGAGAAGCCTTCGGCCTGCTCGGCGCCTGCGACGGTGCGGCGCAGAAGTACCAGACGCTGCTGGACAGTACCGTCAAGGCACTCGGGCACCTGCCCGGCGTGCTCACCAGTGACGGCGACCGGCTGCGTCTCAACGCCGCCAACTACAAGGACTCGGACCGGACCGCCGTGGAACACCTCCGTGCCGCGACCCAGCCGGCGGGAGGCCCGGCGTGAGCATCAACGGCTGGATCGACGGCAAGGTTCTGGAGATCCTCCAGGCGTGCGGGGTGGAGCTTCCTGGTGGTGACGGCGCGACGCTCCGCTCGATCGCCCGTGCCTGGGACACCATGGGCGACGAGCTGACCGAGGTCGTGCACGCCCTTGACGTCGTTGTCCAGGGCGTCGACAAGCAGGGCTGGCACGGTGAGGCCCGCGATGCCTTCGAGAGGCACTGGGCGGAGCAGAAGCGCGTCATCGACGAGGTCGCGCACAACTTCCACCAGGTGGCCGACGGGCTGCGGGCGTACGCCGACGAGATCGACAAGATCAACGAGGAGATCATCGACATCTGCGTCGAGATCGCCGAGATGGAGATCGCGGGCGCGGCGCTCTCCTTCTTCACGGGCTTCCTCTCCGACCTCGTCGCGAACACGGCCGTGGCCACCCGGGTCGCCAGGATCGTCGACCTGGTGAAGCTCTTCACCTCGGCCGCTGAGAAGGTGGCGGCCCTGCTGGAGCGCTTCGGTGTGCTCAGCGAGGAAGGAGCTGCGAAGCTCGCGAAGGTGGCCGAGTTCGCCGCGAAGTTCCTCAAGAAGGGTGCCGAGAGCTTCGTCACGAATTTCGTGGCGGACTCGGGCAGCACGATGCTCAACCAGGCAGTTCACGGCCAGCCCGTGACCGTCGGAGACGACCTCGCCAACGGCGCTTGGGCCGCGGGCGGAACGGCCGTGTTCACCGGCGGAGGCGCGGCGCTCGCCGACACAGCCGGACTGACCGGGGCGGCCGGCAACATCCTGAGGGGAGACGGCCTGCTCGGCACCACAGCCAACGGCGCGGCGGGCAACGTGGCCGGTGGGCTCACGGCTGACGTCGCCAACAACCAGGATGCCTCGACGATGGGCCAGGACGCCCTCACGAACGCCGCAACCGGTGCCTTCGGGAACGCCCAGAACCACGGCGTCAACCATGCCTTGGAGCAGCACGGGAGTCTCGGCGGCAAGAACCTCAGTGACCGGGGCGAGCTGGCCGACAGCGCGTTCAAGAACACCGTGGGAACCACCTTGAACACGGGCGTCTACGCTGCCGGCTCCGGCATCGAGGCGGATGTCCAGGATCTGGCGAAGGACGAGTGAGCATGGTCGGCGACGTGAAACTTGCGGCCACGTGGACCCCAAACCCAAACCACCCCGCCACCTGGGCCGGCTTCTTCTGGGCGCTCCTCGGGATTGCCGGGTGCCTGATCGCCGTCATCGGCGCCGCCCTGACCGTTGCTCTCTGGCGCGTCAGCGATCAGAAGAAGTGGGGCAACTACGTTCTCGGGCCGGTGATCCTCGTGATCGGTCTTGTCATCGCCGGCTGGGGCTTCGGGCTGTGGTGACGTGCGCGATGGGCTCGGCGAGATGATCCTGGCAGGGGTCGCGCACAACAACCCGAACTACGACCCCGGCTGGGTTCCCTTCTTTGCGGCGCTCGTCGTGCTCGCGGGGAGCTTGATCGTCCTTGTTGGTGGAGCCATGTCCATCGGTGTGCGGGACCTCGTAGGCCGAAGGAAGTGGGCCGGTTACACGATCGGGCCGATGATTATCACGATCGGCGTTGCTGTCGTCGTCCTTGGCGTGTGGCTGTGGTGACCATGTGACGTCGGACGACCCGCGCCCCGGACCATTCCCGTGCTACGACAGCACCCGAGGAGGCTCTACGGACGGCAGGCGTCGACCCGAACCCTACCCGGAAGGCTGCGGGCGTCACGGCCGAGCTCGGCCGTCACCGATCGGCTCGGGCGCCATGATCCGAGGCGGTGGGGGAGCGGCCTCCGGTGATCACTTGCGGCGCCCGGCTCGTGCGGTGCCCACCGAGTCGACTCCACCCGGGACAGCAGGCTCACCCTGACCTCCCGCCCGCACGACCTGTACGCGGTGGCGGTGATTGCCCCGAACAACACGATCCGCGTCCTGGTCAACACCAAGCGGCTGCGCCGCCACCAGCGCGAAATCGGCGCCACCCTCGTGTGGGCGTTCGTGGAGGTCGACCAGCTGACCCGCAAGGGCGCCTGGTACCACCGCATCGTCCTGACCCGGCACGAACTGGGCGCCAACGTCCTGCCCAAGAACAAGGCCCGCGCTCTCTACCGGGTCGAAGCGGGCTGGGAGGCCGACGCCACCGCCGTCACACCGGCCGGGAAGAAGGCGTTCGACAAGCGCCTGCCCAACACCGAGCCCAAGCTCCGCGAACTCTTCGCGAAACTGAAGGCGAAGCACGGAACGGTGCTGGTCGTGGTCGACCAGCCGGCCTCGATCGGCGCCCTGCCGCTGGCGGTCGCGAGGAACATGGGCTGCCCGGTCGCCTACCTGCCCGGCCTGACGATGCGGCGGATCGCCGACCTCTACCCCGGCGAAGCCAAGACCGACGCGAGGGACGCGTTCATCATCGCCGACGCCGCCCGCTCAATGCCCCACACCCTGCGGGCCATCGACGGCGAGGACGAGACCATCGCCGAATTGGAGATGATCGTCGGCTTCGACGACGACCTGGCCGGCGAGGCCACCCGGGTCGCCAACCGCCTCCACGGCCTGCTCACCCAGATCCACCCATCGCTCGAACGAGTCCTCGGGCCGCGGTTGCAGCACCCGGCCGTCCTCACGCTGCTGGAACGGTTCGGGTCACCGGCCCAGATCCGCAAGGCTGGCCGACGCCGGCTGGTCACGCTGTTACGGCCGAAGGCGCCGAGGATGGCTGAACGGCTCGTCGAGGACATCTTCGCTGCCCTCGAACGAGCAGACCGTCACCGTTCCGGGCACCGAAGCGGCCGCACTGATCGTCCCGAGCCTCGCCGCCTCACTCACAGCTGTCCTCCACCAGCGCAAGCTGCTGGCCTGGCGGATCGAGGAACTCCTGGAGGCTCACCCTCTTTCGAAAGTCCTGACGTCGATGCCGGGAGTCGGCGTCAGGACCGGAGCCCGCATCCTGATCGAGGTCGGCGACGGCAGCACCTTCCCGACCGCCGGACACCTCGCCGCCTACGCGGGTCTCGCCCCGGCAACCCGGAACTCGGGCTCCTCGATCCGCGGCGAACAGCCCTCCAGAAGAGGAAACAAGCAGCTCAAACGGGCCTTCTTCCTCTCCGCGTTCGCCGCCCTGGGCGACCCTGCATCGCGGGCCTACTACGACAGGAAGATCGCGCAGGGCAAGCACCACACCCAGGCCCTGCTCTGCCTCGCCCGGCGCCGGGCCGACGTCCTCTTCGCGATGCTTCGCGACGGCACCTTCTACGAACCCCAACCTGCCAGGTCAGGCTGAGTCGCCGAGAACACGCCTTGCTTCAGTCCACAGTCGTTCGAACTCCTCCGCGGAGATCTCGGCTGCCTCGGGCTGGTCCTGCCAGCCGTCCACGGGACCTTCTGCGAGGACGCCGTACTGCCGTTCATAGCGGCCCATCGCCGCGAGATCGGCATGATCACGCAAGTGCAGCACCTCTTCCAAAGAGGCCGCCGTCACCGCCCGCGAGTTCCTCCCCCGGACCTCAACCTGTCGCGCCGCCCAGCCCTCGTCATCGGCCTCGAAAAACAGCCACAGATCTTCGTCCTCGTAGTAGGTGCGGAACCGGATCGTCATGCCGCCATCCTGACCCACCACCTTGACCAAACACATAGGGGCACCTCCCCGTCGGCGATCCGCCTCCGCAGGCCGCGGCGGCAAGGGCGAGTGAGAGGGTGACGGCGCCTGTGGCCGCAGCTCGGATGCTGGGCATGGCTCGGGGTCCCTTTCCGGATCTCCTCAGGTCTTAATTTAGAACGTGAGTTAAACCTCAACCGGTGGGTACGTCAAGGGTTTTGACACGCTTGCGGAACCCCTGCCGCAGCTCTTGACGCACTGGTTCGGACCATGAAGCATTCACCGGCAAGGAGAGCGCTCCCCGACCCCACATCGTTCACTTCCTGAACCAGGAGAGCCGCCCCATGCCCCCTGTCCCCCCGGATTCTCCAGATCCGCGTCGCCCTGGCGTCGGCCGCAGAGCAGTCCTTGGCGCAGCCGCGTCGGTGGCCCCCATGCTCGCGGGCCTGTCCGCACCGGCGTCGGCCGCCCCGTCCCGCAGGCGTCCGCGCACCCTGCCCGGCGGCGGCGACCTCGGCCCGAACGTCCTCGTCTTCGACCCCTCCACGCCCGGCATCCAGGCCGCGCTGGACGAGGTCTTCCGGCAGCAGGAGTCGGCGCAGTTCGGCACCGGGCGCTACGCGCTGCTGTTCAGGCCCGGCACCTACCACGGCCTCAATGCGCAGATCGGCTTCTACACCTCCATCGCCGGCCTGGGTCTGTCCCCCGACGACACGACCATCAACGGTGACGTGACGGTCGACGCGGGCTGGTTGGGCGGCAACGCCACGCAGAACTTCTGGCGTTCGGCGGAGAACCTCGCCGTCGTGCCCGCGAACGGCACCAACCGCTGGGCCGTCGCCCAGGCAGCGCCCTTCCGCCGTATGCATGTCCGCGGCGGTCTCAACCTCTCCCCCACCGGCTATGGCTGGGCGAGCGGCGGCTATATCGCCGACAGCCGGATCGACGGCCAGGTGGGACCGTACTCACAACAGCAGTGGTACACCCGCGACAGCGCGATCGGAAGCTGGCTCAACGGGGTATGGAACATGGTGTTCTCGGGCGTCGAGGGTGCACCCGCGCAGAGCTTCCCCAACCCGCCGTACACCACGCTGGAGACCACCCCCGTCTCACGCGAGAAGCCGTTCCTGTACGTCAGAGACAGCGAGTTCAGGGTGTTCCTGCCGGAGAGGCGCACGAATTCCCGCGGTGTCACCTGGGGCAACGGCACACCCAGAGGCACCTCGCTGTCCCTGTCGGAGTTCTATGTGGCCCGACCGGGCGACTTGGCCGCGACACTCAACCAGGCGCTCGCGCAAGGGCTTCACCTGTTGCTGACCCCGGGGATCTACCACCTCGACCAGCCGATACGGGTTGAGCGCGCGCGCACCGTCGTCCTCGGCCTCGGGTACGCCACGGTGGTCCCCGACGGCGGTGTCACGGCCCTGAAGGTCGCGGACGTCGACGGCGTACGGCTTGCCGGATTCCTCATCGACGCCGGGCCGGTCAACTCCGCCACCCTGCTCGAGGTGGGCCCGCCGGGCGCATCCAGGGACCACTCGGCCGACCCGATCACTGTCCAGGACGTGTTCGTGCGCATCGGCGGGGCGGGCGCGGGCAGGGCGACCACCAGCATGGTGATCAACAGCCGTCACACGATCGTCGACCACACCTGGGTCTGGCGCGCCGACCACGGCACCGGCGTCGGCTGGGACATCAACCGGGCCGACTACGGCATCGTCGTCAACGGCGACGACGTCCTGGCCACGGGCCTGTTCGTGGAGCACTTCAACAAGTACGACGTGCAGTGGTACGGGCAGCGGGGCCGCACCGTCTTCTTCCAGAACGAGAAGGCGTACGACGCCCCGAACCAGGCCGCGATCCAGGACGGCCCCGTCAAGGGCTATGCCGCCTACAAGGTCGGCGACAACGTGACCAGCCACGAGGGGTGGGGGCTCGGCAGCTACTGCTACTACAACGTCGACCCCGCCATCGTGCAGCACAACGGCTTCGCCGCTCCGGACACACCGGGTGTGCGGTTCCACGACCTGCTGGTCGTATCGCTCGGCGGCAACGGCCAGTACGAGCACGTCATCAACGAGACGGGAGCGCCGACCTCGGGCACCTCGACCACGCCGTCCACGGTGGTCTCGTATCCCTGACGCCGGCGCGGCAGCGACCGGGCGCCCCGGGATGAGCCGGGGCGCCCCTCCCTCAGCGCTCCAGGAACGCGAAGAGCTCCTCCCACCTGCGGGTGATCTCGTCCGGGGCGAACCGCTGCACATTCGAGCCAGAACCGCCGTCCGGGGTGAGGCGGTCGCTGTGACGGCGCATAAGGGGTCCTAACAGAAGTTGTTGATCATGTGACTTTCGGTGTGGAGGGTCGTTGGTCTGGTCGTGGGGAAACGACAGTCGCGGCCTTGGATCG
>NZ_JBIAUC010000039.1:0-10544 GCF_042892355.1 Streptomyces sp. NPDC001796 | reverse complement strand
GGAACGACGCGACGACATCCACGAGGCCTTCCTCGGCCTCGCCACCTGCCTGATCACCTACCGCCACGTCCAACGCCTTTGTTAGGACCTCTAAGAGGCAGCGGTACTCGAGAGGTGTTGCGAGTCCTGGCCGGCGGGTTTCTTGCGGGTGGCGTCGCCCAGACGCCGGTCGAAAGCCGTCATGAGAAGGACGACGGTGCCGATGACCATGAGAGCCCATGAGATGTGATGCAGGCCGGTGTCGTCGACACGGTTACGGAAGGCGATGCCGGTGATGGCCGATGAGGCTATGGAACCGACGTATCCGAAGGTGCGCAGTAGCCCCGAGGCGGTGCCGATGGTCTCGGCCGAGGCCTCCCGGTACAGGACGGTCTGGTTCGCCACGTTGCTCGCCCCCGACGTGAGTCCGAACAGCGCGGTGACAGCGACGAGGGCGATGATCGGCGTCCCGGTGGTCAGAAGCAAGGTGGCGACGGCACCCGCCAGCAACAGACCCGCGGAAGCGATGAGCCAGGCCCGGACCCCGCTGCGGCGCGAGGCGATTCGTGCTGTGACGGCCGACAGGGCGCCCATCGGGATGAGGACCAGACCGGCCTGGAAGCTGAGAAGGCCGCGAGCGGCCTCGAGCCACTGAGTCAGCCCGTAGAGAATCACATACGTACCCAGCAGAGTCAGGCCATTGCGCAGGTAGGTGCTGGTCAAAGCGAGGTTCGAGACCAACAGGCGGACGTCCAGGAAGGGGTTGGCCGCCCTGAGCTCCCAGGCGACGAGCGCGCCCGCCAGCACGACTGTCGCGCCCAGAAGGGTCCACTTGGGCTGCTGCAAGTCGTTGAGGAAGACAAGAAGTGTGATCAGGGTACCGGCGAAGACGACCATACCCAGCAGGTCGAGACGCTGGGCCATGGCGCCCAGGGAACGCCCCCGCTCACGGGCCGGGTCCTTGCTGATCCACCCCAGAGCCATGGTCAAAGCCAGCAGTGCAACGGGAACGTTGATCAGGAACGCGGTCCGCCAGCCGAACCACCCGACGAGAAGGCCGCCTACTGCCGGACCGATCGCCACGGTGGCCGCGCCGGCAACCGCCAGCCCGCCGAGAACGCTGCTGGGCGGCTCTTTCAACCCCACCGTCGCAGCGCGCCGACGGATCAAGAGCATCGCCGACGGGTAGCAAGCCGACGTGCCGGCACCGATCAGAACACGGGCGACGATCAAAGGGGCCATGCCCCACGCGAAGCCGCCCAGGATTCCCGCAGCGAGCACGGTGAGGGTGCCGACCAGGAACACCCACCGCGCGCCGAACTCCTCGGCGAGCCGTCCGGCGGCGGGCTGCGCTATGGCGCTGGTCAGGTACAAGGTCGAGATCAGGACCGCGGTCTGGCCGACGGCTATGTGCATCGCCGCGGCGACGGGCACCAAGGCCGTCGCGATCATGGAACTGTTCACCGGGTTCAGTGCGGCGCCCACATACAGCGGTGTCACGAAGCGTGCACCGAAGGGCTTGCCGTCTGCGCCACTTGTCCTGTATCGCCCGGCCGGTTCAGCACCGCCTGTGGCCTTCATTCGAGACTCCCTCACGCGTGTCCCGCCGGTCGGTCCTCAGAGAGAACTCACACCAGGAATTTTAGGCAGGCTACCTGACAATATTAGCAGGCAACCTGCCTATGCGGAGTGAGCGGCACCCGCGGGCCGGTGCTCACGGAACCGGGCGGCGGGCTCCCACCTCGTCCTACGGGCGGTCCGCCAGCGCGCGCCCACCTCACGACCCGTCGTCAGCGCTGGCGTCCTCCCCGTGCGCCAGGTGGTGGGCCACGGCGAATCCCCAGGGGACACCGAGAAGAAGGACGAGGGCGAGACCGAGGACAAAGGGTGCCGGGCGTACGGCGCCGAGTGCCAGGCACACGACGGCCACGACGACACCGAATGTGAGACAGGGCCAACTTAACGCCTGATCATGGTTGTTGAGGTGTCAGTGGCTGGTGGGGGGTGAGTCGGCCTTCGAAGGCGATCTGGAAGGCGTTCAACGGCGCCTTCCAGCGCATCGTCCAGCGGCGCCGCCCCTTGCCGGTTGGATCCAACTACGGCGCCCCGAAGGCGGCGGCCAGCCAGCTGCTTCCAGGTCGGGTAGGTCCTGGGGTACGTCGGGGGAGAGAGTCACCGTGGGGCCCCATGACGGGGCTATCGCGAGCGTCCCGAGTGGCTGTACTGGCTGGTGGGTGCTGTGCCCGTCGACCACCGTGAGCGGGTGGCTGACCTGGGCGCCGGTCGGGATGGAGGGCGTGTTGTGGACATAATCGCCGGGGCAGAACTGCGTGCCCTGGTCACCTGGCCGAACCAGATGTAAGCCCGATAGGCACCGGCCGCGCAGACAGGAGGAGCAGGGTTCCACTGCTGAGTCTGCGGGGCCGGTGCATGACTCACGTACCCTGCGGTGCGTCCGATAAGCCCGAACCCTCCCAACTGCCGCAAGCAAGCCTCTCCTTCACACCAGTGGGCCCGGCCGTGTCGGCCGGGCCCACTCATTGCTCGCGCGTGGCGCGCTCCGCGCGCCGGGTGTCTTTTCGTCTACCAGCGGTACCAGCGGCCCTTGCGGCCTCCGCTGTCCGCGGACCGGACGACGAAGCCGAGCAGCCACACGATGAGCACGATCACTGCGATCCACCACAGTGCCTTCAGCGCGAAGCCCGCGCCGAAGAGGATCAGAGCCAGCAGAAGAACCAGAAGCAGGGGAACCATCGTTATCAACCTCCTGGCCACCGGATGCCCTTACTTCAGCCCTACAAGCACACAAAAGATGAGTTTCTTCCAAGGCGTGATGGGCATATGCGGGCCGCACGCCGCGGACGGTTCCCGCCTTCTCGCACCTCACGCACCAGTGACACGCAGCGTGTATCGCTCAAGCGATGCCGTGGCCTTGGATTCGCCGGGACCGTTACGGGGTCGCGCGTACACCGGACGCCGCTCATGCCGGACCGCGGAGATAGTGCGCGCCAGTCCAGCGCACAACATCCATGAGCTCGGGACGCGGGGCTGCGACGAGGCCCGTATCTTCTAGTCCTCGCCCCACGCGAGCCAGGGCAGGGGGCACAGCGGGGAGCAGGATCCATAGGGGGCGGGCTGTGAGCAGACAAGACCGGGCGGATGCGGTGGACCAGGAGATGGCCAAGCGCCTGCTGCCCGATGAGGCTCTGCGGGCGCTGGCCCGGTGGTGGAGCGAGAACGCTGCAAGGTTCCCCGACAAGACGCCCGGCGCGCACACGGTCCACTACACGCCCAGCCGGTGGACGCAGATTACGCCGTGGCCCTCAGCTCTGGCCTCGACTTCGTGCGAAGGTGACGCCGCGGTGAACCGGGCGCAGGTGACATCGATCGTCCAGGACGCACTGCGGCGCGAAGCCTTCACAGAGGCCCTGGTGGCCACCTATGTGTGGGGGAAGAGCAAGGGCGGCTCCCCCGGCGGCAGCGGACCGGCCACGCTGCGAACGATCCTGGCCGCCGACGATCTGGAAGCGGCACTGGCCGGCGCGGTCACCGCTCTGAGCGAGCACGGCGCACGAGCAGCGTATGCGGCGCTGCGCGGTCACGTTGCCTGGCTCGGGCCTGCCTTTTTCACCAAGTTCCTCTACTTCGCCGGCAAGACCGTGCCGCCGGCGAACGGCCCGAAGCCGCTCGTTCTCGACCGCGTCCTGGCCCGGCGCATGCGATCCCTAGCCTCAGCAGTCGGCCGGGAAACGGGCCACGACCCCGACAGCTCGATCGCCCGCTGGGTCTGGAGAGACCAGGACTGGTCACCCCACCGCTACCAGATCTACCTCTCGTTCATGCACGCCGCCGCCCACCAGGCAGCGTCCACCGACGGCTGGCCGTCCGACACCTCACCCGACCTACTCGAATACGCGCTGTTCAGCACCGCGTGGATGTGAGCCTCAGGTCCGGCACACCTGCCGCATCCCGGCGCGCATCGGCGTACGCCAGACGTTCCCGGTGCGGTCTGGCAGGTGTTCCGGCGCGGTGCCGTGGGCCTCGGCGTGCGCCGGATGAGAGCTCGGGCCCTGTTTGGACTTTCCCATGGCATGGCTTTTGCGTCGACTATTGCGAGCACGGTGAGGTGCGTTCTCAGGGGGGATCATGACCAAACCGACTACGGGCGAATCTGCCTCCGAGGCCATGGCGCGACACAAAGCGGTCATGGCACAGCGGGAGAAGGCACTCAAACTGATGGCGCGCCAGGCGGCCGCCAGGAAGGCCGAGTCCGACAAAGCCAAGTCGGAGAAGCCTGCCACCAGGCAACCGGCGCGCGTAGTACGGGTGGGTAGCAGTGTGCGGACTGTCCCTGGCGGCTTACCGTCTCTCGGGAAGCATCGCTGACCCACCGCGTGGCCAACCTGGCTGCTGTGTCCGGCGGCTAGGCCGCTGTCGTCTCCTCTAGTTTGAGCAGAGGGCGCGGCACACGCTGCTGCCCCGGGCCCGTGGACTCACACGCGGTGAGCTGCGGGGCTGCTTTGTCGGTGGGGGCACGTAGCGTGAGCCAGCACACCGAACTCGCAGCAGGAATCGCCATGCCACGTCTTGGAGAGCAGTCCGCTTCCGTCGCCGTGCCGGCCGTGCGGCAGCGTCGGCCGCGGCGGTCGTCGGTCCGTCACGGCCAGGCGTCGTGCGCCGACTACGGCTGCACCCGCGCCGAGTGCCGCCGGGCAGCACTGCGTGCCCGCCGCCGGCGCGACCAGGACCGCCTGCGCGGTCTGTCCGCCCGTGTCCCACCGCATGCCGCCGCTCGGTGGGCGGTCCGGCTACGCGGGCAGGGCATGTCCGCGCAGGACATCGCCGACCGGGCCGGTCTGTCCGTGACCCTGGTCCGCCGCGTGCTGCGCACCCCGGCAGACTGCCAGACGGTCCGGCACATCGCCCGCACCTCCGCCGAAGCCATCCTCGGCATCCCGCTCCCCCACCGCCGCACCCCCGGCACCCCCGGCCTGACCGACTCCACCGAGGCATCCCGGCTGCTGGCCGACCTGGCCCGTGCCGGATGGCCCGCCACCACACTCGCCCAGCGCCTGGACGTCAACCCACGCACTGTCGCCGAAATCCGCGACAAGCGCCCCCGCCTCCACCTCGACCTGGCCCTGCGGATACGCCGCCTGCACCGCGGCCTGATCAGCCTGGATCCGGCCGGCTACGGCATCCGCCCCACCGACAGCGCCCGCACCCGCGCCGCAGCCGCCCGCCGCACCACGGCGACCGCCGCCTGATCCGGGTAACCCAGGGAGCCGTGGCTGCCCGGGTCCCACTGCGACCACCTCCTGATCAGCCTCCCCTACCTCCAGGGCCCCGGTCTGAAGAAATGCCCGCTGGCCGACGGACACGCCGCATTCCCTGGGTGCTGCCCTTGAACGGCTCTTCGACGAGTACGCGATCGTCCCGACCGACCCGAGGCGGCCGTCCGTCATCTGAACCTCGCGGGCACGGTCCCGGCACCGGCGACAGGCGGGATGCCGCTGCGCGGTCGACGGCATGGAGGGGCCGTCACCGCGCACTGCGGTCCGCCGTTCACCCACAGAGCGGCGCCGCGGCGTCGCCCGCCGGCTCCCCCGAGAGGCGGAGCAAGAAGAGGACGGGATGGGGATGACCTCGTACGGGGTAGGCGAGCGGGACGACGCGGGGCGGTCCGGCGCGCTGCTTGAGGGAGGGTCAACGTATGCAATTCGACGACGATGCTGCTCTGGACACGTCCGAGGTCGAGGACGGTCGGGGAGGTGCGCTGGGCGGGATCCCGGGCGGCGGGAAGACCATCGGCGGGGGACTGGTCGGGCTCGTGGTGCTGGTCGCGTCCGTGCTCTTGGGTGTCGACCCCGGCATGTTCGGCTCGGGCAGCAGCGACACGTCCTCGTCCGGCAAGTCAGCCGCGGACCTCGCGGCGGACTGCCGGACCGGTGCCGACGCCAACCGCAAGGAGGAGTGCCGGATCGTCGCCGTGGTCGACAGCGTGCAGGCATTCTGGAAGCAGACGGAGACAGCCGCCGGCAAGCCCTACCAGCAGGCCCCGACGTTCCTGTTCACCGGCAGTGTGAACACCGGTTGCGGGAACGCGACTTCCGACGTCGGCCCCTTCTACTGCTCAGCCGATGACAAGGTCTATCTCGACCTCGGCTTCTTCAACGACCTGAGCAGCAAGTTCGGCGCCAAGGGCGGCCCGTTCGCCGAGGCCTACGTCATCGCGCACGAATACGGCCACCACTTCCAGGACCTCAGCGGAACGATCTCCCGCGGCAGCGGAAAGGGCCAGAACAGCGGCTCGGTGAAACTCGAGTTGCAGGCGGACTGCTACGCCGGAGTGTGGGCCCACCACGCCACCACCACCCCCGACCCCAAGAGCGGTAAGCCACTGATCACCGACTTGACGAAGGACGACATCAACCGCGGGCTGGACGCGGCCGCCGCCGTCGGAGACGACCGTATCCAGCAGCGCTACCAGGGCAAGGTCACACCCGACACCTGGACCCACGGCTCCGCCAGCCAGCGCCAGCAATGGTTCTCCACCGGCTACCGCTCCGGCCGCGTCGCCAGCTGCAACACGTTCAGCTGACCACACTGACAACCACTGCACGACGCCCGGCTGTGGGCCGCCGCTGGCGGGCAGACCGCGCAGTATGCCGCGCCGCGGTCGGTGGTTAGCGGCCGACACCAAGTGGAAGTGCTGCCTCGACAGGCTGACTGCTTCCAGGGCCGTGCCGTCGCCGCGCAGCTAGAGCAGGCCGTGACCGAGGGCGGCACGGTTGTGCTGGGCCAGGTACTGGCCGGCGGCGACGGAGGTGCGGGTGGCTGCGGTGACCCACACCAGCAGATCCACTTCGTCCCTGTCCTATGTCGCGCGGCCTCCGCCTTCCCCGGAATCCACCGTCTACGAGCGGGCCGGAGGCCGCCGCGGTGGGGGAACAACGCGCAGGAGCTCCCATAGGGGGCGTGATCCTGCAGCCCACTCCCCCAGCAATCGGCGATCCACAAGATGGAGACGCTGCTGCTGAGCGAAGGCGCGGCCGGGCTGGGTGATCCTTCCGTTGGTCACCATGAGCACGACGTCCGCCTTGTGTACCGGGCGACCAGTTCCGTTGAGCACCTGAAGGTCTGGTGTGCCGACCGCTGCGCCGTGGTCTCCGTTCCGGCGGTGCTTGCACTGCAGGACCCAGCGCCTTCCGTAAGGATCTGTGGCCTTGACGTCTGCGCCTAGTAGCTCTCGGATCGGTGACCGCCGTCCGATGCAGTCTCGACGACGCGCCCCCGCTCCCACGCCACCGCTCACCCTCATCGGAGTCCTCGGCGAGCCGGATGACGACCTTCTCGTCGCTGCCGTACAGCCCGACCCCGTCACGCCAGGTACGGCGGGCTGTCGCCCCGTCGGCCCGCTCCCCGGTGACCGCCGGGCCGCCGGCCTCGAACTGGAGGCGGACCAGGTGCGTCGTCACGGCAGCCGTTCCAGGGCGCGGACCTGATGGCGCAGCTCCACCCGGGCCGCCAGCATCCGGCCCGGGCCGGACCAGTACGGGTGAAACAGCAGCCGGCCGGACAGGGCCTGCAAGCGGCGGCGCAGTGCCGTGGTGTACGCCGGGCACGGCACGGCGAGCGCCGCGTACGTCCGTGTCCGGCTTCACCGGCGACCGTCGCCAGGTCCTCACGGCCGCGACGCAGGCCACGACGGGGCCGCGACGAACGGCGGGTTGCCCACGACGGCATCGCGGGAGACGCCCGGTCCGCTCAGGAGCAGGGAACCGCGATCTGGTAGGTGCGCTCCCCCGAGTCGATGGAGGGGCTGTCCGTCCAGTACGCCCCGTTCTGGAAGAACCGCATGCTGACGGTGTACTCGCCGCATTCCGACAGAGTGCCGACGTTGATCATGTCGTCCTTCGAGCCGGTGCGGGACGTCTGGCTGACCAAGTAGGTGTCGTACGACAGCACCTTGCCCTTGGAGTTGCTCACCGTTCCCGTGGCGCGCCAGTTGGCCGGGTAGTTGCTGCTGGCGTTGTACCAGGCGCCGCCCCAGTAGTAGGTGTTCGTGTCGGTCTCGCCCCTGACGTGGGCTTTCTGCGAGGCGTCGACGACGAGGCACACACGGGCATCGGCGTAGGTCCAGTTCTTCGCGCCGTAGTGGCCCTCCCACGGCGTGCAGTAGGTGCCCGCGACCGGCGGCTCCGCGGCAGCCGTCGCCGACGCCGGGGCTCCTTGGAGCAGGAAGGTCGTGATCGCGGCCATGGCCACACCTGTCGCGCGCCGGGCGAGCGCCCGCGTCCGGAGATTCGACAAGGAAGGTCCTTTCGAGTTCAGCAGTGTTCTTGCGCATACCGCCCAACGATCTTCGAAGGCCCGGGGCCACGCCTCTTTCGGGTGGTAGCCGGGAACTTGGTCGACGGCGCAGGCGACCTCGATGTCCTAGACTGCCCAGGGACGTTGGTCAACCTGGTGACGGGTGGTTTGCCGCCGGTTGCGGCCCGGCCCGTCGTCCTGCCCGAGACGATCGTCGTCGACCGGGGCAAGGTCTCCCTCTCCCGGGCCTTCACCGCCGCCTGCGAGACCCTCGGCATCAGCGTCCAGCCCGCCCCGCCGTTCGCTCCCACCGCCAAAGGCATCGTCGAGCGCGCCTTCGGCACCATCAACCACCTGTTCTGCCAGCACCTGCCCGGCTACACCGGATCCGACGTCACCCGCCGCCGCGACGTACACCGGGCGCTGGCCCTCGGTGCGCTCGAGGGCGAACCAGTCCACGGCCTCGCGCAGGAACGCGGCCACGTCCGGCCAGGCCGGCGGGACGTGGACCTCGCGCAGGGTGTCGATCAGGTCCGGGAAGCGGCCCTCGCGGCGGGCCTGGGCGAGGTGGGAGGACAGGCGCCGGTACATCGACGGGGTGTGCGGCAGCACGCCCTCGGAGACCAGCCGGTACATGACCTGGCGCAGCGTGACGCCGCCCTCGTAGCTCTCCACGATCTCCCGTGCCCGATCCACGACGGCCGGCCACCGCACCCGCTCACGCGCCATACCGGTACATGTACCGCTTGATGCCGGGTGCGGCCTAGTGTGATGCGCCGGAAATCGCGGGCTTAAGTTTCTTGCTGGTTTTCGGTGGCTGGCGGAGTGACCTTGTTGAGGTAGTCGGCGAGAGATTTGAGGATCTCGTCGGCGGTCTTGGTCCAGGTGAAGGGCCTGGGGTTCTTCTTCCACGAGTCGATCCAGGCCCTGATGTCATCCTCCAGCGCCTTCACCGAGGTGTGGACGCCGCGACGGATGAGCTTGTCTGTCAGCAGGCCGAACCACCGCTCGACCTGGTTGATCCAGGAGGAGCCGGTCGGAGTGAAGTGGACATGAAAGCGGGGGCGCTTGCCGAGCCAGGTCTTGATCTCTGGGGTGTTGTGGGTGGCGTAGTTGTCGCACACCAGGTGCACATCGAGTCCGGCGGGAACCGCCTTGTCTATCGTGACGAGGAACTTCTTGAACTCGACGGCCCGGTGGCGGCGGTGGAGTTCACCGATGACAGTGCCGTCGGCGATGTTGAAGGCGGCGAACAGGCTGGTGATGCCGTGCCGCAGATAGTCGTGGGTGCGCCGTTCGGGCATGCCCGGCATCATCGGCAGCACCGGCTGCGAGCGGTCCAGCGCCTGAATCTGGCTCTTCTCATCCACGCACAACACCACGGCCTTCTCCGGCGGGTTGTGATACAGGCCGACGACGTCGACGACCTTCGCGACGAACTGCGGGTCGGTGGAGAGCTTGAAGGCATCCTGCAGGTGCGGCTTGAGGTCGAACTTCTTCCAGATCCGCCCGATGGTGGACTTCGACAACCCGGTGCGGGCGGCCATGGAGGCCCGCGACCAGTGGGTGTCCTGGCCCGGGGTGGATTCCAGCGTCGCGAGGACAACGTCCTCGACCTGGTCGAGCAGGATGGACGGCGGCCGACCGGGCCGCGGCTCGTCGACCAGACCGTCCAGCCGCCGCTTCACGAACCGGGCCCGCCAGCGGTTCACCGACTGCTCGCTCACATTGAGTTCGGCGGCCACCTGCTTGTTCGTCCCGCCCTCCGCGCACCGCAGCACGATCCTCGCCCGCAAAGCCAGGAACTGCGCGGTCTTCGCGCGCCTCGCCCAACGCGTCAGCTGAGCCCGTTCATCATCGCTGAGCACCAGCTCCGACTTGCGCCGGCTCGGCCGCGGCTCATCCTCAAGCCCGGCGATCCGCCGGGCAGCAAACCTCGAGCGCCACTTCCTCACCGTGTCCGCGGTTACCTTGAACTCCGCCGCCACACGCGTATTCGGCTTCCCATCCGCGCACGCCAAGACGATGCGTGCCCGCTCGACGAGACGGGGCGCCACCGCCCCGCCCGCCCAGCGCAGCAACTCGGCGCGCTCCTCATCGGACAGCACAACTTCGACGGCACGAGGACCCCGAGACATAAATACAGGCTACAGACTTAGGGGTCCTAACAGAAGTTGTTGATCATGTGACTTTCGGTGTGGAGGGTCGTTGGTCTGGTCGTGGGGAAACGACAGTCGCGGCCTTGGATCGTG
>NZ_JBIAUC010000038.1:0-15786 GCF_042892355.1 Streptomyces sp. NPDC001796 | reverse complement strand
CTGGGAACGACGCGACGACATCCACGAGGCCTTCCTCGGCCTCGCCACCTGCCTGATCACCTACCGCCACGTCCAACGCCTTTGTTAGGACCTCTTAAGCCCGCGATTTCCGGCGCATCACACTAGACGGACGGCTGGGCCTCGCTGCTGTCAGCGGGGCCCGCCGGGGTGCGGCGTCGTCGGTTTCGGTCAGACCGGTGCCGGCCGGGATCGGTCGCCCGTGGGTTCGAGGCGGACGACGATGCCCTTCGACGTGGGCTGGTTGCTTACGTCGGCGACGCTGTCGAGCGGCACCAGGACGTTCGTCTCCGGGTAGTAGGCGGCGGCCGAACCCTTGGCCGCCGGGTAGGACACGACCTCGAAGTTCTCGGCCCGGCGCTCGGTGCCGTCCTCCCAGACGCTCACCAGGTCCACGCGATCGCCCTGGGCGAGGCCGAGTTCGGACAGGTCGGCCGGGTTGACGAGGATCACGTGACGGCTGCCGTGGATGCCGCGGTAGCGGTCGTTGTTGGTGTACGGGACGGTGTTCCACTGGTCGTGCGAGCGCAAGGTCTGCAGCAGCAGGTGACCCTCGGGGGCCCGGGGGACCACCCGCTCGTTGCAGGTGAACCGGGCCTTGCCGGTCTCGGTCCTGAACACGCCCTCGTTGACCGGGTTGGGTAGCTGGAAGCCTCCCGGACGGGTCACCCGGGCGTTGAAGTCGTGGAAGCCCGGCACGATCCGGGAGATGCTGTCGCGGATGGTGTTGTAGTCGCCCTCGAACTTGGCCCAGGGGATGTCCCCCCCGCCGCCGAGGCTCAGCCGGGCGAGCCGGCACAGGATGGCGACCTCGCTCAGCAGCATGCGCGAGGCCGGTTCGAGTCGTCCCTGGGAGGTGTGCACCTCGCTCATGGAGTTCTCGACGGTGACGAACTGCTCGCCGTCGGCCTGGACATCACGCTCGGTGCGCCCCAGCGTCGGCAGGATCAGGGCGGTGTCGCCGCAGACGGTGTGCGAGCGGTTGAGCTTGGTGGAGATGTGGGCGGTCAGCCGGCACGAACGCATCGCCTTCTCGGTGACCTCGCTGTCGGGCGCTGCGCGCACGAAGTTCCCGGCCAGGGCGAGGAAGACCTTGACGCGGCCCTCCAGCATCGCCTTGATCGAGTTCACCGAGTCCAAGCCGTGCGGGCGCGGCGGATCGAAGCCGAACTCCTCCTGAAGGGCGTCCAGGAAGGTGTCCGGCATCTGCTCCCAGATGCCCATGGTGCGGTCGCCCTGGACGTTGCTGTGGCCGCGCACCGGGCAGGCGCCCGTGCCGGCGCGCCCCAGATTGCCCCGCAGCATCAGGAAGTTGACGATCTCCCGGATGGTGGGTACGCCGTGCTTGTGCTGGGTGATGCCCATCGCCCAGCACACGATGACGCGTTCGCTCCGCAGGACCTCGTCGCGGACCTTCTCGATCTCCTCGCGGGTTAGTCCCGTCGCCGCGCGCACGTCGTCCCAGTCGACGGTGCGGGCGTGCCGGGCGAACTCCTCGAAACCGGAGGTGTGGGCGTTGATGAAGTCGTGGTCCAGGACGGTGCCGGGACGCGCGTCCTCCGCCTCCAGCAACAGCCGGTTCAGTGCCTGGAACAGGGCGAGGTCCCCGCCCGGCTTGATGTGCAGGAAGCAGTCGGCGATCTGGGTACCCCGCCCCACGACCCCACGCGGCTTCTGCGGGTTCTTGAAGCGTCGCAGCCCCGCCTCCGGCAACGGGTTCACCGCCACGATGCGGCCGCCGTTGCGCTTGGCCTCCTCCAGGGCCGAAAGCTGCCGCGGGTGATTGCTGCCCGGGTTCTGCCCCACCAGGAAGATCAGGTCCGCGTGGTGGAGGTCGTCGAGACTCACGGTGCCCTTGCCGACGCCCAGCGTCTCGTTCAGGGCGAAGCCGCTGGACTCGTGGCACATGTTGCTGCAGTCGGGCAGGTTATTGGTGCCGTAGGCGCGGGCGAAGAGCTGGAAGACGAAGGCGGCCTCGTTGCTGGCCCGGCCGGAGGTGTAGAAGACCGCCTCGTCGGGCGAGTCCAGCCCCTTCAGTTCCTGCGCCAGGACGCCCAGGGCGTCGTTCCAGCCGATGGGCTCGTAGCGGTCCGACCCGGGCCGTTTGATCACCGGCTCGGTGAGCCGGCCCTGCTGGTTGAGCCACATGTCGGAGCGGGCGGCCAGATCGGACACGCTGTGCTCGCGGAAGAAGTCGGCGGTGATCCGGCGCGTCGTGGCGTCGTCGTTGATGTGCTTAGCGCCGTTCTCGCAGTACTCATTGCGATGGCGCCGGCCCGGAGCGGGGTCCGCCCACGCGCAGCCGGGGCAGTCGACCCCGCCCACCTGGTTCATGGTGAGCAGGTCGACCCCGCTCTTGCGCGGGGAGGTCTGCTCCAGGGAGTACTCCAGCGCGTGCACGACGGCGGGAACCCCGGCCGCCCACTTCTTCGGCGGTGTCACGGAGAGGGAGGTCTCCGGCTCCTCACCGGGCGGGTTCTGCATCGCTTGGCCTTTCTCTTGCCGTGTGCGGTACGCGGGTCAGCCGACGGGCCACTGGGCGACACGGCTCCTGGGCGGTTCCGGGGTCTCGTGCTGAACCCGGCCGTTGCGGATGGTGCCGCGCCAGGCACCGCCCTCCTGACCGAGCCCTTCGATGAAGTGCTTGAAGCTCACCAGTTCCCCGCGCACCAGTCGCACGGTCAGCCCCACAACCCTGGACGAGCGGGTGAGGACCTTCGCGGCCCCCTGCGGTTGGAGGAGCATCCGGACCGTGATCGCGGTGCCACCGGACTCCGTCGGCCTGAACTCGACCTCGCCCTGGTGGGTGGGGTGCTGCTCCAGGCCACGCCAGGCCAGATAGGCGTCAGGGTCCTGTTCCACGATCTCGACCGCGAAACGGTGACGCAGGGGGCCGTAGCCGATGGTCCACGCGGTGACGGTAGGCCTGATCTGCTCGACGTCGCGCACCACGGTCGAGAAGCGCGGGAACGTCTTGAACTGCGTCCACTGGTTGTAGGCCGTGCGGACCGGCACCGCGACCTCGACCGTCTCCTCGACGTGCCGCTCGCGCAGGGGACGGCGGCGTGTGACGCCGTCGCCGTCGGAGCGCATGCCCCGGGTGTTCGGCACGGCCTGCCCACCGTCGTCTTCGTGCGCCATCATGGTCCTTCTTCCGGTGAGGGAGCCGGGCGTCCAGAGACCCGGCCCTCCCCTTATGGGGCAGGGCATCTCTTCCGGTTCCCCGATCCCGGGTTTTGAGTCACCCGACCGCGTAGGCGTCCCGGGCGGCCCCGAGCGCGAGAAGGGGCCGGGCCCGGCTCGCAGGAGGGGCGCCGAGCCCGCGGCTGCCTGGTGCCCTGGCGTTTCGGCACGGGCACCAGGGCGTGGCTGCCCTCCGGGCTGGCGTCGCTGGCGCCCGCCGCGGGAAGACCGCTGCGCGCCTCCGAATGCCGGCTCCGCCACGCTGCGCCCGCGGCGTTGTCGTGGGTGCTCGCGGCCAGCACGGTGACAGCGATGACCAGGCCGAGCACGTCAACGGCCAGTCCCCGCTTGCGGCCCGGGACCTTCTTCGCCGGATCCCGGCCGGTGGTGGAGGCGGGAACCCCGGCAGCCACGTGGACACTCTGCGTGTCCAGGACCACCAGGGTCGGGTCCTCTAATCGGCGGGCCTTCTCCTTCACCTGGCAGCGCAGGAGTTCATGGATGACCTGGTCCGTCCCGTCGTCGCGCCATAGGGCGAAGTAGTAGTAGTACGTAGCACTTTTACGGTCTCGGGGGAAATTGAGCTTCGGCGTGCCGGCCTGGCGGCTCGGCTGGTGGGTGATCAGCGGGACGAGTGAGGCGATCGCGAGATGGGTCTCGGCGTAGGTATCGCAGCGTCCGTACGGCCCTTCTCATGTCACGGCCCGACCGGGACGATCACCATGTCCGCCGAGGCCGTAAATCTGTGGACAGCCCCCCGGCGCTGGGCGAGCATCTCCGCGATGAACAACGAACCTCTCTCCATCCCCAAACGCGTCCGCTTTGTCGAGCTCAGCGAAAAGGCGCTGCGGGCGCTTGCCGACGGCGACCTCGCCGGCGGCAGCGCCGAGGCCGGGGTCGCCCTTGACGAACAATTCGTCAGCGACCGGGCCCGCTGGATCTTCGGCTATCGCGCTGACCAACTTGCCAAGGACCCGACTGCCGCGCCCTGGATCACGCGGGCCGCTGTGTCCGAGCCGGACGGGGCCGTCGTCGGCGACGCCGGGTTCCACGGGCCGCCGGACGAGGCCGGCATGGTCGAGGTCGGCTACACCGTCGTGCCCGGGTACCGCCGCCAGGGCTATGCCCGCGCCATGTTGAGGGCGCTGCTCGTCAGGGCCGCCGCCGAACCCGGTGTCAGGACCGTGCGGGCCACTATCAGGTCCGACAACAACGCCTCCCTGGCCACCATCGCGGGCTTCGGTTTCACGCACGTCGGCGAGAAGGGCGACGAGCGCGACGGGCTCGAGATTGTCTTCGAGGTCCCGGCAGACGCGATTCAGGCCGCGTAGCTTTACTGCCTCGGAGGACATGGTCAGCGTCCTGGTCGGGCCGTGACATGAGAAGGGCCGTACGGGTTAGGTGAGTTGTGAAGCTGATCTGGGCCCGCGCGGCCTGTTCCCATCCTGCCCTGTCCGGTGTCTCACGCGCACATTTCGGCGAGTTGTTCGCCGAGCTCGCCAGTGCATGGGAGGCCGCGCGACAGTCCGCGCTCCGCGAGGCCCGGGGCGGGGAGCGTCGGCGGGCAGAGGGTGCAGGCCGAAAGCCCAAGCTGGTCTTCCTCGATCGGCTGCTGGTCACCCTGGTCCATCTGCGCCATAAGTTGCCGCACGTGGTGCTCGCCGAGCTCTTCGAGGTGGATCGCTCCACCGTCTCCGCGGCCATCCGTCAGGTCCGCCCGCTGCTGGCGGCCCGTGGTTTCGCCGTGCCCGACCGGCCCGGCCTGCGGCTGAAGACGCTGGAGGACGTCTTCGCCTATGCCGAGGCGGAGGGCGTTGAGCTGCGGCTCGACGGGGCCGAGACCCAGGTCCGCCGCCCGCAGGCCGACCGCCCCGGGCGCCGGGCGTTCGTCTCCGGCAAACGCAAGCAGAACACCATCAAGACCACCACCTTCAGCGACGGCCAGGGCCGCCTACTGCTGTCTGGCCTGGTCCGCCCGGGCCGGATGCACGACCAGACCGCCGTGCGGACCGAGGGCATCGCCGAGCAGTTCCGCACCCGTCCCCGCGTGAAGGCGAAGGTCGATTCTGGCTACCTCGGGCTGGCCAAGGAGTTCCCCGGCCAGGTCAGCGCCCCGCCGAAGAAGCCAAGGGACGAGGCGTGCGACGGTGACAAGCACGCCCGGCGCGAGACACGGCGGCGGCAGTCCTCGGCGAGGATCTGTGTGGAGCACACCAACGCCGAGCTGCGCCAGTGGGCACCCCTGCGGCGATTCACCGGACGCCGCGATACCTACGCCGAGGCCCATCTCGCGATCGCCTCACTCGTCTCCGACCGATGCGCGCAGCGTGCCACCCGCCGCCGGACGAGCACCGAACTCGTCCTCGTCCGCGACACCGCCCGCTGATCACCCACCAGCCGAGCCGCCAGGCCGGCACGCCGAAGCTCAATTTCCCCCGAGACCGTTACTGAACTTTGCGGCGTCTTGTCGTTGGGGGCTGACGATGGGTGATCGTCGCGGTATGCCGGTTGTGTGAGATATCCGCAGGGTGGTGGGCTGACGCCTGAACGGCAGGCGTTTCGCGAGCGGATCCGGCTGGAGGCCGCGGAGCTATTCGCTTCGGGTGCCTCCAACGCCGAGGTCGCCAAGGGCTTACGGGTGAGTGTGCGCTCGGTGCAGCGCTGGCGCCGGGCCTGGCACGGTGCCGGAGCCGAGGGGCTGCGGTCTGCCGGGCCTGTGTCACGGCCCAAGCTGAGTGAGGCCCTGTTCACCGTGCTCGAGCAGGAGCTCGCCAAGGGGCCGCTCGCGCACGGCTGGCCGGACCAGACGTGGACGCTGGCGCGGATCAAGACGCTGATCGGACGCCGGTTCCACAAGAGTCAGCCGTTCACCTGCGGTTGACGCCTCGCGGGCGTGAAAATTGGTACGGGGCTGTCCGCCGACGCCGCTTCATGTTTGGGCCGTGAGCCCGCACAAGAGTCTGGTGAGAGAGCCGTCCGAGGGGCCGCACACTGTCGTCTCGAACACGCCGTTCAGCTTCTCCGCCTCCCTCAGGGCTCTCCGGGCAGCCCCTCCCTGCACGATGCACAAGGGGAGCCCATGGAGGAGTTGAGGGAGGACCACGACGATGGAAGCGTTGCCCGAGTCGCGGCGATCGACATCGCCAAGGCGTCCGGGATGGTGTGTCTGCGTGTCCCGCACGACACCATCGAGGGCCGGCGTATTCAGCAGGTCTGGACGGTGGCGTCCACAACGAACGCGATTCTCGAGCTCGGCGACCGGCTGGTCTGTCAAGGCGTCCAGCGAGTGGTGATGGAAGCGACGGGCAGCTATTGGCGGCCCTTCTTCTACCTTCTGGAATCCCGTGGCCTGGAGTGCTGGCTGGTCAACGCGCGCGACGTGAAGAACGTCCCTGGTCGGCCCAAGACCGACAAGCTGGACGCGGTCTGGCTGGCCAAACTCGCCGAACGGGGCATGGTCCGGGCCTCGTTCGTTCCCCCGAAGCCGGTGCGGCAGCTGCGGGACCTCACCCGCACCCGAACCGTCTTCGTCCAAGAACGCACTCGGCACAAGCACCGGGTGGACAAGGTCCTGCAGGACGCGCAGATCAAGCTGTCCGGCGTCGTCTCGGATCTCTTCGGGATGTCCGGACGGGCGATGCTGGATGCCCTGGTCGCCGGGGAGCGTAATCCCAGAACGCTGGCGGGCCTCGCCAAAGGGAATCTGGTGAAGAAGAAGGCGGCCCTGGCCGAAGCACTCACCGGGCAGTTCGACGACCACCACGCCCGCCTGCTGCGCGTGCTGCTGTCAACCGTCGACCATCTCACCGCGCAGATCCAGGAACTCGACCGGCTGATCGTGGATCTCATGGGCCGGACCACGGCCCCGCGCGACGACCGCGGAAGCAGTCCGCCCGGCCACGCTGACGTGACCGCTCAGCACCTGGCCGAGCGTCTGGATGCCGTCCCCGGCGTCGGGCAGGCCACTGCCCAGATCGTCCTCGCCGAGATCGGCCTGGACATGAGCCGCTTTCCCACCCCCGAGCACCTGGTCTCGTGGGCGAAGCTGTGTCCGCGGACCATCCAGTCCGGAGCAAAGAACACTGCCGGTCCGGCCGGCAGGGGCAATCCCTGGCTCAGGGGCGCACTGGGTGAAGCCGCCAGTGCCGCTGCCCGCACCGATACCTTCCTCAGTGCCCGTTACCGACGCATTGTCAAACGCCGCGGCCACAGCAAGGCACTGGTCGCCGTGGCGCGCTCGCTCCTTGTCATCACCTGGCACCTGCTCAACGAGCCCGAAGCCTCCTACCAAGAACTCGGTGCCGAATGGCACCACCGTCATCTCAATCCCGCCCGCAAGACCAGAGATCTTGTCCGTCAGCTCCAGGCCCTCGGACACCAAGTCACCCTCGCACCCGCAGCCTGAGCCTCCCGCCCTGCCTCGGACGTCCGTCCTGCTTCGCAGAACGGACCCTGCCGCCTGCCTGGCTAAGGTTCGATTTTCCGTTCAGCATGACGCTGTCGGCGATCGCGCGGATGCTGCACCGGCACGGCTTCAGCCACCAGGTCCCGGCCCGCCGAGCCACCGAGCGCGACGAGGAGGCCGTGGCGGGCTGGGTGAAGGAGACCTGGCCGCAGGTGGAAAGTCCGTGGCGGCGCTCGACGCCTGGCTGTGCTTCGAAGACGAAGCCGGCTTCTCGATGACGCCGCCCACCGCACGGACCTGAGCCCGACGCGGGCGGACACCCGTCATCCGGGTGCGGGGACGCTCCCAGCGCCGCTTCTCCATCGCCGCTCTGGCCTGCTACAAGCACGGTGAACGCTCACGGCTGATCTACCGGCCCAAGCGGCATGTTGATCACAAGCGCGGCGGCAGACGCAGTTTCACCTGGACCGACTACCGCGACCTGCTCATCGCCGCACACCAGCAGCTCGGCGCACCCATTGTGCTCGTGTGGGACAACCTCAACGTCCACAAAGACCGCCGATTACGGGAGTTCATCGACACCTACGACTGGATCACCTGCTACTCCCTGCCGGCCTACGCACCCGACCTCAACCCCGTCGAGGGCATCTGGTCCCTGCTGCGGCGCAGCAGCCAGGCCAACACCGCCTTCACCGACCCTGACCACCTCATCAGCACGCTCCGACGCGGTCTCCGCCAGATCCAGTACCGCAGCAACCTCATCAACGGATGCCTCGCCGAAACCGGCCTCACCTTGACGACATCACGGCGACAACGTCAGTAGGCGGCAGGTCATGCGGGAGGTAGGTCCACTGGCAGCCGGTCCTGCCCTGGCAGAGGATCGCGTTGACGATCTCCCGCATCTCATAGGAGCCCCGGTGACCGCTGACCGAGCGGTGCCGGGCCTTCCACGCGGTGATCAACGGCTCGGTCAGCGACCACTGCTCGTCCGATAAGTCGCTCGGGTACGGCGTGCGTTCACTCACCTCATCACACCATCAGATCAGCGACCACGGGTCGGCAGATTCCGCCCGCACCCACACCATCAGGCAACGACAGAACCACTCAAAGTCTTCCGAACCGCCCTCTCAGAGGGCGTTTACGCAGGTCAGGTCTCATATGTGACTCTCGCACCTGCTCTGCTTTGAAGGCTTTCATCCCGTAGGCGTCTTATGACCTTCCCTGGGGCCGAGGCTTGGTCATCCGTCTCGTTCGCTTCTATATCTGGAAGTCCGTCTGGTTTGAAGATGCGACGGAATCGCCTGATGGGCAGCGGAACCGCGCCCTCCGGCTCACTCGTGATCACGCTACGCCGTGAGCGAGCGCAAGCCGTACCCCAGCGACCTGTCCGACGCCCGATGGGCTTTGATCGAGCCGACGTTGACGGCCTGGAGAAAGGCCCGGCTGGACCGCAGGCCGACCGGGCAGCCGGCCAAGGTCGATTTACGCGACGTCTTCAACGCGATCCTCTACGTGAACCGCACCGGAATCCCCTGGAAATACCTCCCGCACGACTTCCCCAACCACGGCACTGTCTACGCCTACTACGCCGCGTGGCGGGACGAAGGAATCTTCGCCCAGCTCAATTACGACCTGACGGGACTGGCCCGGGTGAAGGAGGGGCGCAAGCCCGAGCCGACCGCCTCCGTGATCGACACCCAGAGCGTGAAGACCTCCAGCAACGTGCCCCTGACCAGCCAGGGAACGGATGCGGCCAAGAAGATCGTCGGGAGGAAGCGCGGCATCCTGACCGACACGATCGGCCTCATCCTCGCCGTGACCGTCACCGCCGCCGGCCTCTCGGAGAACGCCCTGGGAATGCGCCTCCTCGACCAGGCGAAGGAGAAGTACCCGACCATCTCCAAGAGTTGGGTCGACACCGGCTTCAAGAACGCCGTCGTCGAGCACGGCGCCCGCCTCGGAATCGACGTCGAAGTCGTCAACAGAAACCCGGATACCCGCGGGTTTCACGTCGTGAAAAGACGCTGGGTGGTCGAGCGGAGTATCGGTTGGATCATGATGCACCGCCGTCTGGCTCGCGACTACGACACCCTCACCGCCAGCTCCGAAGCCATGATCCACATCGCTTCGGTCGACAACCTCACCAGGCGCATAACGGACAAGACCACCCCCACCTGGCGAGGAACGTACTAGGGCATCAAGGGCAATCTGCCTACTTCAAACGCCCTCTCAGAACGCTCCATCGGGCCAAAGCCCGATGCGTGGCGATTACGTCCGGCAGACCACGTGTGAAGAAGGAGGAACCCCCGGTGCTCTGGCGATCCGTCGCCGACCTGCGGACAAGGCCGAAACAAGCCGTGCACGCGGACAGGTGTCGCACATCGTTCACGGACCGCATTGCCGCTACTTGAACTTCAGCTGCGTGCCCTTGGGAACGATCTGAATATCAAGTTCCACCTTGATGTTGGAGCCGACGACTGCGATGCCACGGGCCAGCATCGTCTTCCAGTTGATGGTGTAGTCCTCACGGTGCAACTCGGTGGTGGCGTTGACGGCCAAGCGGGTCTCACCCTCCATGCCGACGCGCATACCGCCGTAGTTGGCGTCGAGGGTGACCGTGCGGGTGACGCCGTGCAGCGTGAACCCGCCGGTGATCGCCCAGTTATTTCCGCCGCGGTGCACGAAGCGGTCGCTGTAGAACTCCATGGTGGGATAGTGCTCCACGTCGAGGAAGTCCGCGGAGCGCAGATGGTCGTCGCGCATCTGCACATTGGTATCGATCGAAGCGGCGTCGATGACGACATGCATCGCCGAGTCCTCGATGGTGTTGCCGATCCGGATCGCACCGGCGAAGTTGTTGAAGCGGCCATAGACCCGGGCGAGACCGATGTGGCGTGCAGCGAACCCGATTCGGGTGTGAGCCCGTTCGATCTCCCATTCGCCGGGTTGGGGCAGCGGAAGCGAGGGCGCTGCCTGGAGCGTGATGTCTCCGGGGCCGGCAAGCCCCCCGTCGTCGGTGACCGGAATGCTGTCCCGGTAAGGGGCGAAACCCTCGGCGGAGACGGCCAGTCGGTATTCCCCGCGGGGAACCATCGCCACGACCATGCCGTAGGGATCGGCCTCACCACTCACTACCTTGCGACCGTAGCTATCGTTCACCGTGAACTCGGCTTGGCCAACGGGCTCGCCCACGGGGTCGAGGACGCGGCCGATGAGGAGACCCGCGCCGGGCGGCACGGTGAGTCCGGTGAGTGGGTTTCCCCTCCGCTGAGAGGTCTTCCGTCGGCCGAGAAGACGGCTGATCATGGTGTGCGTACCCCTATACGGTCGCGCTCCGCGGGCGGCGCGCAGCGCGACGTCGGCCGTGCGACCCATGACGGATATGCATTCGATTCCTGCCTGTTCGATGCAAACGTACAGGCAGGCGGAGACTCTGCCCCGGCCGCGATTGAGGAGTCCTGTGAACATGTTGAGGAGTCCTGTGAACGCGGGTCTTCAGGCGTGGCCAGCAGATGACGGCCATGCCGAGGGTGAGGAACGCTTCGTGAATGTCGTCGCGGACTTCCCAGTGAATGCGTAGGCGGCGGAACCAGTACAAGAGAGCGTCCGCCGCTTCGACGCCGCTGGTCGGCGCCGTGCCCGGCGCCTGGTGGTCGTGCAAGCCGGACGCCTCAGGCGGCTGCCCCACGCTCGTCCACCTCGAGGACCGAGACGTGGCAAGGGCTGGGCTCGCGCGGCAGCAGTGCGACGCGGCCCAGCCCCTGTCGGTCAGAGGGCGCTCCCGTCAGAAGGCGCCGGTGCCGTTGGGTGTGCCAAGGCCGGTCGGCCCGTCGTATCCGGGCCGCGCGGTGCACAGGTAGCTGCCCCCGCAAAAGCCGTTGCCTGCCCGAGGTGACGTCGTTGAGCGCCGACGTGTGGCGGTACGGGTAGGAGCCGCCCACGACCTGAGAGGTGTTTCCCGCCAGTGCGTAGACGCTCGCGATGATCGGTGACGAGGCGCTGGTGCCTCCGACTTGGAGCCATCCGTCGGCACCCTGTGCGAGGCCGAGTTGAAGCTCGGTGTCGCACAGAGATCCGCCGCCGCAGTTGTTGTATGTGTCGTAGAGCGCCACGCCCGTGTTGGGGTCGGCGACCGCCGACACATCGGTGACCGTGCGCTTGGCGCATCCGGGGTCATGCTGCCAGGACGGCTTCGCCTCGTACGCCGAGCAGCCCGAGCCCGCGCCGCTCCAGGCAGTCTCGGTCCAGCCGCGCGAGTTGGACGCCTTGCTCAGCGAGGTGCCGCCCACGGCGGTGACGTACCGGGAGGAGGCCGGCCAGGAGACGCCGTAACCGGAGTCACCCGAGCTCGCTGTGATCGCGACGCCGGAGTGGTGGAAGTGCGAGTCGAAGGAGGTGATGGTGTTGTCCTCGGAGCCACCCCAGCTGTTGGAGACGGAGACGACGCCCGAAGTGGTGGCGGCGGTGTCCTCGGCCTTCATGAGGTCCGAGGCGTTCGCCGAGTTCGCCTCGACCAAGAGGATGTGGCAGCCGGGGCATGTTGCCGAGACCATGTCGAGGTCGAGGCTGATCTCCTCGGCCCATCCGTAGTCACCGGCGGGCAGTGGCGACGCATGGCCGTTCTGATTCACCTTGCGGAAGCAGCCGTTGGCGGTGGTGCATGACGGCAGACCGTAGGCTTTGCGGTAAGTGGCCAGGTTGGACTCGGCGTTCGGGTCGTTCATGGCGTCGACGATCGCCACCGTCCGGCCGGATCCCGAAGTACCGCCCAGGTGGTAGGCGGAACGCAGATCGGACGGCACGTACCCCACCGTGGACGGGGTTCCGGTGGTGAACGGTGACATGCGGCCCGAAGCGGTGCGGTGGGCCTTCAACACTCCGAAACAGCGGGCCTGTCCCGCTTGGGCGGGATGGGCGCAGCCGAAGTCCGTTGTAACCGCGGAGGCAGACGCGCGCGGGGCGGCCTGGACTCCGGTGGCCAGGCCGAAGGTGAGGGCGGTGACGGCGAGTGTGAGCAGCGCGGTGACGGCCGCTGCCATCCGCCGCACTCGGCGTCTCGGTCGGTGACGGTGAATCACTGAGGTACCGGCGGGTATTTCACGGTGGTGCATCAAGCCTCCGTGCGGTTTGAGGCGGTTCGGACGGGCCACGTAACGTGAAAAAGGCATGGGCAGGCGGCGCGTCAGATCGGCGGCAGATCAGATGGTTTCACCATGTGGTCGCCGTCTTGTGCTGGTCAAGGCCATGCCAATGCAGGTGTTGTGAGGCTGCCGCGGTGAGTGAGTGAACCGCCGCTGATGCCTGCCTGTGTCGATCGCCGACCGGAGCGGATGGCCCGTCTCGACGTACGAGGGCGCGACCGCCGCAGCGGCATTCTTCATCAGCGTCAACCCGTCGCGTGACTTGCGCAGATGAAGTTATCGGAACGCGCAAGGCCGGGCCACGGCTCTTTCGCCCGCCGATGGCTGGCGAGTCTTGAAAGCACGGGCCGCCAAGATCGGTAGCAAGACCCAGAGGATTGAGATGGGTGCCCGGGAAGTGCTTGACTGCCACCCATATGAGGCGTCGCCGCCGATGCGTGAGCGCCCTCCCAGGCCGTCTTGGGGCCGTGAGTGGGCGCTCAAGGCTGAGCAACGTCGGCAACTGTCGACAGCTCAGCAGTAGGTAGCCGGGCTGCCGATCAGAAGGAGACGAAGACGCCAGCCTGGTTGTACTGGCCGATGGCGCTCAGGGCTTCGTTCTTGACTGCGCCGGCCTGAGCCAGGACAGACGAGTCGCTGACCGCCGTGGGGCCGGCGATGACGCTGGCGTGCGGGCTCAGGCCGCCGGAGACCTGGTCGAGCTCGGCATCGGATCTCGACGGTCTGAACCTGGGGAGCGGAGTTCATGATGAAACTTCCCTCCACATGGATGTTCAACAAGGGGGCGGCCCCGCCGGGGACAGAACGCGGGCCTTGACCGCAGGGCGCGACATGCGTTTCCGAATATCTTCGCGCGACCCCGGCGGCGCAGAAGATCAAAGCACGGAGCGCACAAAGCATCCACTCAATCGGCAGCTCGGCCCCAAGAGTTGAACGCACAGCTTGCACATCCGTGCAGGGTTGAACACCAATTGAGGACACCGTCGTTGCACAGACAGGCGGCAAGGCCCGTCGGTCGGTAGCCGGGCATAGTGACTCACGCTTTGTGCCCGCACACAACCGTGTGCGTCTATCATTCGCGCATGACCACGCCGCTGGGCGCTGACGCGTGCATGACTGATCTGCTCGACCGGCTCTTGGTCTCGGTGGATTCACTGACCGACGAACTGACCGCCGAGATCCTCAACGGCGAGCGCTCGTACGCCGAGGGAATCTTGCTGAGCCACGAGCAGTTGCGCGCGCCCGTGCACGACAACCTGCGCACGCTGCTGACAGCCTTGAGAAACGGGGGTGTGCCCACCAGCATGGACGCCCCGCGGGCGGCGGGCCGACTCAAGGCCGAACAAGGCATCCCGCTGGCTGCTCTGCTGCATGCCTTCCGTCTCGGCGGGCGGTTCATCTGGGAGCGGCTGCTGACGATGGCTCTCGCCAAGGACAACGCCGCCTGGCTGCTGCACAGGGCATCGGACATCTGGTTGATCATCGACCAGTGCTCCAGCGCCGCTGCCGAGGCCTACCGGGCCGCGGTGGAGGAACAGGTATGCCGCGATGCCGCCGCACGGAGCTTCATGCTCACCACGCTGCTCGACGGCACCGCAGGGAACAGCTCCAGGGCCTGGGAGGCCACGCGGGTCCTGCAGCTGGACCGCAAAGGACCGTTCCTGGTGGTGTGCGCCGAGAACAACGACGGCGTCGGCCCGCTGCCGACGGTCGAGGGACGACTGCGCGCGGTCGACATCGACGGCGAGTGGATCCACCGGGCAGGCAGCCTGCTCGGCCTCCTCGCTCTGCCGAACGAGCATCTGGTCGTCGCGGTGGAGGAGCGCCTCAGCAGCATCGCGCTCTCCCGCGTGGGCATCAGCCGGCCCTTCGCCTCACCCATGGACGCGCCGAACGCTCGGCGGGAAGCCCAACTGGCGGCCCAGTGCCTGCCGCCCGGCACCTCCGGCACGCACGTCTACGGGAGCTCGCCGATAGCCCTGCTTGCCGCGGCCTCACCCGACGCCGCTTCCGAGGTGGCCCGTACGGTCTTCGGGTCGCTGCTCACCCTGCCGGCGGCGGAACGAACCGTCCTGCTCGACACCTTGAGCGTCTGGTTCGCCACCGGCGGCTCGACCACGCGGGCCGCCGAGCATCTGCACTGCCACCGCAACACCGTCCTGTACCGGTTGGGCAGGATCACCGAACTGACCGACCGGCGAACCAGCGACGCGGACTCCTGCGCGGAGCTCTACGTTGCCCTGCAGGCCGTGCGACTGGGCACCCTCTCGGAATGAGACCTCGGCCAGCCTGGACACCGGTACGCAAGGACGCGCCTTCGGCGATCACGCTGAAGGCCGGCGCGGCGCGCCCTCCGCTGGTCGGCGAGCTGGCGGCCTGAGCCCCCCGAGGCGGCGGACAAGCTGCTGATCAAGCCAACGGGTGGGCCAGGCCGACGCCCGCGTCCAGCAGACATCTCGGGGGCACGGCAGCCCCTGGGGGGGCGCCAGTTATCTTGCGAGTCATGCCGGATCACGAGCGCCGAGCCTGGCAGCAACCCATCCCGGGCCGCAGAAGAACTCTCACAGTTACCTTTTTCGTGGCTCCGCAACGGGGCCTCCGGCCTTCGGGTCCGGCATGACTTCCCCCCTTGTTGTTCATGATCCGGGGGGTGGTGTCACCGGGTCCGGAGGCATCGAAGCACCGGCTTCACCCGAGCCGGAAGAGCTCTGCGTAACGTGGATGTGGCAGCTCGGTGCCCTGGCAAGGCCAGACGAAAGCGTGATGGAGGGGCCTGCACGTGATCGACACCGGCGACATCGACGTCTTCCTCGGCCTGGACGTCGGCAAGGGCGAACACCACGCCACCGCCGTCAACCCGGCCGGGAAGAAGGCGTTCGACAGGCGGCTACCCAACACCGATGCACCTTTTACGAGTTCCGGCCAGTTACGGCGGGCGGCGGAGCCTAAGGACTGTCCCGCAATTGATCTCTGAGGGGCCGGTGATGCCGCGATTCGAGGCGGCGTGGATCGGCTACGCGGCTTGGAGCAGGTTGTGCA
>NZ_JBIAUC010000037.1:0-17235 GCF_042892355.1 Streptomyces sp. NPDC001796 | reverse complement strand
TCCGACGGACGGGGTATCAACATATCTGGCGTTGACTTTTGGCACGCTGTTGAGTTCTCAAGGAACGGACGCTTCCTTCGTACTCACCGGAGAGAATCACTCTCTCGGCTTTCCTCCGGGCGCTTCCCTTCGGTGTTTCCGACTCTATCAGATCTTTTCTCGATCCGATTCCCGGTCGGCGGGATTGTCTTGAGTCCGGGCTTTTCGGCCCCGGCCTTTCGACATTCACTACGTTAGCCGATTCCCGACGTAACTCATAATCGAGTTCGCAGAGTTCGAATTCCAGGCATGCGGGCACACCTAAATCCGCCCTCTGGGAGGGATTCGCAGGTAGTGGGTTGGCCGCTTCGGCTGCTGGCTGAACGCCGTAACCGTTCCAGCGGCTCGGGCTACATTACGCATCCTCCAGGGACGCGTCAACTTCGGCGCCGTCGGGGAGCATGCGCCCTATAGGGGCTCACCGTGGGGTCGTTGGCGACCCAGAAGCGCCACGGATGGACGGCTCCGTCGCCGGCGACGCCGGTGCGGGGGCCGCTTCGTACCTGGTCAGGGGGCACCGGCGTGCCGGTCAGGATGCGCAGGGGGGTCTCGCCCGTGGTGCAGGCGTCCGTGCCGTCGAGGGCGCGGTCCACGCCCAGAGCCGTGGCCAGGCGGGCCGGACCTTTGGCTAGTTCTTTGTCGTTGCGGGCCGAGAGTCGACGCTTCCGAGCGAGCTCGGCGCCCTCGATGATCTCGCCTGCGCGGAGCAGCACGGCACTCGCCCTGCCGACCGGGCCGCACACCAGGTTCATGCAGTGCCACATGCCGTAGGTGAAGTAGACGTACACATGGCCGGGGGGACCGAACATCACGTCGTTGCGGGGTGTGCGTCCGCGAAAGGCGTGGGAGCCGGGGTCGTTCGGGCCGTCGTACGCCTCCACCTCCGTGAGGCGCAGCGCGATCGGGCCGTCCGGTGTGGTGCGGACGAGGATGCGCCCCAGGAGGTCGGGCGCGACCTCGAGTACAGGCCGGTCGAAGAACTCCCTGGGGAGGGGCGTACGGTCGGGGGTCGCGATCACGGCGTACGAGCGTAGTCCAGATGGGTGTGTGCCCAAGGGTGGTCGAGGGTCCTCGTCCTTGGAAGGGTTGGGAGGGTGGGGCGCGGAACCGGCTCCTGGCCGAATCGCGTGTCTACGGATCGGACGGATCTACGGGGCTACGGGTCAAGACGTTGCCTGGGAGGGAAGATTTCATGGGGTTCAAGCGGCTGCTCGCGAGCCTGGGAGCCGGCGGCGCGTCGGTCGAGACGGTGCTGACCGAGGTCAATGTCGTGCCGGGCGGTGTCGTCCAGGGCGAGGTACGGATCCAGGGCGGGTCCGTCAACCAGGCGATCGAGGGCCTGAACGTCGGTCTGCAGGCCAAGGTCGAGGTCGAGAGCGGCGACGAGGAGTACCGGCAGAACATCGAGTTCACAAAGGTCCGGCTCGGTGGTGCCTTCGAGCTCCAGGCGGGCGCTGTGCACTCCGTGCCGTTCGGGCTGGAGATTCCCTGGGAGACTCCCGTCACCATGATCGACGGGCAGGCGCTGCGCGGGATGCACATCGGGGTGACGACCGAGCTGGAGATCGCGCGGGCCGTGGACTCGACCGACCTGGACCCGATCAACGTGCATCCGCTGCCCGCGCAGAAGGCGATCCTGGACGCGTTCATCCAGCTGGGCTTCCGCTTCAAGAGCGCGGACATGGAACGCGGGCACATCCGGGGTACGCGGCAGACGTTGCCGTTCTACCAGGAGATCGAGTTCTTCCCGCCGTCGCAGTACCGCGGTCTGAACCAGGTCGAGCTGAGCTTCGTCGCCGACGCGTACGAGATGGACGTGATCCTGGAGATGGACAAGAAGCCGGGGCTGTTCAGCGAGGGCAGCGACTCGTACCGGGCCTTCAAGGTCGGTCTGAACGACTTCCAGGGCACCGACTGGGCCGCGTACCTCCATCAGTGGCTGTCGGAGGTCGGCAGCAAGCGCAGCTGGTTCTAGGCTCGGAACTGGAATCGGTTGATCCACTGACTTGGAGGTACCGAGGTGACCGAGCTCAAGAGGCCGCCGCTGCCGCATGACTTCCACCCGCCCGTGCCGTCGTTCACGGTGACGAGCGAGGACGTCGAGCCGGGTGCCCGGCTGAAGGATGCCCAGGTCCACTCGGCCGGGAACACCTCGCCCCAGTTGCGCTGGGAGGGCTTCCCGCCGGAGACCAAGAGCTTCGCCGTGACCTGCTACGACCCGGACGCCCCGACGGGGAGCGGGTTCTGGCACTGGGTCCTGTTCGACATCCCGGCCTCGGTCACCGAGCTGCCGGCGGGTGCGGGCGGTGGGAAGTTCGAAGGACTGCCCGAGGGCGCGGTGCACGCGCGCAACGACTACGGGACGAAGGACTTCGGCGGTGCCGCGCCGCCGCCCGGGGACGGACCGCACCGGTATGTGTTCACGGTGTACGCCGTGGACCAGGAGAAGCTCGGTCCGAACTCGGACGCCTCTCCTGCCGTGGTCGGTTTCAACCTGCGGTTCCACACGCTGGCGCGTGCCCAGCTCATCGGTGAGTACGAGAATCCGTCCGAGGGCTGACGCAGGCCCCCGTAAAACTGACGTTCATTGAACGTTTGCCCGCCTCTGGTCTTGGAAGTGATCAGAGGCGGGCATTTTTTATTGCGTTGTCCATCTCGGCGTGCCCGGCCAGAGTTGATCCAGCCCGCCAGGGGGTGGGCAGGTGCACACAGGAGGTGGGCTGGATGCGTGACACGCTGGTGCTGAACGCGAGTTTCGAGCCGCTGTCGACGGTGACGCTGAACCGAGCCGTCGTTCTGGTGCTGCAGGCCAAGGCCGTCGTCGAGCAGGCCCACCCCGAACTCCGTATGCGCGGTGCCGATGTGGACATACCGGCGCCCCGGGTCATCAGGCTCTGCAGATACGTACGGGTGCCGTTCCGAAGACAAGCCCCGTGGTCGAGGCGGGGCGTCCTGGTGCGGGACCGGCACAGGTGTGCCTACTGCGGGAGGCGGGCGACGACCGTGGACCACGTGCTGCCGCGGTCGCAGGGTGGTGGCGACACCTGGCTGAACACGGTCGCCGCGTGTGCCGAGGACAACCACCGCAAGGCGAACCGGACTCCGGAGGAGGCAGGGATGGCCCTGCTGCGGCAGCCGTTCGAGCCGACGCCGGCCGACGCGATGCTGCTGGCCCTCGGGCACGACGACTTCGAGGCGCTGCCGGAGTGGCTGTCGCAGAGTGCGGCGTAGTCCGTACGTAAGACGTGAGCTGGGGCCCGCCTTCCGGGGAAGGCGGGCCCCAGCTCGTGTGAAGGGCATGGCGGTGCCGCTTCAGTCGATGGACGGCTTCTCGCGGCGTTCCGTGTTCGTGCCGCCGTTGTTGGTGGAGGACGAGCCGGAGGAGCCGCCGTTGCCGCCCGAACCGCCCGCCAGAGGGCCGAAGTTGCCCATGGCGCCGGACAGACCCTTGAGAGCGTCGCCGATCTCGCTGGGGACGATCCAGAGCTTGTTGGCGTCGCCCTCGGCGATCTTCGGAAGCATCTGCAGGTACTGGTAGGAGAGCAGCTTCTGGTCCGGGTCACCGGCGTGGATCGCCTCGAACACCGTACGGACGGCCTGGGCCTCGCCCTCGGCGCGCAGGGCGGCGGCCTTGGCCTCACCCTCGGCCTTGAGGATCGCGGACTGCTTCTCGCCCTCCGCGGTGAGGATGGCGGCCTGGCGCGTACCTTCGGCGGTGAGGATCGCGGCGCGCTTGTCACGGTCGGCGCGCATCTGCTTCTCCATCGAGTCCTGGATGGAGGTCGGGGGCTCGATCGCCTTCAGTTCGACGCGGTTGACGCGGATGCCCCACTTGCCGGTGGCCTCGTCCAGAACGCCCCGCAGGGCCGCGTTGATCTCCTCGCGGGAGGTCAGGGTGCGCTCGAGGTCCATGCCGCCGATGATGTTGCGCAGCGTGGTGACGGTGAGCTGCTCGATGGCCTGGATGTAGCTGGCGACCTCGTAGGTGGCAGCCCGGGCGTCGGTCACCTGGTAGTAGATGACGGTGTCGATGTTGACGACCAGGTTGTCCTGGGTGATCACCGGCTGGGGTGGGAACGGTACGACCTGTTCGCGCAGGTCGATGCGGTTGCGGATGGAGTCGATGAACGGGACCACGATGTTCAGGCCCGCGTTCAGTGTCCGTGTGTAGCGGCCGAAGCGCTCGACGATGGCCGCGCTCGCCTGGGGGATGACCTGGATCGTCTTGATCAGGGCGATGAAGACCAACACCACCAGAATGATCAGGACGATGACGACCGGTCCCATCGTGATTCCCTGCTTCCTTCTCCGCCTCGGCGCCTGTGGGATCTTACGGTTGTTGAAGATCTTGCTGGTCGAGTCTGACAGACCGTCGCGTACCTCGTGGGCTGTTCGGCCCAGTTGCGTCCTTCGAGGTCACATGATGATCGCCGTGGCACCGTCGATGTCCACGACGTCGACTTCCTGGCCCACGTCATAGGCGAGTTCGCTGTTGAGCGGTCGGGCCGACCAGACCTCACCGGCAAGCTTGATGCGGCCGCCGCTCGCGTCGACGCGCTCGAGGACGACGGCCTGCCTGCCCTTCAAGGCCTCGATGCCGGTGGCGAGTTGGGGCCGCTGGGCGTTGTGCCGGGCCGCGATGGGCCGGACCACGGCGATGAGCGCGACCGAGACGATGGCGAACACTGCGACCTGGAAGACCGCGTCGCCGCCGAGGCCATCGATCACGGCCGCCGCGACGGCGCCCACTGCGAGCATCCCCAACTCCGGCATCGCGGTGATCACCAGTCCGATGCCGAGCGCTGCCGCGCCGATCAGCCACCACACCCACGCGTCGATGTCCACACGGTCATGGTAGGACCGCCGGCACGATCGCGGACAGGGCGCAGAGTGCGGCGTGGACGGCTTCTTACGGAGGTTTGCGCGGGTCAGGACAGGGGCAGGCCCTGGGCCGTCCAGCGTTCGCCGACCTGCTCGACGACGAGCGGCAGGCCGAAGCAGAGGGAGAGGTTGCGCGAGGTCAGCTCGAGCTCCAGGGGGCCGGCGGCGAGCACCCTGCCCTGGCGGATCATCAGGACGTGGGTGAAGCCGGGGGCGATCTCCTCGACGTGGTGGGTGACCATGATCATGGAGGGGGCGATCGGGTCGCGGGCGAGGCGGCCGAGGCGGCGTACGAGGTCCTCGCGGCCGCCGAGGTCGAGGCCGGCGGCGGGCTCGTCGAGGAGCAGCAGCTCGGGGTCGGACATCAGGGCACGGGCGATGAGGGTGCGCTTGCGCTCGCCCTCGGAGAGGGTGCCGAACTTGCGGTCGAGGTACTCGCTCATGCCGAGGCGGTCGAGGAAGGCGCGGGCACGCTGCTCGTCGACGTCCTCGTACTCCTCCTGCCAGCCGGCCGTCATGCCGTACGCGGCGGTGAGCACGGTCTGCAGGACGGTCTGGCGCTTGGGGAGCTTGTCGGCCATGGCGATGCCGGCCATGCCGATGCGGGGGCGCAGTTCGAAGACGTCGGTGCCGGGCTTGCCGAGGGTTTCGCCGAGGATGGTGGCGGTGCCCTTGCTGGGGTAGAGGTAGCTGGAGGCGACGTTCAGGAGGGTGGTCTTGCCGGCGCCGTTCGGGCCGAGGATGACCCAGCGCTCGCCCTCCTTGACCGACCAGGAGACCTGGTCCACCAGAGCCCGGCCCTCGCGGACCACGGATACGTCCTGAAGCTCCAGAACATCGCTCATGAGCGCGTTGTCTCCCCTTAGCAGTGTGGCCTGTGTCGGCTCTCGCGTACGCCTGTGGGCGCGGTCCGCCACGCCGGTGGGCGCAGCCCCCCACGAAATCTACGCCACCGGCCGCCCGGCCTATTCCGTAGGTCCGCTCCTTAGGGTGGGGGCATGCTCTCGGAACCACGCTCAGGACGGCTGGCCGCATGGGGAAATGCCCTTTTGGCCGGACTTGTTTCGCCGGACGACGCCGCGTCCGCCATCGCCGGGGAGGATGCGGTGCACCGGGTGGAGGGGCTGCCGGGTGAGTCGGCGCCCGTAGGTCTCACGCTCGCGCTGGGGCGATTGCGCACGCTCGGGGTGACCGGGCTGCGGGTGGCGCTGCCCGCGCCGGGGCATCCGCTGGGGCTGAGCGGGCCGCCGGAGTTCAATGCGCGGGCGTTGGACGCCGAGGAGGCGGTGGTCTGCTACGGGGCCGCCTTCGGACTGGTGCCTTCGGTGGCCGAGGCGGGGCCGGAGGGCGATCTGCACGTGGAGGTCGTCTGGCAGTGTCTGCCCGTGCGGGAGGCGCCGCCCGCCGATGTGCCGTCGCTCGGGGAGGCCGAGCGGGAGCTGGCGGAGGCGCTGCGCGAGGCGACGGAGGTGTTGTCGCGGCTGGATGTGGCGGGGTCGGGGCCGGTGGCGGAGGCGGCGATCGACGCCTACCGGGCTCGGGCCGAGAGGGGACGGGAGGTACTGGCGCCGGGGTATCCGCCGCGGGCGGTGCGGGTGCTGGAGATGGCCCAGCGGGTGGCTCTGCTGTTGTCCCTGGCGTGCGAGAACGGGCACGGCGGGGCGGTGAGCGCCTCCGAGATGGCGGCGCGGGCGCAGGCGCTGCGGCCGGTGGAGCGGACGGCTCGGCGGGCGCAGGTCGCGGCGTACAACTCCGTTGTGGAGCAGCGGGAGCGGGGGTGACCGCCGGGCCGGTCGCTGCCCGGGGCGGGGCGGCCGTCCCTGAGGGCTCCGCCCCCAGACCCTCGTTTCGGCCTGAACGGCCTCCGTCCTCACCACCGGACCGCCCGGAATCGCCCCGCCTCGCCAGAAGGCGTGCGGCAGGAGTCGCGACGGGGACTCCCTGCACTGCCCGAGGCCAGGTCACCGTCCCCGGATCCCCCAGCCTCCCTCGGCCCGAACAGCCTCGTCCTCACACGCCGGAACGCCTGAAAAAATCTCCTCGGCCGCGGGTGGAAGTAGTAGAGGACACATCGGCCTCCCGGACGTGGTGTCCGGGAGGCCGGGGAGGCAGGTGTCGGGGCCTCAGGACTCAGTGGTTGAGTCCCAGGTTGCCGAAGGCCGGGTTCAGGGCGCCGATCACGTTGACCGTGTTGCCGACGACGTTCACCGGGACGTGGACCGGGGCCTGGATGACGTTGCCGGAGATGACGCCCGGGGAGCCCACCGCCTTGCCGTCGGCGTGGGCCGAGTGGGCGGAGGCCATGCCCGTGCCGGCGGCGAGCAGACCGCCGGCCACCATCGTCACGGCTGCGGCCTTCTTCAGGTTCTTCACTTCCGAGTCCTCCTTGCGATCACTGCGGCAGGTCCGCAGCACGCCTTGGAGAACGGCCGAGATCCACTGAGGATGCGCCACCCGGGTGACATACACCCGACGGTATGAAGATCCGCTCAGCCGTTAACGCCGTGCCGTACCGCCCACAGCGCCGCCTGCGTACGGTCGGCCAGGTCCAGCTTCATCAGGATGTTCGAGACGTGGGTCTTGACCGTCTTCTCGGACAGCACCAGGGCGCGGGCGATCTCACGGTTGGAGCGGCCGTCCGCGATGAGGGCCAGCACCTCCCGTTCCCGCTCGGTGAGTGATCCCGCTCTGCCCTGGCCCGCGCCCGCCTCCTCCTGGGACAGCAGCGCGCCCGCGACCTCCGACTGGAGGAGGATGTGGCCCGCGTGCACCGAGCGGATGGCTCCGGCCAGCGCGTCGGGGTCCACGTCCTTGTACACGTACCCGGCGGCGCCGGCGCGCAGTGCGGGCACCACGGTGCGCTGCTCGGTGAAGCTGGTGACGATCAGCACGCGCGCGGGGTTGTCGAGTTCGCGGAGCTTGCGCAGCGCGTCGATGCCGTCCGTCCCCGGCATCTTGACGTCCATGAGCACCACGTCCGGGTGCAGTTCCTCGGCGCGGGCGACCCCTTCGGCACCGTCGGAGGCCTCTCCCACGACCTCGATGTCGTCCTGCACCTCAAGGAAGGTGCGCAGTCCGCGGCGGACCACCTGGTGGTCGTCGACGAGCAGCACCTTGATTGCGTCAGCCACCAGGGACCTCCATCTCGATCGTGGTGCCCTTCCCGGGCTCCGATTCCACGGTCAGCGCGCCGCCGACCCCGCTCGCCCGGTCGCGCATGGAGACCAGGCCGAGGTGGCGCCCCGCCCTGCGTATCGCCCGGGGGTCGAATCCACCGCCGTCGTCCATGACGCGCAGCACGGCGCCCGGGCCGCGCTTCTCCAGAGTGACGTCGACCCGCTCGGCCCCCGAGTGCCGCAGGGCGTTGTGCAGGGCCTCCTGGGCGACGCGCAGCAGCGCCTCCTCCTGGGCGGCCGGCAGGGCCCGTACGCCACGGGTGGAGAAGGTCACGCGCGCGGTGTGGGCGCGGTCCAGGACCTGGACCTGGGTGCGCAGGGTGGCGACCAGGCCGTCCTCGTCGAGGGCCGCGGGGCGCAACTCGACGACGGCGGCGCGCAGTTCGTCGGCGGCCTCCGCAGCGAGCGCCGCCACCTGCTGCAGCTCGCCCTTGGCCCGTCCGGGGTCGCGGTCGACCAGGGCGGCCGCCGCCTGGGCGGTCAGGCGCAAGGAGAAGAGCTTCTGGCTGACCGCGTCGTGCAGTTCGTGCGCCAGCCGTGACCGCTCCTCGGCGATGGTCAGCTCGCGGCTGCGCTCGTACAGCCGGGCGTTGGTGAGGGCGATCGCGGCGTGCTGGGCGAGGATCGACAGCAGTTCCTCGTCGTCCTCGGTGAAGCCGCAGCCGCCTTCCGGTTTCGGGCACCTCTTGTTCGCGAGGAACAGCGCGCCGATGGTCTCATCGCCGTCACGGATGGGCAGGCCCAGGAAGTCGGACATCTCGGGGTGGGCGCTCGGCCAGCCCTCGAAGCGGGGGTCCTCACGGACGTCGGCGAGCCGCTCCGGCTTCTCCTCGTGCAGCATCGCGGCGAGGATGCCGTGCTGGCGCGGCAGCGGGCCGATGGCCTTCCACTGCTCGTCGGAGACACCGTCCACGACGAACTGGGCGAAGCCGCCGTGGTCGTCCGGCACGCCGAGCGCCGCGTACTCCGCGTCGAGCAGCTCGCGGGCCGAGGCGACGATCGTCTTCAGGACGTCGCGCACCTCGAGGTGCCTGCTCATGGCCAGCAGCGCGGAGCTGACCGCGTACAGGCCCGACCGGGGTCCATGGCTCATGACCTCACCGTACCGGTGAGGTGTGACAGCGCGTATCCGACGAGTGGCGGCCCCGCCTGGTCCGTCGGCCCTAGGGCCAAGGGCCCTGCTTCCCTGCGGCCCGCGTCCGAGGCGCCCGGAGGATGCCGTTCCCACGGTGAGGCCGCCGCCGCTCACCGGCGGTCACGGAACCAGGGACGGTCAGCATGCCGGTTGCGGTCATACGGGGGCTTCGAAGGGGCTGGGGCGCGCGCTCGGCGCGGCGCGGCTGGGATCCGGTGCCGGACGCCAGGACCGCGCCCGTCCTGGCGGAGACGGCGGGGGTGCCGGCCGGGCACGGGACGCACGTGGAGGCGCTGCCGGGGGACGTCACGGACGCCGCGCACCGCGCGGACCTGGTGGCGGCGGCCCGGAAGCTGGGCGGCCTCGATCTGCTGGTGCACAACGCGAGCGCGCTCGGCGCGGCGCCGCTCGTACGGCTGGAGGAGTTGCCCATGGACGGGCTGCGGCCTGGACGGGCTGCGGCGGGCGCTGGAGGTCGACGCGGTCGCCGCACTCGGCCTGGCACGGGAGGCGCTGCCGCTGCTGCGGGGGTCGGCCGCGGACACGGTGATCGCGGTCAGCTCGGACGGTGCACGCGGGAGGCTGTCGACCGCGGAAACGAGCAGGCTCCGGCCGGGCGGTATCTCTGGCACGAATTCGGTGACACCCACCTCATCCTGCCGCCGAAACGCCCTCACACAGTGCATTGCTCCAGCAACTCCCAGTAAGAAAGGCGCAACGGGAATGTGAGGCCGCGCATAGGACCTACGTCACGTACGAAGAAGATTAGGAGACCGAGAACAAGCTCGTGAGCGGGGTGGGAGGGTCGATCTGCCCCGTTTTGCCGTTCCTCGGACCACTATCCCGGGTAGTACGTCACACCTTTGCCCAGCAATTTTGCGGCCGCTAAGAATTGCTTCCGTCGCTCGGCGCCGCGGTCTCGTACCCGCGGCGCTTGTGCTGGAAACACCTGTTCTTCCGCCGGCGCCAGAGCGACCTCCGCGCAATTCGAAGAGGTCAATCAGCAATGCCCAAGAACATTTTCGGTCGCGCTCGTGCGCTCACCCAGACCCACAAGCTCGCCATCGCGGGTACGGCCACTCTCGGTGCCGCGGCCCTCGCGTTCACCGCCGTGCCGAGCGAGGCGCAGACCCCCGCGCACGAAGCGACCGCCGTGTCGGCCCCGGTGTCGGCCCCGGTGTCGGTCGGCAACCAGCCGGTCAAGACCCTCAAGGTCGCCGTCACCGACCAGATGGCCTCCGCGAGCCTGAAGGCCGAGGCCATCGCCGCGAAGCAGAAGGCCGCCCAGGGCGCCGTCAAGAAGCAGGTCCAGCAGAAGGCACAGCAGGCCGCCCAGCAGCGTCCGGCCCAGAAGGCCGCGAGCCGCTCCGCGCAGCGTCCCGCGGCGCAGCCGGTCGCCGCGAAGACCTACGCCAACAACCTGGACGGCTGGATCCGCCAGTCCCTCGACATCATGAGGCAGAACGGGATTCCGGGTTCGTACAACGGTCTGTACCGCAACATCATGCGGGAGTCGTCCGGCAACCCGGCGGCGATCAACAACTGGGACATCAACGCCCGCAACGGCATCCCCTCCAAGGGGTTGCTCCAGGTCATCGACCCGACCTTCCGCGCGTACCACGTTCCCGGCACCTCGTGGAACATCTACGACCCGGTCGCCAACATCACCGCCGCCGCCAACTACGCGGCGCACCGGTACGGCTCGATGGACAACGTCAACAGCGCGTACTGAGGCTGCGCGGACCTCGGTCGCACCAGTCGCGTGCGGTCCATGGAGCCAAAGGGCGGCACCCTGCAGGGTGCCGCCCTTCCGCGTTGTGCCGGTCTTACGGACCGGTCACTTGCGCATGACCTCCGGCTCGTGGCGGCGCAGGAAGCGGGCCACCAGGAAGCCGCAGACCACACCCAGGACGATCAGGGCGACCATGTCGAGGGTCCAGGCCCCGGCCGTGTGGTTCCACAGCGGGTCCGTGCTGGTCGGGTCGTCGGTGTTCGGCGCGATGTTGTTGAAGTCCAGCGTCGCACCGGCGGCGGCGACCGCCCAGCGGGACGGCATCAGGTACGAGAACTCGTTGACGCCGAGCGTGCCGTGCAGGGTGAAGAGGCAGCCGGTGAAGACCACCTGGATGATCGCGAACATGACCAGCAGCGGCATGGTCTTCTCCGCGGTCTTCACCAGGGCGGAGATGACCAGACCGAACATCATCGAGCTGAAGCCCAGCGCCATGACCGGCAGGCACAGCTCGAGCAGCGTGGCGTTGCCGAGAACGACGCCCTGCGCGGGGATCTCCCGGCTGGAGAAGCCGATCAGGCCGACCATGAGACCCTGCAGCACGGTGATGACGCCGAGCACGAACACCTTCGACATCAGGTACGCGGAACGCGACAGGCCGGTGGCGCGTTCCCGCTCGTAGATGACCCGTTCCTTGATCAGCTCACGGACGGAGTTGGCGGCGCCCGCGAAGCAGGCGCCGACCGCGAGTATCAGCAGGACCGTGGTGGCGGTGCCGTTCGGGACGTGGATGCCGGTCCTGGGATTGACCGGGTTGACCAGCAGGCCCCTGTTGTGGTCGATGAGCAGGCTCACCGCGCCGAGCACCGCCGGGAGGATCACCGTCAGCGCCAGGAAGCCCTTGTCCGAGGCGATCACCGCGACGTACCGCCGGATCAGGGTGCCGAACTGGGACAGCCAGCCCTGTGGCTTGGCCGGCTTGATCGCCTGCGGCGGCGGCATGTGCACCGACTGCGGGGCGACGGCGTCGATGTCCGCGGCGTACAACCGGTAGTGCTCCGAGCCCTTCCAACGGCCCGCCCAGTCGTAGTCCCGGTAGTTCTCGAAGGCGGAGAACACATCGGCCCAGGTGTCGTAGCCGAAGAAGTTCAGTGCCTCCTCCGGCGGGCCGAAGTAGGCGACGGAGCCGCCAGGTGCCATCACGAGCAACTTGTCGCACAGCGCCAGCTCGGCCACCGAGTGGGTGACGACGAGGACGGTGCGGCCGTCGTCGGCGAGGCCGCGCAGCAGCTGCATGACGTCCCGGTCCATGCCCGGGTCCAGACCGGAGGTCGGCTCGTCCAGGAAGATCAGCGACGGCTTGGTGAGCAGTTCGAGGGCCACCGAGACGCGCTTGCGCTGACCGCCGGACAAGGAGGTGACCTTCTTGTCCTTGTGGACGTCCAGCTTCAGCTCGCGCAGCACCTCGTCGATGCGGTCCTGGCGCTCGGCGGCCGTGGTGTCGGCCGGGAAGCGCAGCTTGGCCGCGTACTTGAGGGCCTTCTTGACGCTCAGCTCCTTGTGCAGGATGTCGTCCTGCGGGACCAGGCCGATGCGCTGGCGCAGCTCGGCGAACTGCTTGTACAGGTTCCGGTTGTCGTAGAGCACGTCGCCCTGGTTGGCGGGGCGGTAGCCGGTGAGCGCCTTCAGCAGCGTGGACTTGCCGGAGCCCGAGGGGCCGATGACCGCGATGAGCGACTTCTCCGGGACGCCGAAGGAGACGTCCTTGAGGATCTGCTTGCCGCCGTCGACCGTGACCGTGAGGTGGCGGGCGGAGAAGGAGATCTCACCGGTGTCGACGAACTCCTCGAGCCGGTCGCCGACCAGACGGAACGTCGAGTGGCCCACGCCGACGATGTCGTTCGGGCCGATCAGTGCCGAGCCGCCCTTGCCGATCGGCATGCCGTTGACGAACGTGCCGTTGTGCGAGCCCAGGTCACGGATCTCGAAGCGGCCGTCGGGCGTGGCGTGGAACTCGGCGTGGTGGCGGGAGACCTGCAGGTCGGAGACGACCAGGTCGTTCTCGAGCGCACGGCCGATGCGCATCACCCGGCCGAGGGCGAGCTGGTGGAACGTGGTCGGGCTGCGGTCGCCGTAGACCGGCGGCGCCCCCGCGCCACCACCGGGGCTCTGCTGCTGCGGGATCTGCACAGCCGCCTGCTGCGGCTGCTGCCAGGCGGGCTGGGGCGCCTGCGGCTGCGGGGCCTGCGGTCGGGTCGCCTGCGGCTGCGGGGCCTGCTGGGCCCAGCCGGGGCCGGCGGCCTGGGCCGCGTACGGCTGCTGCTGGGGCTGGGCCTGCGGTGCGGCGACGGCGGCCGGGGCGCCGGACAGGGCCAGGCGCGGACCGTCGGTGGCGTTGCCCAGGTGCACGGCCGAGCCGGGGCCGATCTCCACCTGGTGGATCCGCTGTCCCTGCACGAACGTGCCGTTGGTGCTGCCGTGGTCCTCGATGACCCAACTGCGGCCGTTGAAGCTGATCGTGGCGTGGCGCCAGGAGACCCTGGCGTCGGTCATCACGATGTCCCCCTGCGGATCACGTCCCAGGGTGTACGTCCTGGACGCGTCGAGCGTCCAGCTGCGTCCGTTCAATTCCAGTACGAGTTCAGGCACTCCATGCCCCAGTGAGTTGTCCCCCGAATTGCCCCCGTCACGGGGAGTCTAGGGATGTCGAACATCGTGGGGAACTATTCCAGGCGCGGCCCTCTGACTGAAACTCGGGCCTGACGGAAGGGGCGTAGACGCACTGGTACGCGCGCCGTTGACGGAGCGGAAACCCGGTCGGAGAGTGGTAATCCACGCGAGGCGGGACATCCTCGGTGGATTGCCGCGGCGTGGATGGGGGCTGACCATGGGCATCGAAGCCGCGCGGAACGGTGGGAGGCTGCCGTGGACGGACGTCCTGCTGTCCGCGATCGCCTCAGTGAGCTGGGCGTTGATCGGGATGGCGGGGACTGCGGCGCTCGGTCTGCATCTGCTGCGGGCGGACGCGGCGGGCTCGCTCGGGCCGATGACCGCGGCGGTCGTGGCCCTCGGGGCGAACGGGACGGTGACGCCGTCCGGGAACGTGTCGGCGTTCGGGCTGAAAGGCGCGGACGCGACCACCGCCATCGATATCACGCCACTCGGCGTGAGCCTGGTGGGCGCGCTCCTGCTGTGCTGGTTCTTCCTGCGGTCCTTACGCACGGCGGGATGTCTGATCGGCCTGTCCGAAGTCCTCGTGCGGGCGGGCGCTGTGGTCATGACATTCGTCGCGATGCTCGGCGGTCTGGCATGGGCCGGACATGACGTCATCACCATCGACGGGGGCGCGCTCGGGCTCGACGGCCTGCCGGGCGGGGGCGGCGGCCTCGACATCCCCGGCCTGGGGGACGTCGGGGGGCTGCTGCCGGACCGGGTGGGCGACCTGATCCAGGCTCGGGCCGCGGTCGGCTTCACCGTCGATACGGTGCCCACGCTGCTGGGGGGCGCCGTATGGGCGGCCGGTGTCCTGGTGATCGCGCTGCTCGCGTCCCGGCGCACACCGCTGCCACGCGGCTGGGAGGCGGTGCACCGGGTGGTGCGTCCGGCCGCGTCCGCGCTGGTGACGGTTTTGCTGGTCGTGGTGGTCGCCGGTCTCGCGGCCGCGGCGTACGCGGCGATCGGCGACGGCCGTCCGGCGCGGATCGCCGGAGCCGCGCTGCTCGGCGCGCCCAACGGTGCGTGGCTGGGTGTGACGGTCGGCTTGTTCGTGCCGTGGCACGGCAGGGCCGGCGGCGGATTGGTGAACCTGCTGCCCGACCCGCTGGACCGGCTGCTGAGCGTGGGGACGGACCAGCGCGTCACGCTGGGGCGCCTGGCCGATCTGGACGGCAGGGTGTGGCTGCTGGCCGTCGCCGCGGCACTCATGATGCTCTTCGCGGGTGTGCTGACGGCAGCTCGTACGCCATTCGTACGAGCCCGGGGTGCGGCACACGGGCCCGGTGCGTCCGGTGCGGTCGTACGGGGCGCGGGTCCGCTCGCCTTCGCAGGACGCTGCGCGCTGCGGCTCGGGCTCGTGACGGCGTTGGCACTGCCGTTGCTGGCGCGGCTGGCGGAGGTGTCGGTGGACGCCTCGCTTTCGGTGCTCGGTCTCGACGCGTTCGGCGCGGCGATCGAGTTGCACGGACAGCTGGGCATGGCACTGCTGCTGGGTGCGGTGTGGGGCGCGGGAGCGGGGGCCGTCGGGGCCCTGCTGGCGTATGGGACGGGGGCGGCGGGGAGCCGGGCGGCGCCACTGGCACGGGGGGACGCGGGGCTGCCGGATCCCCCGCGGTACGCGCCGGTCGCGCAGTCATCGGGTCCCTACATCCCGAGCAGGCCGTACCGTCCGCCGAACCCGGACACGAATCCCTACCTGCAGCTGCCGGAAGGACTGCGCGAGCCGGAGGACGCGCGGCCGGGCAGCCCCCCGCGGGACGGCGGGCGGCGTGGCAGTGCCTCGACCGGAGCCGCGTCACCTCGCAGCTCGCCGTCCGACGGCACGCAGGGCGGGAGCGCCCCCGTCGAAGGTGCCCCGCCCGACGGGCCGCCCTCGGAAGCCGCGCCGTCCCCTCCCACCGATGTCTATGGCGCGCCAACCGTGGTCCAGCCGATCGAGCCGCCGCAACGGCCGGCCCGCAGGGCTCCGTCGTCCTCCGACCGGTGGCCGCCCCCGCCGCCTCCCCCACCTCCGCCACCGCCGCCCGACCGGCCGCGCGGGCGGCGCTGACGAGGCGGAGGTCGACACCGGCCGACCGCGCCCGTGGCCTGCGCCTTCGCGGCCGGGTAACACGTACGCCATCTGTGCGCAACCCAGTGTTCCCCGTCCGCTGGGCGGACCAGGCAGGCGGTGCGCACGGGGCGCCGGATACGGTGGAAGCACCATGAGCGCTGTTCATTCCTCCGACGCCCCCACCCTCCTTGTCAAGATCTTCGGCAAGGACCGGCCCGGCATGACCGCGGGCCTGTTCGACACCCTGGCCGCCTACAACGTCGACGTCGTCGACATCGAGCAGGTCGTCACCCGGGGCCGGATGGTGCTGTGCGCCCTGGTGACCGTGCCCCCGTCCGGGCTCGAGGGCGATCTGCGGGCCACCGTCCACACCTGGGCGGAGTCGATGAAGATGCAAGCGGAGATCATCTCCGGCATCGGCGACAACCGTCCGCGCGGCCTCGGCCGCTCCCTCGTCACCGTCCTCGGCCATCCGCTCACCGCCCACGCCACGGCCGCGATCGCCGCCCGCATCGCGGCCGCCGGCGGCAACATCGACCGTATCTTCCGGCTCGCCAAGTACCCGGTGACCGCGGTCGAGTTCGCCGTGTCCGGGGTGGAGACCGAGCCGCTGCGCACGGCCCTCGTGACCGACGCCGCAGCGCTCGGTGTCGACGTCGCCGTCGTCGCGGCCGGGCTGCACCGGCGGGCCCAGCGGCTGGTCGTGATGGACGTGGACTCCACGCTCATCCAGGACGAGGTCATCGAACTGTTCGCCGCGCACGCCGGCTGCGAGGCGGAGGTCGCCGAGGTGACGGCCGCCGCCATGCGCGGCGAGCTGGACTTCGAGCAGTCGCTGCACGCGCGCGTGGCGCTGCTGAAGGGGCTCGACGCGTCCGTGGTGGACAAGGTGCGCGCCGAGGTCCGGCTCACTCCGGGCGCGCGAACCCTGATCCGCACGCTGAAACGACTCGGCTTCCAAGTGGGCGTCGTCTCGGGCGGCTTCACCCAGGTCACGGACGATCTGAAGGAGCGGCTCGGGCTTGATTTCGCGCAGGCCAACACCCTGGAGATCGTCGACGGGAAGCTGACCGGCAAGGTCGTCGGGGAGATCGTGGACCGCGCGGGCAAGGCGCGGCTGCTGCGCCGGTTCGCCGCCGAGGCGGGAGTGCCACTGGCGCAGACCGTGGCGATCGGTGACGGGGCCAACGACCTCGACATGCTGAACGCGGCCGGTCTGGGCGTCGCCTTCAACGCCAAGCCCGTCGTCCGCGAGGCCGCGCACACCGCGGTGAACTTCCCCTTCCTGGACACCGTCCTGTACCTGCTCGGTGTCACCCGGGAAGAGGTAGAGGCGGCGGACGCGCACGACGACGATCTCTGACGGCCGCGGGGGGGGGGGGGGGGGGGGGGCGCCCGCGCCCCCCCCGGCGCCCCCCCCCCCCCCCCCCCCCCCCCCCCCCCCCCCCCCCCCGCCCCCCCCCCCCCCCCCCCCCCCCCCCCCCCCCCCCCCCCCCCCCCCCCC
>NZ_JBIAUC010000036.1:0-18862 GCF_042892355.1 Streptomyces sp. NPDC001796 | reverse complement strand
GTCAGTCCGCCACCTTGCGCATACCTCATGCAGTCGGCATACCGCAGGGATCATGAGGCGTCAGCCCTACGACACCACGCTTTGAGGGTCAGTAGCTGGGAGGCCTGCCGGACCAGAGCGAAGGTGACCTGGTGCTGCTGCGCGGAGAGTTCCCGCAGCTGCTCACCGTCAAGATTCTTGTGGGCCTGGCGCAGCGCCTCACCCAGTTGCAGAAGACGCTGCACTTCGTCCGGCTGCTCGCGCACCAGCAGGTTGCTCGCCCACGCCGCCAGGGTAGGGCGCCGTAGGCGGCGGATCTGCTCGGCCAGCTCCCGGTCGCCGGCAGCTCGCGCGGCCTTGGCACGCTCATCGCTGGCGGCTGTGAAGTCGCCCTGGGCCAGGGCGTACAGCTCATCGGCGACAGCGTCCAGATCCATCCTTGCCTCCCGCCCATCACCTCCCTGCGTGTCAATTTTTCACTATTTGATCTGATAGGTATGGGTGAGGATTCGAGTGGGCGAGCCGACCACTTAGGAGTCGGATCGAATACTTGCCGGGTGGTGCCGGGAGCTACTGTGCCATGCTGTCTTACCTGGTCAGCGTCACGCGGCTGTGTGCTTGCTCCCCCTCGTGACGCCCCATGCCGGACGGTGCGCTCACGCATCGCGCACGCATCACAGGCCCCCGACCAGGGGAGACTGCGCGAACAGTGGTACTCGACGGCGCCCTGCGGACGAACCGCCTCGGTGCGGCACGCTAACGCGCCCCACCCCCCGCTGCACTCCCCCGCCCGGCTTGCGCAGCTGCCCGGCGCTCGGTTCGCATTTCTCCAAAGACCCCGAAGCCCGCCCCGGATATGTAGCGATCATGACAAATTCGGGGTAGTCATGCCGACATGCCTTTACGTCGATCGCGTTCGGGAACCAAACGCCTCGCCGCCCTCGTCGCCGCCGCGGCGCTGGTCCTGGTGGGCTGTGACAGCGGCGGCACACCGCACTCCGGTGACGGCCGGCAGCAGCTGACCGTGGCGGCACTGCCGCTCACCGACTCCGCCGCCCTCTATCTGGCCCGGGACCGTGGGTTGTTCGCCAAGGAGGGCCTGGACGTGCGCATCCAGCCCGTGCAGCAGAGCATCCAGGCGCTGCCCGCGCTGCTCAAGGGCCAGGTGGACGTCATCGCGAGCGCGAACTACGTCACCTACTTCCAGGCGTACGAGAAGGGCACCCTGGACCTGCGCATTCTGGCCGAGGGCGTGCGGATCGCCCCTCACATGATGGATGTCCTCGTGCGTAAGGACTCTGCCCTGAAGTCGCCCGCGGACCTCGTCGGCAAGAAGGTCGCCGTCGCCGTCCTGAACAACATCCAGTCCCTGACCCTGAACGCGATCCTCGACGCCCGGCACGCCGGGCGCCCCGTCTACCGGCAGATCCTGTTCCCGCAGATGGGTCCCGCTCTGCAGAGGGGCCAGGTGGACGCCGTACACGCGGTCGAGCCCTTCGACACGGCCATCCAGGGCGAGCTGGGCGCGAGGGTGCTGCTCGATGGCGGTTCGGGGCCGGCGAGGGGCCTGCCCGCCAGCGGGTACATCACCACGGCCGACTTCGTGAAGAAGAACCCAAAGGCGGCAGCGGGCTTCCGGCGTGCCGTCGAGGCGGCGTCCAAGCTGGCTGCCGAGGACCCGGCGGCTGTGCGCACCGAACTGCCCAAGTACACCAAGGTGACCGCGGACCAAGCCGCGTCGATCCACCTGCCGGCCTATCCATCGGCCGCCGATCCGTCCGCCCTGCTCCGGCTCATCCGGCTCATGCGCACCCAGGGAATGCTGAGCAAGGACATCGACCCGGCACTCCTGCTGGTGAAATGAAACGGCGTCAGGAACTCCTTCTGGGTCTGCTCGGCGCAGCGGTGGCCTTCGGGATGTGTGAGGCGGTGGCCCGGGCGGGGATCGTCCGGCGCAGCTATCTGCCGCCCGCATCCGAAGTCCTCGTCCGCGCCGCGCAGTTGGCGGGTGACCCGGTCTTTCTCGGCGGGATCGGGGTGACCCTGCGGGCGTGGGCGCTCGGCCTCGGGCTTGCTTGTGCGCTCGCGGTGCCGCTGGGACTGCTGCTGGGCGCGGTGCCGGTGGCAGAGGCCGCCGCACGCGCCGTGATCGAGTTCCTGCGGCCCCTGCCGTCCGTCGCGCTGATCCCCCTGGTGTCACTGCTGCTCGGGTCGGGCACACAGACGGAGGTGACTCTGATCGCGTACGCCTCGCTGTGGCCGGTGCTGTTCAACACCGTCTACGGCCTCGGCGAGACCGACCCGCTGGCCAGGGACACCCTGCGCGCCTTCGGGTTCGGCCGGCTCGCGGTACTGCTGCGGGTGGAGCTGCCGGCCACCGCCCCGTTCATCGCCGCCGGCGTGCGGATCTCGGCCGCGGTCGCCCTGATCCTCGCCGTCGCGACGGAGATCCTTTCCGGCTTCGGCCAGGGCCTCGGCATCTTCATCGCCCAGGCCCAGACCGGGACCGACGGCACGCGGGACGTGCTGGCCGGGGTGGTGTGGGCAGGCGGCCTCGGGCTGGTGATCAACGGCGTACTGGTCGGCGCCGAGCGGCGGTTGTTCGCCTGGACGCAGGAACCCCGCCCAGCGTCGGGGAAGTCGGAGCGGGGCCGACCATGACGCAGACGCAGGGCAACGCACAGTCCGGATCCGCACCCGGCTCGCCTCGCACCCCCGCCGTGCCCTTCCTGCTCCGCTGGTCGGTGTTCCTCGGCGCCGTCCTCTGCTGGGAACTGGCCGCCCGTGCGCAGGACAGTGTGTACTTCCCGCCGCCGCTGCGGATCGCCAGGCACGCTCGCGACCTGTGGTTCTCGGGCCCTGTCGGCCATCTGTTCCTCACCTCGGGCGCGGTCGGCACCATCCTGCCGAGCCTGGGCCGAATGGCGGCCGGGTTCACGCTCGCCGCCGTCGCCGGGATCGCCCTGGGGATCGCGTTGGGCCGCTCACGCCGGGCGTACGCGCTGTGCAACCCGGTGCTCCAGTTCGCGCGGGCCGTGCCGCCGCCCGCGCTGGTGCCGGTCTTCGTCGTCGTCTTCGATGTCGGTACGCCCATGCAGGTGGCGTCGATCGTGTTCGGCGCCGTGTGGCCGGTGCTGATCAACTCGGCCGAGGGCGCCCGTGCCACTGATCCGCTGCGGCTCCAGGTGGCGGCCGTGCTGCGGCTGACGGCAACCGAACGGCTGTGGTTCCTGATCCTGCCCTCGGCGGTGCCCCGGATCTTCGCGGGGCTCCGGCTCAGCCTGTCGCTGTGCCTGATCCTGATGGTGTTCTCGGAGCTGCTGCCGGGCAGTGACGACGGCATCGGGTTCACGCTCACCGACGCCCAGACGCGCTCCGACCTGCTCACGGTGTGGTCGGCGCTGCTGCTGCTCGGCGCACTCGGGTATCTCCTCAACACCGGACTGCTGGCGGTCGAGAAGCGGCTCGTCGGCCCGGGATCGTCTGCAGGGAGGACAGCGTGACAACAACCACCGTGCGCGAGGCGGTCGTACGGTTTCTGCGCGACACCGGCATGACCACGGTCTTCGGCAATCCGGGCTCCACGGAACTGCGGATGTTCCGCGACTGGCCGGACGACTTCATCTATGTGCTGGGTCTGCAGGAGTCCGTCGCCGTCGGCATGGCGGCCGGGCACGCGCTCGGCACCCGGCGGGCCGCGTTCGTCAGCCTGCACTCGGCCGGCGGAGTGGGGCACGCGCTCGGCACGATCTTCAACGCCTTCCGCGACCGGGTGCCGCTGGTCATCGTGGCGGGTCAGCAGGCGCGCTCGCTGATCCAGCTGCGACCGTTCCTCGGCGCCGACGAACCGGCCCTGTTCCCGCGCCCGTACGTCAAGTCCGCGCGCCAGCCGGAGCGGCCCGAGGACGTGCCGGCCGTGCTCGCCGAGGCGTACCGGGTCGCGATGGCGCCGCCACGCGGCCCAGTGTTCGTGTCCGTGCCCGAGGACGACTGGGACCGGCCCGCCGAGCCCGTCACGCCCCGCACGCTGCACTCGGCTTTCACGGCCGCCCCGGCCGCCCTCGACGCGCTCGCCGCCCGGCTGGAGACCTGTGGGCGCCCGGCGCTCGTGGTCGGTCCGGGCGTGGACGACGAGGACGCGCTGGAACAGGTGCGGGCGCTGGCCGAGCGGATCCGGGCCGGGGTGTGGATCAGCCCGCTCTCCGGCCGCTCCGGCTTCCCCGAGTCGCATCCACTGTTCCAGGGCTTCCTGCCGCCGGTCGCCCGCCAACTGTCCGCGCGTCTCGCGCCCTACGACGTGGTAGTCGCCCTCGGCGCACCAGTGTTCACCTATCACGTGGCGGACGGCGGTCCGCCGCTCGCGCCCGGTACCGAGCTGTTCCATCTGGACTGCGACCCCTGCCAGGCCGCCTGGCTGCCCACCGGCACCAGCATCGTCACCACCCTGCGGCCCGCCCTGGAAAGGCTTAACTGGCTGCTGAAAGAGCCCGACCGCGCCCCGCCGCCGCCCCGGCCGGCCCCCGTCCCGGCCCGCGCCGAGGGACACATCACCCCGGAGCTGATCTTCGACCTGCTGCGTGCCCGGCTGCCGCGCGACCGGGTCCTCGTAGAAGAGGCACCGAGCCACCGTGACGCGCTGCACGCACGCGTGCCCATCGAACTGAGCGGCGGCTTCCTCACCACGGGCAGCGGAGCGCTCGGCTGGGGCCTGCCCCTCGCGGTGGGCCGGGCCCTCGCCGACAGGCGCCGGGTGGTGTGCGTGGTCGGGGACGGCTCGGCACTGTACTCGGTGCAGGCCCTGTGGACCGCGGCCCGCCACACGGCACCGGTCACCTACGTCCTTCTGGACAACGGCGGTTACGCGGCCGTCCGCGCGCTGGGCCGCCGGATCGGCATCGCGCCCGTCCCCGGCACGGACATCACGGGTATCGACTTCACAGCACTCGCGGAGTCCTTCGGCTGCCCCGCGGCCCGCGTCGAGCACCCCGAGGAGCTGCCGGCCGCCCTGGACCACGCCCTGGGCCGGGGCGACGACACCGGCCCCTTCCTGCTGAACGTCGCGGTGACTGGCAGCGCGGGCACCTTGTACGAGCCCTGGGCCGGGTGAGGGATGCTGCGCCTCGATTCCGTCAGCCGGCACTTCGGAGACCAGCACGTCCTGGACAGGATCAGCCTGATCGTGCCCGACGGGCAACTCCTCAGCGTGGTCGGGCCCTCCGGCTGCGGCAAGTCCACGCTGCTGCGCATCATCGCCGGGCTGCTGCCCGCACAAGACGGCACGGTCACAGTCGACGGGACACCGGTGACCGGCGTGCCGGAGCGGCTCGCGGTGGTCTTCCAGGAGTACGGCCGATCGCTGCTGCCGTGGCTCACTGTCCGTGACAACGTGGCCCTGCCGTTGCGTCGTCGGGATCTGGCCCGCGCCGCCCGCCGGGCCGAGGCCGAGACGATCCTCGAACGGGTCGGGCTGCACGGGGTCGCCCGGCGCCATCCCCGGGAGCTGTCCGGAGGTATGCAGCAGCGCGTCGCCATCGCCCGCGCCCTCGTCTCCCGGCCCTCACTGCTGCTCATGGACGAGCCGTTCGGCTCGCTGGACGCGGGCACCCGCGAGGATCTGGAGGACCTGCTGCTCGAGGTCCATCGCGCCGACGACACGACCATCGTGTTCGTCACCCACGACATCGACGAGAGCGTGTACGTGGGCGACCGTGTCGTCGTCCTCTCTCCCGGCCCCGGCTCCCGTGTCGTCCGGGACCTGCTGGTCGCCCTGCCGGACGAGCGTGACCAGATCACCACGCGCAGCTCTCCCGGTTTCGTGGCGCTGCGCACGGAGGTGGGACGGGCGGTGCGAAACACTCCGCCGGGAGGGCCGGAATGAGCAACTGCGACGATGTGCCGTCTGTCGTCTGCGGTGCCGTCGTGGCTGGTTGCCCCGACCCTGCGGCCGCGACTGGACGACAACCAACACGTCGCTGATCGCGTTCCGGGGGCTGCGACGAGGACGCCGGTCTCATCACCATCGCCGAGCAACTCGTGGTGGACGGATGGAAGGGTGTACGGGGGACGACCCCAAGTCCGACGCCGGCACGCGGACCATCGCGCTGGACTCCGACACGGTCCGGGCCCCCAAGCGGCACCGTGCTCAGCAGGACAGGCCGAGAGGAATTGGGGGTGCCCGGGCGGAGTCCGAACGCGTCTTCACCAAGGAGAACGGCGAAATGCTCCCCCTGCCAAGGTGACACGGCGGTTCGTGAAAAGGGACCTGGACGCGGTCACCGCCGGCCTGTCCACGCCCTGGAGCTCTGGCCAGTTCGAGGGACACGTGACCAGAGCCAAGCTCCTCAAGCGCCTGGGCTTCGGCCGGGCCAACCTCGACCTCCTCCGCAGACGCACCTTCTCAGGGCGTGATCCGGCCCGAACCAGGCTGATGCTCCAAAATGGAAGGAGTGAGTCGAGGTGCTGTTATCGCCCACTGTGTGACGAGCGACGATGAAGTCCTGGACTCGATCCGACGGGAGTCTGCGCTCGCTGAGTTGCTGTGGCAGGTTTGCGAATTCGATCTCTCGCGTAGCGATCACAGTGAGCCTCTCCGGCTGCCGTCCGGGGTTGCCCTACACGGTGTTGCTGACGACTTCACCGGGGGACGTTCTTCCTCTGTGGTGATCGCGACGCGGCTCGGCCCGTGCTGTATGCCACCTCCGAGGGACAGGCTGGGCTGATCGGCCAGAGCCTGGCCGAAGCCCTGGAGATCATCATTGGACTGCCGTCCTGGCGGGACCGCCTGAAGTTCTCCGGATCCGGCGATCTGGAGGTTATGCGGACGACCGCAGCCCACCTTGGCCGCGACGAGCTCAGGGACGAAACAGAAATCAGCGCTGCCCGAGTGCGCCTGACGTCGGCGCTGGGCATGAAGCTCGGATCCGTCCCGGCTTTGCTGGCTCGCCTGCATGCTGCGGTTTCAGTTACCGCGCCTGATTTCGTACTCACCGTCAGGACCGGCGACGAGTACGAGTCCTTGTTCGGGCCATGGCTGCCGAACCTCAATCCCGCCTGGCGGTGAAAGGCAAGGCTGGGCGGCGGAGCCGAAGTGGGATGGGTTCCGGGCCCTGGTCTCGGTCGACTCGGGCCGGGTGGTGCTGCGCTCCAGGCGCGGCACCGAGATGCTTCCGGCGTTTCCGGAGATTGGGGCCGGCGCCGCGCAGCTGCCGGACGCGACCGCGCTGGACGGAGAGCTGGTCGTATGGGACACCGCGGGACGACTGGCCTTCGAGCAGCTGCAGAACCGGCTTCAGCGGCGCGGCGCCAGGGCGGCCCGGGCGGCTGCCGAGTGGCCGGCCCACTTCGTCGCGTTCGATCTGCTGCGGCTGTCCGGGACCGACACGACCGGATGGCCGTATCGGCGGCGCAGGGCGGCGCTCGAGTCCGTGTTCACCGCGCGCCGGCTGTCGGCCCCGTGGGTGCTCTGCCCGTCGACCACCGACCCGGACACCGTGCGTGAGTGGCTGACGTGGGCGTCGGTCGGGATGGAGGGCGTGCTGTTCAAGCGGTTGGACAGCGCGTACGAGCCTGCGGTGCGCGGGTGACGGAAGTACAAGGTGCGCGAGACCACCGAGGCGATCGTCGGCGCGGTCACCGGCACACTCGCCTCTCCGCGCACCGCTGCTCGGCAGGTTCGACGACCGTGGCCGCCTTCAGTACGTCGGCCGCACCACCACTCTCGCCCGGACAGCGAGCAGCACGGTCGCCGGACTACTCGCCCCGCCGCAGGACGGGCATCCGTGGACGGGCTGGTCGTTCTCCGCCGGGTGGGGCAGCCGGGAGACGCTGGACGTCACGCTGGTGGAACCGGAACTGGTGGTGGAAGTCGGCGTCGACGTCGCCCGCGATGCCTCCGGCCGGTGGCGCCACCCCGCACGCCTGCACCGTGCACGCCCCGACCTCTCCCCCACCGACGTCCCCCGCCTGGCGTCGCCGCCGCGCTGACGGCGCCACGGGCGCGGCGGCCCCGCCGACGCGCAACCGGCTGAGCGCGCGCCATGATCCCCGGCCGCGGCCGCGCCGCCCATCCCGCCCGTCCCTTCCTCCTTCACACCAGCCAAGGGACATGGGCAGAGCAGCCGCAACGGAGATGTCAGCAGGCCGGCCATGGCAAAACAGCGTGGTGACCTGCACGGACACGGGGGCGGTCCTGCGGGCCGCGCAACACCTAGCCCAACTCTTGGCGCAACCCCCAGCGCAACAGATATGCGCAACCCTTGCCGCAACCTCGAGCTCCTGGCCGCAAGGGACGACCGGTCACGCGGCCCGGACGGCTCCGTGGGAGCGGGCGAGGTGGCGCAGCTCGGACCGTGCCGCCGGTACCGAGGGGACGGTCTCCCAGTAGGGGTGCCACCACAGCCGGACGGACAGGAGCAGCAGGCGGCGGCGCAGGGCGGTGGTGTCGCGGGGGCGGGGTGCGGCGAGCGCTTGGTAGGTCGCGTTCCAGGCGGCTTGCGTCTGCACCAGGTCGTCGGGGAAGTCGGTCACGTCCATACCGGCATTAGATCGCTTGTTCGAATCTTCGGACACGCCCGGGCCGGCGCCGCGGTCGGGGGTCGCGCCGGGCGTGGTCGGCCTCATGGTCGGGCCTGTGGTCGACCCCACCACGGTGGTCCGGCCTGGTCTGGAGCGGCACCCGGGCGGGTGATTTTCCTTCGCGTACGCGGGCGCAGTCCTAACGGTGTGCGTCCAACTTGCCTATTTCCAGAGAGTATTGACAGCTTTTTGCGTGTTCTGTCATGTTCTGTCCGCCGCTTCCGGCGAACGAGCGAGAGGTGATCTCATGCGACGAACCGAGTACGACGCGAGCCAGGCAGCCAAGCGCCTAAAGGTGCCCACAGCCGCCTTCCGGTGGGCCCGGCACACCGGCCCGAGACGACCGCGCAGGCACAGACCAGCAGGATCGCTGTCAGCGAGTACCACCGGCCCCGCCGTGCGCGCGGGTCGGGCACCGAGTCGAAGCAGGGGCGCAGATCGGCGACCCGGTCGCTGCCCAGCGGACCGAGCTTCACCAGCACGGCAGGGATGGGAGAGGATGCAGCAGCAGGCACGGGCCACCTCATGATCATCGGGCTTAGACACCACAATGATCACGAAGCCCGTGCCTGCCCTGCTATGCACCCCAGCCGGTCACAACCCGACCAGCCGCACGACCCCGGAACTTGCAACCGCCCTGCCTCGCCCACCGCGGCTGATTCCGGCGCCGTTCGGCCGCGACGCTCCGGTGGAGCGAACGTTCCTGAAACTGCAGCAGCCTGCGATCAACCCCGTCATGTATTGCCATCCAGGCAATAAATTCGCCTACGAGGAAAATTCTGGCTTCAATCGAGGCATGAGCTCTGGCGTCGAGCGTATGGCAACGGAGCTTCCTGCCGTCGCGCACTGGCGCACGGGCGTCCACCCAGCGGGTGATCGGCAAGTCGCGGCTTTCCCGTACCTTCCCACCACCATGGCCCACCCGGGCATCGACGGCACGATAAAGCATCTCCTCTTGATGTCACTACCACCCACGACTCACCAGATGTGCCTCTGGCCCGTCTTTGGAAGGGACACTCATCATGAGCCGTACACACGTGCTCGTAGACACTGACTGGGTTCAGGCTCACCTGGATGATCCCAAGGTCGTCCTGGTCGAGGTCGATGAAGACGCCACCGCCTACGACACGAACCACGTCAGCGGCGCGGTGCGCATCGACTGGCGCAACGAGCTGCAAGACCCCGTTCGCCGCGACTTTGTCGATCAGGCCGGCTTCGAGGCGCTGCTCTCCGGGAAAGGCATTGCCAACGACGACACCGTCGTGCTGTACGGCGGCAACAACAACTGGTTCGCCGCGTTCGCCTACTGGTACTTCAAGCTCTACGGTCACCAGGACGTGAAGCTGCTCGACGGTGGTCGCAAGAAGTGGGAGCTGGACGGCCGCGAGCTGGTCACCGAGACGGTGGCTCGGCCCGCGACCCGATATGTCGCCTCCAAGCCCGACACCTCCTTGCGCGCCCTGCGCGATGAGGTTCTGAACTCGATCGGCTCCCGCAACCTGGTCGACGTGCGCTCGCCGGAGGAGTTCTCCGGCAAGCTCAGCGCCCCGGCCCATCTGATACAGGAGGCCGCCATGCAGCGCGGCCACATCCCCACTGCGGTCAACGTCCCGTGGTCGAAGGCCGCCAACGACGATGGCACCTTCAAGTCCGACGAGGAACTGGCCGCCCTCTACGGGGAGGTGGACGCTGGGCGGGAGACCATCGTGTACTGCCGCATTGGCGAGCGCAGCGCGCACACCTGGTTCGTCCTGCACGAGCTACTCGGTCACGAGAGCGTGAAGAACTACGACGGCTCCTGGGCGGAGTACGGCTCCCTGGTGGGTGTCCCCATCGCCCTGCCCCACGCCGCCCAGTAACGCCCCACCCCGATCCCGGTGGCGGAAGCGGGTACCGCCTCCCCCGTTCCCCGCTTCCGCCACCGATGCCCCCAGCCGGTGCTCTGGGTCGAGATCCGAAGGAGTAGCAGCAGATGGCCAACCAGCAGCAGCCTCTGCCGGCAGATCTAGTGACACCGCCGGCCGCCCCCACCCTGGACCTGGCTCCCGTCCGCTCGTGCCGTGGGCACTCTTCGTGCACATGCCAGGAAGAGCCGGCGAAGCCCTCGATGGGACGGACTGAGACAGGTCAGCGGTCTGAAGGACAATGGGCCCTGGGGGAGAAGGCCCCGCTCAACGCGAACGAGCAGTTCAAGCTCGACGACGACGGCCTCAATGTCCGCTCCCGTATCGAGTCCATCTACGCCACCGGCGGTTTCGCCAGTATCGACCCGGTCGATCTCGGCGGCCGGCTGCGCTGGTGGGGGCTGTACACGCAGCGACGGCCGGGTATCGACGGCGGTAAGACCAACCGCCTGGAGCCACATGAGCTGAATGACGAGTTCTTCATGCTGCGCATCCGCGTCGACGGCGGGCAGCTCACCACGGAACAGCTGCGCACGATCGGCGAGGTCTCCCGCGACTATGCCCGCAACACCGCTGACATCACCGACCGGCAGAACATCCAGCTGCACTGGGTCCGCATCGAGGACGTCCCGGAGATCTGGCGGCGCTTGGAGTCGGTGGGACTCACCACGGCGCAGGCCTGCGGGGACACCACCAGGGTGTTCCTGGGCAGTCCGGTCGCCGGCATCTCCGCCGAAGAGATCATCGACGGCACGCCGGCGATCGAGGAGATCCACCGGCGCTGGATCGGCGATCCGGCATTCTCCAACCTGCCTCGCAAGTTCAAGACAGCGATCAGCGGCTCGCCTCTGCAGGACGTCGTTCACGAGATCAACGACGTGTCCTTCATCGGTGTGGTTCACCCCGAACTGGGCCCCGGATTCGACGTCTGGGTGGGCGGCGGGCTGTCGACGAACCCCATGCTGGCCCAACGCCTCGGGGTATTCGCCACGTTGGAGGAAGTCCCGGAGATCTGGGCCGGCGTCGTCTCCCTCTTCCGCGACTACGGATACCGCCGCCTACGCAACCGGGCACGGATGAAGTTTCTCGTCGTCGACTGGGGAATCGAAAAGTTCCGCCAGGTCCTGGAACAGGAGTACCTTCAGCGCACTCTGACCGATGGCCCGGCACCACCCGCGCCCACGGGGAACCGTGACCACGTGGGTATCCACCGTCAACGGGATGGCCGCTACTACATCGGCGCCGCCCCTGTGGTCGGCCGGCCCCTCGGCAGCACCCTCGTCGCCCTGGCCGACCTCGCGGACGCTCACGGATCACAGCGCGTCCGTACCACTGCGCACCAGAAGATCCTGCTGCTCGACGTGCCCGAAGCCGAGGTCGAAAGCCTCGTCGACGGTGTCGAAGCGCTCGGCCTGCACGTGCGGCCCTCCACGTTCCGGCGCAACACCATGGCCTGCACCGGCATCGAGTTCTGCAAGCTGGCGATCGTGGAGACCAAGGCAAGGGCAGCGGCCCTCATCGATGAGCTCGAACGACGGCTGCCGTCCTTTGAGGAGCCTCTCACCATCAGTGTGAACGGCTGCCCCAACAGCTGCGCTCGGATTCAGATCGCGGACATCGGCCTTAAGGGGCAGTTGGTTCTCGACTCGCAGGGGCGCCAGGTAGAGGGATTCCAAGTACACCTGGGGGGCGCCGTGGGCATGGATGCCCGCTTCGGCCGCAAACTCCGCGGCCACAAGGTCACAGCCGACGAACTCCCCGACTACATCGAACGCGTCGTGCGGCGAAGGACGTCACCGTGCGCGGCACGTACGACGTGTCCGGGCTGCGGGCCGATGCGGACATCATGATCTGGTGGCACTCGGGAAGCCCGGACGCACTGCAGGACGCGTACAACCTCTTCCGCAGTACCAGGCTGGGGCGCGCGCTGGAGCCGGTGTGGTCGAACATGGCCCTGCACCGTCCGGCCGAGTTCAACCGGTCCCACATCCCTGCCTTCCTCACCGAGGCCGTCCGCGACTACATGTGTGTGTACCCCTTCGTGCGCTCCTACGACTGGTACCTGCTGCCAGATGACAAGCGCCGCGCGATGCTGGCCGAGCACGGCCAGATGGCTCGCGGCTTCCCGGACGTCCGCGCCAACACCGTCGCCTCCTTCGCACTCGGCGACTACGAGTGGCTGCTGGCGTTCGAGGCCGACGAGCTGCACCGCATCGTCGACCTCATGCGCCACCTGCGCGACTCCGAGGCGCGGCTGCACGTCCGCGAAGAGGTGCCGTTCTACACCGGCCGCCGCAAGCGAGTGGCGGAGCTCATCGCCGACCTGGCCTGAGCCAACACTTCTCTGGAGGGAATCCGTTCGCCGCCCGTGCAGAGGGGCGGCCGAACGGAAAACTACCACCGGGATGTACTGACTGGCCGTCAGACTACCGTGGCCTGGGAGCGGTGGTCGGCGTGACCGCCGCCGTTCGCATGCCGGCGCCCAGGCCCAGCGCCCCGAATGCCGCGCCGAGCACCGCCCAGAGCAAGGCGTACGAGGCCAGGGACAACAAGCGGAAGTCCCACAACCCCGACCCGGCACCGGCACCGGCACCGGGTCGGGGTTGTCGGGCAAGGCGAACAGCACGGCCAGGACCGCCACTAGTGCTGGATTCCGCTTTCGGTGGGTATAGCTGCTGGTAGCGGGGCGGTTGCGGGTACTCGGGGGCGGGTGCTGAGTCATGGTGCTGAGGGCACGGCCGGGACGTGACGAGGGCGAGCAAGTGGTGGTTCACCGCCTGGCGGCTGCCAGGAAGGCGCCGAAGGTTCTGGTGGAGCGGTGCCGGATGGTCGAGCTGAGCTGGGACGGCTGGCTGGTCCCACAGATCGCCGACGAGGTGAGGTGTAGTCAAAAGACCGTGCGTCGCTGGCTGCACCGCTTCAACCGCTCGGGGCTTGAGGGACTGGAGGATCTGGGCGGGCAGGGCCGCAAGCGAAGGATCACCGAGGCCGAACGCTCCCGGATCATTGCGATGGTCAAGCAGACCCCGCCGGGGCGGCTGGAGGTGCAGCCGTCGAACGAGATGTGGGCCGCGGACGAGTCAGGGCCCTCGGAGTGGACCTTGGACGCGCTGGCTGCCGCCGCCCGGGACCGCGGCATCGAGGTCAGTCGCTCCCAGGTGCGCCGGATCCTGCTGGCCGAGGGCGTGCGCTGGCGACGCACGCGCTCGTGGACGCGCTCGAGAGATGCGGACTTCGAGGGAAAAGGACGCGGATCGTCGAGCTCTACACCAGCCCGCCCGCCAGCGCGACGGTCGTCTGCGCCGACGAGCTCGGCCCGGTGATCCCTCGCACCTTCCCGCCGGCACCGGGCTGGTCACCGGACGGACACCGCATCAAGAACGAGATCGACTACTCCCGCGGACCGGAGAAGACCTGGGTCTACGGCACCTTACGCATCCGCGACGGCCAGGAGCTCACGATGACCGCCACCTCCCGAACCAGCGTCTTCTACCAGCAGTTCCTTCAGCTGGTAGAAGACGCCAACCCCGTCGGGGACATCTATGTGATCACCGACAATCTGTCCTCGCACAACAGCGTGTCCACCCGGACCTGGCTCGAGGACCATCCCCGCATCAGGCACGTCTTCATCCCGGTCGGCGCCTGCTGGCTCAACCTCCAAGAGGGCTGGTGGCGCATCTTCCGCAAGACCGCCCTGGCCGGACGCTCCTTCGGCGACCGCGACCACATCACCCACGCCACCGAAGTGGCCACAGCCCAGCTCAACGCCCGCGCCCGACCCTGGATCTGGGCAGACCCGCACCCCCCACCAGGCGCTTACGCCGCCGCTATGTGTACTTCCTTTGAGGAACGCAGCACTAGGGCCTGTGTGATGTCGTGATCAACCAGTTGCCTTGAGGAGGTCGTTGATCCAGATCAACGAGGCACGGAGGTGGAGGCCGGCAAGGTAGCTCTCGGGTGTCTTGTCGTATCGAATCGCGATGCCCCGCCAGGCCTTCAGCTTGTTGATCAGGCGCTCGACGGCGTTCCGTTCTTGGTAGAGATCGGCGTCGTGGCGTGTGGGGCGGCCGCCTCGGCTGCCCTTCTTCTTCCGGTTGGCGGCCTGGTCCTTCTTCTCCGGGATGACTGCCTTGATGTTGCGTTTCCGCAGGTAAGAGCGGTTAGCGCGGGACGAATAGGCCTTGTCCGCGGCGACGGCGTCGGGCCGGGTCCGGGGCCTGCCGACGGGAAGACGGATGCGCACCTGGGCCGCGGACGCGGACACTGTCGCCGACCATCAGCCCGAGGATCTCGCGGTGCCCGGTGGCGGAGATGCCGGTGGCGATGACCACGGCCTGGGACACGATCCGGTGGTTCACCCTGGCCTTGCAGTAGGTGGCGTCCAGGAAGACGTAGGGGAACACGGTGTGGTCCAGCGGCCGCTCTTTGAACGCGTCCAGTTCGGCGTCGAGCTCGCCGCAGATCCGCGACACCTCCGACTTGGAGATCCCCGAGTCCGCACCGAGTGCTTTGACCAGGTCGTCCACGCTGCGGGTGGACACGCCGTGCGCGTATGCCTCCATCACCACGGCGAACAAGGCCCGGTCGATCCGCCGGCGCCGCTCCAGCAGCGACGGGAAGAACGACCCGGTCCGCACCTTCGGGATCTTCAGATCGAGGTCGCCGGCCTGGGTGGTCAGCAGCCTGTCCCGGTGGCCGTTGCGCCAGGTGGTTCGCTTCTCGGAGTGCTCGCCCGGGGCGGCACCGATGACCTCGGTGGCCTCGGCCTCGATCAGCTCCTGCAGGATGCGCTCACACAGCACCCTGATCGTCTCAACTCCGTCGGCCGTACGGAGTGACTCCAGCAGCCGCATCAGGTCAGACTGGGACAAGGCCATCGCGTGCTCCGCCGGTCGAACTGCCGGTTCACCAGGGAGACTTACGCGATGGCCTGCCCTTGTTCAGGGAGCGGTCACGGACAGCGGGCGCACGCCCCGGGCAGATACCAGCGCGTTCCCGCGGCTGGGACCGGCTACACCACGCGGCGGGACTCCATCAGCCCGAGAGTGGGAGCGTGTCGTTCAGACGGTGCGCAGGAGTTCCCGCAATCCGGCGGTGTCGACGAGGTGGGCCCGGGAGGGGAACACCTTCTCGACCAGGACCCGGTTGACCTCTGGGTCGTGGTCGGCGACGCCGTCGGTGAGGACGTACACGCGGTAGTCGCGGTCGGCCGCGTCCATGAGCGTGGACAGGACGACACCACTGGTGCTGATCCCGGAGAGGATCAGGGTGTCGATGCCGCGGGCGTCCAACTGCTGATGGAGGTCGGTGGTGGAGATGCCGCCGAAGCGGACCTTGCGGACGACGATGTCGCCGTCGGCGGGGGCGATGCGCTCGTCGATCTGGGTCGACTCGTCCTCGTGGTGCATCAGCTTTGCGGCGGCGACCGAGCTGAAGGTCTTGTTCCGCTCGGGGACCGTGCCCCAGTCGTCCTCGGTGAAGGCGACGCGGACGTAGCCGATGGTGCCGCCGGCGGCGCGAACGTCGGCGATCGCGCCCTTGACCCTTTCCACCAGAGCATCCGGCTCTGGGATGGTCTGGACGATGCCGTTCTGGAAGTCCATCGCCAGCAGCGCGGTCCGCTGGGGATCGAGCGCGGGGGTGGCCATGTGTGGTTCTCCTAGTCGCGATTCGTCACTGCGGGAATGGGTGGGGCCTACTGCTGAACGCCCTGCGCACGCCGGAAGACGTGCGCCCAGTCGCTCCAAGTCTTCAGGCGGTCGGCATAGAGGTTCTCGGCGATTTCCAAGCCGTCCGTGCCGAAGAACACCCGCAGCGGCGGGTCCTCCGCGTCGACGATCTGCAGCAGGGCGGCGCCCGCGTCGCTCGGGTCGGCGTAGCTGGCATCGCCCATCTGGGCCGCGATGGCCTCACGGACCGTGTCGTACGCGGGGATCTGCTCGGCGTGCCGTGCGGACGAGCCGGCCCAGTCGGTGGTGAAGCCACCCGGCTCCACGATAGTGATCTTGATGCCCGTCCCGGCGATGGTGAGCTCGTGCGAGAGGGACTCGCTCAGCGCCTCGAGCGCCCACTTGGACGCGTTGTACACGCCGATGGTCGGAAACGCGGCGACGCCGCCGACCGACGAAATCTGGATGATGTGACCGCTTCCCTGAGCACGCAGGATCGGCAGGACGGCCTGCGTCACCCACAGCGCGCCGAAGAAGTTCGTCTCCATCTGCGCGCGCGCCTCTTCCTGCGAGGTCTCCTCGATGGTGCCGAACAGACCGTAGCCGGCGTTGTTGACCACGACGTCGAGGCGGCCGAACTTTTCATGCGCGGTCGTGACGGCGGTGTCGACGGCGGCCTTGTCGGTGACATCGAGCCGCACCGGCAGGATCGCGTCGCCGTATTCGGCGACCAGGTCGTCCAGGGTGGCGGTGTCTCGGGCAGTCGCGGCGACCTTGTCGCCGCGCTCCAGGGCGGACTCGGCGAACGCGCGGCCGATGCCGCGGGATGTGCCGGTGATGAACCAGATCTTGCTCATGTCTTCTCCCTCCGGGTCGGTCACCACCGTACCCCAACAAATCTGGACTAGTCCAAAAAAAGACCTGTCCATAAATTTCACTGCCGGGACGTACGATGGCCTGAAGGGAGGAACGAAGAACCATGAACCTGCGGGAACGCAAGAAGCTGGCGACCTGGCGCGCCGTCCGGAACGCCGCACTGGGGCTGCTCGCGGAACAGGGCTACGATGCGACGACGGTCGAGCAGATCGCCGCCGCAGCGAATGTGTCACGCGCCACCTTCTTCAATTACTTCGCCAGCAAGGAGGCCGCGATCCTCGACCCGGATCCCGAGGAGCGGCGAGACTGGCAGCAGGCGATGCGCGAGCGCCCGACGGACGAGCCGTTGTGGGATGCGCTGACTGCGATCCTGACCGGGTGGTGCACAAGCCTGCGCGACCGCATGCCGCTGCAACGCCGCCTCAAAGCGGAGTCCCCTGCCTTCGCGCGGACCGCACAGAGCTTCGGCGAGCAGTTCTTCGCCGACCTCAGGGAGTGGGCGGGTGCCCGTACCGCTCAGTCCGACCAGTTGACCGTGACCCTGCAGGTGAACGTCGCACTGGCCGCCCTCAACACGGCATACCAGACCTGGCCCGAAGACGAGGCCTTCGACGGCTTTCTGCAGCGGCTCGAACGCTGCCTGCTCCAGGCGCGCCCCTCGATCGCGCTGACCTGATCGGGGAACTTGCCGGCCAGACCCCGGTAGCTCACCCCCTTCCCTCATCGCAGGCCCTGCGTGGGCACCGGGGACGCAGAACCTCGGCCAGGACGCCTCCCCCTGGTTCCGCTCCACCACCTCGTCAGCGTTGCTCACGTCATCACGCGAGGAATTCCACGGAGGGCCGGTTGCCGAACGTCGGCGCTCACGTGCGAGATGCCAGGCGGCCTGCTTACTGGCTACTCTTGCCCGGTGGGTAGCGCAGCAACGACAGAAGCAGAGATCGCCGCCGAGTTGATGAAGGCGATGACGCGCCTGCGCGCCCGGCTGCGTTCCGAGTCGGCGCCTGAGGAAATGCGCTGGACCTGGTCACAGATCAACACCTTGGCCCGCGTCGTCGCCGAAGGGTCCACGACCATAAGTGCCCTGGCAGCGGCGGAACATGTGCGCCGCCAGTCCATGGCTGAGACGCTCTCGGCCTTGCGTGCCGACGGACTGGTGACCGCGAGCCAAGATCCCACCGACCGGCGGAAGACGCTCATCCACGCGACAACCGAGGGGCGGGCATTGGTCGAGACGATGCCGGCTGCCCGCGAAGCCTGGCTCGAGGCGGCGCTGAGAACCCAACTCGAGGCAGACGAGCGCAAGACCCTGCTCAAAGCTGCCGCGCTCATGAACCGGATCGCCGACAGCACCCCTTGAAGGGCCTGCGTCGACTGGCCGAAGGCAGTCCGCGGCTGCCCCATCGGGAACAGGTCGGCGCTCTCGCCGGGACGACACTTCCCACAGCACTGTCCACAAGTCGTCGGTGTTTATGATGTCTGCCTGCTGCAGAATCACTTCTCGACCAGTACCGGCGGACCTCTGGATCGGAGCCGGAGGTCGCCTCTTTGCACACGTGGAACCGGCAGTCCCCGTCGGCGGCATGCCGGAGCCTCATCGGAACGACGCCTGAGGTGAAACGCCCGGCGCGCACGCATATGTCGAGGCCCTGGGCTCGCAGGCCCACGTGGAGGCCGGCGCGTCGGAGAACGAACCGATGGGGCACCTCTGCACCACGATGGCGACCCGCAGCCGAGGCCGCAGGCCGAAGGGGCATGGTCATGCCCTAAGGGGTCCTAACAGAAGTTGTTGATCATGTGACTTTCGGTGTGGAGGGTCGTTGGTCTGGTCGTGGGGAAACGACAGTCGCGGCCTTGGAT
>NZ_JBIAUC010000035.1:0-24957 GCF_042892355.1 Streptomyces sp. NPDC001796 | reverse complement strand
ACTCCAGTACCGCCCCGACGTCCTCGACGGCTGCCTCACCGGCACCGGCCTCCGACGCCAGCCACCATGACGACATCACGCATTCAAGGTCAGTAACAGGGCTGCCTGACCGCTACGGACGTGGTGTCGGCGGCGGTCGCCTTCCTGGCCGGGGCCCGCCGCTGTTCGATTCTCGTCGGCGACGGCCGAGCCTCCTTCCTCGATCTGGAGGTCCCGGCGATCAGGCTCAGTGGAACCCTGGTTGGGCTGAGTCGCTGAGGCGCGGGTGTACCGTCAGGGCGTGAGCGGGATGGCAGGGCCAGGCGTTCGAGGTGGCCATTGAGGGCGGCGTGCACTTCGGCGGCCGGTTCGCGGGCCCGAGCCTCGCTGACCCACGTCATGCAGCACGAGGTGGACGGGACCGGCGGAGGAATCGGGGCGGATCTGGCGGGAGCGGACCAGGTGGAGGACGGCCTCTCGTACGGCGAAGTACACCGGGGTGTCGATGGCTTGCTGTGGAGCACTGAGCACGTCGGCTTCGACCGTCCACCCCGGGTCTTGGCGTTCGACGGCGATGAACACGGCTCGCTGCTTTCGGCTGCCCTGTACACGCTGGTGAGGGCGTCCAGACCGGTAGCGTTCGGGATCAGGTCGGCGGGGCAGGGAATCGAGCCCCTTTGGTCAGCAGGTTCACGGCCGCCTATCGACGCGGTAGTTGCAGCGCCTGTGCCCTGGCTGATGTCAGTCACGCTCAGTGATGCACGGACGGCCTGCTCGCTTCCGCGCCGACCCGGTGGGCGACCCACGGGCCTTGCGGTGGAAGTCGGAGGGCGCCGACGGCGACCTTGCTCGGTTTCGGTGCGACGCACCAGTCCCGTGGAGCCAGCAGGACGCTGAGGGTCACCGCGAGAATCAGCCAGAGTCGGAGGTCGCCCAGGACCTGCGCGTCGTTGGTCAGCCTCGGGGCGAGGTAGAGAGCACTGAAGGAGACCAGAGACCAGACGGGCACGGGCCGACGCAGCCCCAGGGCCTCCCAGACCAGGGTGCCGAGCAGGAGTCCCGCCGAGTAGTAGTCGTAGACGCCGGGATCCAGCAGGAGTCGCGCGCCGATGCCGAGCAGCGGCACCGCCACCCAGCGCCCTCGGAGGATCGCGGCCGCCCCGAGCACGCAGCCGAGCACGAGTTGCGCCGGCCGGTCCCACGACGGCGTCCCCGCCGCCGACACCCCGAGCGCGCGGAGCGCCGAGGACGGTTGGTTGACGATGTGGTACTGGGTCGCACCCAGCGTCGCGGGGTCGGCGACAACGAAGGGCAGCCAGGCCAGCAGCACGGCGGCGATGGCGTAGAACGCGACATGCCGTCGTCGGGTGCGGGCCACGGCGAGAGCCAGCGGCAGGAAGACCAGTGCCCACGGCTTGGCGTCTACGGCCAGGCCCAGGCTCAGTCCCGCGAGTGCCGGGACGTCAGCGAGGACCGCCCGGATCGCCAGTGCCGCGAAGAGCAGCGCCAGCACGTCGTCGAGGTGGCTGTAGTGCACCGCCAGGGATGCCCAGACGATCAGGAACACCGCGCCGGCGGCAGCGACGGTCGTCCGCAGGGCCTGCGGGCGCGACCGCAGATCCGGCTGCCGGGCCAGGGCCGTCTGCTCGATCAGCCGCAGCACCAGAAGGCCGACGCTCATCATCGTCAGCTGAGCGGCGACGACCCCGCCGAGGTTCCCCAGAACCCAGGCGCAGAGGAAGGCCAGCGGCCCTATCTGTAGGTTCGGGTAGTTCGCATAGAGGTGCAGGCCCCCCGCCGGCGAGGCTCCGGAGCCGGAGAACAGCAAGGTGCTGCCGTTCGCGAAGTAGTGCCACGAGTAGCCGCCGCCGTGCAGGTCCGCCAGGAACCAGATCGCCGCCCAGGGGCCGAGGAACCACCAGTGCCAGGCGGTCCCGCCTCGCGCGGGCCGGCTGCTCTGATCAGCCATCCTCATGCCTCCCTGGTGGTCGACCCCCTGCCTGGAATGACTCCCCTGACCGCTTCCGGGTTCCTGCACAACCATGAGATTTGGGTATGGAGTGCCTGAAACCCGGCCTGGGACGGCGGGGCTGTGCGTCAGCGTCGGCTCCTCGCGCCGTCAAAACCACCATGAGAAACCGGCGGCGGTCCGAGGTCGGCCGCCGATGTCCTTGTGGACAGCCGGCCGAGCACCTCTGCGACCGGCCCGGCAGGTCTCTGGACCTCGGCAGGAGCAGCGCCGCGTGGCTGTCCGGCCGATGCCGAGACGGCGCAACCGGCGCTGCCGCCCCGAGCGGAACTTGGAACGGCGTTCGGCAAGCAGTGCGGCAACGCGACGGGGCACCGGCCCCGCAGTCTTGAGTGGGGTGCGGCGGCGGCCCAGCAGGCCGAGCACCGCGCCGGACAGACCGTGGCGGGGTGGGCGGCGCATGGTTGCCAGCGCTGCCTTGCCGATGGCGCGGGCAACCTGACGACGGTCCCCGCAGGCGGTCGCGGCACGCTCGTCCGCCCACCGCTCGATGGTGTAGGCGACGGCCGCGGCCACCGGTCTCAGCAGCGGGTTGCAGGTGGCGGCCAGCTGAGCGACCGCGACGAACGCGTAGTGGTGACACGCCAGATGGGCGCTCTCGTGGGCGAGCATGGCCTCGCGGTCCGCGTCGTCCAAGGCCTCGAGCATGCCAGTGGAGACCACGATGCGCCCGGGGAGTCCGGGGACGGCGTAGGCGTCCGGTGCGGCGTCGGCCATCACGACGACTCGATCTGCTCCAGGCAGGCAGGGCGCCTCGAACACGGCAGCTGCCAGCGCACGCATCCGCCGCCACAGCATCCGCGTCCCCCGCCATCAGCGCGACAGTTGAGGATCACGGACGCGGACGGCATGCGGATCACGTGCTTCGCGACCAACACCCCCCACCGGCCGATCGCCGCCCTCGAGCTCCGTCACCGGCTGCGGGCCCGGGCCGAGGACCGGATCCGGGCCGCCCGGGCCACCGGCCTGCGCAACCTGCCACTCCACACAACAGCCCAGAACAAGATCTGGCTGGAGATCGTCCAGATCGCCCTCGACCTGCTGGCCTGGATGCCCATGCTCGCCCTCACCGGCAGGGCCCGGCTCTGGGAACCCCGCCGCCTGCGGTTCCGCCTGTTCTCCGCAGCCGCCCAGCTCGTCACCACCGGCCGACGCCGCATCCTCCGCCTCGCCCGTCGCTGGCCCTGGACCAGCGAGATCACAGGCGCCCTCGAACGGCTCGCCCTCCTGCCGAACCCCGATTGAACAGCAACTTTCCCGCCCCTACGAGAACACCAGCTCAGTCCGGAGCAGTGGAACCCGGCGCCCACCCGAGGCGACACCCGGGCCCCTGGCCTGCCCTTCACCAGCCACCGAAAATGAAACGGCCCACCGACTCCGTCGGCGGACCGTCATGCAAGATCGAGGCTAGGACAAGGGCTCCGTGCGTGCGCGATGGGTGAGCGGACTGTCCGGCACGGGGCGTCGTGAGCCGGATGGAGTACGCAGCCGCGGATGCCCATCAGGCAAAACAGCACCCCGCAGCGGCGTCGAGCACCACCCGGCAAGAATTCGATCCCACTTCAAGTGCAACAGCGCAATGAGGAACTGTCTGATCCTCCCACTTGGCGTCAGAGGTCTTCGTCGTCGATGGGTTCGGGTTCGCGGATGTAGGCGAGGTCGAGGACGTAGCGTTCGGTGACGGGGCAGTTGTTCCAGGCTTCGGTGAGCCAGCCGTCGGGGGAGTCGTCGGGGAGTTGGGCGGGGTTGGTGTTGTAGTAGTCGGCGGCGGCTTGGCGGTTGGTCCACCAGGCGTGGCCTTCGTAGACGCCGGGGCGGGGCAGGGTGATCTCGTCGGCGGGGCCGCGGTCGAGTTGACCGATGACGAGGATGCCGGTCTCGGATTCGAGACTGATGGCCGTGTGGCCTTCGGCGTCGGCGGGCGGGGTGGGCGGGGTGTCCCAGATGCGGATGGTGATCTGGACGGGGATGTCGGGTTGGAGGCTGAGGAGGTACAGGTGGTAGCCGTTGCCGGCGACCACCTGTACCTGTGCGGCGTCCAGGGCGGCTTCGTCGCCGAGGTAGGCGTCCGCGTCGTAGACCTCCAGCACGCGGCGTCCGGGAGTGGCGGTGACGTTGTGCTCGGCGAGAAGCGTCATGGGGTCAGGGCCTTTCCTGCTAGTCGGTGATCTTCACGTAGAAGGGGTCGCCGTCCAGGATGCGGTTCAGGGTGTACACCTGGTTGAGGCGCTCCCCGCCTTTGCGGTTGTCCTTGCCCTCGATCAGCCGGACGGAGAAGCGGTTGTCACCCTTGGTGGATCCTTCCTTGGTGGAGGCGAAGGGGTACTCGTCGCACTCCAGCCCGCTGCCCGTGTAGTCGCCCCAGACCTTCTTGCACTCGCCGATGGACTTCTTGCGGTTTGCTTCGATCTTGTCCGGGTTGACGAGCCGGTGCAGGGGTTCCTTCTCTCCCGGGGACGGTCTTGCCGGGCCAGGAGGGGAAGGTGCGCTCAGGGTGCTTTTGGGCGTCGTAGATGTGCAGGGCGCTTTCCTTGATTGCCGCATCTTTCTGGCTCATGGCGAGCTCCACGTGGGCCTGGGTGAAGACGGTGCCCAGATACTTGCCGGCGATCTTGCCGGCGTAGTCGTAGCGGACGTTGGAGTGGTAGGCGTCAACACCGTCGGTGTAGGGGGCGGCGTTGGGTGAGGCGACGTCAGGTCCATGACAACAGTGGAGTAGACGCGCTGCTGGTTGCCCTGGTCGAACAGGGGCCCCTTGTCGGGGGAGGTGTAGGTGAGACTCCACTGCGGTGTGCGGTCCCACTCGCCGAGCAGTTCGTCACGAGCGGCGGTCTGCGGCGCGGTCACCTGGGGATCGGGATCGCTGCTGGAGGCGTCGATGCTGTGACGGAAGTGCTGGCCGACGCTCCATTTGGTGGCGTCCTCGGTGGGGACGGCCTGCACGCGGATGTTCTCGATGCTGGCGACGTAGTCGACACGGCGGCTGCCGTCGTAGGAGAAGCCGAGGATCCACATGTCGAACCAGAGCCGGCCTATGGAGGTGGTGCCGTTCTTGTCGCGCAGGACCAGGTCGTAGGGCCGTTTCTGGCAGCTTTCGAAACGGGACTTGATCCAACCGGTCGCGGTGTTGGCCTGCGTGGCGTGTGCGGCGCATTGCTGGCGCAGGTCCTGCTGGTCGTCCGGTGCGGCGACTGCGCGCGGCGCGGAGAGGTGCGAGCCGTGCTTGCGCGCGTAGTCGGCGAGCGGGACGGGATGGTCAAGTCCGCGCAGCTGGCCGGCGGGGACCGAGGAGGCGTCGACGAACGCGCCCGGCTCGGGAGCTTGTGCGGTGGGCGGTGCGGGACGGGCGGCGGTGGTGGCTGCGGTGAGCAGCATCAGTGCGGCAGCGGTCGCGGCGCCGCGGGCACAACGTGCCAGTGCTGTACGGGTCTTCACCTGGAAACTCCTTGCGGGCATACCGGGCTGGGCGCCATCTGTTGCTGGGGCCGGGGGACAGCGGTCACGAGGCGTCGCACAGATCACCCCAGCAGGCATCCAGCAGCGCGCCCGTACGCGCGGAGTAGCGGGCGGTGAAGCCGTCGAAGCGCTGGTCGGTGCGCTGCAGCCCAGGCGTGGAACCGGTAGAGGTCACCGTCCAGGCAGCGTCGCTACCGGCGGCGCGAACGCGTGCCTTCGGTCCTGCGGGGGGTGCGGTGGGCGGGGTGAGGGTGAGCATGTCGGCCGGGACATCAAAGGCGGGCCGCAGCCTGGGCGCGAATGTCGGCGGCCGAAACGTCGGCGCTGCCCGTGGTGTCCTCAAGGCCGCTCCTGGCAGGCGGCAAGGCCGCGGCATTGCAGACCCGGACGGTGACTACGCAGTCGGCGAGTCCGGGCACGCTGGCCAGGCAGCTGTCCGGGTCGTTCTCCAGGCAGCTCTGAAGAGCCTGCTGGTCCACGCCGTTGAACGTGCCGGTAAGGCTGTCGACGGCCGAGCGGCGGGCTGGGGCGGGAGACGTCGCGTCCGGTGAGGTGAGGGCGGCTGCCTGCCGACGGGGCTTGGAGACCGTCCACTGCGTGAAGTTCGTGGCGTCGGCGAGCTTGGTGGTGAAGCAGCTCGGCGGCTTGTAGGTGGTGCTGCACGCGGGAAGCGTGACGGACTTGGCCACGTTGCGGGTGGCGACCTGCTTCCACGCCTTGTTCTCGCCCATGAACTGCATCCGGTCCGCGATCGACGGGATGTTGATGTACGTGGGGCCGGTCACCTCGAGGCCGACGTCGATGCGGTTGGGGTTACCGCGCGGCACCTTGAGCTGGCTGGTGGTGGAGCCGACCTTGTTGAAGTCGTACAGCACGTCCCACTCGTTGCCGCTGTCCTGGCGGACGGTCATGTAGGTGTGGTTGCGGTTGTCCGGCTTGGTCGGGTTCACGCCGGCCGTGATCGCTTTGGTGCGTCCTCCGCTGGTGGTCAGTTCCGTCCAGCGCGGCCCGTATGTGGGTGTGGTCTTGCCTGTTTTCTGCGCGTACAGGCCGATCTCGATGTTGGCGGCGAGCGGGCTGCTTTCGGTGTTCGGGGTGACCCGCAGGTAGTTGGAGGCCTGCACGGTCGCGCTGCCGGCGTCGGTCTGGTCGAAGGTGATCGGCACGTTGCGCCAGGTCGCGAAGCCGCCGATCATCGGCTCACCCGGCTGGCTGCAGGTCATGGCCCAGAAGGTGATGCGTGCGTTCTAGAGGATGCTGCAGGCATCGTTGGGCGGAGCAGCACTGGCGGGCGGCGCCGTGCCGAGAATGGTGAGCGCGGTGGCTCCAGCGCACGCCAGAGCCAAGAATCTCGCGCGTGAACGCGACAAGGTTCCCCCAAGAAACGATCAAGTGTGGTCACCGGGGAAACTACCGCCACACCCTCAACACCTATTCGCACATAGGCTCGATATCCACGCGTGATCCCCGTCACCCCGTCGTCGATGACAAGACGAGCCAGGAAATACCGGCCCAGCACCTCGACCAAGGCACGGGCCTTGACCCCGAACCCGGGGCGGTTCAGACAGCCAGTTGAACAGCGTGCCGCTTCATCTGCGGAGGCTCCAGCATCTGCACCGCCCTCACCATGCTGAGAGCATCAATCGGCAGTGGCAGAAACCAGAGCGACCCCCACGAGGGGTGGGGAAGGCGTCCCATGCGTGCTGGGCGCCGTATGCAGCCTAGCGGCATTCGGGGGTCAGCGGCGGGTGACAGTGAAGCCGGCGCTGTTGACCGCGCGCGTCCACACGTCCTGGTCGAACCATTTGGTGATGTCCGGCTGCAACTCGGTGATGGTCCGCATCCGGGCTTCCCAGTCGTGGCCGGACGGGCCGCGGCTGCCGTCGCACCCGGCACAGCCGTCCTCGCCGTGGATGTGGCCGGCCATCCACGCGTTGACCGCAACGTTGACGATGACGCTGTACAGGTCACCGCCGCTCTGGGCGAGTGCGTTCGGGACGCTTGCGAGGACCAGCGCGAGCTCCGGGTTGTCGAGCGGCGGCATCGGCGCCTGCCCCACACCACTGTTGGCGCTGCTCTGCTCAAAGCTGCGCGCGCTGTCGGCGAGCGCGGCCGCGTCGAAATACCGCCAGGCCGACCGCACCTGGATGCCCAGGCGTTCGGCCACCGTGCGGACGTTCTTCTCGATGGTGTCCTCGACCATCGCCGGTGCCAGCGTCATGCCCCGGTGGACCAGTTCCGCCAGGGTCTCGGCAACGGCCTCTTTAAAGGCCTTGGTGTTCCGCACCGCCACAGTGTAGGGGAGCCCCAACCGCGGCGGCACCGAAGTTGTGGTCGGCACGGCGACCCCCTGGCTCGTTCAATGGGGCACCGGAAGCGCGTAACTCCCGGGGAGCAATATCGTCCTGCCCGGAGCCCGCTGCCCCCTCAAGGATGTCAGTCCCGGGCACCTTGGCGTGCTGTTTTGCCAGCGCCCGCGACCAGGGAAGCGGGCGCGGGCGTTTTGGAGACCGCCGCGCTGCGCCAGGGAGCGGCAGATGCCGCGTACACCGCCCCGAGGGCAGGGCATCACCTACCGCTCGCGAGGCCGCCGGCGCACACGGCCACCCCGCAGGGGGCATCTCGGCCCGCACCTTGTGCGCCGTCCGGTTCGCCGAACCTCGCCGCTACCCGGCCGCTTCCGTGCGCTACTCTGCGCCCACCATTCGAACATCCGATCTTCGGACAATAGAAAACGAGGGGCGCGCCATGCGTGGCATGCGGTTCCGTACGGCTCTGGCGGTCACGGCCGCCACGGCGACTTTGGGCACAGTCTCCGCCTGCGACGGCAAGTCCGCTTCGACGACGGGCCAACACGCGTCCGCCGCGCCGTCACCGGTCGCCGTCTCGCCGGTGGACTACCTGCTCAAGGTGGAGAACGCCACATCCAAGATCCACTCGACCGAGATGGACCAGACCGTCACCACGGGCACCGTGCGCCAGATGCGAATTGTCGGGGACAGCGACTGGGCCGACGGTTTCAAGGCCAACGTCACCGTGTCCGTGAAGTCCTCCGTTCCGACGCCGGTTCCCTCTCTGCAGGTCAAGATCCGCAGCGATGCGATGTACATGAAGGTGCCCGCTCAGAAGGTGGCCAGTACGGGCGGCAAGCACTGGCTCAAGGAGCCGCTCGCCCTTCTCGCCGCGCAAGGTGACGCAGGCAAGGCCGAAACCGACCAGATGAAGCGGTCGAACCCTGCCATGGACGTACGGATGTTGATGGCCAGCGGGGATCTGCGCAAGGTGGGTCGGGAGACGGTACGCGGGGTGACGACCACCCATTACACGGGCACCTTGGACACCGCCAAGCTGATCGCCAGCAAGGAGGGCCTGACGCCTGACGACGTGAAGTTCCTCAAGAAGCAACTCGCGGCGCAAGGGGTTGCCGAGGACCACATCGACCTCTGGGTCAACAGTGAGAACCTGCCGGTGGAGATGCAGGAGCAGACGCAGACGAGCACCGCCAAGATCACATCGACTACCTACCTCTCCCACTACGGTGTCGCGGTCGACCTGTCCGTCCCCGCCGCATCCGACACCTTCACCCTCCACTCGGTGGTCGGCGGCGGCCAGACCGGCACGGCCTGATGTCCAGCGCCATGACCGGCTACAGCTCGAACTCGAGGTCGAGGAGGTCGGTGAGTTCCACTTCGAGGCCGTGGGCGCGGCGGCCGCTGTCGCGGAAGTAGACCTCGCCCAGGGCCTCGGCGGCGATCTGGCGGAGCTGGTCCTCGGTGAGACCGGCCTCCTGGGCCTGGAAGAGACGGGCAGCGTGGCCGGGCGGCAGCGCGAGGGTGAGGTGACGCACCCGGGCGTCGTCGGTGCTGCCGGGGGCGGCGGTGTACCCGAACCGGGCCTGGACATCGATCATGATGCCGCCGGTCGTGGCCGCAGCCTGCTTCGCCCTGGCTCTCACCTGCGGCTGCCAGCGCACGCGGACCTCACGCTCCAACCGGTCGGCGAGCTCCGGCCGAGGGGTTTTGATCTGGTTCTTCACATACCGTTCGACGGTGCGCTGGCTGATGCCGAGCAGCTCGGCCACGCGCCGGGTACTGCCCTGGTGCTGGCGGACCAGGTAACGCATCTGCGCCCCCGCTGACTTCGGGATCGGGGGCGTGAACGCGCCCTGCACCGCCTTGTCGAGTTCTTCGCCGATCGTCACCACCGACCCTGCCCCCTCTACTCTCCGGTGTCCTTGGCGGTGACCTCGCCGGTCTTGATGTAGCGGGCGAGGTTGGCGACCTTGCCGTCGGCGCCGAGCTGCTCGAGCACGTTGGCGCCCCACAGCACGCTCTGGGTGCCCTCGTGCTTGACCATCCCGGGCGACACGCCCAGCCGGAAGCTGCCCGGCACGGTCTTGCCGTCGGCGTCGTAGGGCAGGACATCCAGCGGGCTGGGTCCGTCGGCGGCGTACACGGCGCAGTCCGAGAGAACCGCGACCGGGTAGCGGCCGGTGGCCGCCGCCAGGTTGAGCATCTTGCGGTGCATGTTGGTACGGGCCCGGGAGATGACCGTCGCGCGGATGTCCGGCCGCCACGTCGGACGGGCGAGGGCGGGCCACGCCTGCCCCGGCTTCCAGCCGCCGCCGCGGGCCTTCTCCTGCAGCTTGCCGATCCCGCCCTTGACGGTCATCTTGACGGCGCCCACCACGATCGCCAGCTCCGGATCACGGCTGCGGTAACCGTCCATTGCTTTCAGGAACTCGGCCGGGGGCAGCCTCTCTGCGACACCCAGATCCGCCATGGTGTCGACGTAGGCGTCGCGCAGCCGCTTGTACCAGCCGTCCAGGAACCGGCCGCTCTCCGGGCGCACCCACGCCTCCAGAGGCGCGACGTCGTAACCCAGCTCGACGGCGTACGCGACCGTGGGGGTGGCGTACCAGGCCGGGCCCTCGGGGCGTTCGCCGGTCGGCGTGAACGGGCTGGGCAGCAACGCGGCGTCGAGCTCACGCACTGCTTGCCGACCTTCACCCGGGAGAGATCGACGTGGGAGAGGTCGACCAGCCAGGAGCCGGGCACCGCTGGGTCGAAGACCGGGTTGGTGACGTGCACGGGCGGCGATGCCAGGCCGACGACGGCGCCGTTCGCGGCCGCGCCGAACGCCAGATTCACATCGAGACCGACCAGGTAGCGCTGCATGCACTCGGTATCATGACCGCCACCCCTCGCATCTTCGCCGCACCGGAACTGGCCGAGTCAGCCGACAGCACCCGCCCGCGCCGCCGGCGGCCCACCGGGCCGGACGTGGACGCGTTCGCCAACTCCATGGACAACGAGCAGGTCTACGGCAGGGAGGTCTTCGAGTACCCGCTCGCGCAGGCGGTCGAGGACGGCCGGGCTGCGGACTACCGCATCGTGGTGCCCACCCTCACCGATGCCGACCTGCGCCGCCGCCTGAACCTGCCCGCCCCCGGCACCACCACCGCCCCCGGCCCCGGTGGGGAGGCGGACGGCGCCCTGCGCACCACCGCCCTGCACCTGGCCGTCCTACGTGCCATGACCGAGCACCACCTGAAGAAGGTGCTGGTCTACTTCAACCTGGTCTCCGACGCCCGCCGCTTCGCCCGCGAACTGCCCCACACCCTGCGCCTGCTGGCCAAGGCCAACCCCAGCCTGTGCCCGGACATCACCCCCAAGCTGTTCTTCGCCCACGGGGACCACACCCCCGCCCAGCGCGCCGACGCCTTCGCCGGCTTCGCGGCCGCCGACTGCGCGATCCTGGTCAACTCCCGCCTGATCTCCGAAGGCGTCGACATCCCCAGCGTGGATGCCATCGTCTTCGCCGACCCCACCCGCGGCGTCATCCGCTGCGTCCAGGTCCTCGGCCGCGCCCTGCGCCTGGACGTCTCCGGCAAGACCGCCTCACTGATCGTCCCCGTCTACGTCCCGCCCGGCGCCGACGGCGAGAACATCCTCGGCACCGCCTACGAACCCGTCTGGGCGATCGCCTGCGCGCTGGCCAGCCACGACCACCGCATCCTCGAACGCCTCCCGGACAAGGCCAACCGCCTCCCACGCGAGACCAGCGACGTCATCGAGCGCCGCTGGCACTTCGACTTCACCGTCCACCCCGAACGCATCGCCCGCGCCATGGACCTGGCCTCGTTCGACCCCCGCGACCCGGCCGTATCCCGCTCCCGCCGCCTGGGGCTCGCCGCCGCCCAGTCCTACCGCGACGAACACGGCCACCTCGACGTCCCCGCCGACTACACCGACCCCGCCGGCTACGCGCTGGGCACCTTCATCACCACCATGCGCGACGCGGCGAAAGCCGACCGCCTCGAGGCCGACTGGGTCGCCGAACTCGACGTCCTGGGCATGGTCTGGGACAAGCACGACGCCGCCTGGCGCGCCCGCCTGGCTGCCGCCGCCGACTACCACTGTGCCCACGGGCACCTCGCCGCACCCGCCACCACCCCCGTCGGCGCGTGGCTCGCTGAACAACGCCACCTCGCCGCCAAGAACGAACTCGCCACCGCACGCGCGGACGCCCTGATCGCCCTCGCCCCTGACTGGCGCCTGCCCCACGGCGCGGACTGGCACCGCAAGTACCACTTGCTGCGCGCCCACCTCGCCACCGGCGCCGACTGCGCCGCCCTCACCCGCGACACCCAGCTCGGCGGCGTGAAGATCGGCTCCTGGCTGCACCGCCAGCTCACCACCTGGCCGGCCCTCCACCCCAGCCAGCAGCAGCTGATGACCGCCCTGGGGCTCACCCCCGACAGCAACCCGCTCGCCCCCGTGCGCCGCGCCGTCGCACCTTCGAGGAGACCGTCCAGATCCTGGAACTCTTCCTGCACCGCGAAGGCCGCATCCCCGCCGCCCGCGAGACGATCCGCGTCGACGGCGACACCGTCAAGATCGGCGCCTGGCTCGCCAAGGCCCGCAACCGACACCGCTCCGGCCAGCTCCCCGACCACCACGTACGCCTGGTTGCTGCTCTGTTCGAAGGGGACTGGACGGCCGAGGACGCCGTTCCTGCCGTCCTGGTGTAGACACCCGCCGTCGGGCACGTGAGCTCACTCGGGGCGCGATCGGACTGCTGGGGCGGTGTCGGCCCACCCGCCTGGCCGGCCCGCGGACCATGAGGGCGTGAGGTCGGTGGCTTCCCGACCGGTGGTGAACTCGTACGTGACGAACCTATGTTGGCGCCGCAGGACGGTGGTGACGGAGAGTGAACGTCGATCGCCTGCAGAACCTGCAATATGAGCTCTCGCGTTCGGTTGTCGCTGCCTCCAACTGACTTTGCGGAAGCCAGCTGGGGCGCGAGTGTATCGGTGCAGGTCAACCGGCAAGTTGGCCGCGCCCAAACGGAGTTGGCCAGGTGCCGGTCGCCCAACGCGCTCCTTGGGGCAAGAGGCGGCTTTCGCTCGTATCTTCTGGCCGGCAACCTCGCAGGCCAAGGTCTCGACGTGTCCGGTATGGCATGGTTTTGTGAACCGCAAATAGCGCCATCGCTCACGCATCCATAGATGCGTAACTGCAGCTCAGATGATGTTTTGTTACTCTGTACGAGTTTGCGACTGTTCGTGCGATGTGTCAGGGTGATGCCCGGCGTCCCCGTCCTCGACCTTCAGGGCAGGACTTCTGACTGCGGATCCGGGCCGGAAGTCTCCCCAGTCCAGGGGCAGGCAGCTCGGGGGAAGAGGACATCCTGATGGGACGTCATCGCAAGAAACCGGAACCGGCGCCACCCTGGTGGAAGCGGGTCCGGTGGTGCTTCGAGATCGCGGTCAAGATCCCGGTAGCCCATGTACTACTGCGACCTGATCACCGCCAAGCACCTGCCCTGGCACTGACCACCGGCCCCTACGGCAGATAGGGGCCGGTGGCGACCAGGGCGGCGAGGGCCTCGTCATCCAGGCGGGGCCCTCGCTCCTTCCCGGTGGACCCGGGGCTTCCTACCCTCCCACGGACCGTACGCCTACGTCACAGACCGTGTGGTCGTCGTCGGCATCGTCGCCGGCAACCGCACCACGCCCTCTGCCTACTCCCGCAAGCGAGTCGAGGCATCCACCAGCTTGACCGGGCCTTCGCGGGTGTCAGGTGGCGACGGTCCAGGCCCGGGGTAAAGCGATGGTCGTGTCGGCGGTGCGGGCGGGGTGGTGTGGCCGCCTTCTGTCGCCGGGAGGCCGCTGTTACTGGTCGGGGTGGACGGCCTGGACGCCGGTGCCCGCGTACGCCTTCGGCGTCAGGGTGAGCAGGAACCGTCCGCTGGGGTGGGCGGCGGCGGGACGGGCGGCGTGGATGGCGTGGACGGCCGCCCAGGGGTGGCCGAACCGCAGCAGCTCGGTGGCGGTGACCGCGGCGTCGGTGTCGAACGCCTCGATCTGGATGAACCGCAGCCCCTTGATGTAGCCGAGCAAGCCCGGCCGTTCGGCGTCGCCGGCCGTCAGGGACAGCACCGGCGCATACAGATCACCGAGTCCGCCGGAGGCCTGCACGTAGAACGCTGCGACCGCCTCGTTGAACGGGTCCTTCGGGTCGTACAGCGCGCCCGCGGTCGTGTGGTCCAGGACGACCGAGATCGCCGCCACTACGCGGCCGCCCGCGGACCCTGCGAGGCGGCGCCCAGGCGCTCGAGCAGAGCCCGGGCCTTGGCCTCGGCCTCCGGGCTCGGCGCGCTGCCGAGGGCGGAGGCGAGCTCGGCGCGGGCGAGCTCGGCCCGCTCGGCGTACTCGGCCTGGGTGGGAGTGCCCTGCGCGAGGTCCTCGACCAGGTTGCGAATGGTGGTGCCGTGCTCGGCCGCCAGCTGGGCGAGCCGGTCCCGCGCGGCCGTGCTCACCTTGATGCTCGTCTCGTCTGCTGCCATGTTCCTCACTCTACTCGCATCCTCTACCGTTGGTAGAGGAAACGGCAGCGCGCTCCCGGTTCGCCTCCGCGCCCGTACCGAAGATCGTCTCGCACACCGAGAGAACGCCTCTGCACGCGATTAGTACGCCAGATGTACGCCCCGTGCGGTGCGTGAGATGCCTTATCGGCGGCCGGTGTCCTCAGCGGGGTCGGCGCGTTCCATGTACGCGCCGAGCGCGGCGCGCAGGTCGCCTTGTGCGTCGGCCGTCGACTTCGCCTGCTGCAGCTCGTCGAGCTCGGCTTCGGTGAGCGAGTCGACCCAGGCGATCATGCGCCCGCACTCGGCCTCTTCCTCGTCGCGCAGCTGCTGGTCGTACCAGTCGAGTTCGGGCCCGGCGAACAACGACCGGATAGCCTCATCCCGCTCGCGCCGAGCCTCGACCCACTCGTACACCGCGCACGGGTAGGAGGATGGCGGCCCAGGCGGCCCGGCCAGGATCCGCGCGCGACCGTCCAGCAGGGCCCGGGTGGCCTTCTCGCCGGCACCGATGGCCGCCGCGAAGTCGATCACCAGCTGCTCACTGGCCAGCCGCCGACCGGACAGGGCGTTGTCGAGGTCCCTGCGGGAGAACCGGCCCCCGCCCGCGGCGACTATCGCGCCCCGGGTGGGATCGCCGGCGGCGGCGCGCATGCGGAGCATGGCCTCGGCCATTCCACCCTGGGTGGTGAAGCGGCCCGGCACGTACCGGTTTCCGGCCGCCATGACCGGCTGCGGGCGGACGGCGCTCGCGGCCGCCTCCCACACCAGAGCGGCCTTGTCCTCGTCGGCGTCAGCGCCCCGGCTGAAGGCGACGACAGTGTGCTGCCTGGGCAGCCCGCCGTTCGGGGTCAGGGCCCGGCGCAGGGTGCTCTCGGAGATGGGCATCCCGGCGTCGGTCGCCCGGCGGGCGATGATGTCGAATGTCCGTCTGCCCTTGGCGTTGCGCATCCAGCCACGCAGTACGGTCAGTTCCACGGGCTCGGCCGCCCGCCGCCTGCCGAGCGGACCCGGGCCGCCAGGGCGGCTCATTCTCGGCTTCCGGAGACGAGCGCGGCGAGCAGGCGCCCCGCACTTCGGGGCAGCAGCAGGAGACACACCGCCGCGACAAGCGCCGCCAGGACGGCGGGGATCGGGCGCTGGAGAATGGCGAGCACAGTCACCGCGGCGATGGAGGCGATGAGGACGCAGACCTCACCGGCCCCAGGCGCCGGGACGCGTCCGGCCCGGCCGGCTGTTCCTCGGCGGGGCCGCTGGGCGGGTGCATGGACATGGCATATCTCCAGGTGCGTGTGCTGGGTATCGAACGGCCGCAGGCCCGGCGGGACTTCGCCCGGCGCGGTGAGCCGATGGCGACAGCGCACGAACCGCGTGCGCGAGCCGATCACGCCAGACCCGGAACCGACGTACCTTCCACGGTCAACCCATCCGAGCAGGTCAGACCCCAAAACCGAGCAAAAGGCCATCTACGCCCGAAGCCGAGAGAGCCCCGCCTCCACTGCCGGCGACGCCCCCACCTAGGCCGATCCGCTGCCGCAGTGCGGCTTGTGCCGGGGTGTCCGGCAGGAGCAGTCCGTGCAGCACGTACAGCCCGTAGAACATACGCAGACCGACCAGCACCTCTCGTGCGCGCACCAGCTCCTCGTCACTCGCCTGCTGCGGCCGTGGCGGTGCTGGCGGCGGTGACGGCGGTGGGATGCGATGACGGCACCGGGGTGCGGGTGGTGGTGAGGGGGACGCCGCCCGCCACCCCGTACAGCGGAGCCCTGTACGTCCCCACCCATGGCCTGGACGAGAGCGGCCCCCGTGCCCTGCGGCTGGCCTCCGGCGCCGCGGGTCGGGCACTGGAGTGCGACGGGGAGATCTTCGAGGGCGGCGGACCCGACGGCTGGTCCAGGTCGGAGGGCGGTGACACGCCCGAGGAGGGGCTGGAGCTCTACTTCGACATGTTCCAGCCCGTGCAGCCCGACCACGGCTACCGGGCCGAGCGCCGGGAGGCCGACCGGGTGCTGTACTCCTTCGACGTCAAGGGCCGCACCAAGGTGGCCGTCGTGGTGGCCAAGGACCAGAAGGACCGCCCCGGTTGGGGCCCGGAGACGAACGCCGCCTGCGATCCCGCCGAACTCCCGGCCGCGTACGCGGCCGCCCAGGGCTGGGAGGTGTGGACGGACCGCGACGGCGCACGGGTGCCGGTGAGCCGGCTGGAAAGCTCCACCGGAGCCGAGCACTGCGGCTGGCAGTCGGTCTGCTTCCTCACCCTGGGCGGCCGCACGTACGTCCGTGATCCCGAGGGTGTGCTCGCCCGTGACGGGCTGCTCAGCGCGCCGTACCGCAAGCAGGTCCGCATGCCCGCGGGCGCCCGCGACACCGGGTACCACTACCGTGACCGGCACCTGTGGCTGACGGAGGACCGGGACACCGCCTACGTCCGCACGTCCTCCGGAGTGGGGGCCTGGCCCCGGGCGGCGCGGGAGGTCGCCTGCAAGTGACCGGTCACCGGCTCCGGTGCAGTGCGACCAGCAACTGCCAGACCTGGTCCGCGACTTCCTCCGGCGCGGCCCGCAGCAGCCCGTGCAGCCAGTCCGCGAGGACACCCGCGAAGGTCGCCGCCACCGCCGACGCGACCAGCGGGGCGTCAGCCGCGCCGGCCAGTTCGCGCTCCTCGAGGCTGCGGGCCCGCAGGTCCCGGTGCAGCACCCGACCGAGCGGCCCGCCGCCGCCCGGTGCGAGCAGCGACCGGTACAGGGCCGCGTGCGGGGTCAGACCGGTGAAGAACTCCCGCAGCGCGGGCGGGGCGTGGACCGGATCGGGCCGCCCCCGCCAGGCGTGCAGCGCGTCCACCGCCTGCCGTACGACGTCCGCGCACGCGTCGACCGCCAGCGCCTCGATGCCGTCGTAGTGAACATAGAACGTGGCCCGGCCCACCCCGGCCCGGCGCACCAGCGCGGCCACGGCGATCTCCGCCGGCGGTCGCTCGGCGCACTCGGCGAGCAGGGCGGCGCGCAGCCTGGCGCGGGTGCGCGCCGCCCTCGGGTCCTCGTGCGGCGCCCGGCTCATCGTGCGGCGAGGACGGCGGCCAGCGCGAGCGCGCCGGGCAGCGCCTGGGCGAACAGGATGCGGCGGTTGGCCGTGGTGGCGCCGAACACGCCCGCCACCACCACACAGGACAGGAAGAACGCCTGGACCCGGAAGCCGGTCGGGTCGGCGGCGAGAAGCCCCCACACCAGTCCGGCCGCGAGGAAGCCGTTGTAGAGGCCCTGGTTGGCGGCCAGCGGAGCGGTCGTCCGGGCCGTCTCCGGGTCGAACCCGTGCAGCCCCCGCCCCGGCTTCCGCTGCCACAGGAACATCTCCAGCACCAGGATGTACATGTGCAACAGGGCCACCAGGCCGACCAGCACGTTCGCCACGATTTCCATGAGCAGCGAGCCCTCCCCCTTCTTGGACAGGTGTCCAGGATAGCTGGGCACCTGTCCAAGGAATCACCGGGTCCCGCCACCCCCTGGCGCAGCTCCCGTGCCCGTAAGGCCAGCTGGATCTCGAAGCGGGCCGCCGGGGCGTGCAGTAGCTCGCCGAACAGCTCGTCCAGCTGCCGCACCGGTAGCGGACCGTCTGCGGAGAGCCACCGCGTCCGCGTGCCGTGCAAACATCCCCCAGTCCACCGGCGGCCCCTCGCCGCGCTCGGCCGCGCTCAGCATCTGTGCCCAGTCCTCGGTGCAAGTCTGCGGGGGAGTGTCAGCTGAGCATCGTCATCTGAGTGTCAGTGGCGCAGGCTCAGTGACCTGGTGGTTGGTGCTGGAGCCATGCTCGAGACCTGTGGATCGAGCTCGGAGAGCACGCGAAGGGCGTACCTTCCCGAGTGATCGACTGATGGTCATCGAGTAGGCCGGTGTTCGCAGCACCGGTCGGGAAGGCACGCCCGTGCTCAGCCTAGTCAACGACGACGGCACCACCGCCAACGGCTCCTCCTTGATCGACGAGATCGTCCGGGAGGGCGCGAGGCGGATGCTCGCCGCGGCCCTGGAGGCCGAAGTCAACACTTATATAGCCGAGTTGGCCGACCAGCGGGACGAGACCGGTCGACGGCTGGTGGTCCGCAACGGCTACCACCAGCCCAGGAAGGTCACCACCGCGGCCGGGGTGGTCGAGGTGAAGGCCCCGCGGGTGAACGACAAGCGCGTTGACAAGGCCACGGGCGAGCGCAAGCGGTTCTCCTCCGCGATCCTGCCGCCGTGGTGCCGCAAGTCCCCGAAGATCAGCGAGGTGCTGCCGCTGCTCTACCTGCACGGCCTGTCCTCGGGCGATTTCATCCCGGCCCTGGAGCAGTTCCTCGGCAGCTCGGCCGGGCTCTCCCCTGCCACCGTCACCCGGCTCACCCAGCAGTGGCAGGCCGACCACACCGCCTTCATGGACCGCAACCTGTCCGAGATGGACTACGTATACGTGTGGGCCGACGGCATCCACCTCAACGTCCGCCTGGAGGAGGCCAAAGCCTGCGTCCTGGTGCTCATCGGGGTCCGCGCCGACGGCTCCAAGGAACTGGTCGCGCTCAAGGACGGCTACCGCGAGTCCGCCGAGTCCTGGGCCGACCTGATGCGCGACTGCGCGCGCCGGGGCATGCGCGCCCCGGTTCTGGCGGTCGGTGACGGCGCCCTGGGCTTCTGGCAGGCGCTGGGTGAGGTGTTCCCCGAAACCCGCGAGCAAGGGTGCTGGGTTCACAAAACGGCCAACGTCCTCGACTCCATGCCGAAGTCCGCGCAGCCCGGTGCGAAGAAGGCCATCCAGGACATCTACAACGCCGAGGACCGCGACCACGCCGAGGCGGCGATCAAGACGTTCGCCAAGCTCTACAGCGCGAAGTTCCCCAAGGTCGTCAAGACGATCACCGACGACCAGGACCAGCTGCTGGCGTTCTACAACTTCCCGGCCGAGCACTGGATCCACCTCCGGACCACAAACCCCATCGAGTCCACGTTCTCCACCGTGAGGCTGCGGACCAAGGTCACCCGCGGCGCCGGCTCCCGCACCGCCGCCCTGGCCATGGTCTTCAAACTCGTCGAATCCGCCCAGCAGCGGTGGCGGGCCGTGAACGCACCCCACCTCGTCGCCCTTGTCCGCGCCGGAGCGCGCTTCGAAGGCGGCCGCCTGATCGAACGGCCCACGGAGCGAGCGGCGTGATGGCCATCGGCCTTCGGCCGGCCACCTCTGCGGACAGCGAATACTGCTTCCAGCTGCACAAAGCCGCCATGGGCGCCTACATCACGGCCATCTGGGGCTGGGACGAGCAGATCCAACGCGACTTCCACGCCAACGCGTTCACCCCGGACCGATGGCAAATCATCACCGCCGATGGCGCGGACGCCGGCATGCTCCACGTCGAGCACCGCCCGACGGAGATCTACCTTGCGCGGATCGAGCTCCACCCCGACCACCAGGGACGCGGCATCGGCGGCCGGCTCATCCGCAGCCTCCTGCACGAGGCCCGCCAGCAGAGCCGGGACCTCACCTTGGACGTCCTCGTCGTCAACCAGCGAGCCCAGGCCCTCTACCAGCGACTGGGCCTGCACGAAGTCGCCCGTCACGGAGAGAACAACATCAAGATCAGGATGTCCACCAAGCCGCCTCAGCCTGGCCCGATCCACAGATCTTGACAATGACTCGCCTGGGGGGGGGCGACATTCTCGGGACTCGTCCGCACGCGCCGCACGCTCGAGGACGGCGCCGACACCACGGCACAGACCGAAGCCACCTACCTCCGGGACCTGGCGACGCAGTGCCGGGCGCTGCTGACCCTTTACCAGCACCCCGGCCCGCTCGATGACCAGCCCGCCGATGCCGTTGCCGAGGGTGAGCAATGACCAGCACACCGGACGGCACCCCGGCGGACACCGCCACTGCCGCGCGTCCCGACCCGGGCACGGCCGTGCTGTACGTGTGCGCGGAGCGGGGCACGCTCACCCCCCAGCTCGGCGCGGAGCGCGCCGAGACCGAGGGACGCGCGTTCGCCGCAGCGCGCGGGCTGACGATCACGGAGGTGATCACGGACCCGTACGGGGAGCCGGAACCTCTGCACCGTGAGGGGTGGGTTCGGCTGCGGGAACTCGCGGAAGCGGGCGCGTTCGGCACGGTCATCGTCCGCTGGCCCACGGCGATCGCCCCGAACGGCGCGCACGAGCTGCGGCACCGTGAAATCCGCTGGCCCGCCTCGCCTATGTAGCCGTCACGCGTACCCGGCAGCGTCTGGACATGGGCGGCCTGTCGTGGTTCGACCCCCACCCGGATGGAAACCCGGCCTGGTGATCCACAGCCCGGATCCGGCGAATCCCCCGAAGAGGACTGGCTCCACTCTGTACGTAACTTCCTCGGCCATCCTCTGGTCCAAATGAGCTACTCGATGTTCCCGCTCTGTGTCAGAGGTCTTCGTCGTCGACGGGTTCAGGTTCACGGATGTAGGCGAGGTCGAGGACGTAGCGTTCGGTGACGCGGCTGTTGTTCCAGGCTTGGGTGAGCCAGCCGTCGGGGGAGTCGTCGGGGAGTTGGGCGAGGGTGGTGTTGTAGTAGTCGGCGGTGGGATGGGGACAGTTCCAGGGGAAGGCGCCGGGGGCCGCGCAGGGTGGCGCGGACGCCCAGGAAGCTGGAAGCGGCGATACCGGCCCGGTTGCAATCCCCCCTGTTCCGCAGGTCAGGCGTTTGGATCGAAGGGGATGCCCGAGGGCATGGAGTGTGCCAGCGCGTAGGCGAAGTCGCCGTCCTTGATCTTGATGGTGGCCGCGCCGAAGTCGGCGCTCATCAGCTTGTCCCGGAAGCCGGCTGGGTAGCCGTTCCAGCCCACCAGGCGCGGGTAGAACCAGCCGCCGGTCACGTTCTCCGGAGGCTCGTCGTTGCTGTTGGCGAAGCGGAAGTCGTGGGTGGAGAGGCCGTCCTTGTGGTAGACGATCTTCGGGTGGGTGCCGTCGAAGCGGACCGAGGAGCGGGCGGCTACCTGGTAGCTGGTGTGCTGGGACACCGAGACGTACTGGACCTCGTTGTTGTTGATCCACACCACGACGTGCTCCCAGTCGTGGCTGTGCCCGATGGCGGCCGGGCCGTAGGTCGCCTGGTCCTTCTCGAAGTAGCTGGCGTACATGACGGCACACCAGCCGTTGTTGCATTTCTCCCGTGAGTAGGTGTTCGCGTTGGCGAGTTGGGCGTAGTCATGGCAGTGCCCGTTGACGTCGCCGCCGAGCTTGAGCCCGGGATTGATGGTGCCGTCGGCGCCGATGGCAGCGGTGGCGTAGCAGCCGTCGCCATCGTAGTCGTAGGCGGGGGAGAAGGTCTGTTCCAGGCCGTCGGCGTTCTGCGGCAGCAACTGCAGGACGTTCGCGTGGGCGCTCGCCGGAACGGCCACGGCGAGTGTCATGGCGCCCAGTGCTGCGAGCAGGGCCTTGGCAAAGGACTTCACGTTGGGCATTACGGCTCCTTGTCGGGCAGCTCGGGTCAGCAGTACAGGTTGCTGCCCGGTGAAACCCCGAGGATCTGAGTGAAGCGCTGGTAGGCGTCGACGCGGCTCTGCACCTGGGCGGGGTTCTTGCCGTCGCATTCGAGGGAGCCGTTGATGCTGCGGATGGTCTGGCCGAATCCCGCGCTGCTGACCATGGCGTTGTGCGGGGTCATGCTGCCTGGTCCCGATTGGGTGTTCCAGTACCACAGGCCGGTCTTCCAGGCGACGGAGGCGTTGTTCTCCACCTGCCAGGGGTTGTTGAGCAGGTCGATGCCGAGTGCGTCACCGGCGGCCTTGTAGTTGAAGTTCCAGCTCAATTGGAGCGGCCCGCGACCGTAGTACGCGGCCTGTCCGGCGGGGCAGCCGTACGGCTGGCTCCAGTCGCAGTAGGTGGGGTAGTTGGCGGTGTTCTGCTCGACGACGTACACCAGCCCGCCTGTCTCATGGCTGACGTTGGCGAGGAAGGCGGCGGCCTCCTGCTTCCTGACCGTGTCGCTGCCGGTGTTCGCGAAGCCGGGGTAGGCGCTCAGGGCCGCGGTGAGGCCACTGTAGGTGTAGAACGCATTCCGGTTCGGGAACATTTGGTTGAACTGGGCCTCGCTCACCACGAAGCCGGACGGAGTTCCGCCGCCGTCGCTCGCGGGGGCGTTCCACTTCTGGTTCGCGCCGCCGCTGCAGCTCCAGATCTGTGTCCGGGTGCCATTGGCGGAGTTGTTGTCGGTGACGTCCAGGCACTTGTTCGCCTGCGGGTTGACGATGTCGTGGGCGGCGGTGACGGTCCACTTCTGGTTGGCGCCGCCGGTACAGGACCATAGCTGCACCTTCGCCCCGTCGGCGGTCGAGTTCCCGGTGACATCCAGACACTTGCCGAGGGCGCGGATCGTGCCGTCGCTGCCGACGTTCCACTGCTGGGCGCCGGTGCCGTTGCAGTCGTAGAGCTGGACGGGCGTGCCGTCGGCGGAGCTGGCACCGGCGACGTCAAGACACTTGCCGGCCAGTCCGGTTATGGCACCCGTGGCCGCCGGGGCGGGGGATGCGGCGAGCAGGCACGCGGAGAGACCCATCGCGGCGGTGAGAGCGGCTGCGGAAAGGGAACGGGCCATGAAGAGGGTGGCCTTTCACGTGGGGGGTGGCGCCTGACGCTTCACCTCATGAACGGAGGGAGCGACGTACGATGCCTGGCTGACCCGAGAACCTAAAGGGGGCGACCACTTTCGTCAAGTAGTGAAGTAAGGTTTCATAGCAAGCTGGTTGGGCTGAGTGGCGCATAATTCGTCCTGGGCTGAGGTGAGTTGCGGTCCAGTCTGGTGTCGACTCGGATCGTCGACCGGACAAGGAGGGGCCCACCGTCGGCATCCGACAGCCCAAGATCCCCCTGCCGCACTTCGCCCGGAAGCCATCAAGGAACCCCCGCCGGGTGCACACGGGGGTCGCCGACGGAGGCCCCGCCGATCAGGACGTCGATGAAGCTGCCCCTACTCACTTCACGAGCGCGACAGCGGACTGGACACCGTCGACAACATCGCTACCGCACACCGAGATTATGAACACCCCGGACCCGTCTTTCATTGATCCTGTGTGCCGAGCACCTCGGTGCGCAGGGCGCCCATTTCTGTCTGGCGACGCGGTCGCATCCGTCCACGCATCACACCCATGCTGTGCAAGACGCGGACACTCCCCCCCTGCGCTGGCGACCGCAGCGACGGCTCTCAGCCAGATGGTCAGGCCTGGCAGCGAAGGCGGCCGCGATGGCAATCCGTTGGGGCCGTGGTCGCACATCTCCTCTCTCGAGCAAGATAATTCACGCCTTATATTTTGACGTATTGACGCCCGGGCGGGCTGCCCCTAGCGTCCGATCCGCATCGCGCCCCACATCGCGACCAAGGAGACATGTGTGATCGACGTTCCCGCCGCGCGCTCCCGCGCACCCCGCCAGCGCAGACGCACGGCCGCCCTCACTTCAGCCTTCCTGCTGCCGGCCGCCGCCGGTATCGCGCTGGCTTCCACTCCGAGTGCCGCCGCCGCGAGCATCCCCACCGCTCCCACCACCGTCGTCAACGCAGGCAGCGGCAAGTGCGTCGACGCGCGCGCCGGTGCCACCGGCAACGGCACAGCCGTGCAGCAGTACACCTGCAACGGCAGGGCCTGTATTTCAATTAGTGTTCGTTCGGGAGGAGTTGGTGGGACGGTGGACCATGACCGTGCGTCCGCCCATCTCCACCTTACGGGCCAAGTTCGATCGGATCCTGCCGCATCTCGACGAGCGCCGCCGTCGGCTCTACCTGGCCAGCGAGGCCGCGGCCATCGGCCACGGGGGGATCGCTCTGGTTGCTGCCGCCTCCGGGACCAGTTCCGCCACCGTCGCGCGTGGCGTCACCGAGTTGGCCGGGGACCCGGTGCCGACGCGGAGGGTCCGGGCTGCGGGAGCTGGCCGCAAGCCGTTGACCGTCACCGACCCCGGCCTGCTGGCGGCTCTGCAGGCGCTGATCGAGCCGCACACCCGGGGTGATCCCGTCTCCCCGTTGCGATGGACCACCTTGTCGCTGCGGGCCCTGGCCTCGAAGCTGACTTCGCAGGGCCATCCGGTCAGTGCCTCAACAGTTGGGCGCCTGCTGCACGGCCTGGGCTATAGCCTGCAGGGCACTGTCAAGACCACCGAGGGCGCCGGCCATCCGGACCGCGACGCCCAGTTCGCCCACCTGAACGCCACGGCCACCGCCTTCCTCGACGACGGCCAGCCGGTGATCAGCGTCGACACCAAGGCCAAGGAGTGGCTCGGTAACCGAGACCGGCCCGGCCGCACCTGGCGGCCGGGCAAGGACCCGGTCAAAGTCGACTGTCACACCTTCACCACGAGCGGCCAGCCCGTCGCCATCCCGTATGGGATCTATGACGTCGCCACTTAGAGGTCCTAACAAAGGCGTTGGACGTGGCGGTAGGTGATCAGGCAGGTGGCGAGGCCGAGGAAGGCCTCGTGGATGTCGTCGCGTCGTTCCCAGCGGATGCGCAGGCGGCGGAAGCCGTGCAGCCAGGCGATCGTCCTCTCGACCACTCAGCGGAAGATGCCCAGGCCGGAGCCGTGGGGTTGGCCGCGTTCGGCGATGACGGGGCGGATGCCGCGCTGCCACAGCAGCCGCCGGTACTTGTC
>NZ_JBIAUC010000034.1:0-28127 GCF_042892355.1 Streptomyces sp. NPDC001796 | reverse complement strand
AACCGACGAGACCGTCCTCCCGACCGAACTCACCGCATAGCCTCAAAACGAGATCACCGAGTGGCCGTCGATACACCACTCCAGCGGACGTGACCGTCCGTGCCCGCCCGAAGGACTTCTTCCGCGAAGCGTCCGGGCTGGCTTGTCCTCGCCGACCAGGCGGTAGCAGCCCATGCGCAGAAGCGGGCCCGGAAGGCTCTCGGGCAGGCTCTCCGCCCGCAAGATCACACGGGCTGAGGTTCCAGGGAGGTCCCAGACCGTGATCAGGCCCTGATCTGCACCGAATGTACAGATCAGCGGCGTGATCACGAAAGCAACTTCTTCTTGCCCTGGGTCTTGCCGGGGATCTTGGTGACCTGTGTTTTCCCTGCTCAGGAGCGGTTGGTTCGCGCTCCTGGTGGTCGTCGTCGGTCGTCTTTGGCCACTGCCGGGCGATCCCTGTTTGCCCCCCGACGGGGGCCAGCGTGTCAGCGGGCGCCGACGTTACCTCGGGGGCATCCTGGGGGCACTGGTGATCGCCGGAGCAGCCGACGAGGAGGGTCCGGTCATGCGGGAGTCGTCACAGGGCGTCACGGTCGTGGCTCTCCTGGCGGACCCGGACGCGCCGACGGAGATCGCGCAGCGCATGGCCCGAGTGCTCCCTGCTCGGCTCGCCGACAGGTCAGGCCAGAAGCGACGGTTCGACGTCGAGGTGGTCAGTGAACCCTTCACCGTAGGGACCGAGGACCTGTCCACGTTGACGCGCCGGATCATGGAGCGCGGGCGGGCGGAGAACTGGGACATCGTCGTGGCCCTTACCGACCTTCCGTTGCACTCACACGGGCGCAAGCTCGTTATGGATCTGAGTCATGAACACGGGTTGGCGCTGCTGTCCCTTCCCTCGCTGGGGGGCCTGCGTTTTGGGAGAAGGGCACTTCGGGCGGTGGAAGAGGCCGTTCTCAGCTTGGCGAGTCCGCGAGCCACTGGAGCTGCGGAACCCCCGCAATGTCAGCCGCCGTTGGGACGTTTCGCCAGTCGTCTCGCGCCCGTTCACCCTGGCCCGATCGGTGAGGAGGAGTGCGCTGATCTCCGGTACGTCGTCAGCGGACCGCGCGGTTACCTGAGGGTGCTCTTCGGTATGGTCCGCGCCAACCAGCCGTGGCGGTTGGTGCCGGGTCTGTCGAAAGCCCTGGCCGCCGCACTCGCCACGGGCGCGGTCGCCACCGTGAACTCCACCATTTGGATCCTGTCCGAGGCTCTGGGCGCGCCGCGCCTCGTGATCGCCATGGTCGGGTCTGTCGCGCTCATGATCGGCTGGCTGATCGTGGACGCGCACCTGTGGCACCGATCAGCAGAGGCCTCGCCGGAGGCGAGGAAGAGGGCGGCTCTCTACAATGCGTCCACGGTCGTCACCGTCGGCATCGGGGTGCTCGTCTGCTACGCGGGTTTGATGGTCATCAACTTCGTGTGGGCGCACTTCATCCTCAACGACAAAGTCTTCGCCTCCATGACACGAACCCCGCTGCACCCCACGGAATACTGGACGCTGTCCTGGTTCGTCGCTTCGATTGCCACGGTGGGCGGCGCGCTGGGATCGGGCTTGGAGAGCGACGAGGCGATCCGGGCAGCCGCTTATTCCAAGCGCGAACAGGAACGTCGCCGCATGCTCGAGGACGACGGTGACTAGCTGGTGACCTGAGTCGGAGAGGAAGTGTCGAACCACACCGACATCAAGGTGAGCTGGTAGGCCGTTCCGCTGGCCAGGTACGCGAGGGCTCGTTCGTGCTCCGACTTCGTGACGGTCCGGGTGAGACTGCACCGCATCTGACTGCGACGGCCCAGACACGGCCCCAGCGCATGGAAATGGGCGATCACTCCCAGATCACTCGTATGCCCGTCCGGGCGCGACGGCGGGCACTGATCTGCTGATGCTGGATCCTGACAGAGCTGCGGTGTGCTTCCCGCCGAGCGACCCGACCGCCCGGCCGGACATCCGGCCGTCCTTTTCGGCGGAGTTCGCTGACTGGGACGTTGCGTGGACAGCGGCGCCGCACTCCCGGACCAGCACTGGGCAACCTCCAGGGTGAGGAGACTGTTCCCTTGGTGACACGACACCTGCGGCCCGGCCGCCGACTCGCCAGGCGCATACCGATACGGACACGGACGCCATTGCTGGCGTGCGCAGCGGTGCTGATGGCCACCACGCTGGTGGCGGCGCTCCCTGCCGCAGGTCCCACACCGCCCGACCCGAACCGCTACCCCTTCGGCCGGCCCACCGGCACCGGCGATTTCCGGGTCCCTCCGCCACCCGAGGCGCCAACCCTGGTTCCCACCATCGGCACCAAGACCACCCAGCGGCTCTACGGCTCCGACCCCTTCCAGGAGGCGGTGTCCATCACCCAGCACATCTGGCCGGCCGCGCTCCCGGAAAACGCCCCGGGGGAGAACGACAACGTCCCCGACCGGCCCTGGGCCGTCACCCTGATCACTACCGACGATCCACTGACGGGCGTCACCGCCGTCCCTCTCATCCACTTCCCCGACGACGCGCCCATCCTCTATGTCACCAAGACCGGCATCCCCCAGGTCACTCTGAACGAGCTCAAGCGCCTAGGCGACACGGGCATCAGCCGCCACAACAACATCGACGCCTTCCTGGTGGGCGCGGCGGCCAACCCGGCTGTCCAGGCGCAGCTCAAGGCCATCGGTATGACCTTCCAGAGCATCACCGCGCCCACCATCCCAGGGCTCGCCGACGCCGTCGACCGTGTCTACGGCAGCATCCAGAACCCGGACACCGGCGTACCGCAGATGGGTAACAGCGGCAGTCAAGGGGGCGCCGGAATGATGGACGTGATGATCGCGTCCATGGACTCCTGGGAGTACGCCCTGCCCGCCACTCACTGGTCCTCCCACATGCCCACCGCAATCCTGTGGGTCACCAGGGACGGCATCCCGCCGGAGACCGTCACCGCGCTCAAACGCCGCATGGGCCGGGCCACCATCTACCTGTGGGGCGGACCGGACCAGATATCCCCCACCGTCGCCAAGCAGCTCAATGCCTACGGTGCCGTGCAGCGCATCACCAACGACGACCCCGTCGACTTCAACGCGACCCCGAAGAACACACCGGAGACCACCGCCATCGCGTTCGCCAAGATGTGGGACCCCATGGGCATGGTGGGCTGGAACATCACCGGGCCGGGCCACGGCTTCACCCTCGTCAGGCGGGACGACTGGCAGGGCGCGGTCGCCTCGGCACCCTTGTCCCACCTCGGCTTCCACTCCCCACTGCTGATCACCGACAGCGCCGACAAACTCCCCGAGGCCGTCGAGGCCTACTACAAGCAGGTGGCGCCCACATACCTGACCACCCCGGCCGAAGGCCCCTACAACATGACGTACGTCATCGGCGACTGGAAGCGGCTCTCCTGGCCGCTGCAGGCACACGTCGACTACATCTCCGAGATGAGCAACCGACGTGTCTGGAATCAGTCCACCGGAGGACGCTACAGCGACTCCGGACAACCCTGAGCAACGGTCCAGGCCTGGCTGCCACAGCCCAGGCCTGTCGCGGCGGCCGCCGCTTCTCGCTGGGCCCGAACGCAGAACAACGCCTGCGCCACCGCCTCGCGAACCACTGAACCTCCGGCACCTGCACCCACGAAAGCGTCGATGCCGGTCTCGCCACACCCGAAGCATTTGCCCGCGAGGCCGCTGCCTACGCCGAGGCGGGCTGCGACGAACTCAGACTGACGGCGTCTCAGACCGACCCCAGCCCCTTCGAGCACCGGGGGCTGAAGTGCTCATCAACGGTCTGCCGTTGTCCAGCTGAACGGAATGTCGCTGCCTGCTCATGTCGCCCCTCCGTATGCACGGGGCGACCGTCGGCGGGACGGCTGCTGGGCCGTGCGAGTGACCACTCCGGTGGCGCCCGCACCGTCCAACGTCTGGCCGCACAAGACATCTCGTTGGCTGCATATCCCCTGAAGGGACTCGTGGACCGTGACCACCTCGATCATCGTCGGAGGAAGTGGCGCGCTGGGACGCGTTCTAGCACAGCGATACGCCAACCGCGGCGACAGCGTCATCATCACCGGCCGCACCAGGGAACGCGCCGATACCGTGGCCGCCCACATCGCCGACGAGGTCCGGGGTCTGGCCGTTGACCTGTCGCGGCCGGAGACCATCGGCGAAGCGCTCGTCGATGTAGGGGACGTCGACAACCTGGTCATCACCGGCGTCTCAGAGGGTTACAACGCCCTCGCGGACTTCGACATCGCCAAGGCCGTGGAAGCCGTGACCATCAAGCTGGTCGGTTATACGGAGACCGTGCGCGTCCTGCGTGACCGGTTCACCCCCGGCGCGTCGGTCGTCCTCTTCGGCGGCCTGGCCAAAGAGCGCCCCTACCCCGGCTCCACCATCGTGACCGCCATCAACTCGGGTATCACCGGACTGGTGAAGACTCTCGCCGTGGAGATCGCGCCTCATCGTGTCAACGCGATCCATCCGGGCGTGGTGGGTGACAGTCCGAGGTGGCGCGACGTGCCCGACCACCCCCACGTGGCGCGTACCCCCATTGGTCGCTTGGTGACGATGGAGGAGGTCGCTGACGCCACCGACTTCCTCCTCCGCAACACCGGCGTCAACGCCCAGGACCTGTTCGTCGACGGAGGACTGCGCGTCACGTGACACGACTGCCCTACGGCCCGGGGCCTTTTGCTGGAAAACGCCTCCCGCCCGTGCCGTTTGCGCAGGTGGGAGGCGTGATCACTTAACCTACTTCTTCTTGCCCTGGTTCTTGACCGCCTCGATCGCCGCCGCGGCCGCCTCCGGGTCGAGGTACGTGCCGCCGGGGGTGATCGGCTTGAAGTCGGCGTCCAGTTCGTAGGCGAGCGGGATGCCCGTCGGGATGTTCAGGCCGGCGATGTCGGCGTCCGAGATGCCGTCCAGGTGCTTGACCAGGGCGCGCAGGCTGTTGCCGTGGGCCGCGATCAGGACCGTGCGGCCGGCCAGGAGGTCGGGCACGATTCCGTCGTACCAGTACGGGAGCATGCGGAAGACGACGTCCTTGAGGCACTCCGTCCTCGGGCGCAGCTCCGGCGGGATCGTCGCGTAGCGCGGGTCGTCGGCCTGGGAGAACTCCGAGTCGTCCTCGATCGGGGGCGGCGGCACGTCGTAGGAGCGGCGCCAGAGCATGAACTGCTCCTCGCCGAACTCCTGAAGCGTCTGCGCCTTGTCCTTGCCCTGGAGGGCGCCGTAGTGGCGCTCGTTCAGGCGCCAGGAGCGGTGGACCGGGATCCAGTGGCGGTCGGCGGCCTCCAGTGCCAGCTGCGCGGTGCGGATCGCGCGCTTCTGGAGGGACGTGTGGACCACGTCGGGCAGCAGGCCGGCGTCCTTGAGCAGCTCACCGCCGCGGACCGCCTCCTTCTCGCCCTTCTCGTTCAGGTTGACGTCCACCCAGCCGGTGAACAGGTTCTTCGCGTTCCACTCGCTCTCGCCGTGGCGGAGGAGGATCAGCTTGTACGGTGCGTCGGCCATGCCTCAGAGCGTAATCCACGCATTCGCCCCCTCGTACGGGCCGCCCGGCAGGCGGACAGCCGGTCGACGGGCGGCCCCCGCGCCGTAGGACAGTTGACGGCATCTGTTAATTGAGTGGCCCCTCCACGCCGCGCCTTTGTAAGTTGTGATCACCGTTCGAGCCGCTTACATGCGCCTATGCCCGTGGGGGACCCTCATGTCGATCGCCGCCGTCAGACGTGCCGCCCGCGAGACCGTCTCGGGGCTTCCCCGGGAGTTCTGGTGGCTGTGGACGAGCACGCTCGTCAACCGGCTGGGCGCCTTCGTCGCCACCTTCATGGCGCTGTACCTGACCCTGGACCGCGGGTACTCCGCCTCGTACGCCGGGCTCGTCGCCTCGCTGCACGGGCTCGGCGGTGTCGTCTCCTCGCTCGGCGGGGGCGTGATGGCCGACCGGCTCGGGCGGCGCCCCACCCTGCTGATCGCCCAGACGTCGACCGCCGGGTTCGTGGCGCTGCTCGGGTTCGTGCGGGATCCCGTGTCCATCGCCGTCGTCGCCTTCTTCGTCGGCATGGCGAGCAACGCCTCCCGGCCCGCCGTCCAGGCGATGATGGCCGACATCGTGCGCCCCGAGGACCGGGTGCGCGCCTTCTCCCTCAACTACTGGGCGATCAACCTCGGCTTCGCCGTGTCCTCCATGGCGGCGGGTTTCATCGCCGAGTTCAGCTATCTCGCCGGGTTCCTGATCGAGGCGGGCATGACGTTGGTCTGCGCGGTCGTCGTCTTCGCGAAGCTGCCCGAGTCCCGGCCCGCTCCCACCGCCAAGGAGGCCGCGGGCGACGTCGGCCTCGGGACCGTCGTGCGGGACGGCCGTTTCATGAGCGTCGTCGGGCTGTCCTTCCTCGTCGCGCTCGTCTTCCAGCAGGGGTCCGTCGGTCTGCCGGTCGCCATGGGTGAGGCCGGGTTCTCGCCCGCTGACTACGGCATGGCGATCGCCGTCAACGGAGTACTGATCGTCGCGCTGCAGATCCCGGTCACCCGCTTCATCGAGCACCGGGATCCGCGCCGGCTGCTGGTGGTCTCCTCCGTGCTCGCGGGGTACGGCTTCGGGCTGACGGCCTTCGCGGGCTCGGTCGGTGTCTTCGCGCTGACGGTGTGCGTGTGGACACTGGCGGAGATCGTCAACGCGCCCACCCAGACCGGCCTCGTGGTACGCCTCTCCCCGGTGCACGGGCGCGGCCGTTACCAGGGCATGTACACCCTGTCCTGGTCGGTGGCCTCGCTCATCGCGCCGCTGCTGTCCGGCTTCGTCATCGACCGGCTCGGCGCTCAGTGGCTGTGGGGCCTGTGCGCGGTGGTCGGTACGGCGGCCGGGTTCGGCTACGCCGTCCTGATGCGCCGCCTTCCGGGGGAGGAGCCGGCTCGGGGAGCGGAGAAGGAGACGGCGGGGGCGGCGGAGGTCGGCGCGGCCTGAGGCGGGCAAGCCGGAGACCGGGCTGCGGGACTGGGACCCCGCGGCCGACCACCCCCCGGCCCGACCCGGTCACAGCCCCATCCCGCCGGCCTCGCCCCGGGGCGCGGCACCAGCTGTGCCCCCGCCCCGGTCACAGCTCCCGCTGCGCCTCGTACAGGTTCCGCGGCCGTACGGCGTCCGTCGTGCCGTACAGCTCCAGGCGGGAGTGCAGGTCGCCCTCGAAGTCGGGCACGTCGATCTGGTCGAACTCCGTTACCTCGTTGATGCCGACGGTGGCGGAGTACGGCACCAGGCCGTCGATCTTCATCAGGCCCGCGCGGCCGTTCGTCACGCGGATGTTCCAGTGGGTGAAGCGGGCGCCGAAGAGGGGCCCGGCGATGGCGTCACCGCCGTGACGGCCGTTGTTGTTCACGGTGATGTCCGTACGGACGTTCGCGAACGGCAGCCCCCGGTGCGAGTCGAACGTGCCCATCTGCATCTCGCCGCGCGACCAGACGTTGTACGAGGACAGGCCCTCCACGTTGATGCCGTGGAGCTGGGTGTTCGGCGGGGCCGGGACGGTGCGCTGCTCGATCGTGAAGTCCTCGATCAGGTTGTCGTGCGAGCCCTCGCGGCAGAAGTACGGGTGGTGCGAGCCACGGCCCGCCACGCGCGTGCGGCGCAGGGTGCAGGAGGAGGCGGCGACCAGGCCGAAGCCGTTGTCCACGTGCCGCACGACGACGTCGTCCGCCCAGCAGTCGTAGGCGCACTGGAACGCGACGCCGTTGTAGCCCTTGTCCAGCAGGTGCTGGGACTGCGGGGTCTCGATCGCCTGCAGTGTGAGGCCCTCGACGCCCGCGCCGGTCAGCTCCTGTACGTGCGTGGTCAGGCGCGGATCCCACTCCGGGCGCACGTCCAGCGGAAGAGGTCGCTCGAACGTGACCTTCCGGCCCGCCACGCGCGCGATGCGCACGGGCCACTCATAGGGGACGTAGGACGTCAGCTTCGTCATGTCGTCCCAGGAGTACGCCTGCGGGCCGGGGCCGCCGCCCGACATGTGCTCCAGGAGGGTGTGGCCGGCGTCGTCCGCGAGGCGGAGCAGGACGAGCCGGCCCGGCCTCAGCCGGCGGGCGTCGGCGACCGTCACCGTCCAGGAGCCCTGCCTGGCCGGGGACACCGTGGTCAGCGTCTCCCACTCGTCGCGCTTGTTGCCGGTCCAGCCCTCGAACGGCCATGCCTGCGCTCGGATGGCCGCGACCAGGGAGTCCCAACGGGCCTTGGGCGCCAGCCAGATGAGACCGCCCGCCCAGGACCAGGACGACTTGGTGCCGCCGTAGCGTGAGCCGTAGACGCCGATCAGCTCGGTCAGGTTCTTCGTCGCGTACAGCGTCGTACGGTCGCTGCCCGCGCCCCGCAGGACGACGTTGTCGTATCCGATGTGGATCAGGCCGTCGATGCGGAAGGTGCCGGGCGGGATGGTGACCGTGCCACCGCCGGCCCTTCCGGCGGCGGCGATGGCACGGTTGATCGCGGGGGCGCAGTCCGTCGTGCCGTCCGCCACGGCTCCGTAGGCCGTCACATCGGCCACCACGGGGCGGCGGGGGAAGCCTGCCGTCCCGCGCCGGTGGCCGGCCCGGCCCACGTAGGGGATCTGCGGATGGGTGAAGGGCGCGCGGACCAGCTCGTGCCACAGGACGGGCACCCGGCCCCTGGACGGTGTGGCGGCCGCCGCCGTCGTTCCGGTGGTGGCGGCGGCCGCCACGGTGATGGCGCCTGCGAGCAGGCTTCGTCTGCTGATGTCCGCGTGTCCTTTGCCCATGCCCGAACCGCCTTCCAGGGATTCCCGGGACGAGCCCGGGGGAGAAGGTCCATGGATGTGAACGACGTTCAGAATTGTGCTGGCCGTGAGCATGCCACGGGGCCGCATGGCGCGGAAGGGGTCGTGCGGGGATGCATCACAGGCGAATTACAGGGCGCGGAGGGTCAGGCCTCGGGCCGCTGGGTCAGATGACTGAACGCCTCCAGGTTGCGGGTGGACTCCCCGCGGGACACCCGCCAGGCGTACTCCTTCCGGATCGCGGACGCGAAACCCAGCTCCAGAAGGGTGTTGAAACTGCCGTCCGCCGCCTCCAGGACCGAACCGAGCAGCCGGTCCACCTCCTCCGGGGTGACCGCGGCCAGCGGCAGCCGGCCGGTGAGGTAGATGTCGCCGAGCGGGTCGACGGCGTAACTCACCCCGTAGAGCTTGAGGTTGCGCTCCAGCAGCCAGCGGTGCACCGCGGGCTCGTTCTCGTCGGGGTGGCGGATCACGAAGGCGTTGAGGGACAGCGAGTGCCGGCCGACGATCAGTGAGACGGTCGTCGACAGCTTGCGCGCCCCGGGGAGCTTCACGACGTACGAGCCCGACTGCGGGCTCTCCCAATCCAGTTCGGCGTCCTTCAGGACCCCTTCGATGACCTGTGCGGCCCGCTGCTGATCGGACATGCCAGGCAGCGTACGCGAGGTGTCAGCCGTGGTGGGCGCGCGCCCTGCGCCGGTGGGCCTGCATGGCCTCCGTGTACACCCCGGCGGTGGTCGAGGCGGCCGCGTCCCAGCCGAACGACCGTGCGTGCCGCGCCGCGGCCTCGCCCATCCGGGCGCACAGCTGCGGGTCGTCGGCGAAATCGCGCAGTACGCGCGCGTACGCGGCGGGATCGTGGCCCTCGACCAGGAACCCGGTGTGCCCGTCCCGCACGGCGACGGGCAGTCCTCCGACCGCGGCCGCCAGGACCGGCGTGCCGACGGCCTGTGCCTCGATCGCGACGAGCCCGAAGGACTCGCTGTACGACGGCATCACCAGGACGGACGCGGCGCGGAACCAGTCGGCGAGCTGGTCCTGCCGCACGGGCGGCCGGAAACGGACGACGTCGGATATGCCCAGCCGGGCGGCGAGCTTCTGCAGCCCCTCCGGCTTGGCCAGCCCACTGCCGCTGGGGCCTCCCACGACGGGCACGACGATGCGGGAGCGCAGCTCGGGGCGCTCGTCGAGGAGGACGGCAACGGCGCGCAGCAGCACGTCGGGCGCCTTCAGGGGCTGAATGCGCCCGGCGAAGAGCGGGACGAGCGCGTCCTGCGGCAGCCCGAGCCGGGCCCGGGCGGCGGCCCGGCCGTCGGCGGGCCGGAAGCGCTCCAGGTTCACCCCGGGGTGGACGACGGCCACCTTGCCGGGGTCGGCGGCGTAGTGGTGTACGAGTTCGTCGGCCTCTTCGGAGGTGTTGGCGATGAGCCGGTCGGCAGCGGTCACGATCTGCATCTCGCCGATGACCCGGGCGGCGGGCTCGGGGGTGTCCCCCTCGGCGAGGTTGGCGTTCTTGACCTTGGCCATGGTGTGCATGGCGTGCACCAGGGGGACGCCCCAGCGCTGGGCGGCCAGCCAGCCGACGTGGCCGGAGAGCCAGTAGTGGGAGTGCACGAGGTCGTAGTAGCCGGGGCGGTGACCGGCCCACGCCTGCATCACGCCGTGTGTGAAGGCGCACAGCTGGCCCGGGAGGTCCTCCTTGGCCAGCCCCTCGTACGGTCCGGCGTCGACGTGCCGGACGAGCACGCCCGGGGCCAGCTGGACGGTCGGCGGGAGAGCGGCCGTGGTCGCCCGGGTGAAGATCTCGACCTCGATGCCCAGGCCGGCGAGCCGCTGGGCCAGCTCCACGATGTAGACGTTCATGCCGCCGGCGTCACCCGTGCCGGGCTGGTGCAGCGGTGAGGTGTGCACGGAGAGCATGGCCACACGGCGGGGCCTGCGGTGCGGCAGCCGCAGCCGCGAGGTGGTCGCCGGAGAGCGACGCCCGAGCCTGGTGACGTACTGGCTCACGTGGCGTTCCTCCTTGCTGCGGGCATGCCTGAGCGGACGGCGCGGAACACCCTCCAGGAATGCGAACACCGCGCGGGTGCGCACCATTTCCCGCGGAGGCGGTTTTACTCAATCATTGCCATGTGTCGGTCAACCGTTCGAGGCGTGGGGCCTGAGCCGGTGCCCGTCCCCCGGCTGCGGCGTCAGGTCGACAGGGACGCGTCGGCGTCAGGTCGACAGGGGGACCGGGTGGATCTCGTCCGCCTTGTGGCCTGCGCGTTCGTGGATGCGCTGGACAGCCTCGGCCGAAGGGGCCTCGGACAGGCAGTAGACCGTCCCCGACTCCGGGTCCGCCCAAGCGTGCCGGAAGTGCACGCCCTCTTCCTCCTCGATGGCGAGGTCGGCCCGGTGGGCCTCGCTCAGCTGATCGGCCGTGATGCCCTTCATGCCGTGGTGGATGTCCATGAACTGGGCCATGACCTGGTACCTCGTTCCTGGTGCGCCCCCGTTCCTTCGTTTCCTTCCTTCACTTTTCCTTCTCTTTCATGCTGCGCTCGTGGGCTTCCCCATGCGTACGAGGGGCCCCGGCGCAGTGCGCCGGGGCCCCTCGTTGTCGTAGGTCCGAGTTCCGTTGTCGAGCGGTCGAGCGTCGAGCCGTCGTGCGGTCGTGATGTCGAGTGCGGTGCGCCGTCAGCCGCACTGGCAGGGCGCGCCCGACTGGCATCCGCATCCGCAGCCGGAGCCGCAGCCGCAGGCGCCGACCAGCGGCAGGCTTGTGATCTCGGCGGGCTGGTGGGTCTCGCGCTCCTGCGTGGGGTCGGGCGTGCTCGGGGTCTCGGCCATGGGTCCCTCCTCGAAGGATGTCGAGACTGGTGCCTCCGCCCATTGCATGCCCGCTGGGGCGGGCGCATCAACGGCGCACGGGGGCTCGTACACGCCCGGCCGGCCTTCTTCAGGCCCCTTGCGGGCTCCCCGTCACGCGCCCTCGACGCCCGTCACCGGCTGCACATCGGTCTGGATGTCGTCCGCGTGCTCACCGGTCACCAGGTACACCACCCGCTTGGCCACCGCGACCGCGTGGTCGGCGTAGCGCTCGTAGTAGCGGCCCAGCAGGGTCACGTCCACGGCGGTCTCGATGCCGTGCCTCCAGCGCTCGTCGATCAGGTGCTGGAAGAGGGTGCGGTGCAGCAGGTCCATCTCGTCGTCGTCCTGCTCGAGCTGCATGGCCAGGTCGACGTCCTTGGTGATGATCACCTCGGCCGCCTTGGCCATCAGGCGCTGGGCGAGCTGGCCCATCTCCAGGATGGTGGCGTGCAGGTCGTACGGCACGGCGCGCTCGGGGAAGCGCAACCGGGCCAGCTTCGCGACGTGCTGGGCGAGGTCGCCCGAGCGCTCGAGGTCGGCGCTCATCCTGAGCGACGTCACCACGATGCGCAGATCCGTCGCCACCGGCTGCTGGCGGGCCAGGAGGGCTATCGCGCGCGCCTCCAGGTCGTGCTGGAGGTCGTCGACCTTCTGGTCGGCCTCGATCACGGCCTCCGCCAGCTTCAGGTCGGCGTCGAGGATGGCCGTCGTGGCACGCCCGATCGCCGACCCGACCAGCCGGGCCATCTCGACCAGGCTGTCACCGATCGAGTCAAGTTCCTCGTGGTACGCGTCCCGCATCTGGGTGTCCCTCTCTTACGTCTGCTCCGGGGGGCCGGGGGCCGGGGCCCGTCGTCACCATGACGAAAACACGGCGGACACGGCGCCCTGCGCAACCCCACGCTCCCACGTTCCGGCCCGTACGCGACTGTTTCCGCCATCCCAAATGAACCGATACTGGCTCCCAGGTGAACTCTGGGCGACGAGTGTTCGAGGTCGCACTCCGATGGCTGTGGGCAGGTGCGAGGACCTGCCTAATCTGGACGCATGGACGTGAACGCGGCGGTCGCCGCAGCGGCAGCGATCGCCGGAGTGCTCACCGGTGTCATCGCCATGCTGGCGTTCCGCTGGAGCGAGCGCGACCAGAAGCGCCCCACCCGCACTTCCCTGCACACCGACCCCGTGCTGCCGCCGGGCGTGGACACGGTGCTGTCCGTCCTGCGCTCCTCGGCCGTCGTCCTCGACGAGTCCGACGCCGTCGTCAAGGCCAGCTCCGCAGCCTATGCCCTCGGGCTGGTGCGCGGCGGCAGGCTCGCCGTCGAACCGATGCTCCACATGGCGCGTGACACCCGGCGCGACGGCGAGATACGCCAGGTCGAACTGGACCTGCCGCGGCGCGGCACGGGACGCGGGGAGGCGCTCGCCGTCTCCGCCCGCGTGGCGCCGCTCGGCTCCCGGCTGGTCCTGCTGCTCGTCGAGGACCTCACCGAGGCCCGCCGGATAGAGGCGGTGCGCCGGGACTTCGTGGCGAACGTCAGCCATGAGCTGAAGACACCGGTGGGTGCCCTGTCGCTGCTCTCCGAGGCAGTCATGGACGCCTCCGACGACCCCGAGGCCGTGCAGCGCTTCGCGGGCCGGATGCAGGTCGAGGCCACCCGACTGACCAGCCTCGTGCAGGAACTCATCGACCTCTCCCGGGTGCAGAACGACGACCCGCTGGAGGACGCCGAGCCCGTACGCGTCGACGAACTGGTCGCCGAGGCCGTCGACCGCTGCCGGCACGCGGCCACCACCAAGCAGATCACCATGGCCGCCGGCGGCACCGCCGATCTGCGCGTGTGGGGCAACCGCGGACAGCTCGCCGCCGCCCTCGGCAACCTCGTGGAGAACGCCGTCAACTACTCGCCCGCCCGCACCCGCGTCGGCATCGCCGCCCGCCGGGTGTCCGCGCAGGGCGGGGACCTCATCGAGATCGCCGTCACCGACCAGGGCATCGGCATCTCCGACAAGGACAAGGAGCGCATCTTCGAGCGCTTCTACCGCGTCGACCCGGCCCGCTCCCGCGCCACGGGCGGCACGGGCCTCGGTCTCGCGATCGTCAAGCATGTGGCCGCCTCGCACGGCGGGGAGGTCACGGTGTGGAGCTCCGAGGGTCAGGGCTCCACCTTCACCCTGCGGCTGCCGGAGGCGGGTGCGGCCCGCGACCGTGCGACCGACCATCCGTCCGACCTCGATGAAGAGGACGGCCGGCCCGACGGGACGACCCCCACCGTCTCAACCCCGTACGAACCGCTTCCCGCCCCGGAGGTCCTTCCGTGACCCGAGTGCTCGTCGTCGAGGACGAGGAGTCCTTCTCCGACGCCCTGTCGTACATGCTCCGCAAGGAGGGCTTCGAGGTCGCCGTCGCGACCACCGGGCCCGACGGACTCGACGAGTTCGAGCGCAACGGCGCCGACCTCGTCCTCCTCGACCTGATGCTGCCGGGTCTGCCCGGCACGGAGGTGTGCCGCCAGCTGCGCGGTCGCTCCAACGTCCCCGTCATCATGGTGACCGCCAAGGACAGCGAGATCGACAAGGTCGTCGGGCTGGAGATAGGAGCCGACGACTACGTCACCAAGCCGTTCTCCTCGCGGGAGCTGGTCGCCCGTATCCGGGCCGTGCTGCGCCGTCGCGGCGAGCCGGAGGAGGTGACGCCGGCCGCGCTGGAGGCCGGTCCGGTGCGGATGGACGTCGACCGGCACGTGGTCACGGTCTCCGGGTCGAAGGTCGACCTGCCGCTGAAGGAGTTCGACCTGCTGGAGATGCTGCTGCGCAACGCGGGTCGCGTACTGACCCGGATGCAGCTCATCGACCGGGTCTGGGGCGCGGACTACGTGGGCGACACCAAGACCCTCGACGTCCACGTCAAGCGCCTGCGCGCCAAGATCGAGCCGGACCCGGGCGCCCCGCGCTACCTGGTGACGGTCCGTGGCCTCGGCTACAAGTTCGAGCCGTAAGCCGTATCGGTAAGCCGTAACGGCGGCGGCGGCGTGTCGGCGCACGCATCGCACGACGAAGGGCGGGACTCCTGGCGGAGTGCCGCCCTTCGTGCGTGGGGGTTCGTGCCGCACCGTCGGCGGCCGTGCCCGCCTCCGCGCACCCGTACGACGAAGGGCGGCACCCCCAGCGGGGTACCGCCCTCGTGTCCGTGCCCGGGAGTCCCTCAGTGGCTCGGGGACTTCGACGCCGTGGTCGACGGCTTCCCCTCGGCGCCGGCGGCCGGGGAGCCCTGCACCGACGTGGACGGCTTGGGGGAGCCCGACGCCGACGTGGACGGGGACGCGGAGCCGGTGGCCGACGGCGACGGGATGTTGCTCGGGCCCCACTTGGTGAAGTAGCTCTCGGCCGGGACCACGAACGCCCGCAGGCTCACGTCGCCGGCCTCACTGAAGCTGAACGTGATCTTCTGCGCGTTGCCGTCCTGCACGGCCTCCCGGCTGCTCGGCAGCACCGCGGAGGCGTTGCCCTTGCCGCCGATCACGACGGAGCCGCCGGCGGGGATGGTCAGCTTGCCCTTGCCCGAGGCGGGGCTGAGTTCCGCGGTCTTGCCGGTGCCGTCGACCGTGATGGAGTCCAGCGTCTGGTCGGTGCGGCCGGAGTTGAAGACCGTCGCGGAGATCACGGCGGGCCCGGTGGACTTCGGGTCGGGCTGGGTGATGACGAGCGCGTTCTGGATCTTGATGTTTCCGACGCTGGTCGCCGCGTTGTCCGGCTTGACCTCGAGCGTCTGGCTGTCGTTGCCGGCGCCGCAGGCGGCGAGCGAGGCGATCGAGAACGCGATGGCGGCGGCGGCGAGGGCGCCGCGTCGAAGGCTGCTGCTCACGGCGGCGGCAACTCCTTGTACGTGGGCGAAGCAGGGCGACCCCCTGATAAAGCCGCCCTAAGTATCTGTCAGCGGCCTTAGGTTACCGAGCCGCTCCCCGGCCACCGCACCCGACCCTCCCCAAGCCCGGCACTTCGCCTCGCGGGCCGGGCCCACGCCACGGCGCGCCCCACCGCTGTCAGGGTGACGGCGGAGGCTTCACGCCAGTTCAGTGACCCTCCCCGACCCTCCCTGTCCGTCACTTCTGCCACTCTTGTCACTACTGTCACTCCAGTCACTTTGAGCGCTGCTGGCTCAGCATTCACATAAGCGTCTCCTCATCCGCACCGGGGATTTCCCGTAAGGAATGCGCGACGGGTTGCGAGGCGGGTGCCGGAAATCGATCACCGGCACAACAACCGCGCCTCGCCGGAGCCCTTGATCAATTCCGGATTCGACTCGTACCCGCCTCCGCGCACCGAACGGAGTAGCGGAAGTCGATCGCTTGAGGGTGGACAAAACGGGATGTTCCAGGCACGCTCGAAGCCGTGCGACGCGTGTAACGCCCGGGTTTCGCCCCGCCCGCACAGCCGCTCCGACCTGCGAATACCCTCTTCCGCTCACCCCTCGAAGCACGTTCCGGTCGCGCTTGTCAAGCCCCGAGATATGCCCTGACCTGCGAAAACGCCATTCAGAAGACGCGGTTTCCGTGTTACCCTGGATAGCCACGGAAGGGGTACCTGTCACATGACGTTCAAGGTTGGCGACACCGTGGTCTATCCCCATCACGGGGCCGCGCTGATCGAGGCCATCGAAACTCGCCAGATCAAAGGCGTGGACAAGACCTACTTGGTGCTGAAGGTCGCCCAGGGCGACCTGACGGTGCGTGTGCCAGCGGACAATGCGGAGTTCGTCGGCGTGCGTGATGTGGTCGGTCAGGACGGGCTGGACCGGGTCTTCGAGGTGCTGCGCGCGCCGTACGCCGAGGAGCCCACGAACTGGTCTCGTCGTTACAAGGCAAACCTGGAGAAGCTCGCCTCCGGCGACGTCATCAAGGTCGCGGAAGTCGTGCGTGACCTGTGGCGCCGTGAGCGCGAGCGCGGACTCTCCGCCGGTGAGAAGCGGATGCTCGCCAAGGCCCGGCAGATCCTGGTGAGCGAGCTCGCCCTCGCGGAGAACACGAACGAGGACAAGGCCGAGGCGCTGCTCGACGAGGTCCTCGCGTCCTGACGCCCGTCCCGGCCTGCTCGCTCCCCGGCCAGGAGCGCGGCGGACCGACCGGCGCACAGCACACACGCGATGCCGTGGTGCCCGATGACACAGTAGATGTCGCCGGGCGCTGCGGCATGTTCGTACCCGTCACTGCCCGACGTACCCATGACGCCGCGGCCCGAACCTCAGCTGCAACAGCCGGAACGTGAAAGCCCTGCCCCGATCCCCGTGCCGACGGGGAAACCCCGATACTTGGCGTGCCGGGCCCGGGCAGTCGGCTCGACCAGAAGTCACGGAAGGGTCCGGTCAAGGCGTCGCGCCCGGCACGGTGTGGCCATACCCATCCCGGCCGAGCACACAAACCTGACAGGAACCGATGTCTGACGATTCGCGCCCTTCGACCACCGAGCCGTCCGCCGTCCGTACCGCCGCGGTGATTCCGGCCGCCGGCCGGGGCGTCCGCCTCGGCCCGGGCGCCCCCAAGGCGCTCCGCGCGCTCGGAGGCGTTCCCATGCTCATCCACGCCGTGCGCGCGATGGCGGCGTCCCGCGCCGTCTCCCTCGTCATCGTCGTGGCCCCGCCGGACGGAACTGCCGAGGTCAAGTCGCTGCTCGACGCGCACGCGCTGCCGGAGAGGACGGACTTCCTGGTCGTCCCCGGCGGCGATACACGCCAGGAGTCCGTGCGGCTCGGCCTCGACGCCCTGCCGCCCGAGTACGGGATCGTCCTGGTCCACGACGCGGCCCGCCCCCTGGTGCCGGTGGACACGGTGGACGCGGTGATCGAGGCGGTACGGGAGGGAGCGCCGGCCGTCGTCCCGGCGCTGCCGCTCGCCGACACGGTGAAGGAGGTCCAGCCGGCCGCCGCGCCCGGCGAGCCCGAACCGGTCGTCGCCACCCCCGACCGCGCCCGGCTGCGCGCGGTGCAGACCCCGCAGGGCTTCGACCGCGCGACGCTGCTCCGGGCCCACGAGACGGTCACGGACAACGTCACGGACGACGCGAGCATGGTGGAGCAGCTCGGGCTGCCGGTCGTCGTGGTCCCCGGCCACGAGGAGGCCTTCAAGGTCACGCGACCGCTGGACCTGGTGCTCGCAGAGGCGGTCCTGACCCGCAGGAGGCTCACCGATGGGTTCTGAGGCGTCCGATGTCCGGCTGCCGCCGGGTGGGCCGCTGCTGCCCCAGGTGGGCATCGGCACCGACATCCACGCCTTCGAGGAGGGCCGGGAGCTGTGGTGCGCGGGCCTGAAGTGGGAGGGGGAGGGGCCCGGCCTCGCGGGCCACTCCGACGCCGACGTGGTCGCACACGCCGCGTGCAACGCCCTCTTCTCCGCCGCCGGCCTCGGCGACCTGGGGCAGCACTTCGGCACCGGGCGGCCCGAGTGGTCCGGGGCGTCCGGGGTGACGCTGCTCGCGGAGGCGGCACGGATCGTGCGCGAGGCGGGGTTCCGGATCGGGAACATCGCGGTGCAGGTCGTGGGGCCGCGCCCGAAGATCGGCAAACGCCGCGACGAGGCGCAGAAGATCCTCTCGGAGGCGGCGGGCGCACCGGTCTCGGTCTCCGGCGCCACGACGGACGGCCTCGGCTTCCCCGGCCGGGGCGAGGGCCTGATGGCGGTGGCGACGGCGCTCGTGGTGCGGGTGTGCTGACGGCGGCGCTCTTGCTGCGCGTGTGCTGACGGTGGCGCTCGTGCCGCGCGTCCGTGACGGCGGCGCTCGTGGTGCGCGTGTGCTGACGGTGGCGCTGGTGCCGCGCGTCCGTGACGGCGGCGCTCGTGGTGCGGGCGTGCCGAGAGCGTGCGAGGGTACCGGCAGAGTGACCAGCGACACATGACTCAGGTCCCGGAGGCACCCATGCCGACCGCCGTACTGTCCGACCGCCTCAAGAGCCTGCTCGACGGCCCCGTCTTCATCGTCGTCGGCACGATCCAGCCCGACGGCAGCCCGCAACTGTCCCCCGTGTGGGTCAAGCGGGACGGTGACGACATCCTCTTCTCCACGACGGTCGACCGCCGCAAGAAGCTGAACCTGGACCGCGACCCCCGGGTGAGCGTGGTGGTCCTGAACCCCGACGCGCCGTACGAGTACGCGGAGATCCGCGGCACCGCGGAGATGAGCACCGAGGGCGCCCGCGAACTGATCGACGAACTGTCGCTGAAGTACACGGGGAAGAAATACGCGGAGTTCAACCCGGCGTCGGCGCAGGACGCGGACCGGGTGGTGGTGCGGGTGGTGCCGCAGAAGGTGGCGGGGCGGCTCTGAGGTGGGGAGACCCGTCGTGTCCGCCGCATGATCGGGTGACGGTCTTGGTGGCCTGGGCGCCGGACACCGGCCCCGGCCCACTACTCTGGACTCGTGACTATTCGCCTGTACGACACCAGCGCCCGGCAGATCCGTGACTTCACCCCGCTCAAGCCGGGTTGTGTCTCGATCTACCTGTGTGGCGCCACCGTGCAGGCCGCACCGCACATCGGGCACATCCGCTCGGGCCTCAACTTCGACATCATGCGCCGGTGGTTCGAGTACCGCGGCTACCAGGTGACGTTCGTCCGGAACGTCACCGACATCGACGACAAGATCATCGCGAAGTCCGCGGACCAGGGCCGCCCCTGGTGGGCCATCGGCTACGAGAACGAGCGCGCCTTCAACGAGGGGTACACCGTGCTCGGCTGCCTCCCGCCGACGTACGAGCCGCGCGCCACCGGTCACATCACCGAGATGGTCGAGATGATGCGCGGGCTCATCGAGCGCGGGCACGCCTACGAGGCGGACGGCAACGTCTACTTCGACGTGCGGTCCTTCCCGGAGTACCTCCAGCTGTCCAACCAGGAGCTGGAGAACCTCCAGCAGCCCTCCGGCGTCGGGGAGACCGGCAAGCGGGACCCGCGCGACTTCGCCATGTGGAAGGCCGCCAAGCCCGGCGAGCCGACCTGGGAGACGCCGTGGGGACGCGGCCGCCCCGGGTGGCACCTGGAGTGCTCCGCCATGGCGCACAAGTACCTGGGCTCCGCCTTCGACATCCACGGCGGCGGCCTCGACCTCATCTTCCCGCACCACGAGAACGAGATCGCCCAGGCCAAGGCCTTCGGCGACGAGTTCGCCCGGTACTGGGTGCACAACGCCTGGGTCACCATGAGCGGCGAGAAGATGTCGAAGTCCCTCGGGAACTCGGTGCTCGTCTCCGAGATGGTCAAGCAGTGGCGACCCATCGTCCTGCGCTACTACCTGGGCACGCCGCACTACCGCTCGATGATCGAGTACAGCGAGGAGTCCCTGCGCGAGGCCGAGTCCGCGTTCGCGCGCATCGAGGGCTTCGTGCAGCGCGTCGTCGAGAAGGCCGGAGGTGTCGTCGAGCCCGCCGCTGAGGTGCCGCCCGCGTTCGCCGAGGCCATGGACGACGACCTGGGCGTGCCGCAGGCGCTCGCCGTCGTGCACACCACCGTCCGCCAGGGCAACAGCGCGCTCGCAGCCGACGACAAGGAGGCCGCCGTGGCCCGGCTCGCCGAGGTGCGCGCCATGCTCGGCGTCCTCGGTCTCGACCCGCTCGATCCGCAGTGGGCCGGCGAGGGCGACCGCGGCGAGGACCTGCACGGCGTCGTCGACTCGTTGGTGAGCATGGTGCTCCAGCAGCGGGAGGCGGCCCGCTCCCGCAAGGACTGGGCCACCGCGGACGCCATCCGCGACCAGCTCAACCAGTCCGGGCTCGTCATCGAGGACAGCCCGGACGGCCCGCGCTGGACGCTCGGCCCCCGCTGAGCCCGACACCGATCCGATGATCGATTGTGCCGCCCGGCCCTCCGGGCGGCACACTGCATAGACGTAAGAGACGTACTGGACGTACGTACGAACGCTTCAACAGACACAAACGCTTCAACAGACAGGTAGGTCATGGCCGCGAACAACCGCCGCATGTCCGGCAAGAAGGGCGCGCAGGTCGGCAGCGGCGGCAAGCGACGCCGGGGCCTGGAGGGCAAGGGCCCGACTCCGCCCGCCGAGATGCGCAAGGGACACGCCAAGCAGCGCGCCGCCCAGGCGAAGGCGCGCCGCGCGCAGGGGCGCCCCCAGGGTCGTACGGGCGGGAAGTCCTCCTCCGAGCTGGTCGTCGGGCGCAACCCGGTCGTCGAGGCGCTGCGCGGGGGCGTGCCCGCCTCCACGCTCTACGTCCAGCAGTTCATCGACAACGACGAGCGCGTGCGCGAGGCGCTCCAGCTCGCGGCCGAGCGCGGCGGCATCAACCTCATGGAGGCGCCGCGCCCCGAGCTGGACCGGATGACGAACGGGCTCAACCACCAGGGCCTCGTCCTCCAGGTCCCGCCGTACGAGTACGCGCACCCGGAGGACCTCACCGACGCCGCCTACGACGAGGACGAGGACCCGCTGATCGTCGCGCTCGACGGGGTCACCGACCCGCGGAACCTGGGCGCCGTGGTCCGTTCCGTCTCCGCCTTCGGCGGGCACGGAGTGGTCGTGCCCGAGCGGCGCGCGGCCGGGATGACCGCCGGTGCGTGGAAGACGTCCGCCGGTACGGCCGCCCGTACACCGGTCGCGCGCGCCACCAACCTGACGCGCGCCCTGGAGGCGTACAAGAAGGCCGGGGTCACGGTCGTCGGGCTCGCCGCCGACGGGGACGTGGAACTCGGGGAGCTGGACGCGCTGGGAGGGCCGGTCGTCATCGTCGTCGGCAGCGAGGGCAAGGGGCTGTCGCGGCTGGTCGGCGAGACCTGCGACTTCCGGGTGCGGATCCCGATGCCGGGCGGCGCCGAGTCGCTCAACGCCGGTGTGGCGGCGGGGATCGTGCTGTACGAGGCGGCCCGCCGACGCGCGTGACAACGACGAGCCGGAGGGTGTGGACAGACGTTCGCACCCTCGCTCGTACGGGGGAATCCGGTCGTACAGGGCAAGCTTGACGGAGTCCGGACAGATCCGCGCAGTCAAAGCAGTGTCCTAACCACACGTCACTCGGTTAGATGAGTGTGGAGACCAGAACACGCCGCACACCCACGGGGGACCGGTCGTCCGGGTTCGACGACGCTCCCGCGCTGAGCATGGTGAAGGTGCCGAGCGACCCGGCGCAGGTCATCGTCAATCATGCGAGTTTCCGCGTGCAGTTGGGTGCGTCGGCGCGCCGCGCCCAGTACCCGCGGGTAGCCCGGCAGGTCGGCGGCGCGCAGGACGTCGCGCGCATGCCCGTCGCCGGTACGGCGGCCGGCCGCCGTCGGCCCGTCGTCTGGAGCGGGAGGTCCGCGCCCGACGACACCGGCGCGCACCGGCTGCTGCAGGCCGTACGGACGTCGAGCGTGACGCACGGCGAGGAGGCGGGCGGTGACCCGGGCGCGACCCAGGTCATCCCGCGCGTCGGACTGGACGGCCTGGCGGGCGCCGGCGGCTACGACGACCACCTGGGCGCACAGACGCTTCAGACGCCGGTCGTCGGTGCCCAGCGCGGGCCGCTGGCCGGGGAGACCCGGCTGCTGCCGCCGATGCGGAACGTGCAGAGCGCATACGACGACGTCGTGTACGACGGGCACGCCTACGGCGAACGGCCATACGGAGACCGCGAGTTCGCGGACGCGGCGCGCACCGAGGAACTCGGGAACGGACCGCGGAGCAGGCGGCACGGCGGCGACCACGTACGGCACGCCTACTACCCCGGGCGCCGGATGAACCTCGGCGTGGTCCTGCTGCCGTTGCGCGTCTTCCTCGGCTCCGTCTCCGCCTACGCCGGCATGGGCAAGCTCTGCGACCCCCTCTACTTCGACGGCGGCAAGCGGGGGTCCATGGTCACCTGGCTGAACAGTCTGCACCCCTGGCAAGTCGCCGAGCCGCTGAGGCAGTTCGCGCTCCACCACCCCGTCGGCACCGGCCTGGTCATCGCCTTCCTCCAGGTGATCGTGGGCGTGCTGACCGTCCTCGGGCTGTGGCAGCGGGTCGCGGCCGCGGCCGGGGCGCTGCTGTCGGCGGCACTGATCGTCACGGTGAGTTGGCGGGCCACTCCCGGATACGACGCGCCCGACATCATCTACCTCGCCGCCTGGTCGCCGCTGGTCATCGCGGGGGCGCCGGTGTACTCCGTGGACGGCCGCCTGGCGGGGAGCGCATGGCGCCGGCTCGGGCCGCGGGCGGGCATCTGGGAGCTGCGGCAGTACGTGCTGCGCCGGGGCGCGGTGGTGACGGGGCTGGTGACCGGGGTGACGCTGCTGGTCGGCTCACTGCTCGGCGGGGCGGTGCGGGACGCGGACCGCGTGGTCGTGCCCGGGCCCGGAGAGGCGCCGCGCAACGAACTGCCGGGTTCACCGCTGCCCGAGACGCCGGGCGCGCGGCAGCACAAGCCGAGCCCCTCGGCCTCGCACCCGCCGACGACCCAGGGCTCGACGTCGTCGCCGTCGAGCACGTCCAGGACGCCGGCCACGGCGGGCGCGACCGGCTCGGTCACGGGCGGCCAACCGAGTCAGACCCAGGGCAGCGTGGGCCACGCACCGCCCCGCCACTCGTCCCCGTCCGGGCGCGGCCCCAGCACCAGTGCGGGCCCCTCCTCGTCGGGCGGCACCGGCACGGCAGGCCCGACGGGCGGCTCGACGGGCGGTGCAGGGGGAGGCGGCGGCAGCAGTTCGGGAGGCTCCGACCACCTGGTGGGCGGGCTGCTGGGGTAGCCCGACGCTCCCATGCAAAGGGGCCCGCACATGGTGTGCGGGCCCCTTTGCGTGAGCGGTGGTGGATCCCTGTCGCAGTGTCAGCGGCCCTGTGCCGCGAGTTCCTTTGCCGCTTCCGTGAGGTCCTTCGCCGTGTCGATCGCCCGCCAGTACGCGCCCTGCGGGATCGGGAAGCCCGCCAGGCGGCGTTCGCGGGCCAGGCGGGGGAACGTCGTACGCTCGTGGTCGCCCCGCTCCGGGAGCATCTTCGCGAACTCGGCGGAGAAGACGTAGACGCCCGCGTTGATCTCGAACGTGGACGGCGGGGACTCGATGAAGTCCGTGACGTGGCCGAAGCCGTCCGTCTGCACCGCGCCCCACGGGATGCGCGGCCGCGCCAGCGCCAGTGTGGCGACCGCGTCGCGCTCGGTGTGGAAGTCCGCCATGTCGCGCAGCGAGAACCGGGTCCAGATGTCACCGTTCGTCGCGAACCACGGCTTGTCGGGGTGCGGCAGGTGCTCGGCGGCGTAGCGCAGGCCGCCGCCGCGGCCGAGCGGCTCCGACTCCACCACCGTCGTGACGCGCAGCGGCAGGTCGGCGGAGGCCAGCCAGTTCTGCAGGACCTCGGCGAGATGGCCGCAGGAGACGACGACGTCCGTGACGCCCTCCTCGGCGAGCCAGACGAGCTGATGTCCGATGATCGGCGTCCCGGTGCCCGGGATCTCCACCATCGGCTTGGGCCGGTCATCGGTGTACGGACGCAGCCGGGAGCCCTGGCCCCCGGCCAGGACGACGGCTTGGACGGGGCGCGAGGCGGCGTTCGGATCGGTCATGACCGCACTGTACGTCGCCTCGCGCCCCGCCAGGCCGGGGGCCTCAGCCGCGGCCGCCCGCCACGCCCGAGGCGAAGGACGTGTCGCAGACCGGCCGGGCGTAGGCCTGGGCGCGCGACGGCCCGTACACGCGGACCGCGGCGCGGCCCAGCGCCCTGGCGATGGACGCGCAGTGCTTCGCCAGTGACGGGCGGCCGTTGACGGCCTCCTGGAGGTGGGTGAGGGCGACACCCGGGTTCTTCTCCTGCAGTTCCAGCAGGAGCTTGTCGCGCAGCACGTCCTGCGGGGCCCGGGAGGACGCACGTGTGGAGACGTCTTCGGAGGACGCGGCGAGCACCGAGTTGGCGCCGCCCGACCAGTTGACGCGGGTCACCGCCAGCGTCCCGGACAGCACCAGGACGACGGGCAGAACGAGGGCGAGGGTGCGGCCGATCCGGCGGGCGGGGCCCCGGCCGCGCCGTCCCTGAGGAGTAGTGGTGTGCTTCACGCGAGTGAGGGTAGCGCTCGGTAGTGATTTGGCGACATTTAGTCACCGGTTCGGGTGATGAGGAAGCGCTGATTTCTGGGTAAGGGGTTGACGCCGACCGAATGAAATGTCCCGTATGCCGGGGTATTTGTCGACAACGAAAAGGGCCCCGCAGCGTGCCGCGGGGCCCTTTTCGTCAACCTGGGCGAATCAGCCGAGGTCGTAGCGTCAGTCGGCGTCAGTCGGAGAGACGCTCGCCCGTGGAGGTCGAGAAGACGTGGGTCTCGCCCGAGCGCGGCACGACGTGCAGCTGGCTGCCCTTCTCCGGCACGTCACGGCCGCTCACGCGGACCACCAGGTCCTTGGACTCCTCGCCGACCTTCGCGGTGCCGTAGACGTAGGCGTCGGCGCCCAGCTCCTCGACGACGTTCACGGTGACCGCCAGACCCTGGTCGGAGTCCGGGCCGGCCACGTCGAAGTGCTCCGGGCGGACACCGACGGTGACGGTCTTGTCCGTGGTCGAGGAAAGCGCCTCGCGCTGCACCGGCACCACGCTGTTGCCGAACTTCACACCGCCGTCGGCGATCGGGACCTCGACGAGGTTCATCGCGGGGGAGCCGATGAAGCCGGCGACGAAGAGGTTCGCGGGCTTGTCGTACATGTTGCGCGGGGTGTCGATCTGCTGGAGCAGACCGTCCTTCAGTACGGCCACGCGGTCGCCCATCGTCATGGCCTCGACCTGGTCGTGGGTGACGTAGACGGTGGTGATGCCGAGGCGGCGCTGGAGCGACGCGATCTGCGTACGGGTCGACACACGGAGCTTGGCGTCGAGGTTGGACAGCGGCTCGTCCATGAGGAACACCTGCGGCTCACGCACGATGGCGCGGCCCATGGCGACACGCTGGCGCTGACCACCGGAGAGCGCCTTCGGCTTGCGGTCCAGGTACTCGGTGAGGTCGAGGATCTTCGCGGCCTCCTCGACCTTCTTGCGGATCTCCGCCTTGTTGACGCCGGCGATCTTGAGGGCGAAGCCCATGTTGTCGGCGACCGTCATGTGCGGGTAGAGCGCGTAGTTCTGGAACACCATGGCGATGTCCCGGTCCTTCGGCGGCAGGTGCGTGACGTCACGGTCGCCGATCCGGATGGCGCCGGCGTTGACGTCCTCGAGCCCCGCCAGCATGCGGAGCGAGGTGGACTTGCCGCAGCCGGACGGGCCGACCAGGACGAGGAACTCCCCGTCCTCGATGTGGATGTCGAGCGCGTCGACGGCGGGCTTCTCGGTGCCCGGGTAGATCCGGGTCGCCTTGTCGAACGAGACAGTGGCCATGGTGAATGGGCCCCCTTCTACCGGCAGGAACGTGCCGGACGATCCGAGTAGGAAGGTGGTTGCCACTACGGGGTTCCGTTGTGGTGTAGTCCACAAGAGTGAACTGGCTCGAGACGGTACCTGGCGTTCACCGGTCTGTCAGCACCCCTGGGACTGTGAACTTCGCGGAAATTTTCGACAGACCCGCCCCCGGACCTGGGTACACTGCACGAGCACCCAGGTGCACGCCTCCTTAGCTCAGCTGGTCAGAGCGCCGCTCTTGTAAAGCGAAGGTCGTCGGTTCGAATCCGACAGGGGGCTCTCTCGCTGAACAGCACGAACGCCCCGGCCGATGATCGGTCCGGGGCGTTCGACATCCACGGGTGACATCAACCCGTGCGGTCACTCACGGTCGACACGGCGCCTGAGCAGGCGATCCATGTGACTGATGGCCTCCCGCTGCGTGTCCGACGTCACGTGCGTGTAGACATCCATCGTGATGCTGATCTGGCTGTGCCCCAAGATCTCCATCACGACGCGGGGCGCGACACCGGCCGCGGTGAGGAGCGTGGCGCAGCCGTGCCGGGCGTCATGCAGACGGATGCGCCGAAGGCCGGCGGCGGCGGTGATGCGGAAGAACGACCGGTTGACGTTCTGCGGGTCGATCGGGCGACCGGTGCGGGTGGTGAAGACGTACGAGGACGGGGAGAGCTCGACTCCCTTGCGCCGAGCCGCCTCGGTCTGACGCATCCGGTGCCAGCGGAGCGCCGCAAGGCAGATCAGCGGGAGGGGCACGGGACGCGCCCGGCCGCTCTTGGTGGTGTCCTCGTAGAGCTCGCCACCCACGCGCTGCACCTGCTTGCTGACCCGCAACACCCGATGTTCAAGGTCAACATCCGACCAGCGAAGCCCCAGGATCTCGCCGCGCCGCAGCCCCATGGAGACCGCCAGGACGAAGGCCGCGTACAGCGGATCGCGGCGCGCCTCCTCCAGGAACCTCAGCGTTTCGTCCAGCGTCCACGGAGAAAGCTCGCGGCGGGGCACCTTCGGGGCCTCCACGAGCGAGGCGGCGTTCCGCGTCACCAGCTCCTCACGGCAGGCCGCGGTGAGGGCCGTCCTCAGCACGCGGTGGGCCTCTTTGGCCGTGGCAGGGGAGGCCAGGCGCGATACGTCGGCGACGAACATCCGCACATGGCGGGGCCCCAGTGCCTCCAGGCTCTTGGAGCCGAGCAGCGGCACGAGGTAGAGGCGCACGTGCATGGCGTACTTGTTGTACGTCGTCCGCTTGCGGTTGGGCTTGATGAAGTGCTCCAACCAGTACGGCAGCCACTCGGCGAGCTTGGCCGACCGGGTGGGCACGGGCACGCCCTGGTCGACCTTGGCGAGCAGTTCCCGGCGCTTGGCGTCGCACTCGGCCCACGTCTTGCCGTAGGCGAACTTGCGGGCACGAGTGCCGTCCGGCTGGAGCACGTACACCGCGCACTGATAGCGGCCGTCCTTGCGCTTGGTGATGGTGCCCGCGCCGTTCGGGTTGCGTTTGCGCTCACTGGCCATCAGGCAGCCTCCTTGATCCGGCCGAGGATGAAGTCCTGCACGGCATCAGCAGGGATGCGGCGAGCGCCATCGATCTTGATCGAGGCCAGGCGGCGGGAACGGATCAGGTCGTAGACCTTGGAGCGGCCAACCTTGAGCCGGGCCATGACTTCCGGCACGGTCAGCAGCTCTGCGGTTGCGGTTGTCATGCGGCGGCTCCTTCCAGGGCCAGTTGGTCGCGTAGGGCTTCGCGGGCGGTCTCGCGGTTGAGCTGGAGATCGCGGGCGATGGTGGCGGCGAGGGCGGATTCGCCGGGGGTGTGGCCGTGTCCGGCGTACTGCCAGTCGGCCAGGACGAGGACGGTGTCCGGCTCGGCGTCGTCCAGGCCGAGGGCTTCGCGTTCTTGGGTGGCGCGGTAGTCGGCGCGTTCCTGGCGGAGGGCGCCGAGGGTGGTGGAGTAGCGGCGGGACTTGGTGGAGAAGTGGCCGCGGAAGCCGAGCATGTGGGCCCAGGCCCACAGGCGGCGGTTCGGGTACAGCGGGTCGAGGATCTTGCAGGCTTCGATGAGGCAGCGGGTGTGGTCGGGGACCTGGTGGCGGTCGAGTTCGGAGAGTTCGCCGATGCGGCGGTCCAGGGTGCCGGTGTTCTCGGCGGCCTTGGTGGCGT
>NZ_JBIAUC010000033.1:0-45640 GCF_042892355.1 Streptomyces sp. NPDC001796 | reverse complement strand
GAGACGACACTCGGGCCCTCAGCCTGCCCAACCTCAGCCCACGGCGCGAAAACGGTCCACCGACTCCGTCGGCGGACCGTCACGAAACTTCGAGGTTAGCCTGCCCAGGTGCAAAGTCCCCCCGCCTTGAACAAGCAGAGAGGCTCGTCAGCGAACTGACGGGCCCTCATGCAAAATCGAGGCTAATCAGTCGTGAACGGTCTCGCAAGGGCGCAGAGAGGGTTCGTCACTCCATGAGGTGCATAGATGGGTGTTGTTGCTGAACTCCTCATTGAGCGGGAACACCCACTCGGCGCTGAAGGTACCGCAACGATTGGAGCCCGTCGCGAACAGTCGGCCGTTGGCATACAGCCGAGGGGTGGCGCAGTGGTGGCCAGACCCGCCCCAGGACTCGTCAGCAACGACACGGTCTACGTGGAGCTTGTGGCCTTCGACGTCGATGCAGGATGTCCTGGAGTCGTCGTCGTTGGTTGTGCACCCGCTGGCTGTTCGGGGATTGGCAGGTGATGCCTCAGCGGCGCTGGCGGGCGCGGCGAGGTACAGGGAGGCTGCGGCCAGGGTGACACCCAAACCTATTCGAATCTGCTTGCGCACGGCATGCTCCTGTTCTGTTCCTGTCATCAGCTGAACTTCGAAACACACCCGTGCCAGTCACCACTGTCCCGCGTTCCTGACGTGAAGGCGGTGACGATGTTCTTGGTGTCGACGTTGTAGATGACGGTTCCGGTCATGCCGTGGGCGCTGTACTTGAACGCCATGTTGCGGGCACCGGAACCGGGGGACAGAGACGTCGAATGGGTGACGATCAACTGGATGCAGTAGTCGGTGTAGTCGTCGTACCCGTGGCCGTCCTTGATGTGCCGCACGCCCCAGCCGTCGACACCCCCGGAGTCGTGTCTGCCGCAACGCAGGGTGATACCGATGCCGACGTGGTCGTTGCCGAAACTGTCGACGTAGGCGTTCTCGTGCGGGAGCGGGTGGCCGTAGAAGCAGTCGCTCCACGGGGTGGCTCCGCTGGGCGGATCAGTCTGACGCGGCTCATTGGCTGCTGCGGCTGCTGCGGTGGCCAGCGGGACAGCCAGCACCGCTGCTGCGGAAGCAGCGACGGCAAAGCGCTTGAATGCGCGCACGCTAAAATTCCCCCTCATGCAAGTATGGATATACCAGGGACGCAGATTTTCCCTACGCTGAGCGTCGCCGGTGAATCTCGTGGCGAATGGCCTCGAATTCCGGCTTCGGAACACCCCCGCACCAGCCCGGGATCGGCCCTTCAGGGGCCGACTCTCGGACATCTGCGAATGCATCCATGAATGCGGTCAGAAACGTCACTACCGGAATTCGGGCCGCTACCACAGCGTTGCCGCGAACCGGAATCCAGGGCGGATCAGCCGGCGTGAGCCATTCCGGAAGGCCCAGCTCGTGCACGGCGATGGCGGCATGGTCGGGGCCGGATCTGCCGAAATCGAGGAACACCCCTCCCGGCTCGTCACCCCACAGGACCGTAGCCACGGCCCCGCCAGAGGCGATATGCGCTACCGCCCGCACGAGGTCGGCGAAAAAGTTGTCCTCGATTCCTGTAGCCCGGTAGACGGCGACCTCTCCGCCTACGCTCAGCTTGAGGCGACACCATCCAGCCCTGAAAGTGAAAGACACTGCAAACTGGTCGGTCGAACCAGAGAACACTGAAACCCCCGTCAGGAGAACCTGCGAGTCGACCCTAGATCAGCGGTCGCACAGGTGTCCACCATTTATGAGACAGCCGCTCACCCACGCCCTTCCCGAGACCGTTTAGCGTGGAAACGCCATCACCGACGCTGTCCACGACGTCCCATGACAAGGCCTCTCAACTGGAGGGCCCGCCGGACCGTCTCGGTCACACCGATGATCAACAAAACGACAGCAAAGTAGGCAGCACCGATCCCCAGACTGCTCATCTGCGTCAGCACCGCAAACGCCAGCACCAGGACGCCCACGGCTATGACCAGCCGGACGCCCGCAAACAACGCACCGGACTCCGCCAACTTCGCATGCAGCCGCGGGTCATCGCGGCGCAGTCCCGCCTCGATCGCCTGCAGTTGCCGATCCAGACCCTCATCCTGAGCCACTTACTTCCCCCTGCCGATCTAAGCTTCCGTCAGTCTTCGAGGACAATGATGCCGTGGGTGCTGTGACGACGCCGCCTTCCCGACAGCGACGGCCAGCTCACATCGGTCCGAGTCGTACTCTGCCACGTGGGCAGGGAGAGGCTGGCCGCACCCTGGGATTTGCTGGCCCTACTCGACGACGTACCGGTGGGTGGTGGCGACGCCCACGCGGAGGGCAGCGACCAAGCGGACGATGCGCCCTGACCACCCGCCTTGACGGCCAGCCCTGGGCCCTGACCTTCCCCGTCGGCGACCACCGGAACTGAACCCCTGGCTCTGGTCCCCGCACCGCAGCCTCGCGCAGGGCAGCGATGCTTTCGCTGAACTTGCCTAACGTGCCTTACAGGCTTGGATGTCGACTACCAGGGGTTCGCTTGACAACCCTAGATAATCATCGCTCCCCGGGGCGCTCCCGGAGCCTCGTGGTGGGCTACTGACCTTGAATGCGTGATGTCGTCATGGTGGCTGGCGTCGGAGGCCGGTGCCGGTGAGGCAGCCGTCGAGGACGTCGGGGCGGTACTGGAGTTGGCGTAGGCCGCGCCGGACGGCGGTGATCAGGTCGTCGGGGTCGGCGAAGGCGCGGCTGGCTGTGGTGGTGCGTCGTAGGACGGACCAGATGCCTTCGACCGGGTTGAGGTCGGGTGCGGGCGGCAGTTGGAAGACGGTGAGCCAGTCGCGGTCGGCGATGTAGCGGCGCATTCCGGCCGCCAGATGGGTGTTGAGATTGTCCCAGACCAGCACGATCGAGCCGCCGAGCTGCTGGTGGGCGGTCTGAATGAGGTCGCGGTAGTCCTTCCAGGAGAAGCTCTTAGACGAGCCAGGCGTCGAGCGCCGCCACGGTCCTTCCACGCTCGGCCAGGTCTCCTTCACCCAGCCGGCCACCAAGTTCTCGTCCCGCTCGATCGCCCGCCGGGCGGGGACCTGGCAGCTCCAGCCGTGCCGCTTGAGCAGGGCGGCCACCCCTTGCACGGTGTAGCTCTTGTGGAAGCGGCGCCCGATCAGCGTCTTGATCCGCGACAGGGTCCAGGTCTGGTCCGGCCAGCCGTGTGCCACCGGCCCCTTGGCCAGCTCCCGCTCGAGCACGGCGAACAGTTCGTCACTGAGCAGCGGCAGCGACGCCGGCCCCTTGGAGGCCAGGGCCCTCGGCCCCTTTTTCGACCAGGCTCTGCGCCACCGCTGAACCGACCGGACACTGACCCGCAGGTCGCGAGCGATGACCGGGTTCCCGTCGCCCTGCCTGAACCGCTCGGCCGCCTCCATCCTCAACTTCTCGCGGAAGGCTCGCCGTTCGTCGGTCAGTCCGCCACCTTGCGCATACCTCATGCAGTCGGCATACCGCAGGGATCATGAGGCGTCAGCCCTACGACACCACGCTTTGAGGGTCAGTAGGTAGACGGCCTCCTGGCGGGCCCGAGCTGGGCGCTCATGACAGAAGCGGGGGCCGCGCGGCTCAGCGCTGGTGTGTGACGGCTCAGCTCCGGCTCACCTGGCTCATGCCAGGGCTCAACCCCTAGTCAAGGCGGTCAACCACCCGGGCAAGTGGCTCCGCTGTCGACTCAAGGCCAGTCAATTGACCGGGCAAGTTGGACGTGCTGTCGCCACCTGCTGCGGCTGCGCAGCCGGATGCGCAGCCCGGACCGCATCCGGATCCGCATCCGGGACGCGGATCCGGTGCCGTAGCTACACGGACTCTTGGCTGCGTAGGTGAGATCTAGGAACGAAGGTCGACGACTGCTGGCAGCAGGTCTGGCCTGAGAGCCCGCGAAGTATCGGTCAGAAGTAGCAACGGCTGGGCGCTCATACACCGATTCGACTCATCCACCAAGGGAGGTCTGGGTCCGCGAAGGGGTTGTTGAGCGTGCGCCGGAGGATGCGTTCGTCTGCGGAGTCGATGACGGTGCTCAACTCGCGTCGTGCCTTTCTGCTCAAGGTATGGAGCGTGCCTTCCAGCAGGGTGCGGACGTGGTAGTCGTCGCTGCGGAGGTCCGTGTCGCCGGTCTCGTAGAACGGATCGACGTCCCCAAGTGGGCGTCGAGCGGTGGCACTCCAGCGGCGGAACGCGTGTGCGACCTCGCCCGCGGGGATGCCGCGACTGCGCTCGAAGACGGCGATCTGCCTATTCGCCGAGGCGGACAGTCCTCGGATCACGGGTGTCCGCCGATAGCGCGTGCGGCGTCGTGGCAGCTGCGCTCTGATCTCGCCCGGTGACCGGCGAGGCATGAACACTTCCAGGAGGGGGTGTTTCACACCAGGTACGGCATAGAGATCAACCTGACGCACGAAGACCTCGACAACCCGCACTACGACGGACTGCTGGAGGAGATCACCCAGCCCGTCGGTCAGCGGCCCCGGGACCTGCTGCAGTGCCTGACGGACTACAAGGGCGGACAGTGCCAGTGCGCCCTGGACGGCAAGACGCCGTGGATGTTCGTCCGGCGCCAGCGCCGTGGCGGCAAGGTGATGTGGGTAGCACGGCAAGACGCCGTGGATGTTCGTCCGGCGCCAGCGCCGTGGCGGCAAGGTGATGTGGGTAGCGGCGCACCTGCCCCTCACCCACGTCGCCACGCCGCAGGAGAGCGACAAGCACAAGGCGATGAAAGAGCGGATCGCCCGCACCGCATCACGCCACGGACTGGACGTGCAGACCGAAGCGCGATCCGAGGACGGACGGGTGATCACCGACGTGCTGGTGACCGGCGCCCGCGCACGCGTGGGATGGGAAGCCCAGTACTCCCCCATCACCGCCAGTACCGTGCGCCGGCGGTCCGCCAAGGCCCGCGAGCGCAACATCGCACCTCTGTGGGTGACCGCAGACGCCACCTCTGCCCTGATAGACCGCGCCCCCTGGACCCGCGTCGACGACGTGCCCTGGCAGCGCATCATCTCCCCGCTCGCCCTGATCATCCGCGGCGGCGTCCGCCACCTGCAGATCTGGAAATGCACCCCCACCAGCGAACGCTCATGTCCCGAAAACGGCAGGGCGTGCGGAAAGTGGCACAGCGGCTGGTTCCTGCCCGCCCTGTGCATCCCACAGGAACGCGCCACCCCCCTCGACGAACTCATCGTCACCAGCGCTGACGGCGAGCACCTGCCCGTACGCTCCCGCAACCGGCACGACCCCCACCGCACCTCCTACCTGTGGGCCCTGGCCCGCGACGTTAAGCGCTGGCACGAGATCACGGGCGAAACCAACACCCCGCCCGAGGCCGGCCCACCCGACGACGAACCGGTCACCTACACCGAACAAGAACTCGACAGCTCCTGCCGCTACGGCGAAGAAGGCCCCCACACCAGCAGCCCACGCCCGCGACGCGAGACGTCCTCCGCCACCGGCCTGCACACCTTCGACCACACCCCCCACGACACCCTGCTCCAACCCACCAGACCCATCGCCCTCCGACTGTCCCCCCGCGAACGCCTCGTCATCGCAGCAGAACTGAGGTGCCCACCCTGGGAAATCGGCCCCTGCATGCTGTGTGCCACCCCCATCCACCGCTACGGCCCCCGCAGCCCCAAAGCATGCCCCGCATGCCGCATCACCACCCAGCAGACGTAGGACCACGCCTCACACCAACAACTACTCAACCTGATCACCGGTCACCGCAAGTGACACGACCTGATCACCCAGCCCGCTATCTGACAAAACCGCAGACCAGACCCCACACAGCGAGGCCCACACCCCCACCCGTGCCCCACCGAAACACCCACGCCCCCGACCACACCAGCACGCCAAACTGATCAACGCAGGCCAGCCCACCAGCCACTGATCAGAAAAACCGCCACCGGACACGAACAACTATCCGCCATCGGCATGCGATGGACCTGCCTGTGAGCAGGACCGGACCGGCCACCCCGCGGCTGGTGCACCGCGCGTGCCGACCTTGCGCTGGGCTCGCCCATGATGCGACTCCAGCCGCTCACCGGTCCATGCCGTCGTGGTTCACCCGCTTGGAGGCCAGACCGAGGCATGAGGCCGGCGCGTGCTGGTGATCTCGTTTTCACCGGGCCGTGTTCTCGGTGCGGATCATTCGGAGGCCGGCCGGGGTGGACACGAAGTGCTCGCGCCACCCCGCTAGCCGCCGCGCGGCCGGGCAGGTGAGGCGACGGGCTCAGTCCGAGGTGACCGGGGCAGGCGCGGCGACCGGCTGGGGCCTCCTCGGGGGTGCGGCCCGAAGGACGACGCGCGTCAGGGCCACCCCGGGAATCACGCCGAGCGCAGCCACCACCAGAATCCAGGTCGCGGTCGTCGCCATGGCGGATCCGAGGCCGTGCGCGGGCGTGCCGACGCCGACATGGCTGACGAGGGTCAGGTACAGCGCGCCGTAGACCGTGACCCCCGCGACCTGACCGAGTTGGACAATGGTGGTCAGAAGGCCGCTGGCGTCCACCGCCTTGTCCATCGGCACGTTCACCAGCGACTGCGTCAGAAGCGGACTCACCGACAGGCCCATGCCGACACCGTTGAGGATCGTCCCCATCCACATCGCCGCCCCGCCGCCGGTCCCGTCCTGCATGGCTGCCGCGATCAGCCCGTAGGACAGAGCGGAGAGCGCCAGACCCGTGGGCGCGAGCACAGGGTGGAGCCGCTCGGGGATTTTGCGCCAGTAGAAGCCGGTCAGGCCGAACGCGACGGACATGGGGATGTAGGTCAGTCCGGCGCGCAGCGCGCTCTGCCCCAGCCCGGCCTGCAGGTGAAGGGTGAAGACGAACAGGAAGCCGCCGTAGGTGAGCTGGACGCATACCACGGTAGCCAGACCGGCCGACATTCCGGCTGCGCGCAGCACGGCGAAGTTCAGGAGCGGTTCTCCGCCGCGAGCCGCGATCAGCCGCTCGACCCGCACGAAGACGACCGCCAGGACGACTCCGGCGGCGATGCAGAGGAACGTCCAGACAGGCCAGCCCAGTTCGCGTCCGAGGACCGCGGGAAGGACCAGCAGGAACACTGCGGGGATCGCCAGGGCCAGGCCGATCAGGTCCAGCCGCTGCCGCCCGCTCGGCACGTCCTTGGGAAGCAGGCGCGGCACGAGCGCGATCAGTACGAGGCCGATGGGCAGGTTGACCATGAAGACCGGACGCCAACTGGTCCCGAACAGGTTCGCGTTGACGATGACCCCGCCGAGGACGAGGCCCGCCGCGGCACCGGTCGAGAGCACCGCGCCATAGGCGGACAGCGCCTGGGCGCGGGCCTTGCCCGTGAACTGCATCTGGATGACGCTCATGATCTGCGGCACCATGACGGCCGCGCCGGCTCCCTGGGCGAATCGGAACACCACCAGCGCGATGGCGTTCGAGGCGAACGCGCACCCCACGGACATGAGGGTGAACACGACGACGCCCAGCAGGTACATCCGTCGCCGCCCGTACAGGGCGCCCAGCCGGGCACCGGTGATCAGCAGCATCGCGTAGGCGACCGTGTAACCGCCCACTACCAACTGCAGGGACGCGCCGGAGGCGTGGAGCTGCGTGCCGATCGAGGGCATGGCCACATTGACAATGAACACGTCGACCAGGCCCATGAACTGCCCGAGCAGCAGCAGTACGAGCATCATCCACCGCCGACCGGTGTGTGCATCGGGTGCTGCGGCCGGATGCGCGGCCGACCCTGCCGTGGTCATGGTTCTCTCCATTCGTTGGTTGCACCTCCGGTCGCGGCGCAGGTATCGCCGTCGGCCGAAGCTCGGGGTATATACCGGCCGGGGGTGCGAAACTCATCGGCCTTGCGCGGCCGACGGTCGGACGGGACTCGGTCGCGCAGTCCGGAGCGGGTGCCGCACGCCGCGTCCTGCGCGGCACTCAGGAAGAAGCCCCGCCCGCCGCACCGTGGCTAGGCTCCCGAGTCGAGTTCCAACCGCTCTCGCCGCCAGGTCGGACGTGGTGTGACGTCCTGCTGCGGCAGCGGCCCTTTCGCTGCGCGTGCCCGGATGCCGCTCATCCACCGGCGAGCCGGGCCACGACGCAAACCCAGAACGGGAGTGCACCCAGCATGATCGACGAGCTGAGCGCACCTGGGCGGCCTTCTCCGCCGCCCGGCCCTGCCGAGCCGAGAGGTTAAGCGAAGTGGACGGCCCGTGGTCTCGCCGGTGCGGCGAGACCTCCCCTCCAAGCCGTTCACGTCTGGTGTCGTCGGCGGACCGGGCGCTTCGACAAGATCCCTTCCTACCGGACGTACGAAAGGTCAAGGTCCGCAGATGACGAGCGAGCGACGTTCCCTCACTTTCTTCGAGTCCATGTTCTATCTCTTCGGTATCGGGCCGGTCGTGGCGAGCGTCGCCCTGGAGGGGAGGGTGGACGCGGCAGTCATGGAACGGGCCGTGCGTCTGCTGGAGCGTGACCATCCGCTGCTGCGCTGTTCCTTCTGTCGGACCGACGACGACATCACCCTGGAACTGGCCGATGAGGGACCGGGGTTGGTCATGGTGGAGCCAGGGTCGAACGGCCTCGCGGACGAGCTGAACGTCTCCCTCGCGCAGAACCGCCCGGTCTACCGCGTCTCGCTCTCCCAGGACGGGGAGTCGGCGGTGCTCACGCTCGCCGGCGACCACGCCGGCAGTGACGGCCGCTTGAACACGCTCCTGCTGCGCCGGCTGCTGAGCTACTACACCGGCCTGCTGCGCGGTGTGGTGCCCGAACCGACCGGGAGGTCCGCGTTCGAAGGGTCGCTGGAGGAGGCGCTCCTCGCAGCCTACGAACCAGGGCCGGTGCAGCCCCCGGCCGACGCCGATCCGCCGCTGACGCTGGCCGGCGACGCCGCTGCGCCCGGCGCGCCGGCGGTGCGCAGCTTCAGCTTCGAGCCGGACGCAACGGCTGCGCTGATCGCCGCCGCTCGTCGGAGCGGGATATCCATCACCAACCTGCTGGCGGGGGCGCTGGCGTGCGCGGTGCGCGCCCAGTTCGCCGACGCCGGGCCGATGCCGGTCGCGCCGGCCTTCGCCGTGGACCTGCGCCCGCGGGTCGATCCGCCGATCGCGCCGGACGCGCCGTTCTGCTGTGTAGCCCGCCTGGTGTCCTCCACCGGCGTCGACGCCGGTGATCAGCCCGTCGAGGTGGGCCGACGCATCGCCGCGCAGTTGAAGGCGGCCTTGGACCGGGACGAGATCCAGCACAGGCTGGTGTCCCAGCGAGCCGCCGGCAAGCCCGCGCCGCTGCCGCCGATCTCCTTCATGGTGTCGAACATCGGCATCATCGAGGAGTACCCCGTGCCCGACGGCCTACGGGTCACCGACAGCCGGTGGGCCGGGACGTCACGCGGGCCGGTTCCGGCACTCTACGGTTCGACCGTGGGCGGGCGGCTCACCCTTGACCTGGTCTACGACACCGCGTTCCACCGCGCCGAGGTGATCGACGACGTGGTGAAGCAATTCGAGGCGGCACTGATGACGGCATAGCCGGCGGACCGACGGCGGGAGATCAGCGGGGCACGACCGGATGACGGTGGCCCCGCGGATCTCCGCGTTGACGACGGCCGCGCGCCGGTTTGATCCGGGCTGCGGGCACGGTCGCCGACGACCTCCGCACGGCGATCGCCGCGCCGAACCCGACGATACGGAAGCAGACCGATGGCGCGGGCCGGTCCTGGGCTCATGAGCGGCTCAAGGCCGCCGGTCTGGCCAAGGCGAGGGGACGGCAGCGCACCGACTCCGCCCACATCCTCGCTGGGCGCGCTGAGCGCCTGGAGTCGGTCATCGAGACGGTTCGCGCCGCTGTGGAGGAACTCCGCCCGTGCCGGCCCCGGGCTCCTGGAGGGGCCGGGGTTCCGGTAGCTCGATCGCGCTGCCGCCCCGAACTTGATCACCACGCCGACGTCACGGTCCAGGCTGCGTGCAGAGCCCGGTGGGGGACCGACGGCAAGTCCACGAGGGCCACAGCTTCTGCTCCGAAGTCGCTGGTGTCCAGGACCACCATGGTGTTGCTGTCGTCGATCGTGTCCTGGGCGAACGCCAGCAGCCAGCCGGTGCCCTCCGGAGCCGTCGGGGAGCGTGGCACGGTGACCGGAGCGGTGAGGAGCCGGCCCAGGCGCGTAGGGGAAGTCTGCCGACTCCCCGTGGCCAGGTCGAAGCGGACCAGTACGTCGTCCCGCACAGGCGAGTTGTCGGCCTTCAGCATCACGCAGTAGCGATGCTCCGAGCCGTGGTACCGCGGGTCGATCACGGGTGATGTGCAGGCGTCGCGGACGAGAAGCCTGCCGGATGCCGTCGCGGCACCGGGATCCAGAGTCCAACGCCACAGGACCGGCCCCGTCCGGCAGCGCCGCACGACATCCAACGTGATCCGCTTGTCAGGCCGGTCGAAGGCGTTAACGACGCGGTCGATGCCGCCTTCCCCCACAGTGATCCAGACGAGATCCCGCTCGGTGCCTTCGCGTGGCATGACGCCGATCCGCGTCGGCTCGGGGCACAGCACGTGCCGCTGCGTCAGTGCGAGCGCCGGCAGGTGGTGTCCTTGCCAGGACGTGACGGGCTCACGCTTGCGGATCCGGCCGCGGACATCGACGACCAAGTACCACAGACGCGGTGGCTCGCCGTCGAGCACGGCAGCGAACAGCTCGCCGGTCACCGGGTCGTGCACAGGACGGGCGGTGAAGCCCGCCGGCAGCGTGCCGTCGAAGTCGTACCTGGCTTTTGTCGTCAGGTCCGGTGCCAGTTCGTAGGGCAGGACTCCGTCCCCGAGGGCGAGGGTCCGGCCGGCGTGCTGGATGAGGGCGGCGTCGGTGTTGTCGGAGGGACAGCGGCGTGGGCCCGGCGACGGCAGGTCTCCCGTGATCCGGCAGACGGGGTCGGTGCGGATGCGGCGGGTTCTGAACCATTCGGCGTGACCCTGCCGGATGCGTAACGCGGCGATCAGTGGCTGGCCGTCGGCATGGTCCGGTCCGATGCGCAGGAGTGTGCCGTCCAACTCCTGTGGGAGTTCTCCCTTGACGGGCAGCTCACGGACCTCGGTGTCCATCGGGTCAAAGCCGGTGCTCATCGGTGCGTTCGAAGAGTACGGGACTCCTGGGGCCATCCGAGCTCACCACCAATATCGCCGTTATGTAACGGTGTCATGTAAATATCGCCGCGCATGTTGCACCATGTCAAGCGTGAGTCCCCGTCGTGCACAGCCGAACTTGCGCAACGCCCTGCTCGAAGCCGCAGCCCGCGTCCTGGCCGAGGAAGGCCCCGCCGGCCTCAGTACCCGCCGCCTGGCGAAGGAGGTCGGCACCTCCACGATGGCCGTGTACACCTACTTCGGTGGCATGGACGACCTGGTGCGCGCCGTCGTCCGCGAGGGCTTCGCCCGTCTGAACGTGACCATGACCGCCATCGGCGACTCCGACGACCCGGTTGCCGACGTGGTGGCACACGGCAGGGTCTACCGCTGGCACGCCTTCAAGGACCCGCACCTGTACCAGGTGATGCTCGGCCTGTTGACTGTCGCCGGGTTCTCTCTCACCGACGACGACCGCCGCCATGGCCGCTACGTCCTGGACATCCTCATCGCCTCGGTGCGGCGCTGCATGGCAGCCGGCCGGTTCCGCGAGGGCGATGCCGAGCTGGTGGCGCACCAGTTCTGGACGGCGCTGCACGGCATCGTCACCCTCGAACTCGGCGGCTACCTCTTCGAGCCGTACGACGCCGATGCCTGCTTCGGCGCCCAGGTGCGCAGCCTGCTCATCGGAAACGGTGACAGCTTCGAGGGGGCACAGGCCTCCATGCACCGTTCCATCCCGATCGCTGACCGTGCCCTGAGCGCCGCCGACGCCGGCGGCACGAGGGAGGAGCGGGCGACGGCTTGCGATGCCGAGGACGGCATCCGCTCGGTTTGACGTCCGTCACGCGCCACGCGGCAACGCCAGAGAAGCGGCCCGATCGCCGTTGCCTGGATGGTGGTCGGGTACTGCCCGTCGCCGGACCAGGAAGGTGCGCCCGTGCTTCGCGGAAGACTACGAACGCTGATCCCGGGGCTGATCGCGATCCTCGCCATTTTCGCCGTGTACGTGATGGTCGGGAACCCGGCCCAAGCCGGTGAGGCTTCGCAGACGGCTGCGAAGTACTCCTTCACCGAGATGCCCATCGCCATGCCGCCCGGCTATGACCAGCAGAAGATGAACACCGTCCGGGTGGTCAACCCGGCCTACCGCAAGATCCGGTCCTGGATGTCCGCGGTGGGGGCAAGCGTCGCCATCAACGACCTGACCGGCCACGGTCGCGCCGACAGCATGTGCCTGGTCGACACCCGGACCAATGACGTCGTCGTCACCTACACACCGACCGCTCCAGCGAGCGACCGGTTCACCCCCTTCGTACTCGACCCCGCGCCGCTGCCGGTCGACCACACCATGGCGCCGACCGGCTGCATGATCGGCGACTTCACCGGCGACGGCCGGAACGGCCTGCTGGTCTTCTACTGGGGCCGCACCCCCATCCTGTTCCTGCCGAAGGCGAAGGCCGGCACGGTGGCGCCGGGGTCGTACACACGGCAGGAAGTGGTGGCCGGAGTAGACGCCGAGGGGCGCTACGTCGGGCCGCGGTGGAACACCGATGCGGTGGCGATCGCCGACCTGGCCGGCACCGGTCACCCGTCGCTCGTGGTCGGGAACTACTTCCCGGACAGCGCGATCCTGGACCCGCACGGGCAGAACAACATGCAGATGCCCGACTCCCTGTCGAACGCCAACAACGGCGGGGGTCTGCATCTGCTGCGCTGGGTCGGCGCGACCTCAGGAGAGTCGCCGTCGGTGCACTACGTGGAGGACCGCGGAGCAGTCCCGTTCCACGACAGCGCCGGCTGGACCCTTGCCCTGGCCACTGCGGACCTGACGGGTGACGGCAAGCCAGAGGTGTACGTCGGAAACGATTTCGGCCATGGACACCTGCTCTACAACCGGTCCACGGCGAACCGGCTGTCGTTCACCGAGGCCCGAGGCCGGCGCACACCGGGAACACCGAAGTCGTTCGTGCTCGGCAACGGCTCCTTCAAGGGGATGGGTGTGGACTTCGCGGACATGAACCGCAAGGGCCACTTCGACTTCATGGTCAGCAACATCACCCAGCCGTGGGGCCTGGAGGAGAGCAACTTCTACTTCGTCAACAAGACCTCCTCGACCGCCGAGATGGCCAAGAAGCTGTCCTCAGGGACGGCCCCGTTCAGCCAGCAGGCCTCCGAGGCCGGCCTGGCGTGGAGCGGGTGGGCCTGGGACGTGAAGCTGGGCGACTTCCTCAATGACGGCAACCAGGAGGCCGTGCAGGCACTCGGCTTCCTGCAGGGCACGATCGACCGATGGCCGTGGATGCAGGAAATGGCCACCATGAACGACGACCTGCTGAGCAACCCGGCGATGTGGCCGAACTTCCAGCCGGGTGACGATGTCTCAGGGCATCAGGTGTTTGCGTTCTTCGCCAAGAACTCCAGCGGCAAGTACGTCAACATCAGCAAAGAACTCGGATTCGGCGACGACACCCCGTCCCGCGGTATCGCACTGGCCGACACCACCGGCAGCGGTCACCTGGACTTCGCGGTGGCCCGGCAGTGGGGGCCGCCGTCGTTCTACGCCAACAAAGCCTCGGTCGGCAACGCGCTGACACTCAACCTCTACCGTCCCTCGACGGACGGCCGGGCGAACACCGGTCTGGAAGGCCCCGGCACACCGGCCTATGGCACCACCGTCACCGTCCGCGCCCCGGGACAGACGCAGATCTCGCAGCTCGACGGCGGCAGCGGCCACGACGGCTACCGCAGCTTCCAGGTCCGGTTCGGTCTGGGCAGCTACGACGGCCCGGTGACCGCAACCGTCCAGTGGCACGACAACAACGGCGCACCGCACCGGCAGGACATCACTCTCAAGCCCGGCAACCACACACTGATCCTCACCGACTCCGTGCAGGAGGGTTCGAAGTCATGACCGCGACCGTCTCCGGCCCGCTGCCGGGCAGCGAAACCGGACCCCGGCCACAGCCGGCCGCCACGTCCGGGGCCAAACCGAAGGACCCCCACTACATCGCGCTGCGCAACTTCGCCCTGTCGATCAGCGTGTTCAACATCTTCGGCTACACACTGCTCGGCTTCGAGCAGGCGTGGATCTTCCCCGTCATCGCTCTGGCGGTCGGCTACACCACCGAGCTGGCGCTGGAGACCATAGCGGCCTGGGCCCAACGCCGTCCGGCCCGCTACCGGGGCCGCGGGTTGCGAGGACCGTACGAGTTCCTGCTGCCTGCGCACATCACCAGCCTCGCGGTCAACATGCTGATCTACACCAACGACCGGGTCGGCCCGGTGATCTTCGGTGTCATCGTCGGTGTCAGCGGCAAATACATCCTGCAAGCCCCGATCGCCGGACGGATGCGGCACTACATGAACCCGTCGAACTTCGGCATCGTGGTGACCCTGCTGGCGTTCAGCTCCTGGGTCGCGGTGGCTCAGCCGTACGAGTTCACAGAGAACGCCAACACTTTCTTCCGCGTGATGATCGCGTTGATCATCGCAACCGCGGGCACGATCCTGAACACCGCGCTCACCAAACGGACCGCGCTGATCGTCGGCTGGCTCGGCGGTTTCGCGATCCAGGCCTTCCTTCGGCACTGGATCTGGGACGTGTCACTGTTCTCGGCGCTCGGCGTGATGACCGGTGTTCCGTTCGTCCTGTTCAGTAACTACATGATCTCCGATCCCGGCACCACTCCGACCAAGGGCCGGGCCCAGTTCATGTTCGGCGGCTCGGTGGCGATGGTCTACGGCGCCCTCATGGTGGCCAACGTCGTCTACACGCTCTTCTTCGCCACCGCCATCGTGTGCGGGGCCCGAGGTCTGGGCTGGTGGGCCGTGCACCTGCGGCAGAAACGCAAGGCAAGCCGGCTCACGGTGCCCGCTGTGGGCGCCGAGGCACCCTCAGCCCTCTCCGCGACCACATGATGTCCTGAACGACCGCCAACCGAAGGGCCCGGCTCCAAGGAGCCGGGCCCAAAGGGTTTCCGGGCGCTCACTTCGCGGATTGGACCGTCATCGGCAGGCCACCGCGCACGCGCAGGGTCAGCATGGGCTCTCCGGCCACCTCGTAGCCGCGGACCGTCCGCAACCGCAGTTCCCGTGCCATCGTCGCCAGGACGATCGTCGCCTCCAGCATCCCCAGGCTGTTGCCGACACAGAACCGCGGCCCGGCCCCGAACGGCAGGTAGGCGTAGCGGTGCCGCCCACCCCGTGCCGTCGGAGCGAAACGATCGGGATCGAACCGTTCCGGGTCCTGCCAGAACGCGGGATGCCGGTGCAGCAAGTACGGGCAGATGAGGACATCGGCGCCGGCCGGGACCCGGTAGCCGCCTATCTCATCGGCAGCGCGAGCGATCCGCGGCAGGATCCACACCGGCGGATACAACCGCATGACTTCTTCCAGCACCATCGTCGTGTACTGCAGGCCGTGCAGCGAATCGGCGGTCAGCGGGCCACGGGCGAACACCTCCACGGCCTCGGCGTGCACCCGCTCCCAGACCTCAGGGTGACGGTCCAGAAGGTGGAAGGCCCAGCTCAGGGTGGACGCCGTGGTCTCGTGGCCGGCCAGCAGCAGCGTGACGAGCTCCTCGCGCATGCGCCGGCGCCCCACGCGCGGATCGGGCTCTTCCCGCACTGACTCGATCAGCCGGCTGATGATGTCGTCGCCGCCGGCGCGTCCTTCCCGCCCGGCGGCGAGGGCGTCGGTGATCCGCTGGAGATCCCGTCGGGCCTTGCGGAAACGCAGAGCACCCGGCAGCGGAAGCCACAGCGGGACCGCTCCGAGCGACATCATCTCGAATATGGCCTGGTTCTGGACCGCCTCGAACGAACCGCCGATCGAGTCGAAAGCGCTCAGATCAGCATCCAGCAGGGTCCGGCCCAGGACGCCGAGTGTCAGGACGGTCATCTCGTCGCGCACATCGACCGGTCCGGTGCCGATCCGCTGACGCAGCCGCCGGACCAGGGCCTCGGCTTCGTCGGCGATCACCTCCGCCTGCCGTGCGATCCGCTTGGGCTGGAACACCGGCTGGACCGTCTTGCGCTGCTTGCGCCACCGTTCGCCCTCGCTGGTCAGCAGCCCGTCGCCCATCACCCTGCGGGCCTGGACCAGGCCGATGCCCTTGGAGTAGTTGGCTGCGTTGTCGGCCAGGACGTGGCGCGCGTGGTCGGGGTGATTGAACAGATACAGGGTCTTGGGGCCGAGGGGAATCCGCGCCGCGTCACCGTAGTCGGCGGCGCACTGCTCCATGACCTCCAGCCGGTTGCGGACCATCCGGGTCAGCAGGCCCAGGGCGGCGATCCGGCGGGGACCGGGTGGTACGCGGTGTGCTTCCTGCTGCGTCGCTGCGGCTGTGGCGGTCATCGGCGATCACCGGTGACCGGTGTGCTCGTCGGATTCGGTGCTGCCGTCATCTGCGCGTCCTTTCGCGTCGGCTGTCGTCAGCTGTTCCGTCGACGTGCGTGCGGTGAGCGCCGTTGCGATGCGCTGCCGCCAGACCTCGAATGCCGGCTCGCCGGCGGGCGTCCGCTCCGAGACGTCCGGGAACGACTCCAGGCAGACCTTGGCCGCGTTCTCCGGTGTCGTCCCGGCCAGGATCTCGGTGGCGAGTCTGGTGTGCGGTGTCACCAGATGGCTGCGGACCCGTGCCGTCGCCGCGAACGCACTTGCCTGAGCCACCTGGGGCAGGTAGTGCCGCGCCCGCTGCCGGAACACGAGGAGTTCGGCCTCCTCCAGGCCGCCCGCATAGGTCGCGGCCAGGCTTGCGCCTGCGTACAGGTCGGCTCGGCGGGACTGCGGGAAGGCGTCGATGCCGCCGGCCACCCGGCGCGGATCGGCCCCGTGCACGAACCACATGGCCCGGCCGATGCCCTGGTCGATGACCCGGTTTGCGTAGCCCGCCGATTCCTTGGCCGGCCAGGGGAAGCCGCGCTGCACGTACTGACGGTCGACGTACTTGGCGGTGTGGAAGTACGCCTGGTGGAACCCGTACCCGTCCAGGACGAGCCAGCGCAGGACCGGATCCGGCAGGGCGGCCGTCGCACGGTTCCACAAAAGCCCCGGCAAGCGCCCCAGGGCCCAGCCGGCGCCGACGTACACCATGTAGACATGGTCGTTGCCCCGTCCCTGGAGGAACGCGGCGTTCTTACGGCTGCGCGTCGGCGCCATGGCGTCACGGATCGCGAACGCCATGCCTGCGCCTTCATAGGCGAAGCCCCGGACCCCGTCCGGCAGTTTCTCCAGTCCAGTCTCGGCGTGGCGTGGGGCTTCCGCCTCTGCGGCAAAAGCGAAGCCCGCCAGGAACATGGCTCCGGCCTGCTCCAGCTGATCTCTGGCCTGCGGGCTCTTCTCGTAGAAGCCGCGTGTCGACAGTTTCGTCTGTGATGTGTTCGGTGTCAGGACGCGGCGCCTGAGTGCCGCCCACCTGCTGGCCATTGACTGCCCCTCTCGGCGTCAGGTCCGGAATGCCTGGCTTTCCCTCGCATCCTCGCGCCGGCGGGGCCTGCCCCCTACTCATGGGTTGCCCGACCTGCCCTGGCACGCGCCGAGGGCAACATCCGAGAAGTCGCGGGCGGCGACGGGGCTGTCTAATCCTCACGACGGCGCCCGTGTGCGCGCGAAAGGCGAAATCGATGATCTATGAGATCCGTGAGTACACCGCGGTCCCGGGCCGCATGCATGCCCTCATCCGGCGCAACCGAGAGGTCGGCATACCGCTCTTCGCCAAGCACGGCATGGAGTGTGTGTTCATGTCCGTGACGGAGATCGGCGACAACGGAAACAATGAGCTGGTGTACGTTTTGAAATGGGACTCGTACGCCCAGATGGCCGAGAAGTGGGCCGCCTACCTGACCGACCCGGACTGGCTCGAGGCGAAGGCGGCCAGCGAGGCCGATGGCCCCATCGTGGAACGGATCCGCCGACGGATCGCCAACCCCGCACCATTCCTGTGACGCCCTCGTAAGATCACTGTTGAGCCGATGGGGGGCATTCCTCGCTCCGGTGGCATCCCCGTGCGGTAGGGTCGCCCGGACAGCCGGACGGGGAGGGTTTGAGCGTGACCGCGGCGACGACGGAGGAGTTCGACCGCCAGATCGAACCGTATCGAGGGGAGCTGCTGGCCCACTGCTACCGGATGCTCGGCTCGGTCCATGACGCCGAAGACCTGGTGCAGGAGACCTACTTGCGGGCATGGCGGGCGCGGAGCAAGTACGACGAGGCCCGCAGTTCGCTGCGCACCTGGCTGTACCGGATCGCGACCAATGCCTGTCTGACTGCGCTCGAAAGCCGCAACCGCAGGCCGCTCCCGTCAGGACTGGTCTCCGAGACCGACCCGCTCCAACCCTTCGTCCACGGTGGCGAGGTCACCTGGCTCCAGCCGATCCCGGACTCGTTGCTGGGCCTGGGCGACCCGGCCGGCGCCTCCATCGACCGCAGCAGCCTGCGCCTGGCGTTCGTCGCCGCACTTCAGCACCTGTCCGCGCGGCAGCGTGCGGTGCTCATCCTGCGCGAGGTGCTCGCCTTCTCGGCCGCCGAGGCCGCCGGCATTCTCGATACGACGACTGCGTCGGTCAACAGCTCCCTGCAACGGGCGCGCGCCCGGCTTCAGGACGCGGGCGTCCTGGAGGACCGAGTCACCGAGCCGTCGCAGGCCGAGCAGCGCCTGTGGGTCGAGCGGTACATGGAAGCCTTCGAGGAAGCCGACGTCGAGCGGCTCAAACAGCTGCTCGCCGACGACGTCCTCATGGAGATGCCCCCCATGCTCAACTGGTTCGTCGGCCGCGAGAACTACGCCCGGTTCATGGACTGGCTGTTCACCAAGGCCGGTACCAGCTGGCAGCTGCTGCCGGTCGGCGCCAACGGCCACCCGGCCTTCGCCGCCTACCGCCGCGGCCCCAGCGGCGCCTACGAACTGCACACCCTCCAGGTGTTCACCGTCACCTCCTCCGGCATCAGCCGAAACTCCGTGTTCCAGGACGCCGACGTCTTCGCAGCTTTCGGCCTGGCCGGCAAACTCGACGCCTGACGTCCCTGCGTCGCCTCTGCGCAGCAGCTCACAGGGCACGAAGGGAGTAGTGGGCACACCGACCCGGCCGAGACCATCGGATCGGGCGGCGGTGCGTCGCCCTCGCCGTGACCTGCGACACGAAGGGGCGAACATGAGGGTGATCACCACCCGCGTGGCCGGGCTGCCCGGACTGGTGCTGCGCTGCGTCCGTGTGGGCGCCACCGCATCCGGCTTCGGCCTCGTCTTCGTCGGGTCGGCCGTCGCCGCGCGCCTGTCGCGCTCCACCCGGGGGCGCGGGCTGCACGACGGCGAACGGTGGGTCAGGCTCCTGACCCGGCTGGGACCCTCGTACATCAAGATCGGCCAGCTGCTGAGCACCCGGCGAGATCTGTTGCCCGAGGAAGTCACCAGCGCCCTGGGACGCCTGACCGACGCCGCCCGACCGCCGAGTCGGCGCAGGATCGAACGCGCCGTCCGGCACGCCTATGCACACCGACCGTGGCCGTTCCGGGAGTTCAACTGGGAGCCGGTGGCCTGCGGCAGCATCGCGACCGTTCATGAGGCGGTGACCCTCGACGGCCGTCGTGTCGCCGTCAAGGTGCGCCGTCCGGGCATCGACCGGGTGATGCACCGGGATTTCACACTCACCGCGCTGGCCATGCGCCTGCTCGGCAGACTGCCGCGGCTTCGCAGGATGCCGTTCGCGCTCATGCACGAGCAGGTCGGCGGCGCCATCCTGCAGCAGCTGGACTTCGTCGCCGAAGCCGAATCGCTGGCCGCACTGCGGCGGAACCTGGCGGAATTCGACAACCTCCGCATTCCCGCTCCGCTGCCCGAGCTGTGCACGTCCGAGACCGTGGTCATGGAATACATCGACGACCTGATGCGGTTCGAGCCGGCAGATCTGGACGCCGACACGCGCCGCTGCGTGGTACGCGCGGTCCTGGCCGCGGTCTACGAAATGCTGTTCATCGATGGTCTCGTGCACTGCGACATGCACCCCGGCAACCTGTACGTCGACCGTTCCGCCGGCTTGGTCGTCCTGGATGCCGGGTTCGTCGTCCGGTTGCCCGAGACGGTTCGCCGTTCCTTCGCGGACTTCTTCATCAATATGGCAATGGGCGACGGCTGGATGTGCGCGCACATCGTCATCGAGAGTGCCGCACAGATCGCCGAGGACTGCGACCTGGAGGGCTTCCGGGCCGGCTTGCGCACACTGGTCGAGCAGACCTCGGGCAGCCGGTCCGGTGACTTCGACCTGGCACGCTTCGCCGGCCACCTCTTCGACCTGCAACGCCGCTTCGGTCTGTACCCCGCGCCCGAATTCGCCTTCCCCCTGCTGTCGCTGCTGGTCATCGAGGGAATGATCAAAAACTTCGACGCGGACGTCGACTTCCAGGCAGAGGCTGTTCCGGTCCTCCGCCGCCGCAACGTTCCACGAGGTACCGCTTCCGTCCTGAAAGGGTGAATGAGCATGGACGACGCAACAGCCTATGTCCGGGTCCCGCTGATCGACGAGAAGGAGGCCACCGGGCGCCTGGCCGAACTGTACGAGGAGGTCAAGCACGTCACCGACCTGCCGTTCGTCCCTGACATGTTCCGGCTGGTGTCCACCCGGCCGGACCTGCTGGAGGTCATCCTCTCCGGATACAAGGGAATCTTCCTCGAAGGCGTACTGCCGCGGCAGACGCGGGAGCTGATCTGTGCCTGGACGTCGAAGGTGAACCAGTGCCCCTATTGCGTGGGCACCCACAGTTTCTTCCTCCAGGTCTTCGGTGGCTCGGAGGAACTGGCCTCGGCCCTCGGCGCCGCCGAGACCCCGGAGGACCTGCCGCTCGACGAGCGCACCAAGGTCCTGCTGCGTCTGCTGGGCAAGCTGTGCCGGGAGCCGTACAAAATCACCGATGCCGACTGGCAGCAGGCACTGGACGCCGGCTGGAGCACCGACGAGCTGCTCGAGGCCTTCTTCACTACCGCCCTGTTCAACTTCATCACCCGCATGGTGGACGGCCTGGGCCTGGGCACCTCGGTGACGGCGAGCCGGATCTCGCAGCAGGACGTCCCGACGAGGAGCGAGTCATGAGTCCCTCCCGCGCGGTGCTGATCACCGGTGTGAGCTCCCTGAGCGGGCTCTCCTCCGGCACCGGCCGCGCCACCGCCCTGCGGCTGCACCGCGCCGGCTGGCCGGTCTACGCCACCGGACGCAGTCTGGAGGGCCTGAAGGACCTGGCCGAGCAGGGGATCACCACGCTGCGGGTGGATGTCACCGACGAGCAGTCGATGGCCGCCGCGGTGGACAGAATCACCGAGGAACACGGCGCGGTCGGAGTTCTGATCAACAACGCCGCGTACAGCCTCAACGGCACCATAGGCGAGACCCCGGTCGACGCGGTGCGCCAGCAGTTCGAGACGAACTTCTTCGGCCTGGCCCGGATGACACAACTGGTGCTGCCCGGCATGCGAGAACAGCGCTCAGGGCGGATCGTGATGATGTCCTCGATCTTCGGCCTGTTCGCCACCCCGGGCCGCGGTTACTACCAGGCCACCAAGCACGCGCTGGAGGCCATCAGCGACTCGCTGCGCCTCGAGGTCGCGCCGAGCGGGATCAAGGTGGTGGTCATCGAACCCTCACCCATCCTCGGTGCGTTCGTCCCGACCACCGTCGGCGATCTGGGCCTGGCCACGGACAGCGACCTGTACGCGCAGTTCTGGGAACACTTCGTCGAATGGCACGGCGCCTACCGCGAGGTCGAGCGGCCCAAGGGCCGGGGCCGGACTTCCGTACGCGCGGCCGAGGTCGCCGCGGTCGTCGAGAAGGCGATCACCACGAAGAGGCCGCGGATCCGCTACCGGATCGGGATCCCGGTCAGGCTGCTGCGACCGCAACGTGCGATCTTCGGTGACCGAGCCTGGGAAGCGTTCGTCTCACGGTTCTTTCCCACCCCCTGACCGCCGTCGCACACACAGCGGCTCCGGAACGGGCAGGTTCCGGAGCCGCTGCTCAGCGGTCGCGTCAGTTCTCCCGGAGCCAGTCCGAGGTCCGCTCCCCGATCATGATCGACGTGAGGTTCGTGTTCGCCCGGACGGTGGCCGGCATGATCGATGCGTCGCAGACGTACAGGCCGTCCAGACCATGCACCGCGCCGCGTTCGTCGACGACCGCCGACGGATCCGACGTGGGGCCCATGCGCACCGTGCCGACCGGGTGGTAGGCGCTGTCCAGGCTCGTCTTCACGTACTGCCGCACCATGTCGTCGTTGTCGATCATCGCCTCCCGCAGCACGACGAAGCCCTGTCCCAGGGCGGTGATTCCCGGATGCTGTGCAAGGCGCCACGCGGTGCGCACACCGTCGACGAGGATGTCCAGCTCCCGCTCGTCATCGAGGAAGTTCAGTTCGATCACAGGCTGTGCGGCCGGATCGGCGGAGGTCAGGCTGATCCGGCCCCGAGAGGCGGGGCGCTGGGCCACCACCATCACTCCGAGGATCTGCGGAGCACCCGCCAGCATCTGCAGTTCGGGGAAGTGCGCCAGGTCGAAGTAATTGACCATGTAGTACTGCAGGTCGTTGAACTCGCCCGAGCAAGGCGACGTGGTGCGCAGGATCTCCTGCAGGAACGGTCCGGTCGGATCGACGGCACCCGGCCGCGCCACCATGAACGCCCCCGTGCGCTGGTGGTCGACGAGATGCGTGCCGACCCCGGGAAGGTCCGCCCGGACTTCGACACCAAGGCGCCGCAGGTCCTCCGCCGGGCCCACGCCGGAGCGCAACAGGACCGCCGGGGAAGCCACCGCCCCGGCGGCCAGGATGATCCTGCGTCCCTCGACGAGCTCGTAGGAGCCCCCTGGTGCCGCGGCGATGACGCCGACCGCCTTGTCGCCCTGGAACACCACCCGGTCGACCATCGTGTCGGCCCTGAGATGAAGATTCTCGCGGCCGCGGGCCAGTTGCAGGTACGAGGTGGCGGTCGTGGCCCGCCGCTCGCGGTCCGGACGGCTGGACGGGATCGGACCGACGCCGGTGGACTCCGGATCGTTGTGGTCCCTGACCTCGGGGAATCCGGCCGCCAGGCACGCCTCGACGAACGCCGTCTGTCCCGGCGCCAGTTCCTCCGGCCGCCAGCGCCGGATCGGCACCGGCCCGCCGCGGCCGTGCACCTGTCCGTCCGGGAAGTCGAGGTCGTTCTCTAGCCTGCGGAAGTAGGGCAGGACCTGCGACCAGGACCATGCGGGGTTTCCGGCCGCCGCCCAGTCGTCGTAGTCCGCCGGAACCCCGCGCAGCGCCACCGTCGCACCGACCGCGGACGAGCCGCCGGTGGTCTTGCCACGGGGGTAGCGAATCTTGCGGCCGTCCCGGATATCCGCGCGGTAGCCCCAGTCATGGTCCGCGAACGACATGGTCCGGCCGTAGAAGATGTCCTCGGGCGTCTCCTGCGGCCGCACGAAGTCCGCTCCGCCCTCCAGCACGAGCACGCGTCGGGCGGAGTCCTCCGACAGCCGGGCCGCGAGCACCGCGCCGGCCGACCCGGCGCCAATGATGATGTCGTCGTAATGAGCCGTCATGAGCAGTCCTCGGGGATTGTGGGCCTTCGGGCGCAGCACTCTGCAGCCCCGCGCCGAGCCTGACACCGGCTCCTCGGGCCGGGCTACTCACCCGTTGCCCACCGCCGTCGCAGGCAAGGCACGCACGGAGAAGCCGCGCGATCCGGCCGCGGTCAGGCTGGACGCATCCCGGCCGCAGTGGCCGCACCGGTTGAGGAGGACGCACCGTGTCTCAGAGCGCTGCTTCGCACCGTGAGGGTGCGACGGTCACCGATGCCGCCCCCGAGGGCATCGACCCACGCATCCCGCACGTACCGAGGGTCTTGGACTACCTGCTCGGCGGTACCGCGAATTTCGAGTGCGACCGGCAGGCCGCAGCCCACGCCTTCGCCGGCTGGCCCGGTGAAACCGGCGGGGTGGAGGGCGTGAAGGTCGACATCAGGCATGCGCGTGGCGCGCTGGGCCGCATCGTGCGTCATCTGGTCAAGGACTGCGGTGTCCGACAGTTCCTGGACATCGCCTCCGGGCTGCCGACCATGGACAACGTGCACCTGGCGGCCCGTTCGGCGGCGCCGGACGCGAAGGTCGTCTACGTCGACAACGACCCGCTCGTCGTGGCACACGCCCGGCACCTGCTGGCCGAGGACACCGACGGTGGTGTGAGCTTCCTCCAGGGGGACTTCCACGACCCGCAGGACGTGCTGGCGAGGGCCTCGCGGACGCTGGACTTCTCCCAGCCGGTCGCACTGGTCCTGTTCGGCATGCTGCACTTCGTCGAGGACTTCGCCGAGGGCGCACGGCTGCTGGCCGCCTACCTCGACGCCATGACACCGGGCAGCTACGTGGCCGTGTCCCACTTCGCCAAGGACGACGAGGACACGGAGATGAACGCCACGCTCGACGCTCTCGACAAGCAGCTCGGGGAGGCCGTGGTCCGCCGCACCAGGGCCGAGGTGGCGCGGTTCTTCGACGGTATGGACACAGTCGAACCCGGCGTCGTGGAAACCCAGAACTGGCGCCCCGCCGACACCTCCGGCCCCGCACCGCTGCCGATGTGGGTCGGTGTCGCACGCAAGCGATGAAGACGGCTTGGCCGATGCGCCTACGAAGGGAACGACTCCCATGACGGACCGACCGCAACGGCCGCGGCTGCCGGATCCCGCGCTGACGGCCGAGCAGGCGGACTGGCTGGCCCGGGTCGAGAAGCTGGCTCCCCTGATCGAGGAGCACCGCACCGCCGCTGAGTCCGATCGCCGCATGCCGCTCCCGGTGTTCGAGGCACTGCGCGACGCCGGTTTCACCCGGATGTGGGTGTCCAAGGAGTTCGGCGGCGAACAGGCCGCACTGGACACCGGGATGGCGGTGCTGGAGGCACTGGCACGCCTGGACGCCTCGGTCTCGTGGCAGATCGGTGTCCAGGGGGCCATCGGCCGGCTGTCGGACTACCTGCCCGAGGACAGCTCCCGCAGGCTGTTTCTGGAGAGCGAAGGCTTCGTCGTCGGCGGAGTCAAGCCGTCCGGTATGGCCGAGCCCGTCGACGGCGGTTATCTGCTGCAGGGCGAGTGGGCCATGGCCAGCGGGGCCGCGCACGCCGACTGGCTGGTATGCACGGCGCTGGTCAGCGAGAGGGGCAAGCCGGTTATGACGCCCGCCGGCCCGGACATCGTGATGTTGTTCGTGCCGGCGTCCTCGGTACGCTTCCGCGACACCTGGTACACCGTCGGCCTGCGGGGCACGGGAAGCAACCACTTCCAGCTGGACGAGCGTTTCGTCCCCGAGGAACTCGCAGTGCGCAAGGCCCAGATGGCCCAGGCCCCGCCCGCGCGTGCGTCCCGCGGATATCCGGTGGGGTACTTCGATTTCGGTCCGTTCTCGACCGCGCCGGTCGCCCTCGGGATCGCGCGGGACGCACTGGAGACGTTCCGCGAGACGGCCCATGCGAAGACACCGGCGAGCGGGACGCGCACGTTGGCGGACAACCATGTGGTGCAGGAGCGGTTCGCGCGCTGCGAGACAGCCGTGTACGGGGCGCGGCTCATGCTGTACGAGGCGGCGAGGCAGGTCGTCGCTGCGGCGGGGGCGGGCGGCGATGAGCTCAGTTCGCTGATACGCCTGGCCTCCGCCGCGCTCGCGGAAAGCACCACGTCGGCCGTGGAGACGGTGTACACACTGGCCGGCACGACGTCGCTGTACCAGACGAGCCGACTGGAACGCTGCTTCCGCGACGTCAACTCCGTGACCAAGCACATCGCGCTGTCGTACACGCACTTCGAGACCGTCGGTGACTACCTGATGAACGGCCGGCTGGTGATGCGCCGCTGATCAGCGCGACGACGAGCGCGCCGCGCGATCATGTCGATCGCGCGGCGCATTCGTGTCATTCGGCTGCGAACGCGTCGCAGACGGCCATCAGGCTCTCGCGGAAGGCGCCCTGGGGCATGCCCTTCCCGGCGGTGAACAGCAGCGGCTCCTCGTAGAGACCGTCGAAGCCCGCGGCGAAGCGTTCCTGCGCCTCCTTGGGGGTGCCGTACACGGCGAGGGCGTCGAGCATGCGGTCGGACACCGCAGCCGCTGCCGCCGGGAAGTCGCCTCGGCCCAGGGCCTCGCGGATGCCGGCGACCTCATTGTCGAAGCCGTGAAAGTCCATCAATGGGGCGGCGGAGCGGCGGGCGGCGAAGACGGCGACCTGAGCGGCGGCGAAGGACCGGGCCCGCGCGGAATCCTCGGCGACGGCACAGATGATCATCCCGGTGATGGGCACGGCTGGTGGACGGCCCGCGCGCTCCGCGGCGTCGGCCAGTTCAGGGCGTACCACCTCTTCGACGAAACCGCGACTGCACAGTGGCAGGCCTACGAGGCCGTCGGCGACCGCGCCCGCGGCACGGATCATCGCCCGGCGGCCGCCGGCCAGCAGGATCCTGGGACGGCGTCCGGTGGGCTCGGAACCCTCGGTCTCTGCCGAAACCGGCCAGTCGGGGAGCGCCGGATCCGCGGCGATACGGCAGCGATAGAACGCGCCGTCGTGCTCGACAGCCGTGGTGTGCACGTCCCAGATCCGTCGGATCAGGGGCACCAATTCCATCAGCCGTTCCGCCGGCCGGGTCTCATCCAGACCGTGCCAGTCAGCGATCACTTGCGGGTTTCCCGTCCCAAGGCCCAGCGCCACCCGTCCCGGCGCAAGCTCGTCCAGTGACCGGAACTCGGTCGCCAGCGTCACCGGTGTCCGGCCCAGCGCCCACGCGATCGCCGAGCCGAGCCGGATGCGCGAGGTGGCGGTGGCTGCCGCGGCCAGTGTCACGACCGCCGAGCGGTCGTAGAACTCGCTCGACCAGAACGAGGGCAGTCCGCGTCGTTCCGCCTCCGCGGCCACCTCCACCGCCAGGGGCACCGACCCCGCCTGTACGGCCAGACCCGGCTTGCCCTTCCCTGCACCTTCCACAGCCATCTCCGTCTCCCGTCAACGTCGTGACTCCTCGCGACGGTATGTCCGGCTGCGGCCCGGCACTTCTCCCAGGCTGCGCAAGGCCGGAGAAGCCCGTGCAAGCGGCATGCCAGCACGCTGATCCATGGAGAGAGGAGCGGACACATGCCGCAGTTCGATGACATCGTGGTGGGCGCCGGCGGCGCTGGGGCCGTGCTCGCGGCACGGCTGAGCGAAGACGGCCATCGACGGGTCGCCCTGATCGAGGCGGGCCCGCACTACCAGAACCCCGATACCACGCCGTCGGACCTGCTGGACGCGAACACCATGGCGCTGGCCGGGCACTCCTGGGGCCTGACCGCCCAGCTCACCGCACGGCGCCGGGTGCCCTTGCCGCAGGGCAAGGTCACGGGTGGCTCGTCAGCGGTCGGGAACACGGTCGCCATCCGGGGCACACCCGCCGACTACGACGAGTGGGCGGCACTCGGCAACCCCTTGTGGGACTGGGAGCGGGCTCTTCCGGTGCTGACCGCTGTTGAGGACGACGCCGAATACGGCGACCGGGAATTCCACGCGTCCGGCGGCCCCCTGCCGATCCGACGCTGGCGCGACGACGAGTTGACGCCCGTCCAACAGGGCTTTCTCGAGGCGTGCCTGGCCGCCGGTCACCCCTACGCACCGGACCACAACCATCCCTCTTCCAGCGGCGTCGGCCCCATACCGTCGACCAGGCGGGAGGCCTCAGTGCGTGTCTCCACCGCCATGGCGTACCTGTGGCCGGCCCGGCACCGGCCCAACCTCCGCGTCATCCCCGGTGCGCTCGTCGACCGAGTCGTGATCCGCGACGGCCGGGCGGTCGGTGTGGTGGTGGATGGCACGGAGTTGTCGGGGCGACGCGTGATCCTGGCTGCCGGCGCGATCGGGTCTCCGGCGGTCCTGTGGCGCTCGGGGGTCGGCCCGGCCGACGCCCTGCGACGTCTGGGCATAAAGGTCCACTCCGACCGGCCCGGCGTAGGGGCCGGGCTCACCGACCAGCCTCGCATCGGGGTGTTCCTGACCCCGAAGCCCGGCGCCGAGAACGAAGGAAAGTCGACCGGCCAGATCGTACTGCGGACAACATCCTCGCAGCCGGACCACCGCTTCAACGACATGTACTACGCGATGGTCAACCGGTTCGACCTCACCCACCACTTCCCGGAGCTGCGCAAGGTCGCCGGAGCGCGCACCGTGTTCGGCGTGATGGCGGTGGCACGACGCGCGCACTCACGGGGGAGCGTGGTCCTGGAGTCGGCCGACCCGGCCGCCGCGCCGAGGATCGACCTGGGATATCTGTCGGACGAACGCGACTACGCACTGCTGTCGGAGGCCGTGCGCGGCTGCTGGCAGCTGGCGCAGTCACCGAAGATCTTCGACCACGGCGAGGAAGCAGTCCTGGTGGACGAACGGACCCTGGACTCGGAGGAGACTCTGCGGGCCTACATCGATGCCGCGGTGGACTCGGCCTACAACCCGGTCGGCACGGTACGGATGGGCGGGGCCGACGACGAGACCGCGGTGGTGGACCAGCACTGCGCGGTGCATGGCGTCGAAGGCCTTTTCGTGGCCGACGCTTCGGTCATGCCGGCCATGGTCTGCGCCAATACGCTGCTCAGTGTGGTAATGATCGCCGAACGTGCCGCTGCGATGCTCTGCGCCGGGTGATCCGTTCCCGCGGTGTCATCCGAGTGGTCGGTCCCGTTCTGCCCTTGGGGCGGGACGGGACCGACCCATCAGCAATGCTGTGTGACAGGCATTCAGTTGTTCGGCTTCGCAGGGCTGTTGTGGTAGCCGGCGATCAGCCACCGGCCGTCCCGCTTCTCCAGCACCCAGGTGGCGTACACCAGGCGCTCGGCGGGCAGCTCGGTCTCGCCCGGGAAGAGGATTCCGGACTCGCTGACGACGATGGCGCCGTCCTGGCCGAGGAAGCGCACCCCGATCTGCTTGTTGTACGTCTTGGTGCCCTTGAGCGGTCCGGCGAAGCCGCCGGCCATGCTCTGGCGGATCCCTTCGCGACCCTGACGGAACGAGCCGGGGAGGATCGCGGTCGCGTCCTCCGTGTAGTCGGCGACGAAGGCGTCGGCGTCGTTGGCCTCCCACGCCTTGTAAAGGGCTTCGAGAACGGTGCTGATCGCGGTCTCGTCCTGCAGGCGGTTGTCGGACATGGTCCTCTCCTTGTCACGCGTGTCCAGGGACCCTCACGGATCCACCCGTACATACCGGCGAGGCGGCCTGAACTCATCGCGGTTCTGCACACAGCTATGTGACGACCGTCACAGGCAAGGGGGTGCTGTTCGGCCAAGGAAGGGCAGCCATGAAGAAGTCACTGTGGGCGTTCGAGGAGAAACTCGAACGGGTTCTGCCGGGGTGGCTGGTGACGGCTGACCGGTACCGAGCGGCAGTGGCCGGTCCGGCCTCTGCGGTGAGGGCTGAGGACTTGCTCCCGTGCCGTGGGGGTGGCGGGAGATGTCGTGAAGGGGGCGCTGATTGCGAAATCGGGAGTCTGACAGTTCACGGTGCCGAGCGGGGGAATGATCTTGGACGTCGTACAACTAGCAGTCGAGCATGCCATTTCCACCATGTGGAACCGCTACAGCGAGCCGCTGACACTAGACGACATCGCCGACTCAGCCATTCTGAGCAAATTTTACTTCTCCCGTACCTTCCGCGCCATCACCGGAACATCCCCGGGCCGATTCCTGGCCGCGATCCGGCTGTTCCGCGCCAAGAATCTGCTCCTGGAGACGACCCAGAACGTGACTGACATCGCGTACACCGTTGGGTACAACAGCCTGGGCACGTTCACCAGCCGATTCACGCGCAGTGTCGGGACCTCGCCAGGCCGCTATCGCCTGCTGTCCCAGGACGGCCTGCACACTCTGGGCGGCCGTCCACCGCACGGGGACGGCCATGGGACGGTCACCGGCTCGATTCGCATGCCGGAAACGGACGAGCCGGTCCGCGTGTACGTCGGGGCGTTCAGTTCCCCGCTGGTGGAAGGCTTCCCGGTGGCCTGCGACATTCTGGACCGCTCCGGTCGCTATACGCTCAAGCACGTTCCCTCCGGGACGTGGTACGTGCGTGCGGCCGCCGTCGGTGTGCGTGACATCGATCCGAGGCCGTGGCTCCGCAAGCCCCTCTTCCTCGGTAAGACCGACCGGCTGGTGGTCCGGTCGGACACCATGCTCGACGGGCACCACATCGGAATGCGCCCCGTGGCACTCGTCGACACGCCGGTTCTGCTGGCACTTCCGGAGCTGGACAACTGGTTGATGCCGACGCTGGACACCGCCGCCTGATTAAGGACGCCCGCAGACTGACGCGGACCTCTCGTCGGTAAGTGCTGCTACTGCCTGCCGACGGGAGGTCCGCTTGCGATGCTCACTCCACCGGCCCTTGAGGCGGCCGGAAAGGTCCCCAGCTGAAGGCGGGAATCCATGTCGCCGGATCGTCGCTCCAGGACAGTTCGCTGATCTGCCGCACGGTCCGTCGTCCCACGAGCGACCGGTACAGGTCATGTGCAGTCCCGGACACAACAGCCGTCGGTTCGCCGTCGCCTACGTCCCACTGCGCCTCCATCGTCTGCAGCCGCAGGGCCGGGCGCCTCAGCTGGACCACCGACGCGCGGAAGCCGTTGATCGCCAGGTCGAACGCTGCCCGGGCCGCCGGGTGCGACTTCGGCAGCTCGGATGCGAGCGCGTGGCGGATGTCGAACTCGTGGGTGTAGGCATCCATCACCAGGACCGAGCCCGCGGTGTCGCTCGAGGAGCCGCGCAGACCGAGCTCGACACGTTCGCCACTGCGGTTCCACTCGACCAGCAGCTCGGGCAGCGTGTCCCCGGCGGCCTTTTTCGGCCGGCCGACCAGATTGTGTTCCGCCAAGCGGCAGTTGGCGACCAGGTGGGCGACGGTGTCGTACACGGTCCAGCCCGGGCATGCCGGCACCGGAAGGACTGCGGCGTCCGGGCGGCTGGTGAGCAGGCGCGTCAGACTGGCACGAGTGTGACAGTACGCCAGGTGAAGGGGCAGGACCGCTTCCCCGGGCTCCCCTGCTGTCCCGTACTGAGTGTCACCGATCAATCTCAGGCCCCTCGTCCTCGTGGGTGCGCGCCGAAACAGGCTATGCGATCGTGGAGGAAGCCGCGTCGGGCGGCTTCCCCGTCTGGATTCCGTTCGAGAGTCACAGGCTTTCTTTCCCACAAGCCGACCCCGTCGCTCGTGGGCGGTGGGGCGGGCGGGGGGGGGCCCCCCCCCGCCCCCCCCCGGGCCCCCCCCCGCGGGGGGGGGCGCCCCCCCCCCCCCCCCCCCGCAAAACCCACACCCCCCCGCGGCGGGGTGGGGGGCCCCCCCCCCACCCCCCCGCGGCCGCCCCCCGCCCGCCCCCCCCGCCCCCCCCCCCCCCCCCGCCCCCCCCCCCCCCCCCCGCCCGCCCCGCCGCCCCCCCCCCCCCCCCCCCCCCCCCCGCCGGGAGCGTCATCAGTTCGCCTGGGACACCAGCAGCCCTTCCTCGGCAATGGCCTCCAGGCGCCGGTCCTTGGTCTCCGGGCCCACCCAGAACAGCGCCAGCACCGCCACCAGCAGGGGGACGACGCCGATCACCGCGGTCGTGCCGATCGACGGCACGGACTTGATCCCGACGACAACGGCGAGGATCATCACGCCGCCGGCCTTCGTCATCGCCGCCGCCAGGCCGGTGCCCCGGGTCCGGATCCGCGTGGGGTAAAGCTCCGCGGCGTAGGCGACGGCCGTCGCGGCCAGCGAGCCGATGCCCGCTGTCGGCAGCATCAGCAGCAAGGGCAGCAGGAAGCGGGTGTGCACCAGCTGATCCCCCCACAGCACGAACGCTCCCAGCGACGCCGCTGTGACTGCGGACAGCGACATCAACGTTCTGCGGCTGCCCAGCGTTCCGTACATCCAGGCGGCCAGGACGGTGAACGGCAGGCCGATCAGTGCCGCGTTCCGGATCGTGTAGTCGGCTTTCACCGAGGTGTAGCCCAGCTGCTGCAAGTTCGTGGGGACCCACTGCTGGAAACCGTAGGTCACCAGGCCGATTCCCAGCCCCAGGCAGAGGATGGTCAGGCTGGTCGCGGCCAGAGGCGAGCGCAGGATGTCCGTGACGCGCGCGTCGTCCTCCGCGTTCACGGCCCGGTCGTCGCGGACTTCGTGGGCCACTGCGCCGTAGCGGGCCATCACGGCCTTGGCCTCCTCCGTGCGGCCTCGAGCGATCAGGTAGCGGGGTGACTCCGGAATCCAGCGGCTGATCGCGATGAAAAGCAGGCCGGTCGGCAGGCCGATCAGCCACAGGATCCGCCAGGAGTAGTGCGGGGACAGGGCTCCGCTGAGCCAGCTGACGAGCAGGTAGGCGCCGACTGCGTTGCCACCGACCAGCACCATGAGCCATCCGCGGTGCCTGGCCGGCATGGTCTCCGCCAAGAGAGTGAAGCCGACCGGCAGCATGCCGCCGGCCCCGATCCCCATGAGGGCGCACATGACAAGGTTCCAGATGAACCCCGGCATCACTCCGCAGATCGAGGTCGTCAGGAACAGCGCCCCGGCGAAAAGGATGGAGGCCCGGCGGCCGATGAGGTCACTGAGCGCTCCCCACACCATCGAGCCCACGACGGTCCCCGTGATGGCCACGAGCGGGAGCCACGCCACGGTGATGTGCGCGTGCTTGTCCACCGGCAGCAGGCCGTACTCCCTGGCCATGCCGGGTGCCACGAAGGAGAGGGTGATCGGCTTCATCGTGTCGATGGTGACCGCGATGCTCATGGCGACCAGCAGAGCCACGTGCTGCTTGCGAAGGGGCGCGTCGTCGAGCGCGGTCACCCGGATGCGGGCTGCGGCCCGCCGGACGTCGTCTCTCCGCGCGGGCAACAGGCCGTAGAGCACCGCGGCCAGGCCCACCACGATCAGTGCCATACCGGCGAGCATGGACGCATCGGGCCGCATACCGGCCATCGCGTATCCCATGTCGTGTGCGCTGAAGTACATGGGCAGGTGGAGAGCGACTCCAGCCGTACACGCGATCGTGCCGAGCCAAAAGGCCAAGGGATGTTCGAACCCTCTGACAGCGCGGTTCTTGGATGGCTGTCCCGTCATGGGCGGTGGAACCCTTCTCGTCGGTCGCGAAAGCCGGGCGCACGGAAGGACGTCCTGCCGCCTTCGACTGCCGGCGCAGAACGCGCTCGCACGGCGCGCTGATACAACCGACATGGTGGCCTGCCTCACGCAGCCCCTACTTCTCCGAGGGTGCCAACCTCGATCAGGTGGCCGGACGAGCACGGCAAGCGAGGAGTAGGCGGCCCGTCCGCCCCTGCCCGACGCTGGGTCGGCGTGGCGTGCAGCACTACACATGAAGGCAGGGGCAACCGTGACCGTGACCAGCAACCGCTACGACGTCGCCATCCTGGGCTCGGGCATCGGCGGATCGATGCTCGCTTGCATCCTCGCCAAGCACGGGGTGAAAACCCTGCTGCTCGAGGGGGCTTCACACCCACGGTTCGCCATCGGCGAGTCGCTCATCCCGGAGACAGGCATCCGGCTGCGGATCATCGGCGAGAAGTACGGAGTCCCGGAGATCGGCTGGCTCGGTTCCTTCCACGCGCTGCGCGACAACATCAGCAGCGCATGCGGGGTGAAGCGGTCCTTCAGCTTCATGTACCACTACGCCGGCCGCGAGCATGAGGGTGACCACATCAACCAGCTGCCGACACTGACGCCGCCCATAGGGCCGGATTCCCACCTGTTCCGGCAGGACACCGACGCCTACCTCGCCGCCATGTCGGTTCAGTACGGCGCGGACCTCGTCTCTCAGACACGAATCGAGGACATCGCGCTGCGGGACGACGGAGTGGAACTGCGCGCGGCCGCCGGGACGGTCTACCGGGCCAAATACCTGATCGACGCTTCGGGCATGCGGTCGCTGGTTTCCGACCTGTTCTCCATGCGGGATGCGACCCCGCGGTTTCGCACCGACACCCGTACCCTCTACACGCACATGATCGGCGTGAAGAGCGCCGACCTCCTGCTGGACGGCCCAGCCCGCAAGAAGGTGCCCTCTCCGCTCGGTGAGGCGACCATGCACCACGTCTTCGACGGGGGCTGGGTCTGGGTGATCCCGTTCAACAACCACCGGCAATCGACGAACCCGCTGGCCAGCGTGGGCCTGATGCTGGACCGTACGCGCCATCCCGACCCCGAGGGATCTCCGGAGGAGGAGTTCCGCCGTATCGTCGCCTCCTACCCCACGATCGAGCGCCACTTCGCGGGAGCCAAGCCGGTACGACCGTGGGTGCGCTCCGGCCGCCTGCAGTACTCGTCACCCCACATGCTCCTGCCGCGGGTTCTTCAGCTGCCCCATGCCGCCGGGTTCGTCGACCCTCTGTTCTCCAGCGGGATGTCGGTGCTCGTGGTCGCCGTCGACCTGATCGCCGAGGAGCTGCTGAAGGCGGTCTCCGAGAACGACTTCGCGACCGAGCGATTCCAGCACATCGAGGACACCGTCAATCGGGCGTTCGACTACTACGACAGCATTGTGGCCACTTCGTTCCAGGCCTTCGCCAGCTACGACACCTGGAACGCCTGGAACCGCAACTGGGTACTCGGCAACGTACTTGGGGCCTTCGGCCCGCTGTCGCTGCTCGTCCGCTACCTGAAGAGCGGCGATCCCGCGTACTTGGCCAGGACCACGGAACCGTCCCGCATGGGCGTGCTGGGCAGCCACCTGCCCGAGGTGGTCGCCGCCATCAGTGCATCACAGCGCGACATCGACGCCGCCGCGAGCGGCCGCATCACTCATGCGGCGGCTGCCGAGCAGATCTTCGCGCGGCTCGGTGCCCTCGACTTCGTGCCGCCGTACATGGGTTTCGGCGACCCCGATCAGCATGCGATCGCGACATTCACGCTCCCCGCCGGAGCCCGGCACGTCACCTGGTACCGGATGCACGGCTCAGCAGCCTGGAAGGAGAACTGCACCTTCCCGCTGCTGTCCTACGCGCGCCAGGCGCTCGGCTTCGCGCTGGCCTCCCAGCGCGACGGGTGGCGACGCGGGACATCGGCCGTGCGAGACATCGTCGCCGCCCGCAACCGCGACTGGCAGTACCAACCGGCTGCGATGAGCGCCCACGGCAAGACCTGGGGACCGATCCCGCCGGCATCTCCCGTGGCCGCGCCCACCACCTCCGCGGCCGACCACGAGACCGCCTCCCTGTAACCCGCCAGATGAGGAGGACACCGCTCATGCGTCCCAACCGCGCAGTCGACCCGGACGTCCCCATACCCGCCCCGGTCGACGACCTGCTGTCCGCAACAGCCCTGATCACGGCCGTACTGCGGCTGGCCGGGCGGGCTCCCGCACCCCTTGGTGCGGGAGGAGAGAAGAAGGAGAACACCGTGACGCCAGCCTTCTCGGTCGACCGGGAACACGGGGAGCAGGTGGCCGCATGAAGAGCATGAAGATCGCGGTCGTCGGCATCGCCCTGCGGTACCCGGATGCCGACACCCCCGAGGAGCTGTGGCGCAACGTTCTGGCCGGGCGGCGGGCCTTCCGCCGGATTCCGCAGGAGCGGATACGCACCGAGGACTACTACTCGCCGGATCCCGCGGCTCCCGACCGGCACTACGCCCGCATGGCCGCTGTGCTGGAAGGCTTCGAGTTCGATCGCGTCGGCTACCGCATCGGCGGCAGCACGTTCCGCTCCACCGACATGACGCACTGGCTCGCCCTGGACACCGTGGCGCGTGCATTGGACGACGCCGGATTCCCCCGCGGACAGGGCCTGCCCCGGGCTGCGACCGGCGTCATCATCGGTAACACCCTGACCGGCGAGTTCAGCCGAGCCAACCTCATGCGCCTGCGCTGGCCGTACGTCAAGCGCACCGTCGGAGCCGCGTTGCGGGAGCGTGGCTGGGCGGAGGCGGACCTCGGCCAGTTCCTGGCCCAACTCGAAGAGCGCTACAAGGCCCCGTTCCCACGCGTCGACGAGGACACCCTGGCCGGCGGCCTGGCCAACACCATCTCCGGCCGTATCTGTAACTACTTCGACTTCGGAGGCGGCGGGTACACCGTCGACGGTGCCTGCTCCTCCTCGCTGCTGTCGGTCGCCACCGCCTGCACCGCACTGGCCACCGGCCAGGTCGACGCCGCGATCGCAGGCGGCGTGGACCTGAGCATCGACCCGTTCGAACTCGTGGGCTTCGCCAAGACCGGCGCGCTGTCCACGAGCGAGATGCGGGTCTACGACAAGGACTCCAACGGCTTCTGGCCCGGCGAGGGGTGCGGGATGCTCGTCCTGATGCGCGACGAGGACGCCGTGCGCCAGGGCCGGTTCCGCTACGCGACCATCGCCGGATGGGGCCACAGCTCTGATGGAAAGGGCGGGATCACCCGGCCGGAGGCCGCCGGGCACCAGCTTGCGATCAGCCGTGCGTACGCCGCCGCAGGCTTCGGCGTGGAGAGCGTCGCCTACTTCGAGGGCCACGGCACCGGCACCGCCGTGGGAGACGCGACCGAATTGGAGGCGATCTCCGGCGCACGCCGCGCCGCTGATCCGACGGCGGCGCCCGCAGCGATCAGCACCGTCAAGGGCAACATCGGTCACACCAAAGGCGCGGCCGGAGCCGCCGGGCTGATCAAGGCGGTTCTCGCGGTCCGGCACCAGATCATCCCGCCCGCCACAGGACACCGCCAACCGCATCCGGCGCTGGGCGGCGACGCATCCATGCTGCGAGTGCCGGACACCGCCGAACTGTGGCCGGAAGGCGCCCCGGTCCGCGCCGCCGTTTCCTCGATGGGCTTCGGCGGCATCAACGCGCATCTCGTCGTCGAGCACGCCGACGGTGTGCGCCGCAGCAGCCTCGGGTCGGTGACACGGCGCCTTGTGCGGTCCCGCCAGGACACCGAGCTGCTGCTGCTCGACGCATCCGGCACCGCCGAGATGCGCGACCGTGTCGCCCAGCTCGCGGCGTTCGTACCGCAGCTGTCGTTCGCCGAACTCGGAGATCTGGCCGCCACGTTGTCGCACGACCTGACGGGCCTGCCGGTGCGGGCCGCGGTCGTTGCACGTTCTCCGGAGGAGGCGGAACTGCGCCTCGGCAAGCTCATCGCGCTTCTCGACGACGGCGCGCGCCAGGTACTCGATCCGATCGGCGGCGTCTTTCTCGGTGCCGGCGGAAAGCCGCCACGCATCTCCTACCTGTTCCCGGGGCAGGGCTCGGGACGCGGGGCGGACGGTGGTGCCCTGCGACGTCGATTCGCCACGGTGGACCAGCTGTACGACAAACTGGACCTGCCGAGCGGCGGTGACCAGGTCGCGACCGCGGTCGCGCAGCCACGGATCATCGCCGGTGCGGTGGCAGGACTGCGTGCGCTGTCGGCACTCGGCATCGAGGCCGTCGGCGCATCGGGACACAGTCTCGGCGAACTGGCAGCGCTGCACTGGGCCGGAGCACTCAGCGAGGACGCTGTCCTGCGTGCGGCGGCCGCGCGCGGCCGGATCATGAGCACCGCCAGTGCCGGTGGCGGGGCGATGGCCGGGATCGCCGCCCCGGAAGCCGAGGTGCAGGCCCTGATAGGCACTGACCCAGTGGTCATCGCCGGTCTCAACAGCCCTGTGCAGACGGTGGTCAGCGGTCCGGCGCCGGCAGTGGAGACAGTGATGGCGCGGGCCCGGGCCCGCGGTGTCCCGGCCACGCGGATAGCCGTCTCGCACGCGTTCCACTCAAAGGCCGTCGCCCCGGCCGCCGAGGCGTTCCGCGAGTACCTGGCCGGGGAGGACTTCGCTCCGCCGGCCAAGACCGTGGTGTCCACGGTCACCGGGGCTCCGCTGCGGCCGGACACCGATGTGCGTGAGCTGTTGACCCGACAGATCCTGGACCCGGTGCGATTCAGCCACGCGGTCGAGACCCTGGCCGCCGAAACGGACCTGTTCATCGAGGTCGGGCCCGGGCGGGTGCTGGGGAACCTGGTCCAGCAGATCGCGCCGGCCGTGCCCGCGGTCTCGATCGAATCCGACAGCATGTCGCTGGCCGGGCTGTTCCACGCGGTTGCCGCGGCCCATGTGCTCGGAGCACCCGTCCGGCACGGGGAACTGTTCCGCGACCGGTACGTCAAGGCCCTGCCGCTGGACAAACAGTTCTCGTTCCTGGCCAGTCCCTGTGAGGCGGCGCCGGAGGCCGACTTCGCGACACCCGAAGAGCCGCTCGATTCCGCAGCGGCTGAGATCGTGGCCGCACCGGGGCGGCGGCCTGCGGCGGAATCCGACACTCTGACCGTCCTGCGACGCCTGGCGGCCGAACGCGCGGAGCTGCCGATCACCGCGGTGTCCCCCGACAGCAACCCGATCGACGAGCTGCATCTCAGCTCCATCACCGTCGGCCAGATCGTGACGCAGGCCGCTGGGGAGCTCGGTGTGACGGCGGTCATGGCGACGTCCGCGTACGCCACATCGACCCTGGCCGAGCTGGCGAGGATGCTCGACGAACTCGCCGCCACGGCACGAGACGGGGAGGGGGAGCGCGAATACGTTGCGGGAGTCGCGCCGTGGGTGCGGTCGTTCGCCGTGGACCTGGTGCCCACCGAGCCGGCTGTTCCTGTCCCCCAGCACGCTCCGCACGCTCCCTGGGGCGAGTGGGAGCTGTTCGCCACCGCGGCCCACCCGCTGGCCGAGCCGCTGTGTCGGGCTCTGCGCACGGCCGGGATCGGTGACGGCGTGCTGCTCTGTCTGCCGCGCGAAGCGGACGAGGAACATGTCCCCCTGCTCATCACGGCAGTGCGGGCCGCGCTGTCCCGGGTCCGGAGCGCTCCCGTACGGTTCGTCACCGTCGGCGGCCGGCGGGGCGCTGCGGGCATGGCCAAAACGCTGCACCTGGAGGCACCGGACGTCACCACGACCGTCGTGGTCCTGCCTGACCCGGAGGCGCTGACGCAGGAGGAGGCGGCTGAGCTGGCCGCCCGGATCGCGGCCGACGCGGCGATGACTGAGGACTTCGCCGAGGTCTGGTACGACGCCACCGGACGGCGCTCGGTGCCGGTGCTGCGGGCCCTGCCGGCGGCGGGCTCCGCCGCGGCCCCTTCGATGTTCGGCAAGGACGATGTGCTGCTGGTCACCGGCGGCGGCAAGGGCATCACCGCGGAGGCCGCGCTGGCCCTTGTGCAGGACACGGACGCCGCGCTGGCCCTGCTGGGCCGCTCGGATCCGGCTGAGGACGCTGAGCTGGCCGCGAACCTGAAGCGCGTGCGGGCCTCGGGTGTCCGGTTCCGCTACATCCGAGCCGACGTGACCGCCGCGGACGAGGTCAAGGCCGCCCTCGAAGAGGTCCGCCGCGAGCTGGGGCCCGTCACGGCGGTGCTGCACGGCGCCGGGCGCAACGAGCCGCAGGCCCTCGTCAACCTGGACGAGGACACCTTCCGCCGTACACTCGCACCGAAGATCGACGGCCTGAAGACCGTCCTCACGGCCATCGACGACGCGCCGTTGCGCCTGCTGGTCACCTTCGGCAGCATCATCGGCCGGGCCGGGCTGCGTGGTGAAGGCGACTACGCCACTGCCAACGACTGGCTCACCGACCTGACGCGCCGTTACGGCGAAGAGAACCCCGGCTGCCGCTGCCTGGCCGTGGAGTGGTCGGTGTGGTCCGGTTCCGGAATGGGCGAGCGGCTGGGTGTCCTGGAATCGCTGATGCGCGAAGGGATCTCCCCGATCCCCGTGGCAGACGGCGTCGCCATACTCAAGGACCTCATCACAGACCCCGACACCCCCAGCGCCGTCGTCGTCATGGGACGCGCCGAAGGGCTCCCCACCATCACGCTGGAGCCGCGCGAGCTGCCCTTGGGACGGTTCCTGGAAAGGCCGCGCGTCCACTACCCGGGGATCGAGCTCATTGCCGACGCCGACCTGTCCGCCGCAGACGATCCCTACCTCGGCGACCACGCACTCGACGGCGATCTGCTGTTTCCGGCGGTTCTCGGCTTCGAAGCCCTGGCCCAGGCCGCCTCGGCACTGACCGGTCGCACGACGGTGCCCGCGCTGACGGATGTGGAGTTCCTGCGCCCGATCGTCGTGCCGGCCGACGGCCGCACCACTGCGCGCGTCCTCGTCCTGGCCGACGGCCCGGACACGGTCCGCGCGGCAGTGCGCTCCAGTGAGACAGGGTTCCAGACCGACCACTTCCGGGCCACACTGCGCTACGACATCTCCTCGACCACCGATGCCGCTGGACCGGTCGAGACCTCGGATCCCGAAATCCCGCTGCGGCCGGCCGACGAACTCTACGGATCCGTTCTCTTCCAAGGCGCACGCTTCCAGCGCTTGCTGGGCTACCGGCAGCTCACGGCCCGCAGCTGCGTCGCACAGCTCTCCAGCCTCTCACGCCGCGACTGGTTCGGAGAGTTCCACCCGGCCGATCTGGTGCTGACCGATCCCGGGACGCGAGACGCACTGATGCACTCGATCCAGTGCTGTGTGCCGGACGCGACACTGTTGCCGGCATCGGTCAAACGGCTGCTCCTTGCGGATGCCGATCGGCTGCAGCGAGCCACGGAGGTGGCGGTGCACGCCACCGAGGTGTCGCGGGACGGTGACACGTACGTGTACGACGTCGATGTCCGCGATCCCGAAGGTGCTTTGGTCGAGCGGTGGGAAGGGCTGACACTGCAGGCGGTGCGGAAACAGAGCGGCGCCGGCCCATGGCGAGCGGCCCTGGTGACCACCTATCTCGAACGCAACGCCGAACCGATCCTGGGGACCGGGCTGCGCGCCGCGGTGTTCCCGGACGACCCGTCGGTGACAGCCTCGCGCGCAGCACGGCGCGCCGGCACACAGCGGGCGCTGAGCTGGGCTCTCGGTCATCCGACGGAAGTCAGGTACCGGCCGGACGGCATGCCGCTGGTGCCCGGGTTCCGGGTCTCCGCCTCCCACGGCGCGGGCGTTACATTCGCCGTGGCCGGGGACCGTCCGATCGGCTGCGACGTGGAGGTCGCCACGCCCCGGACCCAGGACCAGTGGCGCGCCCTGCTGGGCGCGGAAGGTGCCGCACTGGCCGCACTGCTCGCCACCGAGCGGGACGAGGACTATGCGGTCGCGGCGACCCGTGTCTGGGGCGCGGTGGAGTGCCTGCGCAAGACCGGTCATGCGCGGGTGGGTCTGACCGCCGAATCGACGGGCGGTGACAGCGGGCCGTGGGCGGCACTGCGCAGCGGCTTCACGTCGATCGCCTCCTTCGCGACACGGCTGGACGGCGTCGCGGAGCCGGTGGTGTTCACGGTGTCGATGGCTATGGGCGAAGGCGAGGCGGACAAGTGAAGCAGTACGGGCCGAGGCAGTACTACGAGTACCGGCACGTGGTCGGTTTCGAGGAGACCAACCTCGTGGGCAACGTCTACTACGTCAACTACCTGCGCTGGCAGGGACGGTGCCGGGAGATGTTCCTGCGCGAGCACGCTCGGGACGTGATCGCCGACCTTCAGAACGATCTGAAGCTGTTCACCCTGAAGGTGGACTGCGAGTTCCTGGCCGAGATCACGGCGTTCGACGAGCTGTCGATCCGGATGCGCCTGGAGGACCTCACCCAGACACAGGTCGAGTTCTCCTTCGACTACGTGCGGCTGCGGGAGGGGCTGGAAGAACTGGTGGCACGCGGGCGGCAACGGGTCGCGTGTATGCGCGGCCCGAACGCGGCGACCCTGCCCACGCCGGTTCCGGAGTCACTGCGCAGAGCACTGACCCGGTACCAGGCACGTGGCGCCTCCTCGGCGCACCGTGCCGGAGCGCCGATGCCCGTCGCCGCGAACGGGGCGACGCGGCCCGGAGAGGCCTGATCGCCATGGCAGCGAAGCGCGGACACGCCGGGACAGCGCTGGGATCGGACCTCTCTCCTCGGGAACTCCGCCGGGTCTTCGGACGCTTCGCCACGGGGATCACCGTCATCACCGTCGGCCGGGACGAGCCACGCGGCATGACCGCGAACTCGTTCACATCAGTGTCGTTGACCCCACCGATGATTCTCGTGTGTGTCATGCGAGACGCCTCGATGCATGCGGCGATTCTGGAGCACGGGTCGTTCGCGGTGTCGGTGCTCTCCGACCGGCAGGAACGTGTGGCGCGCCACTTCGCCGACGGCAGCCGGCCACGCGGCGCTGCCGAGTTCGCCACCGTCGACTCGGTACCCGCACCTCGCACCGGCGCCCCGGTCCTGCCCGGCTCACTGGCCTGGTTCGAGTGCGGCCTGGCGGCTGTCCACGACGGTGGTGACCACTCGATATTCCTCGGCCAGGTACTGGAGCTCGGCGACGGCACCGACGACGACGCTCTCCTCTTCTTCGCCGGCTCCTACCGACGGCTGGAAGCACCTGCCGACTGGCGCGACCACACCATATAAGGAACTCCCTCACTCCCCGGAAAGGAAAACGCTGATGGCAGCCTCCCGCGCAGCCCTGGTCACCGGCTGCTCCACCGGCATCGGTCGCGCTGCCGCGCTGCGGCTGCATGCGGCCGGACTGCCCGTCCACGCGACCGCCCGCGACCCTGGCACCCTTGACGCCCTGACGGCGCAGGGCATCCACACCCTGCGCCTGGACGTCACGGACGAGGAGTCCATGGTCACCGCTGTCAAACGCATCACCGAGGATCACGGTGCTGTCGGCGTGCTGGTCAACAACGCCGGCAGCGCAGTACACGGCACGGTCGAGGACGTTCCCCTGGACACCGTACGCCCGGCGCTCGAGACCAACGTCTTCGGGCAGATACGACTCATTCAGCTGGTGCTGCCGGGGATGCGCGCCCAGCACACCGGGCGCATCGTGAAGATCTCATCGATCCTCGGCAGATTCTCGCCACCCGGTGGCGGGCTCTATCACGCCACCAAGCACCCGCTGGAAGCCTACGCCGACACGCTGCACGTGGAAGTGGCTCCCTTCGATGTCCGGGTCAGCCTGATCGAACCCGCCACGGTCCGCACGCAGTTCTTCACCACGGCGATCGCCCAGTTCGCCGGCCGCTCGGACTCCGCTTACCAAGCCTTTTACGACAAGCTGGCGGCCTGGGCCATTGATGTGCACGAGGGGCGCACGGCCGCCGGGCAACTCGCCCTGACCTCGGAGGCGGTGGCCCGAGTGGTCGAGCGGGCGGCCGTCTCGCGGCGCCCGCGTGCCCGCTACCCGGTCGGCCTGCTGGCACGCGGCGCGCTGGGGCTTCGTCGAGCGCTGCCGGATGCCGCCTTTGACAAGTTTGTGGCCAGGCAGTTTCCGGCGCCCTGACCACCTTTCGACCAGTCACCGGCACCGATCGGGCTGGCATGGGATGAGTTTCGGCCCGGAAAAAACTGCTGGGGTTGCAGTGAACGGCTCAGGCCGGACGCGCGGCCTGGGGCCGTGTTCTGTTCATCGGTGTCTCGGTCCAGGCAGTGGCGGAAGGAACGGCGGCTGCCCCAAGCGCCTGGCAGCTGTTCAGGGCAAGGCCGGTCAGGTGGAGTGCCCGGAGTGCGGGGCCCGCTGGGTGGTCGGCGTCGGTCGCCGCTCGGACGCTGTGTAAGTCCACCCTCGACCTCATCGCCAGCTCCTGACCTGCGGCGGGGCCGCTCGCAGGGAGGTCCCGCCGCATTCGAAGGCCCCTGTCATGCGTCGTCGCCGCTACCCCTCGGACACCACGAACGCCGAATGGGCGCTGACCGAACCACTGCTGCCCACCCCGGCCTGCGAGCCCAGCAACGGCGACCGGCCGGAGAAGCATCCCCGCCGCGAGATCGTCGATGCGGTCCGCTATGCCGTGGCCACCGGCTGCAAGTGGCGGGGCCCGTCGGCGGATTTCCCGCCCCATGCCGGAAAACTCGTCGACTGGGCGAAACGGCACCTCAACCTCACCATCAGGCCCGTCAGCCGCCCCAAGGGCGCCTCCGGCTTCGTCGTGCTGCCCCGCCGCTGGGTCGTCGAACGCTCGCTGGCGTGGATGATGCACGCCCGCCGTCACGCGAGGGACTACCAACGGCTCATCCAGCACACCGAGACCCACGGGAAAGGGCCCGCACGTGCGGGCCCTTTCCCGTGGCCGGTGTAATCCGCGGGCGGTTGCGGCGGCGGAGTCCTGGACGCTCGCGGCCGTGACCAGCCGTCGGCCGGCGCCGGTTTCCGCGGTCGGCCGAAGGTGGCGCCCTTCCGGGCGAGATGCCTGGTCACCAGGGTGATGGCGGCCGGCCTTCGGGCATCCGAGCGTGACGACGCAGAGCCCTGCTGTCAGTTGTTCCAGGGCGCCGTCGGGAACCAGATGTAGTCGAGCCTGCCGAGAATCCGCACGGTCCAGTAGACGAGGGTGAAGACGCCGGTGACCAGGAACGCCGAGGCAGTCAACGTGGCGCCTCTCCCTGGCTTGGCGGTCAGCCAGCGTTGTATCCGTTCGCCGACTCCGTAAGAAAGTGCGATGAACAGCAACGACATGACGAGGATGTTGCCGATGGACTGCAGGGAGAAGGCGACCGCGCCGTACAGCGGGTTGTGGGTGGTCGCAGCGTGCCGGAACAGGTTGCGGAACAGAGGATAAGGCCGCCCTATCAGAAAGGCGCCGACCAGTGCACCCATCAGGATCAGCGGCGCGTTTCGGAACCGACGAGAGACGGCTGCCAGCGGGTCTTTGACCAGACCAATGGCGGCCAAGCCAAGGACGATCATTACGAGCCCGATGAGACCGAACGTGATCATCGCCTGGGCGATCTTGGGAGTGACACCTCCGGCGGGATTCACGGTGTTCGAGAACTGTGGCATGTGCGTGCCGACCACACCGACTGTCATTCCGTAGACAGCGGATACCGGAATCATGCCGACGGCCATCCATCCCAGCGGCTTGACGGTGTGCAGGAAGCGGGTTCCTCTCGACTGGCTCTGCCCGATCAGCGGCCCCACCGCTCCGAAGACCGCGATGTTGCACGCCGTGAAGGACCCGGCCAGGCCGGTGACGAACGCGAAGACGACTCCGGCGGCGATACCGCCGATAGGCGTGGCTCCTGCGTCGTGCCCGAGGAGCGTGTCGGCGGTGTTGAATCCGATCTCATCGTCCACGAGCTTGGCGGACCAGGCGTAAGCGAGGAAAAGCCCGCCGATCAGACTGAGCAACACGATCAGCCCCCGCCTGCGCGGGAAGCTGTCGGGGACGAAGAGGGAGGTCTTGTGCGATCTGATGACAGGTACCGGAACTGTGGGGATCTCACTCACGAAAGTGTCCTCCTGCGGCCTGGCGTGCTGGACGTCACGACTGCCGATGGTGAGGGGACGGCTGCTGGCGCAACTACTTTGAGCTTGCCTTTCCGAAGGCGGGGACGTCTCCGGAACGTGGCTGGGCAGTCGGTGGACCAGGTCGGCAGACAGGCGCGGGCCTACAGGCGTCAGGTAGCCCTCCCCGGCCGCGGCCGCAGGCTGGGCGTCGGATACACAACAGAAGGCACCGCTGACTTGAGCTGCCCCGAGTTTCGTGGAGTCCGGTGATCTTGTTTTAGGCGGACTGGGGGGTGGCTTCCTGTTGTCGCCACCACTCGCGTTCGTACTCGG
>NZ_JBIAUC010000032.1:0-47706 GCF_042892355.1 Streptomyces sp. NPDC001796 | reverse complement strand
GAGTACGAACGCGAGTGGTGGCGACAACAGGAAGCCACCCCCCAGTCCGCCTAAAACAAGATCACCGGACTCCACGAAACTCGGGGCAGCTCACGGTGCGAGTTCGCTCAGCGACAGGTGAGCAGGCCGGCCTGGAGTTTGGCGGCGAGGATCCGGTGCACGCTGTCGTTCACCTTGGCGCGGAAGGAGGCGTCCTGCTGCATCCTGGTCCGGACCGCCTGTGTCATCGCCGGAACGGTGCTCGGCTGCACCGTCAGGATCATGTTCCCGCCCGCAGAAAGGAAGTTCAGCGCCCGCTGCGCCGGCGTGTATGACCGCACGGCGACCGCTTGCCCGAGGTCGTCGGAGATGACCACGCCCTTGAAGCCCAGTTGGGTGCGCAGCAGCCGGCCGATGACCGTCGGCGAGAAGGCCGCCACATGCGTGGAGTCGATTTTCGTGTATTTGGCCAGGGAGACCATCACGAACGGCGAACCGGACCTGATCCCGTTCCGGAAGGGCGTGAGACTGGCGCTGGAAGCGGTCGTCACCGAGTCCACGACGTTGGCCGTGGTGTCGGTGTTCCCGAGCACCTGACCCAGCCCGGGAAAGTGCTTGAGGGTGGTCATCACACCCGCCTGCGCGAAGCCGGCGGCGAAGGCGCCGCTGTGCGAGGCCACCGTGTCCGGGGTGTTGCCGTACTCACGGAAGTAGCGGCCGATCGGGCCGTTGCGGGTACCCAGGCCGGCCGGGACGACATCGGCGACGGGAGCCAGGTCGAGGCCGACTCCGGCGGCCTTGAGCTGACCGGCCCACTGGGCGGCCCGGGTCCGCAGGGTTGCGGTCGACCAGCTTCCCTGGGTCAGCCCGCTGGGTATGGCCGCGAAGCCGGGACCGCTCAGTACCTGCACATGGCCGCCTTCCTGGTCGGTGGCGACCAGGATCCCGACCCGCCGGCCGGCGACCTGGTCCGCCTGTCGCTGGAGACCGTCCACCAGGCTCCTGGTCGCCTTGACACCGGCACTGCTTCGCCCGGTCAGCATGATCGACCCCACGTGGTTGTCGCGCAGGACACGCAACTGGGCCTGGTCGGGACGGGCCGCGGAGATCCCGCCCATGAAGAGCTGCCCGACGCGTTGGGCCGTGGTCATACCGGAGAACAGCTGGTCGGTGCAGGAGGCGGCCGAGGGCATGACACTGGCGCCGCGGGTTCCGGCGCCATGGCCGGTGGTGGCGGACTCGGGTGAGTTCCCCGGGCTCACCTGCGAAGCCGGTACACCGCAGGCGACCACGGCCAGCATCATGGTGACCATCGGCACCGCGGTGCGCAGGGCTGTTGAGCGGCGACCTCTGCGCGCTCGGGCACGTGCTGTCATGGATGTCGCTCCTGACATTGATGGTGTCACTTGGCTGAGGGCCCACGGCATCAGGGGACCCGGGGATCGCGCGATCAGGGCGCTGTGGATCCCCTCCCGTTGCGGCGAGCTCGGCACTCGGGCTCATACCAGCATGCCCACCCCGGCCCGGTGCCGCGACCGGTGCAGGATCTCGAGTGACATGTGGGTGGTCTCGGCCCGGCATTCCCGCGCGTCCTGCCGGAGAACAGCTGATCAGACTCCGTTTGTGGCAGACGCACTCAGACGCACGTGGAGGGTCGCGTTGCAGGGGCGGGGCGACTGGTCACGTCGATCCACCCGCGTCGGGCCTGCACCACGGCGGCCACGATCACCTGCCGGAGTCCGGTGCCGTAGGCCGAACGCGCGACATGCCGGGGTCGGCGCGGGAGGATCGTTCATCACGTCCGGTGGAAACGTCGTCGCTGCCCCCTCCTCGGACGGCACCCCGCTGGCCGTCGGCCATTACCACCCAGCGAACGGCAGGACCGGGATCGGCGACATCCGCACTCCGCCCAGCGGCCGCCGCCGCGGGCGGTGTGGGGCGGCGTGTTCTGCCTCCGCACGTCTGAGCCAGGCGCTGGTCACCGCTCGTCACTGTTGCGCTGCTGGTAGGTCTCGCGGTCGGACACGTGTGTGGCTGCCCGGGGCGGTCCGGATCCCGGAGGCTGCCGGGAGGAGCCGGGCGGACGGCCGATGAGTTTCTCCGTGTTCCGCAGTCATAGAACATGCTTGGTGCGCTGCAGCCGCGAGTGTGGTCGAAGCGTGCACCGGCCGAACCTGCCGAGAACCAGACACGAGATGCCGAGGAACCGTAGATGCGTACTCTGATCAGCACCGCCTTCGTCTCGCTCGACGGCGTCGTGGAGGCCCCGGGCGGCGAGCCCGGTTACCGGAACTCAGGGTGGACCTTCAAGCATGTCGAGTTCCTCCCCGAGGCATTCGACATCAAGGGCCGGGAGCAGAAGGAAGCCACCGCCATGTTGCTGGGCCGGGTCAGCTACGAGGCGTTCAGCCCGGTGTGGCCCGACATGGAGGACTTCGCCGGCTACAAGACGATGCCGAAGTACGTCGTCTCCACCACCCTCACCGAAGACGACCTGGTATCGAACTGGGGCAGGACCACGATCCTGCGCTCAATCGACGAGGTCGCCGCATTGAAGGAGACCGAAGGCGGCCCGATCATCGTCCACGGCAGCGCCGCACTGAACCACAGCCCTTCGGACGCCGGTCTGATCGACCGTTACCACCTGCTCGTCTTCCCCCTCCTGCTCGGCGCGGGCAAGCGTCTGTTCAGTGCAACGGACAAGGACACCCAGAAGCTGAAGCTGGTCGAGCACGAGGCCTACGCCAACGGCCTGCAGAAGAACGTCTTTGACGTGATCCGCTGACAAGGCACCCGTGCTCGCCGTCCCGTCGCGTCCCCGCGGACGTGGCACTCGGCGGAAGGACCTGCTCGGCGTGAGGTCGGCTCGCCGGTAAGCGGCGACCAACATGCTCACCGGCGCCATCACAGGACCGAGGACTTCGAGGCGTAGGCGTCTGCTTGGGGCACCGGCGGGCCGGCCGGGGCTGGGCGGTGAGCTTCTGGGTCAGTCACTCTGGGGTGTTCCGTCCGCCAGGGAGGCGGGCAGGACGGTCCGGTCGATGGCAGTGTGGCTGTCGTTCTTGTCGAGGCGCAGATGGGCGGTGATCTGCTTTCCCGCAGCGCTGGGTATGACGCTCACCTTGCTGCTGGCCGCGCGTACCAGGTGCAGTCCGTGGCCGCCGACGCGGTGCCGATCGGGCCTCCGGAAAACCGGTTCTTCGGCGGAGGTGTCCCACACGGTGATCGTCAGCTCGTCATCGGAGAGCTGCAGGACCAGTCCGCAGGGACCGGGGGCGTGCCGGATGGCGTTCGCTATCAGCTCGCTGACGACAAGCTCGGCGTCCAGGACGACAGGTTCGGGCGCCGGGGCGCGCCCGGAATGCGGGGCGTGGGCGAGGAAGGCGCGCAGTGCCCGGCGCGCGTCCGCGGCGCGGGCGGCGCCGCCGGCCCAGGCCGTGCTGTAGCGCAGCGTGGCGTGCTCACCCGTGCCGTGCTCGTCTGCCGCCTGCTTCCTAAGCGGGAAGACCATGTGGCTCTTTCGTCGTCTCTCGGCCGTTCGGATACAGCTTGTTCGCCCTACGCGTACCCCGGCCGCCGAGCGTGCATACCGCCGACAGTGCGGCAACGTCGGCGCGGGAGATCGGCGGGTGCCGGGACGTCGCCTAATGCCTTTCGTCCCGCCCACGCATCCGCCTCAGTGCTCGTCGGATCAGGAAGAGGGTTCCCGCCGCGAGCATGGCCATGCCCATGAAGATCAGGAATCCGCCGATGGCGGCCAGGACTACGGCCACCAGGGCCAGGAGGGCGCCGATGAAGAGCACGAGCGTGCCGACCAATACCAAGATCATGGCGGTGACAAGCAGAAGAAGTGCGAGGATCGCCATTGCTACCTCCAGCCCCTCGCTCTATTCGCTTACTGGCGAGGACTGGGCGGCGCTGCGCCGACGCAGCGGTGACGGTGCCCTCGTCGGTGGCCTTCTCGCCCAGCCGGTAGATCGCCTGCCCGACTGCCGATCATCGTGACCGCACGGTCAGACAGACAGGCAGGCGGGGCCGGGGTGATGATCGGCACGCCAGTGTCTTGCTGCTCGCCTCCAGCCTCACCCCCGCGACCCACGGACGCCAGCACCCACCGGCTTCTCGGAGCTCCGCCATCGAGGAAGTGGAGAGCAGCAGGTGAGAACAGCGTTGGCCCCCGTGCAGGGCCCCCTTCGGGTCATCGCTTTGTGCCCGAAGGGGGCCTTCGACTGGGCGACTACCAGCTCGCCGTCAGCGACATCTTCGGCGGCAACGCCTTCCTGCCTGTGCTGTTACCAGCACGTGCACCATGCCGGTCACGATCACCGCGTCCTCGGTTCTTCCTGACGCTCCGCCGCGCAGGCGGCGCGGACTGCCTGACGGGCCGCACCACCGGCGAAGTCCTCGGCATGGTGATCGGCACCACTGTCGGTCTGCTCTGCCGCCACCGTCGTCATGTCCATCGCGCTGACCTTGGTCTTCGGCCACGCGCCGACCATGTGGGGCGTGCTGCGCGCCGGTCTGCCGGTCCGCCAGGCGCTGAAAGGCGCTTCGGCCGCGGACACGGTGTCCGTCCCCGTGATGGAACTGATCGACAACACCGTCATGGCGGGCAAGGGGCGTGCCGTCGTGCGGGCCTACCGCTGACGGCCGCTGCGCTCCCGCCCGGCCCGGACCCCATGGCCCGGGCCGGTCCCGTTTGCCCCGGTTGTGGTGGGTGAGTCGACAAGAGTCGGGGGTTGAGCGGCATGTCCCACCCGGTGTGCCGCCTCCGGCGACCAGGAGAAGGAGGTATCACCGTGACCACCAGCGTGAAGGACATGCTCGCCACCTACCCGGCCGATCTTGGCGACGTCGACCGCGACAAGCTCACCCGCTGCATCGAGGAGTGCATCGCCTGCGCCCAGGCGTGTACGGCGTGCGCGGACGCCTGCCTGTCCGAAGGCATGGTCGGCGAGCTCACCAAGTGCATCCGCACCGACATGGACTGCGCCGACGTCTGCAACGCCACCGCCGCCGTCCTGTCCCGCCACACGGGCTACGACGCCAACATCACCCGCGTGATCCTTACCGCCTGCGCCACGGCGTGCAAAGCCTGCGCCGACGAGTGCGCCTCCCACGCTGACCAGCACGACCACTGCCGCGTCTGCGCCGAAGCCTGCCGCTCGTGCGAGCAGGCGTGCAACGAACTGCTGCAGTCCCTCGGCTGAACCGCGCAGCGGCCGACCTCCGTCGATGGGCCCGCAGCGCGGGCCGGGACGGTGAGCAGCGGCCGGGAGGCCGCGTTCGTGGGCCCACGAACGCGGCCTCCCGGGCAGACTCTCCAATGCCGGTGCGCACTCTTTCCTGGACGCCGCCCCGCAACTGAGAGGGCCGTCATCGGACAGCCGGCCAGGTCGGCGTCTCAGGCGGGGAAGCCGTAGCTGTAGCCCTGAGCGTCCAACTGGTTGAGGAGGCGGGCGAGGGCCTGCACCGTCTGCGAGCGGTCACCACCGCCATCGTGCATCAGGATGATCGTGCCGGGTCGCAAGTCCTGGTTGATGTTGCGGAGGATGCCGTCCACGCCCGGGCGCCGCCAGTCGTTGGCGTCGTCGCTCCAGCCGAGCGGCTGCAGGTGGTTGGCGCCGGCTATCGCCCGGATCGTCGGGCTCCAGTCGCCGCCGGGTGCCCGGTAGTACATCAGCTTCGCACCATCGCCCGCCGCATTGGTTATCTCGCGCTTGGCGTCGACGATCTCGCGGATGTTGTACTCGACCGGCTTGCGGCTCTGCTGCTCGTCGTGATGGACCGAATGGTCACACAGCCGGTCCCCATTCGCGACGATCGCACTGGTCAGGTACGGGTACCTCTGGGCGAGCGGCCCGATCTCGCAGAAGGTGGCCTTTGCGTGGTGCTGGGCGAGGAGCGCCAGCACCTGCGGGGTCCACCGCGGGTCCGGGCCGTCGTCGAAGGTGAGCGCTACGGACTTGCCGCCGCCCACGACCCCGTGGCCGACCACCATGTCGGAGCCCGCCGGGGCGCTCGGCAGCTGCGCGTAGGTATGCGCCGGGCCGGGCTGCGAGGCAGGCCCGGACGGCACTGCGGCGGAGCCTCCGGTGCGGCCGGACTGCGTTCCTCCTGCGGCGCCGCCCGGTACCGGCGCGGACGGGGAAGCCGACGAGGGCGACGGCGCCTGGGAGGGCGGGTGCGGCCCGGGAGAGGCGGGCTTCGCCGGGGGAGTCACGCTGCTGGGTGAGCTCTGGGCCAGGTGCCCGCCCGCGTGCGGCCCGCACGCCGTGAGCACGGCTCCCGAGATCGCCGCCGTGATGGCGGCTGCCGTCACCCCTTTGATTCTGGCCGATGCCACAGATCTACCTCCGTCGGCGCCACTCGGTGCCGGAATCGGTGTCGGTACTGGTCACGTCGATGCGCTGGCAGGGCCGAGCGCAGGCGCGCTGCCGGTCGACGGCACGTCGGCGTCCGCAGTCAGGGTCCGCTGGAGATCTGCGTCCCTGCACGTCAGCGCCCAGGGGTTACCGGTCGCTCCGAGGGTCGGTCACGCGGCGGGCTCCATCGCCCAGCCGCTGATCCCCCGCTCTCGTAGGAGATGACCAGTACATCCATGTTTGTGCCTGGTGTCGAACCACAATAAAGGACGCGCGGGGCTTTGCTTAACAATTCCAATACGTGATGAATGTCGCATTGCGTCCTGAGATGAAAGGGTGCGAGTCGAAAACAAAACCGCCGGCACTGAAATCGGGGGTGGTTCAGAACTCCGGGACGAGCCGGCGGATGCCCGGGCGGCAAGCCGGCGCGACCTGGTCGTCGGGCTGCTCATCGCCGGCGTCATCGCCGCCTGCGTGCCGGACTCGTTCCGGGCGGCAAGATGGCCTCCATTCTCCGGGGCGCCTTCCGCCTCGCCATGGTCATCGCCGGATACGGGTGCCGTGCCGGTGTCACGTTGCCGTCCTCGAGCTGTTCTCCGTACCGGTGGGCCACAATCCTTCGTCAGGACTGCCTACCGGCAGCGCAACACCACCCTCGAACGGTGCATCAACCGCCTGAAGCAACGGCGAGGCCCTGTCATCTGCCGCGGAATGGCGAAGGCGGGCAGGCGGACGAGTGAATAAACCGGAGCAAGGCCACCTGACTCGCAGTTCGCTGGTTGTCGAGGGTATCTCCAAACCATACGTTCAGCTCCAGCGCTCACAGCAGCGGCCCGTGCACAGAGTTCGGCCACACCTGCCACAGACCACAAAGCCGAGAGGAACAGTTATGCGCCTGATCCGCTGCGCTCTCGCTGCTGCAACGGTGGCGGCTTCCGCCTCAGCCATCGGCCTGCCCCTCTTCTTCACGGACTGGATGCCCCGGAGTTCCGACGCCACGCAGGTCCGCATGGTCAGCGCCCCACGCATCTCGCAGAGCGAAGTCGAATCGCCCCAGCCGTCCTTCACTGATCCGGACCCGCAGGAATGGGTGCACCACTGTCACAGCTACGGTGGCCCCTACTGCGGCTGGGTGGGGACATACTGGGGCGGCTGCGACAGGGAGTGGGGCCTGAGCTACGGAATCAAAAGCCCTTATTGGATCTGCCCCCACGACCCCCGCCCGAGTCCCTCGGACCCACCCAGTTCCTCGGACACCCCCAGTCCTTCGGACACACCCAGTCCTTCGGACACCCCCAGTTCCTCGGATACACCGAGTCCATGGGATACGTCAGCCACTGCCACAAGCAGCAGTTCCTCTTGACCAGTCCGGCCGAGACTTACCGCGACCGGCACCGGCGGCGGTGCGCACCTGCGGTGGCTGTGAACCGCAGGTGCTGCCGAGGGAAGAAGACCCACTCCGCTCTCGTCCCTGTGCGCACAGCGAGTGGGGCAGCACATCAGGCTCCCGATGCGACGTCACGTCAGGGACCGAAAGTGCCGCCGGTTCCTTTTCCGGTCGGGTGTCACGGGGCAGAACGATGTCGGCGGAGCCAGGCCACAGCCAGCATTCCTAGGATCATCAGCAAAGCGCCGCCCGCGATCACGATGTGAGTGGCGCTCAGAAGGCAGGTGCTCCAGCCGGCGGTCGCAGCATCAGGCGGAGCAGGGCGAACGGCGCCCCCGGGGGTGAGGGGCTTCTGCTCACCCTGGCCGTTTCGATGGTCGTCCCCCTTCCGCGGCGGCGGGTAGCCGGATGAGTCACTCCCGTCAGCAGTTGCTCCACCATGCGGACGCGAATGGTCCCGGCCGTCCCGGTTGTCTCCCTCGTCCCCGTTGCCTCCCACGCCCCGGTGGCCCCTGCGGTCCCGGTAGTCCCCGCGGTCCCTGCGGTCACCGTCCTCGTCGTCCTCGTCGCAGTGGGCGGCCGGGAAGAAAAAGGCTCGCTCGTGGCGGTCGAACGCCTTCACCACGAAGAGCGGGTGGACCCTGAAGAACCCCTTGATAGCGAACTCATAATGCTTGTGGGTCTGCGTGGGGTAATTCACGTCCAGATACGTCGCGACACTAAAGCTGCTCCACGGTGCCGTCGGCGACGAGGACGAGGATGCCGGGGTCCCCTCGAGGACGAGAGCCTCAGGCCCACGTCGGCCGTTAGTCAGAATCGCCCTCACTTCCTTCTCGATGAACACGACACGACGTCGGCTGTAGCAGTGACGCCAGGGATTGCGGCGACCGTGGTAGCCGTCCCCATCATGATGCCGCAGGGAGCCGGACGCGTGCCGCGCAGAAGCCTGTGCAGCGACGCCGACCGGAGACACGAGGACGATAGCCGCACCCGCCAGGGACGCCGCGACCCAAGGACGAAGATTCATTCGATGACCTCCATGGGTGGCGGACGCAGGAGACCGCCTGCTGCGCGACACATCGAATCTCAGAAGAAGTTAAGAGAAAACGACTCGCCGCATCCCGAACATCCTTGTGGAGCCCAACGCCTGTCACTCAACCGCAGCAGTCTCATGGGCCGCTTGCGCGTTCGGCGACAGCTCGGTCGTCCGCGTACCGGGCCGGATGTGGTCCTCGCCGACAAGGCCTACTCGTCCGCGCGCCGCCATGCCGCTGACCGGCTGGGCCGTGCACGTCAGCTCATCCGTCGTCACTTCGAGGGCCTGCGCTTCGAGTTCGGCGTGGCCTTCGGGGTCGTCGTCCTGGTCGTAGCCGGCTTTCGGGCCGTGGACGGTGCAGACGATGCCCTCGCTGTCGTCGAGGTCCCCCCTCGGGGACGCCGGCGAAGGCGTCGCTCTCGTAGAGGCCACCGCCCCACACACGCACGAGATCGACATGGGCCGCCGCGGCCTGTTGGAGGCGGCGGTAGGCCACCAGGGCGAGGCGGGAGGGCAGCACGTCGTCGGGGATCCAGTTCACCCCCGCGCGCGAAGACGCGTACCCCATTGATCACGAAGGTGAAGCCCGTGCCGTGCTCGTCCTCTGACCGGTCCAGCCGGAGGGTGCGGAAACCGATCCGGCGGCTCCAGACGTCGAGTGGCACTGGTTCGCCGGCCTCGTCATCGAGCAGCGTCAATTCCACGTCGTACAGGGGCTGTTCGCCGTATCCGCGAGGCCACCAGAGCTCGGGGTCGGGCACGTCGAGGACGACGGTGGCCCGGTCGCCGTGCAGGACGCCCGTCGCCTCGGCCCCGGCCACCGTGGCCCGGGCCGTCAGGGTGCGGGTGGCACCGGATGCGGTGCGCTCGACCTCGATGTGCAGTTCCACCCGGCCCCTGCCGTCCGCGACCGTCACCAGGGGCCGGACCCGGTCGATGCGCGCGGTGGACCAGCTCTTTGACCGAACCGGTTTCCAGATGCCGGCGGTGGGTCCAGTCCCAGCCGAAGCTGCAGGCCATCTTGCGGATGTACGGAGACGGCTCCGGATAGACGTTGGGACGCTCGCCGACCAGGTCCCTGACGGCGGCGGCCTCGGTGTAGGCCGAGGTGAACAGCACACTCAGTTCGCCGCCCCGGCCGGAGACGTCGAAGCGGTAGGAGCGGTGCATGTTGCGGGTGCGTCCCAGGACGGCGCCGTCAAGGGTGACCTCCGCCGCCGTGTCGAGCCCCTCGAAGACGAGGTCGGTTCGCTCGTGGGCGGTGGCCGGCAGGCCGAGGGACCGGCTGTAGACCCAGTCGCGACGGTCGACCCAGGCCACCTCGTGCTCGTTCCTCCCGAGGAACGGATCGGGGATGCGCCCCGCGGCGAGCAGGTCCGTGTGGACGCATCCCGGGACCTGTGCGAGCAGCAGCGACCCGTCGTGGCGCAGGTTCCAGCCCTCGGAGAGGAGGGTGACGTCCTTCATGCGCGCCTCCCGTCGAAGCGACTCGGGCCTGTCGGCGATCGGCTGCGGGGCGTCTGTCACGCGCCCTTCGGGCGGTCGGCGCTTTCAGCAGAAAATAACGGCTGACTTCCCTCCCTGTCCCGTCGAGCACGGTCGGCTCCAGGCCACTGCCTCCCGTCTCGCTGAGCGTGTGGCCGCCGCACCGCGAGCACCGGGCCGAAGATCCCCTCCTGGCCGACGACGGAGGTGTCGGCGACCCCGACACCGCCATCACCCTGGAGCACGTCTTCGCCTCCGGTGACCAGGTCGCCCTGGCGACCACCATGACCGGTACGAACACCGGGCTGTACTTCGGCAAGCCGGCCACCGGGCGCAAGCTGCAGTCCCAGGCGGCGGCGAGGACCGCTACTCCGGTGTCTGGTGCGTGACCGGTGCGATGCGAAACGTGAACCGCAACTCGCGCCACTCCCCGTTGATCTCCCGCCCGTCCGGCGTGGTTCCGGTGCGCGGCACGAACTCCACGATCAGGTCGTCCTTCACACCGAAGACCGCATCGGAGTCGAGGTACTTCCCGCCGGAGACGAACAACTGGGTGATGAGCCGCTGGTGTCCCTCCGCGTTGATCATGAAGTGCAGGTGTGGTGCCCGATAGGGGTGGCGACCGGTTGCCTTCAGCATGTCGCCGACCGGGCCGTCGTCGGGAATCGGGTAATCGCAGGGCAGGACGGACCAGAAACGCAGTCGGCCGTCGGTGTCCGTGCGCAGGCGCCCCCGCAGCACCGGACCCTCCAGATCCGGGAGTTGGACGTCGTAGTAGCCGTCCTCATTCGACTGCCATACGTCGACCACCGCGTTCGCGACAGGCTGGCCCTGCGTGTCCAGGACGTCGACGTCGACGTACAGCGGGGTGCCCGGCAGGTCCTGGGAGATGTCGGTGCCCTGTTCCAGCTCGGGCGGCCCCTCGACGTAGAAGGGGCCGAGCACAGCCGACGGAGTGGTCTGCGGACTACGGGAGTTGGTGAGCATGTCGACGACACTGGAGACTCCCAGGGTGTCCGACAGCAGCACGAACTCCTGGCGGGTGTCGGAGCACAGGTGTCCGGCGCGAGTGAGGAAGTCGATGGCGTACTGCCACTCCTGCTGGGTCAGGTCGTTGTCGACCGCGAAGGCGTGGAGCCGGGGAACCAGGTCTGTCAGCAACTGCTTGAGTCGCTGGTTCGGGGTTCCGTCGAAGGAGGCGACCACCTCGGCCGTGAGCCAGGACAGGTCCGGGGGACCGTCGGCCGTGCCGGCCGGCCGTACGCCCGCCCAGGCGTCGCGCAGCAGCACCTCGATGCCGTCCTGGGTGACCGGGCGGGGGTTGGGGTAGGGGGACGCGGTCGCCAGCTCCGCCGCCCGCTGCAACCGGTCCTCGGCCAGTCCCAGTTCGCGCAGGGAGGTCGGTCCGCCGGATGCGGTGAGCAGATCGAACACGGCTTGCGGAGCGTCAACGGCGTCCAGTGCTCCGGCGATCTCCCGCATCACGTCCGGAGTGGCGGGAGCGTTGTAGGCCATGGCGTGCGGGAGCACCACCGCGTGAGTGGGGGAGTGCGGCAGGTCGAAGCTGCCGCCCAGGGTGTGGCACAGCTTGTGGTGCAGGCCCATGCCGACGGCAGCCAGACAGGTGCCGGCGAGCCACGCACCGTGGAGGAGGTCAGCGCGAGCCTCAGGGTCCCCCGCGTCGATGGAGCTCTCGGACAGCCGGCGCAGGCCCCGGGCGAGACGGCGGATCGAGTCCAGGGCGAGACGGTCGACCAGCGGATTGCGATCGGGCGCGTACAGTGCCTCCACGGCGTGGGCCATGGCGTTGTACGCGCTGGTGACCGTTACGGACATGGGCAGCCCCCGGGAGAGCTCCACATCGTAGATCACCGTCTCCGGAAGGATGTCCGGCGAGGAACGGGTGGTCTTGACACCCGCGTCCGTCTCGCCCAGCACCGGGGTCACCTCGGAGCCCGCGTACGTGGTGGGCAGGATGACCTGGTCGGCTCCCGTGCGAACGGCCAGGGCCTTGGCCAGTCCGGTTGTCGAGCCGCCTCCCACGGCCACCACGCAGTCCGCGTCCACCTTCTCGAACACGGCGAGCGCCTCGCGGGTGACCTCCACCGGCGTGTGCATCACGGCCCCGTCGAACCGCCCCGCGCACAGGGCGCCGAGAGCTTCCTCGACCCGGTCCCCGAAGTCCGCGAGATCGGGGCCGGCCAGGAGGAGGGCCCGGCCGTGTCCCAGTCGTTCGACCTCCTCGCGCACCTGCTGGAGCGTGCCGGATCCGAAGACGATCCGGGCGGAATGGCCGGTGTACGTGAAGTTCTGCACCTTCGACTGCGCTCCTCTGTCTGGGGATGTGCCGCGTACGGCGGGCGGGCTGTGTCCTGGCGCCGACCGCCCCGCCCCCGACGGTGTGGGGTGTGGCGGGCGGGCGGCGGAGAAGGTGAGGGTCAGGCCCGGTCGAGCAGGCGGGCCAGCACCTCGGTGAGCTCCTTCTCCGGGTCGGCGGGCAGCTCGTGAGCGCGCCAGCCGACGTGCGCGTCGGGCCGTACGAGGACGCAACCCGACTCGGTGACCTCCCGCAGGCGCGCCCAGTCGCCGTACAGGTCCGTGTGGGTGCGGCCGGGACCGATCACATGGGCGTCGATCTCGATGCCGAGGGAGCGTGCGGCGCCCGCCGCGGCCTCGGCCCACGCCTCACCCGAGATACCGGTGAGCAGGGAGAAGCGGCCCTTGCCGGTGATGTCGTGGGTGCTGACCTTGCGGCCGCCGTCGGTGCCCAGCCAGCAGTGCGGCAGCCGGGCCCCGGGCCAGGTCGTCGGGTGGTAGTACAGCTCGGGGTCGCGGGTGTACCCGGGCTCCGGAGTGCCGTCGCCGATCACGGCACCGGACCTGTACCGCTGGCCGAGTTCCACGCCGTGCGCGTTGAACTCGTAGTCCTTCAGCTCCAGGGCGTCGAGCAGCGCGGCCCGCTGGGCCGCCGCCTCGGGAGTGTTGCCGGTCCGCGCTCGCATGTTGGCGATCTGCTGCTCGGGGTCCGGCGCCGAGCTGACGCCGAGGGCGTCGAAGATCGGGCCGAACTCCTCGATGGACTTGTTGGCCCGAAGCACGATCTGCTTGCCCACGGGGGCCCGTTCGGCGTCGTAGCTGTCGAGGAGGCCTTCGCCCGCCTGCCCCTTGAGGACCATCGCCAGCTTCCAGGCAAGGTTGTAGGAGTCCTGGACGGAGGTGTTGGAGCCGAGGCCGTTGGACGGCGGGTGACGGTGGACGGCGTCCCCGGCGAGGAAGACGCGGCCGGCGCGGTAACGGGTGGCGTATCGCCTGTTGTTGCCCCACAGGGACGTCGAGCGGATGGTGACCGGGATCGTGTCGTCGCCGATGAGGTCGTGCACGATCCTGGTCGCCATGGCGTCGTCGACCTGGGGTGGCGGCTGGTTGATGTCATAGCCCCAGACGACCAGCCACTCGTCCCAGGGGCGGACCATGCGCACAAGACCCATGCCGATGCCGCCGATCTCCGACCCCGGTTGCAGCACCCAGTACAGGACACTGGGCCGGTGTTCCACGAGACGGGTCAGGTCGGCGTGGAAGACGATGTTCATGCTGCCGGCGAGGTCCATCTCGCCCTCGAAGGGCAGGTCGACGTCCTCGGCGACCTGGCTGCGGCCGCCGTCGGCGGCGATGACGTACTTGGCGCGGATCGGGTACGTGTGACCGCTCAGCCGGTCCCGGACCGTCACCGTGACGCCGGTGTCGTCCTGGACGAGGGAGAGGTACTCCGTGTCGAACCGGATCCGGCTGCCGCGTTCGGCGGACCGGCCGACGAGGATCGGCTCGAACAGGGTCTGTGGCAGATCGCAGTTCTCGGACGGGCTGGCCAGGGTGTAGTCCGCCTTGCGGGCCGGGTGGGTGCCCCAGGTGCGGACCCGGCCTATCTCGTCGCCGGTGAGGCTGGTGCAGAAGACGGTGTCGCCCATGAGGTCCGACGGTGTGCCCTGGGCCTTGATGTCGTCCTCGATGCCCATGTCGCGCATGATCTCGACGGTGCGCTGGTTGGTGATGTGGGCCCGGGGAGTGTTGGCGGTCCACCGGTACTTGGTGATGACGATGTGGTCGACACCGTATGTCGCCAGGAAGAGGGCGGCCGAACCTCCGGCCGGGCCGCTGCCGATGACCAGCACGTCCGTCGTCAGGATTCCGTCGCTCGTGTCTCGCGTCTCGCTCACGCCGCCTCGTCTCTACAGCGGTGGATGGGGGAGGGTCCGGAGTGCCGCCGACGCACCTCGCGGCGGGTCGACAGATCCGCCGGGCGGCTCGGTGCGGCCGATTCGTGTGTTCCGGCTCACAGAGGTGAGTATGGAAACACGTCCGTCATACGTCCAATACCAATCCGCAACCCCGGCTATATCCTCGCGCTATGGACCTGCGCGGGCTGGAGTGTTTCCTCGCGGTCGCCGACCACGGCTCCGTGAGCCGGGCGGCGGCCCATCTGCACATGACGCAGCCTCCCCTCACCGTGCGCCTTCAGTCTCTCGAACGCGAGCTCGGGGTCGAGTTGCTCGTACGGCACAGCAAGGGAGTGGAGCTGACGGCGGCGGGCCGTCTGCTGGCGGAGCGGGCGCGGCGTCTGTTCGCCGAGCTCGCGCAGACGAGGGAGATGGTCCGGGCGGTCGGCCTGGGCACACGTGGGCGGCTGTCCGTCGCGGTCGGCCACACGGTCTCCCCAAGGCTCCTGGCTCGTTTGACCGGCGGTCCGCGCCTCGGCCCGGATGTCGACGTCGCGCTGACCGACGTCTCCGACGCCGACGTCATCGAACGCGTCCACCGACGTGAGGCGCACGCCGGACTGCTGCACCTCCCCCCGGTCGAACCGGGGCAGGCCCGACATGCCGGCGGGAGGGCGCGCGGTCTGGAGGTGGCCGTTGTCGCCCGCGACCGCCTCGCCGTCGTCCTGCCCGAGCGGCACCCCGCAGCCGGTTGTGACCGTGTCGACCTGGCGACGCTGGAGGACGACAGGGTGGTCGTCGCCGACGCGGTCGGCGAAGGCCTGGCAGCGCATGTGCGGACGGCCTGGTCCGGTGCGCCGAAGGCGTCCGCCACCCACCACGAGGCCGGGTCGGTCGCGCACGCCCTGGCCCTGGTCGAGGCCGGTGCCGGAGTGACGCTCGTGCCGATGGAGCACACGGCCCTGGTGTGGCCCGGCCTGGTGCCCCGCCCACTGCGCCAGCACACGGGCGTCGTCGAGACAGCCGTGTGCTGGCGTCCGGACGAGGACTCGCCCGTCCTGCGCCGCTTCCTGCGCGGCGCTCTGTCGACCCCGGAGCCCGATGTGCTGGGGCCCGCCCTGGGGCGTCACGAGCCCGACGTGAGGGGCTGACAGCAGGTACGCACGAGGGTCCCGAGAAAGCCACGGTTGTGGCGGCACGGGCGGGGGCCTACGCTGTATTCGCATATTGAACAGCTGTGCGCTATACGAACAAGGATGGTTCGGGTGGGTGACTCATATGTCTATTCGGCAGTTCGCACACCGTTCGGCCGCTTCAACGGGGCCCTGGCGGAGGTCAGGCCGGACGACCTGGCGGCCACGGCCCTGAAGGGCGCCCTCGCCACCGTCCCCGGCCTCGATCCGGCCGACATCGACGAGGTCGTGTGGGGCAACGCCAACGGCGCCGGTGAGGACAACCGCAACGTCGGCCGGATGGCGGTGCTGCTCGCCGGGCTGCCGGTGAGCGTCCCGGCGACGACCGTGAACCGGCTCTGCGGTTCCGGGCTCGACGCCGCGATGATCGCCTCACGCCTCGTCGAGACCGGCGACGCCGGCATCGTCATAGCGGGCGGGGTCGAGTCGATGACCCGCGCTCCCTGGGTGCTGCCCAAGCCCTCGAAGGCCTTCCCGGCCGGCAACGTCACCGCCGTCTCGACGACGCTCGGCTGGCGCCTGGTCAACGAGCGCATGCCCGAGGAGTGGACGGTCTCCCTCGGGGAGTGCAACGAGCAACTGCAGGAGCGGTTCGGCATCTCGCGGGAACGGCAGGACGCCTTCGCCGCCCGCTCCCACCAACTGGCCGACGTGGCCTGGGAATCGGGCTTCTACGACCGGATGGTGGTGCCAGTCGAAGGGGTCGGACTCAGCCGGGACGAAGGCATCCGGCCCGACACGAGCGTGGCCAAGCTCGCCGGGCTGCGGCCTGCGTTCCGCAAGGACGGGACCATCACGGCCGGCAACGCCTCGCCCCTCAATGACGGCGCATCGGCCGTCGTCATCGCTTCCGCCCCCGCCGCCGAGCGGCTGGGTCGGGACCCGCTGGCTCGCATCGCCGGACGCGGAGCGCACGCCCTGGAGCCGCAGATGTTCGGCTACGCGCCCGTCGAGGCCGCCGCGACGGCGCTGCGGCGCGCGGGCATCGGCTGGTCCGACGTGGGCGCCGTCGAACTCAACGAGGCCTTCGCCGTGCAATCCCTGGCCTGCATCGACGCCTGGGGCATCGACCCCGCGATCGTGAACGTCAAGGGCGGCGCGATCGCCATCGGCCACCCGCTCGGCGCCTCGGGCGGCCGCATCCTCGGCACCCTCGCCCATGTCCTGCGCGAACGGAACGAACGCTGGGGAGTGGCGGCGATCTGCATCGGCGTCGGCCAGGCACTGGCCGTCGTCCTGGAGAACGAGGAGGCGGCCCGATGAGCACCACCACCATCACCGCGGAGGCCGACGAGGCGGTCGCGGGCATCGAGGACGGCTCGACCGTCCTGATCGGCGGTTTCGGCATGGCAGGCATGCCGGTCACCCTCATCGACGCACTCATCCGGCAGGGCGCGAAGGACCTCACGGTCGTCAGCAACAACGCTGGCAACGGCGACCACGGGCTTGCCGCGCTGCTCGCCGCGGGGCGGGTGCGCCGTATCGTGTGCTCCTTCCCGCGCCAGCACGACTCCTGGGTGTTCGACGGGCTCTACCGCGAAGGCCGTATCGAACTCGAGGTGGTGCCCCAGGGCAACCTCGCCGAACGGCTCCGGGCGGCGGGTGCCGGCATCGGCGCCTTCTACTGCCCCACCGGTGTCGGCACCATGCTCACGGAGGGCCGGGAAAGGCGCACCATCGACGGCCGCGACTACGTCCTCGAATATCCGATCAAGGGCGATGTCGCCCTCATCGGCGCCCACACGGCCGACCGCATGGGAAACCTCGTCTACCGAAAGACCGCACGCAACTTCGGCCCGGTCATGGCCACCGCCGCCAAGCTGACCATCGCCCAGGTCCACTCCGTGGTCGACACCGGCCGACTCGACCCGGAGTCCGTCGTCACCCCGTGCATCTACGTCGACCGCGTCCTCGACCTCAGCCACGCCGCCCAGGCCCAGGAGGCATCATGATCCTCGCCACCGACACCGCACGAACGACCGAACACCTGGACCGTGGTCCCCTCGACGCGGACGAGGTGGCCGCACTGGTGGCCCGTGACATCGCCCCGGGCTCCTTCGTCAACCTCGGCATCGGACGGCCGACGAAGGTCGCCGACCATCTGGAACCCGAGAAGGGCGTCATCCTGCACACGGAGAACGGCATGCTCGGGATGGGGCCGGCCGCGCACGGTGACGAGATCGACCCCGATCTCACGAACGCAGGCAAGATACCGGTCACCGAACTACCGGGGGCCTCCTACTTCCACCACGCCGACTCGTTCGCCATGATGCGCGGCGGACATCTGGACGTCTGCGTGATGGGCGCGTTCCAGGTCTCGGCGCACGGCGACCTGGCCAACTGGCACACGGGCGCGCCCGACGCGATCCCCGCCGTGGGAGGTGCCATGGACCTGGCGATCGGTGCCAAGGACGTCTTCGTGATGATGTCCCTGTTCGCGAAGGACGGAGCCCCCAAGCTCGTCCCTCAGTGCACCTATCCGCTGACCGGCCTGGCATGCGTCAGCCGCGTCTACACCGAGGTGGCCACCTTCCTCGTGGGGGCCGGCGGAGCCGTCGTACGGGAGACCTTCGGAACCTCGGTCGAGGACCTGGCCGAACGCCTGGACGTTCCGCTGCGACGAGTCGAGGAGAGCGCCCGCTGACGGCGAGGCCGCATCCCCTCCCACCTAAGATCGACGCCATGGTGAGCGAGAAGCCCGAACCCGGAGACCAGTACGTCCAGTCTCTCGCCCGCGGTCTGTCGGTGATCACGGCGTTCGACGCCCAGCACCCCGAGATGACCCTCAGCGAGGTGGCCGCACGCACTGGTCTGAGCCGGGCCACCGTACGGCGTCTCCTGCTCACCCTGGCCGAACTGGGATTCGTCCGCGTCCTGGACAACCGCTTCACGCTGACGCCACGGATCCTGCGCCTCGGCACGGCGTACCTCTCCGGACTCGAACTGCCGCAGATCGCCCAGCCGTACCTCGAGCAACTCTCCGCCCGGCTGGGCGAGTCGACGTCCCTCGCCGTGCTCGACGGCACGGACATCGTGTACGTGGCACGCGTTGCGACCCGACGGATCATGACCGTCGGCATCACCGTCGGAACCCGCTTCCCGGCCTTCGCCACGGCCATGGGCCGCGTGCTGCTGTCGGCTCTGCCACCGAGCGGACTCGACGACTACTTCACCCGGGCCGATCTCACACCGCCCACCCCCCGAGCGGTGCACGACGAAGCGTCCTTGAGGGAGATCCTCACAATGACACGCGCTCAGGGGTGGGCTTACGTCGAGGAAGAGCTGGAGCGCGGCCTGTGCTCCCTGGCCGCACCGGTGGTCAACGGATCCGGCGACGTGGTGGCCGCGGTGAACGTGTCGACGACGACCCACCACGACGAGTCCACCGTCGACCGTTACCGCGAGGCGCTGCTGGCCACCGCAGCGGACATCAGCGAGGACGCGGCCGCGGCGGGAGTGCGGCCCTAGCCGACGGCGTCCGGCACCCGGCGCTGCCGGTCAGGGCCGGTCGCGGGACCTGGCGGCTGATCCTTCGGCCTTCCGGTGGGCGACGGCGATCACCCGGTGCTGCCTGAGCGACGAGCGACGAGGTGTGGCATGTGACTCGCCAGGCCGGGCGGGCCGCAGAGCGAGGCATTGCTCGGTGTCGTCCCCCAGCCCCGCCGGCGCGGCGCGGGAGATGTCGCGCAGTTGACGCACCTGTCCACGGTCGAGCAGGTGGAACAGGAAGTGCCGTACGTGCTCGGAGTGGCCGGGGGCCGCCTCCACGAGGGGCCGACGCTCGTCCGTGGATGACTCGGGCCGCTCGGTGCCGCGCCCTGTCGTCGACCGGGATCGGACACCCCAGGTAGTTGACGATTGAACAATATGGTTTAAGGTTCAACGTGACGTTGGTGATCGCAGCGCTCTTCGCGCAGTGCGCCGAGCGCGACGCCGACGCCTGTGCACCACGCGGGCCCAGTCCCACGTGGCGCACCGTACGCATCCTCAGGATCGGAGACGACTTCCATGACCAGCCCTGTCCGCGTTGCTGTCATCTACTACTCCTCCACCGGGTTCTCGGCCGAGATCGCCAAGGAGATCGCGGAGGCGGCCGAGAAGGCGGGCGCCGAGGTGCGCCTGCTGAAGGCCGCTGAACTGGCCCCTGAGGCCGCCATCGCCTCGAACGAGGCGTGGGCCGCCCACGCCGCGGCGAGCGCGGGCATTCCCGAGGCCACGACTGCCGACGTCGAGTGGGCGGATGCGATCGTCTTCGGCACCCCCACCCGCTTCGGGAACATCTCGTCCCAGCTGAAGCAGTTCATCGACACCCTCGGCGGCCTGTGGGCACAGGGCAAGCTGGCCAACAAGGTCTACAGCGGCTTCGTGACGACCGCCACAGCGCACGGCGGCCAGGAGTCGACGCTGCTCGCCCTGTACAACTCCATCCACCACTTCGGCGGCATCATCGTGTCCCCGGGCTACACCGACCCCGTCAAGTTCGTCGACGGCAACCCCTACGGCACCTCGCACGTCGACGCCCAGGGCAACAACTCGGTCGGCGAGCACACCCGCAACGCCGCCCGCCACCAGGCCGAGCGCGTGGTCCAGGTCGCTGCCGCCCTGAAGGCCGGCCTCGCCTGACCTGCCCCGCAACGCGGCGGTCCCAGGGTCCGCCGCGCGCCCGTCCGCACCGCGAGTCCGGCAGCCGACGCGCTGCCGGACTCGCGGTGCGCGCACTCCCGGGCCGTCGGCCGGGTGAGTGCGCGGGGGAGGGCGAGTCGACGCCGCCGCGTGGTGCGGACGGCTGACGCGGCACACCGGTGGCAACCGGCCGTCACGACCGGGCCGTCCCTGCGATGATGGCGGTCATGACGTCCGTGCTTCCGATGCGGGGGAGGACGAGTGGGCAGTGGCCGTCCTCCGTGGTCCGGACCGCGCCGTATGCGCGGCCTCGACCCCGCCGCGAGTCACCGGATCCAGATGCCTGAGGAAGAGAACTGTGAGCTCCGACATGCACCACCGGGTCGCCGTGCTCGTCTACGACGGGGTGAAGCTCCTGGATGTCTCAGGCCCCGCCGAGGTGTTTGCTGAAGCGAATCGGCTCGGCGCCGACTATCGGATCTCCCTGCTGTCGACGACCGGTGCCGACGTCACGTCGTCGGTCGGCATACGGATGACCGTCGACGGCAGCCCCGACTCCCAGCCGGCCCCGGACACGCTCATGGTGCCGGGCGGCGACATCTATCCCAGGACACCTGTCACGCGTGATCTGGTCGAGGCGGCGAGGGACCTGGCAGCCCGCTCCGGCCGTGTCGCCTCCGTCTGCTCCGGGGCGTTCGTCCTGGCTGCCACCGGCCTGCTGGACGGAAAGCGGGCGACCACTCACTGGAAGGTCGCCGGCGAACTCGCCTCGCGGTGCCCGAAGACCCGTGTCGAGCCCGACGCCATCTACGTACGCGACGGCACCACATACACGTCGGCGGGCGTCACCGCCGGCATCGACCTGGCGCTGGCCCTCGTGGAGGAGGACCATGGGCCAGAACTCAGCCGGGACGTGGCCCGGGCCCTGGTGGTCTACCTGCAACGCGCTGGCGGTCAGTCGCAGTTCTCCGCTCCGCTGCAGGCCCCGCCGCCCAGATCTCCCGCGCTGCGCAGAGTCATCGACCTGGTCCAGGCGGATCCTGCGGGCAATCACTCCCTCGGTGAACTCGCCAAGCATCTCAATGTCAGCCCCCGCCATCTCACGCGGCTGTTCCGCGAGGAGCTGTCCACCACGCCGTCCCGGTACGTCGAGTCGATCCGGTTCGACCTCGCCAAGGCATACCTCGATCAGGGGCATTCCGCGACCCAGGCGGCCGCCCTGGCGGGATTCCCGAGCTACGAGAGTCTGCGCCGCGTCTTCGCACGGGAGTTGTCCATCAGTCCCACTGCCTATCAGCGCCGCTTCGGCACGGCTCGCCGCGCGCAGGCGGGGCCTGTTCGGGGACGTTGAAGTCGACGGCTCACCGCCGGTTCCGTTGTGGTCGCGGGCCGAGCTTCGCCCGGGGGGGGTAAGAGACTGAGACGATCGCCGATCAAGACCAGCGGCGTTGGAAAACTGGACGACACTGGGGGCTGCGCGGGTCTGTGATCCAGTCGCACGTGTTTCGACGAACTTGGCCGGGGTCCTGCCGAGTTCCGCGCCCCAAGCGAGGCCGGCGGTTGCCGACACGTCCGGAAACGAGGGACATCTGTCCGATCGGGCCTGGCCGTCGTTCCGCGTACCGGTGTGGAATGAGACCTGGGAGCCGGCTGGGGTCCAAAGGCAGCCCGGAAGCCCTGGGGCCCAGGGGCAGCCGGCTCCCGTCCGCACCCTGCAAGGGACCGCCGCTGCACCCGGCGCGGCGGCCACGAGCGCCGGTAACGCCGCGCAGACAGCCACGATTCAGCGAGCACTGCAAAAGCTTCCGCGAGCGGGAGGCGGCCTGCCGGGCGTTCTGCGACGCGGTCGACTGCCGCATCCACCGAGCGACGTGAGGGAAGCCCGTCGAGCGGCTCGCCGAGGAACGACAGCGACTGCCGCACCGGGTGCTGTCTGGCCGCGGCTGCTCAGCAGGCCGCCGTCCACGGCAACCGGTCGGGCGTACTGGTCAGTCCGTCCCGTCGGCGAGATCACCCGGTTCGATCGCCGGGTGGGTCAGTTCGACACGCGTGTTGATACCGAGCTTGGCGAAGATGTGCCTCATGTGCGTGTTGACGGTGTGCACGGGCACATACGGCCGGTCGGCGATGGCCCGGTTGGTCAGGCCGTCCACGACGAGAGGGATCAATTTCCGTTCGGACTCGGTCAGGCTCCTGTACTCCGGGGAGGCGGTCGTGTGGCGCCGTGGTGCGCTACTGCGCAGCCCCCGCTCCCCGCCTGTCCGGATCCGGGTGACTCATGGCCGGACCGAGGCGGCGCCGGACGCCGGTTGGTTGCAGTGTGGAAGACGGACGCACCGTCCATTTGAGGCACACTGACATCGGAAGGCACAGAGGTCATGAGCGAGATCATCGCGGGGGTGGAGATTCCTGAAACAGCGGCGGTCGTCGAAGCCACCCGCCTCATGCAGGAGATGACCAGCCCCCTCATCTACCATCACTCCCGGCGGGTTTTCGTCTTCGGCGTCATTCATGCTCGCAGGCTCGGCCTGGAGCCCGACCCGGAGCTTCTCTACCTCTCCGCCATGTTTCATGACACCGGCCTCTTGACGCCGTTTTCCGACGTGGAGCAGCGCTTCGAGGTCGATGGAGCCGACCACGCACGCAAGTTCATGCTCGACCGCGGTTTCCCGGCCACGGCCGCCGACGTGGTGTGGACGGCGATCGCGCTGCACACGACCCCGGGAATTCCCGGGCGGATGGGCCCGGAGATCGCGGTCACGAATTTCGGGGTTCTGACCGACGTGCTCGGCTTCGGCCTGGACGAGCTGGATCGCAGCCAGGTGGACGAGATCACCGCCGTCCACCCGCGGGGCGACTTCAAGAAGGAGTTCTTGCAGACCTACGTCGACGGACTCAAGCACCGCCCGGAGACCACGAACGGGACCGTGAACTCGGATGTGCTGGAGCACTTCGTTCCCGGCTTCCGTCGCACGACAACGGTCGAGCGCATGCTGGGCGCTCCCTGGCCGAGCTGATCAGGGCGTCACAAAAGACAACGTGATGAAACGTGTGAGCCGCCCTCGCGACGGGAGTCGTCTCGGGCGAGGTGCGTACTTCGCCGTGCTGGTCTGCGCCAATGTGGTGATGATGGCCACGGCGAGCGCACCCGTCACCGATCTACCCGCTGTACCGGGAGCGCTGGGGTCTGTCGGTCACGATGCTGACGGTGGTCTTCGCGGTGTACGTCGTCGGTCTGCTCGGCGCGTTGCTGACGGTCGGATCGCTGAGTGACCACCTGGGGCGCCGCCCCGTGCTGGCCGTCGCCCTTTTGGTGGCGGCGGCCAGCACGGCGATCTTCTGGACGGCCGACGGCGTCGTCTCCCTCCTGATCGCCCGGGTGGTGCAGGGCATCGCCACGGGGACGGCCACGGGCGGTCTCGCCGCCGGATTGGTCGAGCTCTCACCCGAGCGACGTCCGCACCTGGGGCCAACGATGACAGCGGTGGGCACGAGTATCGGCATGGCCACCGGTGCGGGAGTCGTGGGGTTGCTGGTTCAGTCGACCTCGCGTCCGGATGCCTATGTCTTTCCCGTCCTCACGCTGACCTTCGTCGTTCTGGCCGCGGTCATCCTCACGATCCCTGAGACGCTCGCCCCGCGAGCGTTTCGGCTCGCGTCGACGCCGGACGATCGCGCGCTCACAGGCCCACCGGCGAGCCGGTGCGCACGGGCTGGGAGAGCGAGACTCACAGTGAACGGACCCGCTGCTGAGCGGGCCGCAACGAGTGGGATTCGAGGTAGGGCCGCCCCAGGGATGGTGTGGATGGCGGCTCCACCGTGAAACGCCCCCGTGCGCCGGCACCATCCCCGAAGCAGCTTGATCGCGACCTACGGCTGCCGTGTCAGGCGGGCTTCCCGAGTCCGAATATCTACGCTGGCTCACCGAACTGGAGGAGGTTGCGATCCGTATGGGTGACGGGTACGGGCCCGACCGGTCTGAGCAGGAGGACCCGCTCGGAGCCGAATGGGAGAGGCACCGGCCCGCGGTTTTCGGTGTGGCCTATCGGCTGCTGGGGAGTGTGGCCGATGCCGAGGATGTGACCCAGGACGTGTGGCTGCGGGCGGCCGGAGCGGATCTGCGGGACATCGGTGATCTGCGGGCCTGGCTGGTGACGGTGGCCGCGCGACGGTCGTACGACATTCTCAAGAGTGCCCGTGTCCGCCGGGAGACCTACGTCGGCCCGTGGTTGCCGGAGCCGCTGCTGACGGGGCCGGACGCGTCGCAGCCGGTACTTGTCGACGAGTCGGTCAGTTCGGCGATGCTCCTGATCATGGAAGAGCTGAGCCCGCCCGAGCGGGTGGCCTTCGTCCTGCACGATGTCTTCGGTCTTGAGTTCGGCCGGATCGCCGAAGTGCTGGATGTCTCCGGGCCGGGTGCCCGGCAGCTCGCCTCGCGGGCACGACGGCGGGTGGCCAAAGCGAAGCAGTCCACGCCGCAGGCGTCGAAGGCGGAGCGCGAACGCGTCCTCGCGGTCTTCCGCGCCGCCTACGAGGCCGGGGACCTGGCCGGCCTGGTCAGGCTCCTGCACCCGGACGCCGTCTACGTCACCGACGGCGGCGGCAAGGTCTCCGCGGCGCGCAAGCTCATCCACGGCGGCGAGCGCGTCGCCGAGGTCATGGTGCGTACGGGGCGCCAGTGGCGTCCCGACCGCATCGACTTCGCCGAGGTCGGCGGTGAGCTGGCCCTCGTGTTCCACCGGGAAGGCCGGGTCTACTCCGTCGACACGGTCCAGATCACAAACGGTCTGATCGCCGCGTACCGCAGGGTCATAAACCCCGACAAACTCGTGCGCGTCTGAGCTGTCACACCCGGAGGGGCTACCTCGTCTCCCTGATGAGAACGCAGAACGGGCGACGAAGGAATACTCGGCAGCACGTGAGATCGATCATGCAGAGCGGCATACATCCACTCGCAGCCGCCATGAGCACTCGCGCGAGCAGGCTGTGCGCTCGGGTCGCCCCTCCCCAGTAAGGACCTGTATGCAAGCCATCACTGTGCGAGACCGCAACGCCGGTCTTGCCGGGATGTCCCTGACGGACATGCCCCATCCCCATGCGGCCGAGAACGACGTCATCGTGCGGGTGCACGCCGCCGGCTTCACCCGTGGCGAGCTGGACTGGCCCGCCACGTGGACCGATCGCGCCGGCCGCGACCGGACGCCGAGCGTGCCCGGGCACGAGCTGTCGGGCGTCGTCGCAGAGCTGGGGTTCGGCACCACCGGCCTCAGCGTCGGACAGCGGGTGTTCGGCCTGGCCGACTGGACCCGCAACGGCACCCTCGCCGAGTACATCGCGGTGGAGGCCCGCAACCTCGCCCCGCTGCCGGCGGACATCGATCACACCGTGGCCGCCGCGCTGCCGATCTCCGGGCTGACCGCCTGGCAGGGCCTGTTCGACCACGGCCACCTCACCACAGGCCAGACCGTCCTGATCCATGGCGCCGCGGGCGGCGTCGGCTCGATCGCGGTACAGCTCGCCCGCGAGGCCGGCGCCCGCGTCATCGGCACCGGCCGGGCCTCCGACCGGGACAGGGCACTCGCCCTCGGCGTGGACACCTTCATCGACCTGCAGACCGAGAAGCTCGAGGACGCCGGCGAGGCCGACGTCGTGTTCGACGTGATCGGCGGTGACATCCTCGACCGCTCAGCTGCCCTGGTCCGGGCCGGTGGCACGCTGGTCAGCATCGTCATGCCGCCCAGGATCCAGCCCAAGGACGGGCGGGCGGTCTTCTTCGTCGTCGAACCCGACCGCGCCCGGCTCGCCGATCTCGCCACGCGGCTCAGGGACGGCCGGCTCAAGCCGTTCGTCGGTGCTGTTCGGCCGCTCGCCGAGGCACCCGCCGCGTTCGCCCCCGGCATGCGCACCCCAGGCAAGACGATCATCCGCGTCGCGGAAGACTGAATCAGGAGACCCATTGTGATCCGAACGCGAATCGCCGCCGGCCTCCTGGCTGCTGCCACGCTTACTGCGGCCACGGCCTGCTCGGCCTCCGACCAGCCCGCCCACGCCAAGGCGCAGATGACGGTCGCGGCATCGACGGCCCCCTCCGAAACCTTCACACCGCTGCTCCAGCAGCCCCTTCCGAATCTGAAGGGAAAGACGTTCACCTCAGCGATCGTCGCCTTCCCGCCCCGCGCAAGCGCGCTGCCGCACCGGCACGGCCAGGCGTTCGTCTACGCCTACGTCCTCGAAGGCACCGTGCGCAGCAAGCTCGACGACAAGCCCGTGACCACCTACCACCAGGGCGAGAACTGGGTCGAGCAGCCGGGCGCCCACCATGTCCTCACCGAGAACGTCAGCCGGACCAAGCCGGCCAAGCTCCTGGTCGTCTTCGTCGCGGACACCGGAGCCAAGCTCAAGGTCGAAGACCCGAAGTCGTAGCCCGGGGCACACAGCGGGGGGCAACACTCTTCCCGAGCTCCGCCCCTGCCGGACCACGCCCCACCCACCACCAAGACGTGCCCGAAGGGCGCGGCGCAGGCCACACGAAGGAAGCACAGAACCATGACCGACCCTCAGCGCGTCAACATCGGCGAGCAGCACCCGGCCGCCTACAAGACCCTCATCGCCCTGTCGTCGGAGGTGGACAAGGCCGCCGCGGCAGCGGGCCTCGACCCGCTTCTGGTCGAGCTGCTGAGGATCCGCACCTCCCAGATCAACGGCTGCGCGTTCTGCCTGCGCATGCACACCCGCGACGCCCTCAAGAAGGGCGAAAACCCCGACCGGATCGCGGTGCTGCCCGGATGGGAGGAGACCGGCTACTTCTCCGACACCGACTGCGCCGCCCTCCGCCTGACCGAGGCGATCACACGCGTGCCGGACGGACACGTCAGCGACGAGGACTTCGACGCCGCAGCGGCCGTACTCACCGCAGAGCAGGTCTCGGCAGTCGCCTGGCTGGCCACCGTGATGAACGCCTTCAACCGCGTCGCGATCACCAGCCGGTACCCCGTCGGCAGCTGACCTCGACGGCGCCACCGGCGGTGATACGGGCTGCGAAGCCTCCACCGCCGTGGGTGATGATGCAATCAGCCGGGCAGCTTGTGCGAGCTGCCCGGCTCGCACAAGCGGACATGGCCACCGGTTCTGTCAGTGAATGCCCGACAACCCTCGTCGGGAGCCGCGCCAACTGGACGCCGAAAGTCACTCAGTGACGGTGAGTAAACGAAGGTCGGCGTCCAGCATGCGGATCAACTCACCGACCCGTCCGCCGCCACCCGGCGCGGCCGGGAAGCGTTTGAGCACGTCAATGACCACCGGTGTTGCACGATGTACCGTCTGCTCGAGGTGTTCGACACCAACGCTCCGATCGTCGCCGGCGAGGAGTTCGGCCGCTCTGGCTGCGTAAGCGCCCGCTCCGAGAATGTGCTTGACCTGGGTGGCCTTGGCCAGCGGATGCAGATAGGCGGAGCCTGCCGCAGACATCGCTGCCCACGCCGCCTCGCGGGCAGCCGCAGTGCCCGCGCTCTTGGCTGCCTTGAGGGCCGCCGACGCTGTGTCGCGCAGAGATTTCCCGCGCTCACCACCCCGGGCGAACTCCCACGCGGCACCGATGGCGTCTCGAGGCCGCGAGTCGTCCGGCTGATCGGCCTCGAATATCTCCAGCACCACCTCCGCGCATGCCGCGGCGAACGCGGTGACCTCACGAAGGTCCTGCTTGCTCAGAACGACCTCGCTCGCTTCCCCTGTCATGGTTCCATCTTCTGTTGTCACGGTTCGCCAAGGGCACGCGCCCGACGACTGGGCGGATAACTCGGGTCAGGTGATCTGCTCGTGGGGGTGCAGGGCGAACGTGATACGGGGGGCGAGCGCGCGCAGGAAGTCAGGGGCGTCGAAGATCTCGCCGGCAGAGGTGACGCCGACGGCCTTGGCCCGGCCGGTGAGGACGCGGTCGAGGGCTTCGACGACGAGGAGCGCGGTGATGGCGTAGATGTCCTGGCCGCTGGCTGTGGCCCGGCGTTCGGAGCCACCTGAGCGGACGACGACATCGACGAGGAAGGTCTGGTCGGAGCGTCCGTTCTTGTCGGCGGCGATCGGGACGGGTGTGTCAGGGGCGGCGACGTCGCGGGCCGCCTCGGTGTTCATGTAGGTGGTCACGTCGGGGATGGCCAGATGCTGGGGAACGGTCACGACGTCCGCCATGGTGAACTCCGCGATCACGGACCGGCGTCCCACCGGCTCCGGAAAGGTCCACTCCAGAGTGGGCGCGGCATCGGTGCGCCGCGCCCACCGTCCGCCCCGGTAGCGCACCGCCGTACCTTCCGCCCCTGAAGGAATAGCCGCAGGGAACCGGGAGGCGCTCTACCGGCGGACCGCCGAGATCAGTCCGCCGGGCCGCTCCTCGCCTTGCGGCGGGGTGCTGATCGGGCGGCCGTAGGCGGCAGCGCGCTCGCGCAGGGTGTGGCAGCTGGCCTCCCAGCCGTGACCGGCCAGCCAGCCCACCGGGTCGTCGGGCATCTCCGAGACCCACATGGACGCCGCCGATCCCGGCGCGGCATCCGCGCCGAAGCGTTCGATCACGCCGCGCGAGCCCAATGTCAGCCCCATCCGACTGCCCACCGCCGACTGCGCGCTGATCCGGGCCAGCAGCAACTCCACCGCGTCCTCGGGCAGATAGATCAGCAGTCCTTCGGCGATCCACACGGTCGGCACCGCCGCGTCGTGCCCTGCGGCGGCCAGCGCGCCTGGCCAGTCCTCACGCAGATCCACCGCGACGGTGATCCGCTCGCAGCGTGCGACGGCCCGCTCCTGGTGCAGCACCGAAGCCTTGAAGTCCAGTGGCGCGGCGGTGTCGACCTCGAACAGCCGGGTGCCCTCGGGCCAGTCCATCCGGAAGGCTCGGCTGTCCATGCCGGCGCCGAGCAGCACGACCTGCCGGACCCCGGACGCGGAGGCCTGCTGCAACAGGTCGTCGAGGAACTTCGTCCTGATGACGATGGAGAACGACACGGCCAGCCGGCGGCGTCGCGCGGCCTCGTCATCGGGCAGCGGCGGCGAGGAGGGCCACAGGCCGCCGGCGGCGGCGAAGGCCTGTGCCAGTGGGTCGCGGAACAGCGCGTTCTCCCGCTCGGTCTCCAGCGCCCGCACCCTGGCCACCCCCACCGCCGTGGCCCACACTCCCGACGGCTGCACCCGCCCCTGCTCATCAGTCACCGCGCCAGCCTAGACACGCGCGTCCGCTGGCGCCTCATGGGTGGCCGAATGCCGCCAAGGTCATCCGTAGGCGGGACGGGTCATGGGTGTGATGGGGGATCACTCCGGGGCGAACCCTGATGCGCGCGGGACGTGCCCGCCGACAGGGTGGGGGACATGACCGCAACGCGTATGTCACGCAGGTTCTTTGTGGGCGCCGCCCTGTCGGGGACGGCCGCGGTGGCCACCGGCGCGGTGCTGCCCGCGCCCCGCGCCCTCGCCTTACCCGCACCGCTCCCGCCGCTGGACCCCACCGCCCTGCAGACGGCGATCGACGACCTGGAGCACCCGCCGTCGACTGCGGCCCAGCTGCGCGTCGGCGGCACGGCCGGCTACTGGCGCGGCACCTCGGGGGTGGCCGACATTCGAACGCAGTGTCCAGTGACGGCACATGACAAGGTCCGGATCGGCAGCATCACCAAGGTCTTCGTCGCCACGGTGGTCCTGCAGTTGGCGGCGGAGCGACGGGTCAGCCTGGATGCGCCGGTGCGGCGCATCCTGCCGGGCGTGTTGCCGACCCGGTTCGCGGCTGTCACCGTGGCGCATCTGCTGAACCACACCAGCGGACTGCCCGACCACGTCGGCATCCCGGACCCGGAAACCGCGGAGGAGGTGTTCCGCCACCGCTTCGATCACTGGACGCCGCAGGAGTGGGTGGCGACGGCGACGCACGGACCGCTGAAGTTCGCCCCGGGCACCCGGCAGGAGTACCGCGGCGTCAACTACGCACTGGCAGCACTGATCATCGAGAAGGCGACCGGCCGCCCGTACGGGGAGGCCGTCGCTGCCCGCATACTGCGTCCGCTGGGTCTGGCGCGCACCGTCGTGCCGGGCGACGACCCGCGCATCCACGGCCGGCACGTGCACGGCTATCTGGCGATGGCCGATGGCAGTCTGCGGGACATCACCATGTACGACCAGTCGTCCAGCCGGGGCGAGGGCGACATGATCTCCACCACGGGCGACCTCGACCGGATGCTCGCCGCACTGTTCTCCGGCGAGTTGCTCCCGCCTGAGCTGCTTCAGCTGATGTTCACCCTGCCCCCGGACGACGTGCGGATGCCGGACGGCTCTCCGGCCCGCTACAGCACCGGCCTGCAGCAGGCCACCGTCAACGGCATCACGCTCTGGGGCAAGACCGGCGAGACGTACGGCTACAAGACCGCCGCATTCTCCACTCGTGACCAGCAGCGCCGCTTCGTACTCGCGTACAACCCGACGACCGCCCGCGACGGCGAAGAGAGCCAAATGATCGCTCGCGTCGCCGACCAGCTCACCCGCACCCCGAGCGCCGAAGGCTCAGCGGTATAAGGCCTGTCTTTTTGACCCGCCCTGACGGCGCTGGTACCCACGTGGGCAGTGAACGGTGGTTGATCACTGCTGGATCAGCGAGCCCAGGAGTTCACGGCCGTGCTGCCACGAGCCCAGGCCGCTGGCCGAGTTGATGTGTCCGCACTCGCCCGCCAGGTGCCATCGCGCCTCCCACCGCGACGCGAAGTCGGCGGCTGCCTCAGGGGTGCAGTAAGGGTCGTTGGCGCTGCCCACCACCAGGGCCGGGCACGGCAACGGTTGTGCCGACTCCTCGATGAACGTCGCAACAGCCTGGCGGGGGAAGGCCGGCCCGTGCGGGTCGGGCGGCGCGGCCAGGAATGCGCCGCCTGTCGGGCTTGAGGGGTTCTTGTTCAACCACGTGGACGCCGCCCAGCAGCCCAGGCTGTGGGCCACCAGCACTACTTGGCCGTCCTGCCGGTAAGCGTCGTCGTACAGCGCCATCGAGTGTCCTGGCCCACCGCCAAGCGGTGGGCCGACCGTTACTCCAAGTCTGGTCCGGCCACAGTGGTCGACCGGTCGTCATGGCCGCACCGCAGCCCGGCACGAACCGCGCAGCCGCAGGTCTGCCTGGTCCTGACGGCAGTCGACCAGGAGGGCGATCGACCACGGCGCCGGTCGTCAGCTCGTCCTGTCCGTCGTCGGCGGTCAGCCGCGCACGTGCAGTGCGAAACCCGTGCGGCCCGCCGGTTCCAGTCCCTCCTTCAGCTGCAGTGAGGGAATCTCATAGTCACCGAAGTTCTGCCGCCGGAACGCGATCGGCTCGGTCGACTCCAGGGTGAGCAGGCGCTGCTGCCAGGCCTTGGCGACGTCCGGGTACTCCTCCTCGGTCATCCGGTCGGTGCCGTACAGCACGAACGGCGGCAGCACCTCGATGCCCGGGTAGTAGAGGATGCCGTGGTGGATCGGGAACAGCAGATCGTCGATGGGGCCGTTGATCCCGCGGGCGGCGTAATGCGGCTCCGGGCCGCCGACGGTCACTGACAGCAGAGCCTTCCTGCCCGCGAGGGTGCCTTCACCGAAGCGCTCGCCGTACTTGGTGTCGCTGTGCTCGCCGACGCCGTACGCGAAGTGGTAGGTGAACACCCGGTCCACCCAGCCTTTGAGGATCGCGGGCATGGTGTACCACCACAGCGGGAACTGGAAGATGATCGTGTCGGCCCACAGCAGCTTCTCCTGCTCGGCGAGGACGTCCGGAGTGAGCGTCCCTGCGTCGAAGGCCCGGCCGGAGTCCAGGGCGACCTTCAGCGGACTTGAGGCGTTGGGGCCGTAGTCCTCGGCGTCCACGACCGCCTTCCAGTTCATCGCGTACAGATCGCTCACCCGTACCTCGTGCCCGGCGGTCTCCAATGTGGACACCGCGAGGTCCTTCAGCGAGCCGTTGAGCGACTTCGGCTCCGGGTGGGCGTAGACGATCAGCGTCTTCATGAGAACTCCTTCGGATCGGGTGCCTTCGATCCTGGGCGCCGCGGCGCACGGCGTTCAGGGGCTCCTCTTCCGTCGGACGGGACTTCCTGGTAGCGACAGGACCACCTTCACGGGCCCCGTCGAAGCCATACTGGGGTCGTGGACGATCTGGCGAGCTTCCTCCGGACCCGGCGTTCCCGGGTCGACCCGGCGGTCGTCGGCATCACCACCGACAGCCGCCGCCGGGTCGAAGGGCTGCGCCGCGAAGAGGTCGCGCATCTGTCCGGAGTCAGCGTCGACTACTACGTACGCCTGGAGCAGGGCCGCGCGACCCAGCCCTCCGAGCAGGTCCTCGACGCGCTCGCCCGCGTCCTCGGCCTCGACGAGACCGAACGCGGGCACCTCTACCGGCTCGCCCGGCAGCGCCGCCGCCGCGCGAAGGCGCCGGGCGGGCGGGTCCGGCCGGAACTGCTGCGCGTCCTGGACCTGGTCGCCGACGCACCCGCGATGATCATGGACCACCGCCTGGACGTGCTCGCCGGGAACCGCCTCGCCGGGCTCCTCTACGGCCGGCCGATGCCGGGCCTGAACACCGCCCGGCATCTCTTCCTCGAGGAGGCCGAGCGCGGTCTTTACGCCGACTGGGAGACATGCACTCTCGACGCGGTCGGGCACCTGCGGCTGGCCGCCGGCAAATACCCCGAGGACCCTCGACTGGCCTCGCTCATCGGCGAGCTGGCGATGGGCAGCGAGCGCTTCCGCCGCCTCTGGGCCCGCGCGGACGTGCGCGCCCGCACACATGGACGCAAGGCGTACCGGCACCCGCTGGTCGGACTGCTGGAACTGCACCAGGAGAACTTCGCACTACCGGATGAATCAGGCAGGGAGCTGCTGGTGCTGTCCGCGGCTCCCGGCAGCCCCGCCGAGGACGGGCTGCGTTTGCTCGCGGGCCTGGGCGCGGACAGCGGTGACGCGCGTCCCGCAGCGAACGTTCGCGTCAGCGAGTAACTCAACGACGCTCACCCACCGCCGGGATCGTCTTCAGATGGGCCACCAAGTTCGCCGTCAGGTACTGCAGGCCGCGCACCCCGAGAAGTCGCTGCCCCGGATCCGCTGACCAGGCGGACCGCCCACTGCCATCACCCGCAGTGGAAGACGTCGACCATGCCTTCGGCCTGTCACTGCCGGAGCCGACGCCGGCCACGCGTTCAACTCGGGTCCTGTGCTCCTTGCGGATCACGAATCCAACGTATGGCCAGGGCTGTTGCCGCCGCCTGTCGTCCAAGTCCAACACCGAAGTGCGGGGCCTGGATTCTCGTCGGTGAGCGCGACGGCGACACGACCGGTGGGTGTGGTTCGGCGTCGGTGTCAGGGTGTTCGGGCCGCGGCGGTGTCGCGGAGAAGTCCGGCGAAGGTGAGTGCGGCAGGGGTGAGCGAGTGGTCGGCCATGCGAACCAGGAGGATGCGGCGGATGGGGGCCGGCGGCTGGAGGGGCAGGACGTTGACGCCGGGTCGGATGCCCTCCAGGGCCAGGGTGGGGGCGAGGGCGACGCCGATGCCGGCGGCGACCATGGCCTGGGCTTCCTGGTAGTCGTGGGCCTCGTAGGCGATGTGGGGCTCGAAGCCGGCCGCGCGACAGCCGCGGACGAGGGCTTCGGCCACCGGGTGATGGTCGGCGCGGGTGATCCAGGGGTCGTGTGCGAAGTCGTCGAGTGAGGCGACGTCGCGGCCGGCGAGTGGATGGTGGTCGTTGACGAGAAGGGCCGGCGGGTCATCGAGGAGTGGGGTGACGACGATGTCCTCCCGGTCGATTCGGCTCCAGTCGTAGTCCCACATCAGCGACATCTCGATCTCCCGGTTCTCCAGCATCGTCCAGAGCCCGGCGATGCGGGCGCTGCGGACGGTCAGCCGTACGTCGGGGTGGGCGTCCCGGAAGGCGATCACGGCCTGCGGGAGGAGCGAGGAGCCGACGGTGGGGAAGGTGCCGATGCGCAGTGTGCCCGCGCGCAGGCCGGCGTAGTCGGCGAGTTCGTTTTCCGCGGCCCGCAGTTCGCGTTCGATCCGTTGCCCTCGTTCGGCCAGCGCCCGTCCGGCGTCGGTGAGGGTGACGCCCCGGGCGTGGCGTTCCAGCAGAGGCTGGCCTGCCTCCGCTTCAAGGCGGCTGATCTGCTGCGATACCGCTGATGGGGTGTAGTTGAGGGCGCGGGCTGTCGCGGTCACCGAGCCGCGCCGGGCGACCTCCGTGAACAGCAGGATGCGCCGGACGTCGAGCATGCCGCCACCTCAAGCATTCACTTCACCTTAATAGCCATGCAGATTTCCGAGATTGTACTTCACGCTGCCGTAACCCACCGTGGAGGTCACCACGCACGGCGAGACCGTCGGTGGACTTCCCTTTCCACGTCTGTGAGGAGTCGGTTGTGCTGCGCCTGCAGGGCGAGATGATCCGCGGAGGAACCAGCAAGTGCTGGATCTTCGAACACCGTGACGTGGCGGCCACGGGCGTGGACGTCGATGCCCTGCTGCTCGCCGCCTTCAACGCCGCCGACCCTCGCCAGATCGACGGCGTGGGCGGCGCCTCATCCACCACCTCCAAGGCCGCTGTCGTACAGGCGTCGACCCAACCCGGCGTCGATGTCGAGTACGCGTTCGCGCAGGTAGGCATCGGCGACGAGCGAGTGGAGTGGGCCAGCAACTGCGGCAACTGCGCCACCGCCGTGGCCCTGTACGCCGTCCACCACGATCTCGTGCCGATCGCGTCGGACACCACCACCGTCCGCATGCTCAACGTCAACACCGGGGCCCGCCTCACCGGCACGATCCCCACCCCCGCGCGCGTGGCCCCGGAGGAGGGCACGGCCGTGGTGCCGGGCACCTCGGCGCCCGGCGTGCCGATCCTGCTCGGGTTTCAGGACCCGGCGGGCTCGACGACCGGCCGCGCTCTGCCGACCGGCCGGGCACTGGACGAGTTGACGGGCCCGGACGGTCCAGTCGAGGCATCCCTGGTGGACGCCGGCGCGCCGGCCGCGCTGTTCGAGGCCAAGGCCTTCGGCCTCGACGGCACGGAATCCCTCACCGCATTCGCCACCGCAGTGCCCGCGCTGACACTGCTGCGCCGCCAGGCAGCGCTGGCCATGGGCCTGGCCCGCGAGAGCGATCCGGTCAGCCACGCGGTGCCGAAAGCGGGCATCGTGGCCCGCCCCGCCCCCTATCGCACCACGCAGGGCATGCTCGTCAACCAGGACGAGTACGACCTGGCCGTGCGCATGGTCTCCATGCACGCCCCGCACCCGGCGATCGGCCTGACCTCCGCCGTGGCCCTGGCCACGGCCGCCGCCACCCCTGGCACCCTCGCCCACCGCGTCGCCCGGCAGACCGCCGACGGCACGCTGCGCCTGGGCACCCCCGCCGGCGTGGTCACCACCCAAGCCGTCCCCGCACCGGACAGCGCGTCCCCCACGGTGCTGCTGCACCGCGCCGCCCGGCGTATCGCCCGAGCCGAACTCCTCGTTCCCGTCCTGGAAGGACGCCCCGCATGAGCCGCAACGACGCCGCCCCGGGTACCGTCACCGCACCACCGGGCCGCATCCGCCGGATGCTGTCCCATCTGTACATCCAGTGCCTGATCGCCGTCCTCCTCGGCGCCGCTGTGGGCGGGCTGTGGCCGTCCGCCGGCGCTGACCTCAAGCCGCTCGGCGACGGCTTCATCGGGCTGGTGAAGATGTTCATCGCACCGATCATCTTCTGCACGGTCGTCCACGGCATCTCCTCCATGGGCAACGCCCGCGCGGTCGGCCGCGTGAGCCTGAAGGCTCTGGTCTACTTCGAGGTGCTGACCACCGTGGCCATGGTGATCGGCCTGGTCGTCGTCAACGCCGTCAAGCCGGGCAGCGGCCTGCACATCGACCTCTCGACCCTGTCCACCAAGGGCCTGCCGCCGGAGGCGACCACGGCCCACGAGGGCTTCGCCGAGTTCCTCCTCGCCACCATCCCGGCCACCCTGGTCAGCGCCCTGACCGGCAACGAGATCCTTCCGGTGCTGCTCGTGTCGGTGCTGTTCGGCTTCGGCCTGCACGCCACCGGAGAGGCCGGCCTGAGCATCGCCCGGGGTGTGGAGAAGTTCTCCACGGTTCTGTTCACGCTCATCCGCTGGATCATGCGGCTGGCCCCCATGGGCGCGTTCGGCTCAATGGCCTTCACCATCGGCAACTACGGCCTGGGCACCCTGCGCCACCTGGCCCTGCTGGTCGGCTCGTTCTGGCTGACCGCGCTCTTCTTCGTCCTGGTCGTCCTCGGGACCGTGATGCGCCTGAACGGACTGCGACTGCTGCCTTTCTTGCGCTACATCAAGGAGGAGCTGCTGATCGTCCTGGGCACCTCCTCCACCGAGCCCGTCCTGCCGCGCATGATGGCCAAGCTCCAGCACGCGGGCGCCTCGAAACCGGTCGTAGGCATCACGCTGCCCGCCGGGTACTCCTTCAACCTCGACGGCACCGCCATCTACCTGACCATGGGCTCGGTCTTCCTCGCCCAGGCCCTCGGCATCGAACTCAGCCTCACCCAGCAGCTGACCATGCTCGCCGCCATGCTGCTCACCTCCAAGGGCGCCGCAGGCGTCACCGGCTCCGGCTTCATCGCCCTGGCCGCCACACTCAGCGCCGTGCCGCACGTCCCGGTCGCCGCCCTCGCTCTGATCTTCGGCATCGACCGGTTCATGTCCGAAGCCCGCGCCCTGACCAGCCTGGTCGGCAACGGGGTCGCCACCCTGGCCGTCGCCCGCTGGGAGGGCGAGCTCGACGAGGACCGCGCCAGGGCCGTCCTGCGCGGCGACATTCCCTACGCCCCTGCCCCCGCTCCTTCTGCGGTGGCAGCCGAGCCCGGTCCGAAAGAGACGCCCGCACCGACCCGCGACCCCGTCCCCGCCGCAGGCTGACGGTGCATGGGAGGGCCGGTCCGGAGCAGACGCCGGGCCGGCCCTCCCACGTCACGATGCCGGGTGCGTGACTGCCTGACGGCGCGTCGGGGCATGGTGTGCTGTGGGAGCTGGGCCTGAGCCCGAGCCACGGCGAGCCCACTACGCCCCGACACACCGCCGGATACCGACCCGTCCAACAACACGACAGCGCCGCGGCGGCGGAAATCACGGCGTACTCAGATGAGTTCGAGGCCTCCGTCGATCGTGAGGACCTGGCCCGTCAGCCACGTTGCGGTGGGTTCTGCGAAGCGGACGATCCAGGACGCCACTTCCTCCGGTTCTCCTCTCCTCCCCAGAGGGATCCGGGATGCCTGCTCCTTCTTGACTTTCGTCACCTCCTCCTCCGTGAGCCCGCTGACGTGCAGAGCCTCGCTCTCGGTCGGACCGGGGGCGATGGCATTCACTCTGATCCCGTCCTTGGCCAGCTCGACCGCCCAGGTACGCGTCAACTGTTCCAGGGCGGCCTTGGTCGCCCCGTAGTGGGCACCGCCCGGGTGGGGGCGATGGCCGTAGGTGCTGGAGATGTTGATGATCGAGCCCTTGCTGCGGCGCAGGTGAGGCAACGCTGCCTGGGCGAGCATGGTGGGTGCGATGACGTTGAGGTCGAACAGGTCGGTGATGCGCGAGCGTGTTACCTCGTCGAACGAGACACGTGCGGTGGCGCCGGCGTTGTTCACCACCACGTCAAGCTGCTTCCACCGGTCGATCGCCGTACTGATGATCAGCTCAGGGGCCTGCTGCGAGCGCACGTCAGTGGCCAGAGTCGCGATGCCGGGGTGCATGGCGGCGGTTTCCTCAAGGGCAGCCTGGCGTCGGCCGACACCGAGGACGCGCGCCCCCGCCTCGGCCATCGCGACCGCCGTTGCCCGGCCGATCCCTGTACCGGCTCCGGTGACGATGACGACGCGGTCATGAAGGGGGCGGGCGTGCTGGTGTTCCATCACGGAGTCTTCCTCTTGAGTCCCTCGCCGATGTCCGTCCACTGGGCGCCCGCGTCGTCGCTTCTACGTACGACTGGCGTCCGGACACGACCGCCAGGCAAACATCGGCAGAGTCGGGTGTCCACGAGAGGCACGGTACATCGAATATCGTCGATAATCGATGTATGGTGTGGGCCATGCCCAAGGAAGTAAGCCACCCAGACCTCGAAGACGTCACCCTCGCCGCGGTGCTCTCAGCTCTGGGTGACCCTGTCCGCCTGCACATCATGGGCGTCCTCGCGGACGGCAAAGAGCATGTACGCACAGACTTCACCGTTCGAGTCGCCCAGTCCACGTTCAGTCACCACATGAAGACGCTCCGTGAAGCGGGACTCACTTGGCAACGGATGGAGGGCACGCGCTGCTACGTGACCCTTCGAGAAGAGGCACTGGGACGATTTCCCGCCGTACTGGAAAGCGTCCTCGCTGCGGAACGAGCCGAGCGCATGAGCGCCATTCCATAAAAGCCCCTGCGCGTGGCCGCGGGGGGAGTGTGGCGGCGTCCAGGGCACGTCGGCGCACCGGCACCGGATCCCGCGCCGAGTGATGGTCCTTCCAGCCCTGGTTGGACAGGCCCTGGCCACTCTGGCCGGTGTACCTGAGGAACAAGGAACTGGTCCGGGCGGCCCTTGCCCGACTGCGGGTCGGTCAGGCGAAAGCGCTCGAGGTCGGCGAGGGACTTCTCCAGGCAGCGGTCCAGGCGGCGGTCCGCGCCGCGCAGCACCGGGACGCTCCCCGGCACCTGGTCCGTGGGTGGAGGCGAGAGCTGGTCGACGTCGGCGTACCCGGCCGCACGGCACAGCGTCACTGACCACGAGGCGCCGGGATCCACCTCGACGTCGTAGGACTGCAAGAAGATTCCCGAAGGTCGGCGATGTTGCCGCGCCCGCTGCCCGCCGGGTTCAGTCGCCGTCCGGGTCCTGGGCGGCCCTTCTGCGCCTCGGAGCCATCGCCTTGCGGATCTCCTCGGTGGCCGCGCGGAACGCGGGCGCGGCGTGCTGGAAGTAGTCGAAGAGCAGATGGCGCTGCTCCGGGGTGTAGCGGGCGAGGACCTCGGCGATGTGCCGGCGGGCGGGGCCTACGACCTCCTCGATCCGGGCGAACGCGTTCGGGATCGGCTCCACGATCACACGTCTGCGGTCTTTGGGGTCCGCGGTGCGGCGCGCGTACCCGGCCCGCTCAAGGCGGTCGATCAGGCGCGTGGTGGCGCCGGTGGTAAGCCCGGTCCTCGTGGCGAGTTCGCCCGAAGTGAGGCCGTCTTCCAGAGTGATCAGGCTGAGTGCGTACCACTCCGACGTGTGCAGTCCAGCGGCTTCCGCGCTGGCCAGGCCCTGCAGGCCTACCGCGTCCAAGTACTGACGGAAGATCACATGCTCGTCCCCGCTGTCCAAGGGGGTTGCCATCGCCGGAAGTCCTCTCTAAATTTATCTGCACGCATGCAGATACTGCTTACGTTCAGAATCTGCTCCAGTTTAGCCAGAAGAGGGGTCCTCCGTCATGTCGACAACCACCCGTGACGTCGCCGCAGTCACCTCCGTGCTGAACGAACTCGTCGCCGCATGGGAGCGGCACGACGCCGACGCCTACGGCGAGCTGTTCACCGAAGACGCCACCTACATCACCTACGTCGGCACCTTCTACCAGGGGCGCCGGGACATCGTGGAGAGTCACCGCACTCTGTTCACGACCTTCCTCAAGGGCACCAAGCTCGCGGACGAGGTCCTCGCCATCCGCTTCCACGGACCGGACGTGGCCGTGGTGAACGGGCGCGGCGACACCTTCAAGAACAAGTCGCCACGCAAGCTCACCAAGATCCAGACCTACACCTTGGTCCGCCAGGACGACGGCAAGTGGCGCATCGCGGCCTTCCACAACACCAAGCGCAAGCCGCTGATGGAGGCGGTCTCCTACAGGTTTGCCCCGGGCCTCATCCCTGCCGCCGGCAAGTGAAATCCCGGCATCGCGCCTGCTCGCCTGAGAAAGGCGGAGAACGCCGCCGCAACCAGCGTCCGCAGGTGCGGCTCGCGACCGGCTGCGGGTCGGCCCCCATCCAACGATCGCCAACGCCGCGCCGGCGGCGCGGGCCGCAGCCCCGAGTCGAACTCAGTGACCCGCTTGCGAACCCGCCCCTGCGGACCGTCGTCTCACTCACCGCGGCCGCCCGCGCAACGGCCCGGACCCCGCCATGCCACGGCAGCCGAGCCTCGGCTCCCAGCAGCAACCGCCGCTGCCGCTGGTCGAGACGCCGGAGCAACGGGGCGAACTTCGCGGCGAGTTGGGCCGAGCCTCGTGCGGGATGCGCCATACCCCACCAACGAAGCTCAGAACGGAAAGCAACACGGTGCAGATCTGCAAGCCCTGTGCCGCATCTCGGCCTGCTCGTGCGTCGATGTGAAGCCGGAAGGGTGGAGGGGGTTGTGGGCTGGTCGGGCGGGCGGTTCGGGGGCGGGTCACTCGCGCCCGGTGGCGCGGTCGGCGGTGAGGCGGGCTTGGAGGCCGTCGAGGACTGACTGAAGGCCGAACGCGAAGGTGTTGTCGGGCGCTGCGGCGTACTGTGTGGCGGCTGTGGTGTCGAGGCGTTGGCGTAGGCGCGGGAATTGCAGGGCGGTCTTGGTGGCGCGTGTCATGGCGTCGGCCATCAGTTGCTCGGCGTCCGCGCCGTTCTTGCTCAGCCGGCGGTTCAGGGAGACCTGTGCGGCAGGGCCGAGCGCGCTGCCGAGGACGAAGGTGAACACGGTGGCGGCCGCCCGGTCCGCGTCGTCGGCGGCGAAGCCTGCCTTTTCGTAGATGGCGAGGCCGAGGTCGTTGTACCGGGCCTGGCCGGGTCCGTGCAGGAGGTGGCTGCCGAATGCCTGGACGAGCCAGGGATGCCGGGTGAGCATCGCGTGCATACCGGAGGCGTGGGCGGTGGCGGCCGTGCGCCAGTCGGTGGCGTCGAGATCGGGCAGCTCGACCTCGTGCCAGATGGCGTCGCTGGCAAGTCGAACCAGGTCGTCCTTGGTCTTGATGTGCCAGTAGACGGCCGTGGCTGCCGAGCCGAGCCGTTTCGCCAGGCTCCGCATGTTGAGGCCGTCCAGTCCCTCGTCGTCGAGCAACTCGATGGCCGCACGGACGATCCGGTCTGCGGTCAGTGTGTCTCGCGGCATGCCAACCACCTTACTTGAACTTAGTTCACGCCGGTCTTGCACTTTGTTCAATCGGCGGTCTACGCTGCCCTCGTACTTAGTTCAAGTGTCGGAGGGGGAGCAATGCTGCAGGACAAGCTGTCGGAGTTCGTGAAGGCCCAGGCCAGGGAGCTCGGCGTTCCCGGCGTCGCCGTCGGGGTGCTCCTGGACGGCCAGGAGATCTATGCCTCGCACGGCGTGACGAGCCTGAGCAACCCGCTGCCGGTCGATGAGAAGACGCTGTTTCCGCTGGCGTCGGTGTCCAAGACCTTCACGGCGACCGCGCTGATGCGCCTGGTCGCCGAGGGGAAGGCGGACCTGAACGCGCCGGTACGGCGCTACGTGCCCGAGCTGGAGCTAGCCGACGAGCGGGCCGCGGCCCAGATCACCGTCTTGAACCTGCTCAACCACACCGCGGGCCTGGACTGGAACCTGATCGACGACGGGGAGGGCGACCGCTCCCTGGCCGGGCTGGTGGCGAAGCTGCCCCAACTGCCGCTGATCGCACCGCCCGGGGCCCGCGCCTCGTACAGCCAGGCCGGATACAACCTGGCCGGGCGGATCATCGAGAAGGTCACGGGCCTGCCTTTTGAGAAGGCCATGGCCTCGCTCGTCCTGGAACCGGTGGGCCTTGCGGACACCGTGTACGGCCTGGCGGAGGTGATGGTCCGCAAGTTCGCCGTGGGCTACAACCGCGGCGACGACGGCGAACTGCGCCCCGCCCGGCCCTGGGGAGCGTTCAAGGAGGGTGCGCGCGGCGACAACCCCGGCGGCGGCCTCGCCTCCTCGGTGAGCGATCTGCTGCGCTGGTCACGGTTCCAGCTCGGCGACGGCGAGGGTGTGCTGCCCGCCGCGGAGCTGCAGCGCATGCGGGAGCAGACGATCGAGCTGCGCGCCAGCACGCTCGGCGACGGCTTCGGCATCTGCTGGTTCCTGCACGACCTGGACGGCCTCCACGGCATCGGCCACGGCGGCTCGGGCAACGGCCAGTTCACCGAGCTGCTCATCGTGCCCGAGCGCAACTTCGCGGTGGTCTCCCTGGCCAACGCCGGCCCGGACGGCTACCCCTTCAACCAGTCCGTCGTGCGGTGGGCACTCGAGCACTACCTCGGCGTCATCGAGAAGACGCCGGAGCCACTCCCGTACGACGAAGGACGAGCACGGCAGGTCGTCGGACGCTACGAGATCGACGCCATGAACCTCGACATCGCCACCGACGGCGCCCGTCTCACCCTGGCGGTCGGGATCAAGCCGGAGATCCGCGAGGCATCGCACGAGGAAATGCCCCCGGACTACCCGGCCGCAGACATCGGATTCCTTCCCGGCGACGGCGAGTACATCGTCACGGAAGGCGGCCTCAAGGGGCAGCGCGGCTACTTCTCCCGCGACGCCGACGGCGCGATCACAGGCGTCGACCTCGCCGGCCGCCTCTTCAACCGGGTCGCGGAAGCGTCCTGATCCAACGCAGGCAGGGGCGGTCCCGAGCGGCCGCCCCTGCCAACACCCCGAATCGACGACAGTCGGTTCACCGACACGACCCGTCTCCGCAACTATGTCGGTGCGCTCTCATCGTTACGGGGCGGCGCACGTCCACCTGCGCGCCGAAATCCGGACAACCTGCGCTTGTCCTAATCAAGAGGCGCCTCCCTTTCCGTCACGAGTGCGGGGCGTCTGAGGTGGCGTGGAGGGCTGCGGCGCGAAGGGCGGCTGCCACTCGGGCGACGGACTCTGCGGGTGGGTGGGGGAGACGGGCCAGGAGCAGTCGCCGCTGCTCTTGGGGTCCGCCGCGGACAGGGAGGATGCGTACGCCCGGTGGCGCCGCCGGGGCGAGGGTGGCGGGCACGGTGGTCAGTCCGAAGCCGGCCGCCACGAGGTGGAGCTTGGCCAGCCAGTCACGCGCGGTGTGGGCGATCTCGGGCCGTTCGTCCAGGCCCGGCCACACGCCCATCAGTCGGTCCTCGCCGGAGGTGGAGCCCGCGATCCAGCGCTGCCCGCGCAGGTCGGTCACGTCGACGAAGTCGCCGCGGGCGAGCGGGTGGGTGGCGGGCACCGCCAGACACAGGGCCCGTTCGGTGAGCGTTTGCAGTGCGAGCGGGGGCGTCTCCGTGTCCGGCGGCCGGAACGGCGGCGCCGACGCGAGCAGGGCCAGATCCAGGCTGCCGGCCCGCAGGGCGCGCACCAGCGCAGGGGTGCTGCCCTCCCTGCCGACCACGTGCAGGCCTGGGTCCGTCCGGCGCAGCGCGGCCAAGGCGCGGGGCAGCAGGACGGCGCCGGCGCTGGGGAACCATCCCAGGCGGACCGTCCCGGCCTGCCCGGGCAGGCCGGACAGCTCGCGCGCGGTCGCTTCGATCTCGTCGAGCACGATCGTCGCGCGGCGCATGACGATACGGCCGGCTGCGGTGAGCCGTACTCCCTCGCGGCGCCGCTCCAGAAGTTCCGTACCCGCCGCCCGTTCGATCGCGGCGATCTGCCGGGACACCGCCGACTGGGTGTAGCCCAGCGACGCCGCGGCGGCGGTGAAGGTTCCCTGCTCCGCCACGGTGCGGAAGACGCGAAGGGCGGTCAGCGACACATCCGTGAAATCCATGACGTTTACGCATACCAGCTGTGCCCGACTCTCGTTGGACTCATGGATGCGGCGTTTCTAGCCTGGCTTCCATGAACGCTTCGCGCATCGCCCTTGTCACGGGGGCGAACCAGGGACTCGGCCGCGCCCTCGTCGAAGGACTGGCGCCCCGCATGAACCCCGGCGACCTGGTCCTGCTCACGGGCCGCAACCCGCAGCGGGTGACGGACGCGGCCCGCGAGGTCACCCAGCTGCCTGGCACGCGTGCGCGCGTCGAGGGGCGGGTCCTGGACGTCACCGACACCGACGCCATCGCCCGTCTCGCCGGGGATGTACGGGCCCGGTTCGGTGGGGTCGACGTCGTCGTCTCCAACGCGGTCGCCCGACTGATGCCCGAGGAGTCCCAGGCTGAGCGGGCCGATGAGTTCATCGACGTCTCCAACAGGGCCACCCATGCGATCCTGCGCTCCTTCGGCCCGGTGCTACGCCCGGGCGGCCGGCTGCTCGTCGTGGCCAGCAGCTTGGGCACCCTCGGTCATCTCGCCCCCCGGCTGCACCACCTGTTCGACGGCGCGAGCCTGGAGCAGGTCGAGTACGCCGTCGAGTCGTGGCGCAGCGCCCTGCACAACGGGACGGCCCAGGAGGCCGGCTGGCCCGTCTGGCTGAACGTCCCCTCGAAGGTGGCGCAGGTCGCCGCCGTCCGCGCGGTCGCCGCCGAGCGCCGCGCCCAGGACCTCATCGACAGCACGCTGATCGCCTCCGTGTGCCCCGGGATGGTCGACACCGCCACCTCGCGTCCCTGGTTCAGCGACTACAGCCAGGCCCAGACCCCGGCCCAGGCCGCGCGGCCCGTGCTCGACCTGATCTTCGCCGAGCACGTCGACCCCGCCCTGTACGGCGAACTGGTCCGCTTCGGCAAGGCCCTGCCGTGGCACGACGGCACACCTCCGCTGGAACAGGACCGGATGCTCACCCGGGCCAGCGACTCTGCCCGGAGGCGGCGTTGAAGGCGAGACTGCCGACGAACAGCACGAGCAAACCGGCCACCGTGCCGACCAGCCTGCGCAACATGAGTCCCTCTCCGGGCGCGACGACGGCGGGCCACGCGATCGTAGCCGTGAAGTCGCCCCGACGGAGCGGTGATCGGCCGACGCCAGTGCACCTCGATGGCGCTGCACGCGGTCGCGTGAAGGCGCGCCGGTACGACACCGCGGACGCGTCGGCGGGGCTCCGGCGAGTGGTACCAGGCGACCGCGCGGCTCGGAACCTCCGTGGGCGAGCGGTGGCCGCGTCGGCCCGCGCCGGCACCCATACGGTCATGCTGCCGGCGTCCACACCGGGGCGGGCCGCCCATGCCTCTTGCCGACCGGGCACCAGGCTGACCGCTGCGCGCAGTCACCATCGATGGCGCAGTAGCCGGCTCGAGTGCCGTCAGCAGCCGATGGGTCGCTTCGATGTGTGGGATGGTCAACGATGATCGATCCACAGCCAATGCCGAGCTTCGCCTACGCGGCGCGTGTCGCAGCCTGTTGGCCGGTTCGTTTGGCCGGTGAGGTCGATGTGCTGGGCGTCTCCCACACGGCGGGGAGCAGAAGTATGGCGAGATTTGCAACGCTCACCAATGCCGCTCCCAGGAGCAGTGGAGTTGTGGTCCCGATGGTCGCCGAGACAGGGGCGGCGATGGCGAGACCGAGCGGTCGGGCGGTGAAGGAGATCAGTGTGTCGAACGATCCGACGCGCCCAAGAGCTTCTTGCGGGATGCGACGTTGCATGGTGGTTTCCCACAGCGGGCTGAGAAAGCCGACTCCGAACATCCCGCCGAAGTAGGCAGCCGTGACGATTGGGATCGCTGGGAGAAGGGCGAACGCCGTAAGCGGGAGCGCGAAGACAGCAGCGCCCACGGCGACGCCGACCAAGGGGTGACGTATGGGCAGCCGGGACGCGGCGTAGATACCGACGACCATCCCCACCGCGCCGACTTCTGCGATGACAACCCAGGCGCTGTCTCCGCCCAGATGACGTACGGCGATCATCGGACCCAGGGTGAGGAGGAAGCCCGCCGTCAGGTGCCACACGCCATGCCCGAGCACGTTGGCCAGGAACCAGGGATGGCGGCGGGTTTCGGCCCACCCCTCGCGTAGTTCTCCCAAGAAGGCGCTTCGCTTGGCGCGCTGGAGGGGGCGGTCTGGCCGCAGGCCGCCGAGAGTGGTGGCGGATGCGATGAACAGCGTCCCGGTGAGCAGCGAGGACCACCCGGCCCCCACAAGCAGCATCAGGCCGCCGGCGGCTGCGGGAGCCGCTATCTGAGCGAGCCCTTGCGCGGCCCCGAGTTGCGCGTTGATCCGAAGACGCTCGGGTCCGGCCACTACAGCGGCGACCAGCGTGCGGACGGCTGGTGTCCCGAAAGCCACGGCCCCACCTGTGATCGCCGACAGCACGGCCAGATCGGGGATCCGCACTCTGCCGCCGAGCAGTTCCGCGCCGATCGCGAGTTGTGCGGCGGCGCGTATCAGGTCCGCGGTGAGCACGACCCGCTGCGGTGGGAAGCGGTCGGCCACCACACCAGCAACAGGCAACAGGACGAGCATGGGGAGCAGCTCGCAGGACAGCACAAGGCCGAGGTTCATGGCCGAGCCGGTGCGGACAACCGCGAGGGTGAGTGTGGTCGGGATCAGCGCGGTCGCCAGAGCCGCAACAGTGCGCCCTACCAGCAACCGACGCATCGAAGAGGTCATGACGGGCACGGTACTTTGTCCGGCAGGTGGTCAGGCGGGTCAGAGGACGTGCGGATGGCTTCCGCGACCAGGGTGGTAGCCCATGGCCCGGACGAGAAGCCGGTACTCGCCGGGGTCGCACTACGGGACCTTTGGTCAGCAGCCTCTACGGAAAGAGCCGACCCGCGCTCGGGTGGTCCTGGGCGCCGTCCACGCAGATGTTGGTGCCATTGACCCCGCTGGCGCGGGCCGACAGAAGGAAGCACGCCACGTCCGCCACTTCGTGCAACTCGACCAGCCGCCCACGGGGGAAGTCGTCGCGGGCGAAAGCCTTGTACTGCTCCGGTCGGTTGTCTCGGAACCAGGCCCAACCCCCGCCCTCGAACATCACCGAACCCGGACTGAGCGCATTCACCCGGATGTTGCGCGGGCCCAGCTCCTGGCCGAGTGCGGCGGCGAGGTGGATCTCCGCCGCCTTCGCCGAGGCGTACGACGATTTGGGGCCGGGCTTCCACCCGGTGATCGACGCCACTATGAGCGCACTGCCGCCCCCGCGCTGCTCGAAGTGCGGCACCGCGCTGCGGATGGCGTGGGCGGCATGCAGCACGTTCAACTCGTACGTCTGCAGCCAGTCCTCGGGCGTCGAATCCAGCAGTCCACCCCCGAACACACCGCCGGCATTGGCCACCAACAGGTCGAGCCCGCCCATCTGCTCAGCCGCCTCGTCGACGGCCCGGGCGAGCGCGTCCGGATCCGTGACGTCCGCCTGGACCCCGGGCAGCCCGGATTCCTTCAGCCTTTCTGGATCCCGTCCGCAGACGGTGACCGCCGCCCCCTCTTCCTGGAGCGCCCGGCCGATAGCCAGCCCGATGCCACTGCTTCCCCCGGTGATGAAAGCCGTCTTCCCCGCAAGTCCTAGATTCACGGCAGCAGCGTGTCAGCAGACGCGGACGCGATCAACGTGCCGGACTGCATGAAGACGGTGGTGAGCGTCTCCTCGTACGCGCGCACGGCCTCGGGATCGCGTCCGTACTCCTGCGGGGGCGCCTCCGCAC
>NZ_JBIAUC010000031.1:0-59738 GCF_042892355.1 Streptomyces sp. NPDC001796 | reverse complement strand
GGGTGCGCAGAACGTTGGTGCTCATGAGCTCATCGCTTTCATCAGGCCCAGCAGGCGTGCGGGGTCGAGTTCGTTGTCGCCGCGCAGGGCCGTCATGACCTCGCGCAGCTTGGCGGGCGACGGGTTGGTGCCGAGGAAGTCGCGGGTGACCGGCGGGCCCCACTGGGCCAGGCCGCTCGCCGACATCGGCGCCCATCCGGGTTCGAGGTCGCAGGAGAACAGGTCGCCGTCGGCGAAGTGCTCCAGCATGAAGTGGTCGGGGTCGCGCCAGTAGTCGAAGAGCTGGCTGCCCTGGACGTGCCGGCCGATGCCCCAGCTGCGCCGGTAGCCGCGCTCGGCCAGGTACTCCCCGCCGGCGGCGATCGCGTCCAGGTCGGTCACCTGGTAGGCGGAGTGGACGTAACCGGTCCCCGGTCCCAGATGCATCGCCAGTGTGTGGTGATCGACCGCCACACTGCCCTGGTCGCAACGGATGAACGCCATGGTCGGCCCGCGATCCCGCTGCCCGTCCAGGAACAGGAAGTCGGACACGATCATGCCAAGGGTGTCCAGGTACCAGTCCAGCGTGCGGGCGAACACCCGTGTCTCCAGCACCACATGGCCGAGGCGCTGGATGCGGGACGGCTCACGGGGCGGGCGCTGGGTGGTGTTCGTACGACGGCCTTCGATGCCGGTGTTGAGGAGCAGCGGCTGCTGCCCGGGCAGCGCGGGCAGCGGTTCGGCGCAGTGCACCACCCGGACTGGGAGTCCCGTGGGATCGAGCAGGGCGACCGACTGTCCGCCGCCGGGGACGTCGATGTCCCGGACGGTGCTGCCGGTGGCGCGGGCCAGCCGGCCGAGATCGTCCCGCTCGGCCGCGCGGAACGCCGGCCCGAGGAAGCGGGACGCCCGCCCACGCCGGATGACCATGCAGGGTGGGCCCGCGAACGTGCCGCGCAGCCACAGCTCCTCCTCGGTGCGGGCGGCGATCGCGAAGCCGAAGTCACGGGCGAACACCTCGGCCCGGTCCAGGTCCGGCTTCTCGAACTCCAGCCAGGCCAGATCCGCCACTTTGATCACGGGATTCCGGGCTCGTCCGGGGTGTTCACCGCGTAGGGCGCCCTGCTCACTGTGGAGGTCTTGGTGGGGCGTCAGAGGACCGCCCTTGTTAACGGGGATGTGGGACATGGTGTCCTCCAAGCAACACTGCCGTAATGAGGAAATCATCAACTCTGCCATTTCTCGTCGTCAATAGGTGTAGGTCAAATAATTGAGGATCTCATCAGCAATGGCAGTATCATCGTTGCGGCGGTTACACTGAGCCGTATGCCGACGTCAGCCCCGCCCAAGAACCGCTTCGAGCGACGCCGTGCCGAGACCCGCCAGGCGCTCGTCCGCGCGGCCCGGCAGATCCTCGCGGAGACCGGGGACACGAGCGCAAGCATCCAGGCCATCGCCGAGCGCGCCGATGTCGGCTTCGGGTCCTTCTACAACCACTTCGAGTCGAAGACGAAGCTGTTCGACGCGGCGGTGACGGACGCCCTGGAGGAGTTCGGGCAGGTCATCGACGAGCGCGTGGAAAGCATCGACGACCCGGCCGAGCTGGTCGCGGCCGGCTTCCGGCTCACCGCCCGGATGGCCGACTCCCACCCGGAACTCATGCGAATCCTGCGCGATCGCGGCCTGTCCCACATCCACTCCGACCGCGGCCTGTCCCCACGCGCCCTGCGCGACCTGGAGATCGGCATCGCATCGGGCCGCTTCACCTGCGGCAACGCGACCACCGCCCTGTCCGCACTGGGCGGCACCCTGCTGTCCCTGGTGGCTCTCCGGCTGGACCGCCCGGACCTCGACGGCGACGAGGCCGCCTCCGACCTGGCCGAGATGGTCCTGCGCATGCTCGGCCTCGCCGCGGACGACGCCCACGAGGTCACCCGTCGCCCGCTGCCCGATCTCGCCCGATGACCTCCTGCACCTGAAGCGCGGCCCTCTGTGGTGCTACGCCGGCAGCGACGAGGAACGCGGTTGCCGCGGCCTCACCAGTGAGGTCCGCCCACGGGCATGCGGCGTTCTCCTCGGCGAGGGCCAGCATGAGTGCCTCCAGTGCTTGGGCGAGCACGGGTGCCGGAAGGTGGTCCGCGAAGACGCCTTCGCGCTGACCACGTCGTAGGGTTGCGACGGCTTCTGCGCGGGCCGGTGCCAGAGTGGTACGGATCGCGTCCTCTCCCAGGTGGCGCCGTCCCAAGGCGATGAGCATGCGGTAGTGGTCGCCCACCGTCCATGCCGCCAGCACCATCCGTGTCATCTCCTCGACCGGGTCGGCATCCGCGGTACGGGCTCTGGCGAACGCCTGCCGGAGTTCATGGCCTGCTTCCTGTGTCAGGTCGGCGATCAGCGCGTGCTGGCTGGGGAAGTGTCCGTAGAGGGTGCGCCGGGCGACGCCGGCCGCCGGAGCGATGCTGTCGAGACTTGCGTCGGGGTTGTCCCGCAGTTTCCGCCGAGCGGTGGCGAGGATGCGTTGACGGTTCGCGCGAGCGTCGCTGCGCTGCGGTGCGCGGCCCGGGGTGTCGGTCGTCTGCATGGTTGTGTCTCTCCGCGGTTGCCGGAAAGCCGTGGGCGCCGGTGCTCCCTCACGCACCGGCGCCCACTCACCCCTGCCCAGGGTGGCTTGTTGTCCTGCTGACGGGCGTCAGGGGACGAGGATGAGGCGGATCGGGTCGCCGATCTTGTTCTCCAGTCGGTGGACGGCGTCGGCGGCCTCGATGAGCGGGATGTGGTCGGTGATGGAGGGGGCCAGGTCGAGGCGTCCGGCCGCGGTCAGCTGCACCAGCTCGGAGACGGATTCGGGGAAGCCGCCGTAGTGGCCGCGCACCTGCTTCTGCAGGTAGTTGAAGGTCAGGCCCTCGGTGATGGTCAGTGGCCGGGGCGTGATACCCACCAGGATCAGGGAGCCGCCCAGGCCGAGCACGGAGGCGGCCTGGTCGCGGACGGCGGGTACGCCGGCGCAGTCGAAGGCGAAGGCGAGGCCGCGTCCGCCGGTGGCTGCGCGAACCTGGTCGGCGAAGTCGGGGGCTGCCGGGGGGTGGGCAAGGGCGCGCTGCGTAGGTCGATGTCGTGGCACCGTACGGAAACATACGCCGTATGGAATTTGAACCATACGAGGTATGGAAAGTGGAGCGCAACCCCGGGAGCCCAGGTGAGGCTGTGGTGAAGCTCATTTCCATACTGCGTACGGAACTGGTACCGTACGAGGTATGGAAAAGAAGGTGAGACGTCCCCCGCGGGGAACGAGGAAGAGAGACGTGCCTCTGACGGAGGCCGGGATCTATGCCGCCGCCCTGCGGCTCATCGACGAGGACGGCGTCGAGGCGCTCACCATGCGCAAACTCGCCACCGCGCTCGACGCGAACCCGATGTCGCTGTACCACCACGTGCCGAACAAGGAAGCCGTGCTGCGCGGAGTGACGAGAATGGTCGGAGCGCAGTTCCGCACCGTGACACTGGAGGACGCTCCCTGGCAGGAGCGGATCCGTCTGCTCGCCACGGACTTCCGGACCCTGGCGCACCGTCACCCTAAGCTGCTGGCGTACTCGTTCAGCCACCAGCCGGACTTCATCCAGCCCGACGACCCGTTCTGGACCGCCCTCACCGCCATCGTGGCCGCTGCCGGTGTGCCGCAGTCAGAGGTCTCGGAGATCGCCGCGCTGATGGTCGCCGTCGTCATCGGCGTCCTCACCGCAGAACTCAACGGCGCACTCCACCAGTGGTCGACCCTCAAGCCCCACGGTCCTCAAGCCGACGAAGACGGGGCCGCGGACGCAGACCCTGACTCTACGGATGCGGCGCTTGAAGGCCCTGACCAGGACCACATGTTCCGCCTCGTGATGGACACGCTGATCACGGGCCTGGAAAGCCGCCTCACCGCCGGTCGTGACGGCCGACACGCCGGCCATTGAGCCAGTCAGCCTGAGACGCTGCGCCCCAGGCACTGGCGGCTGAGGCGCGCCCGCAGTCGGGCGATATCAGGCTGCGACACAGGGGAGCCACCCCGTCACATCAGGTGAGACCGCCCGGCGGGGCGGTTCCACATCCAGCCTCTACACGGCAGCCGTATGCCGACGCTGAACCGTGCAATGACCATGGTCGTCGGCTTGTTCCCGGTCTCCCTCCTGAAGGGGGAGACCGTCGGCCTCGTCGAGCTGAATCACCCGCGTCATCCGTTCACCGAGGCGGCTACGCCGCCGACGCCTCCTGGGACCTGCCGAACGAACCGGTCACCGTCACAACAGCCCGGCGCCTGGCCGCCCGTCAGCTCAGGGAATGGGGTCTGGAGCCGCTCGTGACGCCCGTGGAGTCGATCGTCAGCGAACTGGTCGCCAATGCCATCCGCCACGGCGGCGGACCCAGCCGCCTACGGCTCATCCAGCACCGGGTGCTGACGTGCGAGGTCTTCGACAGCCACACCGGCCAGCCGCGCTCCCGCCGTCCCCACACGCTCGACGAGCACGGCCGCGGCCTCCACCTGGTCGCCCAGCTCTCGCGCAGGTGGGGCTCCCGCTGCGCAACGGACGGCAAGGTCGTCTGGGCCGAACAGGACCTGCCCGCCAGGGCCGGTGCCCTGTGACCCGTCGGCGAGCCGCGCGCGACAGCGCACCTTGCGGAGTGCGTTCTTAACGCTTCCGTCGACGCCCGCCCCGGCCCGCTGCCGCTCCCGCGGTTGTCGTTTCCCTCTCCGGGCCGGGCCGATCGGCTGCGACCACCAGGGCTGCCAATAGCGTCGTGACCGGCACCGAGGCCACCAGGCCGATCGAGCCCACCAGCGTGCGCACGATCTCTTCGGCGACCAGCTCGCTGTTGGCGACCGTGGCCACGCCGCTCTGGGCGATGGAGAAGAGGAGCAGGAGGGGCAGTGCGGCGCCGGCGTAGGCGAGGACGAGGGTGTTGACGACGGACGCGATGTGGTCGCGGCCGATGCGGATGCCTGCCCGGTACAGTCCGCGCCAGCCCATCGTGGGGTTGGCGTCGTGCAGTTCCCAGACGGCCGATGTCTGCGTCACGGTGACATCGTCGAGCACGCCGAGCGAGCCGATGATGACGCCGGCGAGCAGCAGACCGCTCATGTCGAGCTTCGGATAGAGGCCGTGGATCAGGCCGGTTTGGTCGTCGGTGTTGCCGGTCAGGGCGGACCAGTCGATGAACTGTGAGCCGAGGATGCCGATGAGCGCCAGTGAGAGCAGGGTGCCGAGCACCGCCACCGAGGTACGGGCGGACAGACCGTGGCACATGTACAGGGCGATCAGCATGATGGCGCTCGATCCGACCACCGCCACGAGCAGCGGGTTCGAGCCCTGGAGGACGGCCGGCAGGATGAAGAAGTTCAGCACCAGGAAGCTGATGGCCAGGGCGACCAGCGCCATCACGCCGCGCAGCCGGCCCACGACCACGACGGCGAGGGCGAAGATGCCGGCGAGCAGGCCCATGGGAAAACGGCGGTTGACGTCGGTGACCGAGTACTGCAGGTCCTTGGGCGCGGAGGGTTCGTAGGCGGTGACGACCTTCTCGCCCTGGTGCAGCTGCCGTGCCTGGTCGGGCTGCACGATCTCGGTGAAGGTGCGTCCCTTGTCCTTGCCGGTGTCGACCCGGATCGTGGCCTTGTGGCAGGTGCCGTTCGCCTCCTGCTGTGCCGAGTTGCCCTCGGCGGTGGAGGTGTCGCCGGTCGGGGTCTCGCCGGAGGCGTTCACCGCCTTGCAGCTCACCTCGACGACCTTGGTGACGGTTGCCTGCTGGGTCTGCTGGTCGAAGCCGACACCGGTGTGCTTGTGCGGCGGGGCTCCGCCCGGCCACAGCACGACGAGCCCCACCACGACCGCGGCGGTGAAGGGGATCAGGATCGCCGCGATGACCTTGCGTAGGTGCCGGGAGACCGGCGCCGCGGGCCCGTGGCTGTGACTGTGGCCGTGCGAGTGGCCGTGTCCGTGACCGCCGGCTCCCGCTTCGGGGCTGTGACCGGAGCCATGTTCGGCGGCGGTCGCTGGTGCGTGCCCATGGCCTGTCGTCTGAGAGAGGGGGAGGTGGCCCGCGCCGGCATCGGGTCCGTAGCCGGGGTGAGGTATCGACTCAGGGACATTTCCGTACCCGTAGTCGTGGCCGTACTCGCTCGTGCGACCACCTCTGGGTCGGGGCGGGTCACCGACCCGGTTCCAGTCTCCGGCGCTCTGCCGGTCAGCGGTGCCCATGCCGTCTCCCTCGCGGTTGTCCGTGCCCCCTCCGGAGCCGGTCCTGCGCGGCGGCTCTGAGGAAGAGTACGGGAACGGCTGTGGCGTGGACTCAGCCCGAGCATCGCCACTGTGGGATTCCGTCGAGCCCCAGGCCATGGCCGGAGTCATCGCCGCCGCGGGCGCACCGCTGGCCCTGACCGGGGTCGCCACCGCGGTCGATCCGGCACTCGTCCTGCCGTACCTGTCCAACGGCGACGACCTGGCCGACGTCGGCCTCGCCGCCGCTCCGACCGACCAGCGCACGGTCGCCGACACCTTCGCCCGGCAGCTGGAGTATCCCACGGTGATCGCCCTCGGCGACGACGATTCCTGCGACGAGGTCGCCGACGACACCGACCACGCGCTGCTCGCCCAGCTCACACCAGGCGCACGCAAGGTACGGGTGCAGAGCGACGGTGCCCTGGAGGCAGCGCTGTCGGCGGGCTTCGACGTGGCAGCGGCCGCCGCCCGCGTACATCCTGCCTGCGCGCTGCTGCCGCAGTCGTGCGACGAGCACGGCGTGAGCACCTTCGTCTGGCGGCGCGAACGGCCCTTCCATCCGCAGCGCCTGTACGCGGCGCTTGAGGACCTCACCTGCGCCGCCGCGCGCAGCCGGGGGCGGTTCTGGCTGGCGGACCGCCCCGACACACTGCTGTCCTGGGACGCCGCCGGCGGCGCGCTGTGCGTGGAGTCGGCCGGGCCCTGGCTGGCAGCTCTGCCCGACGCCGCCTGGGAGATGGTGCCCGCCGAGCGCCGCCTCGCCGCCTCCGTGGACTGGCACCCGGAACACCGCGACCGCTGCCAGTACCTCACCTTCACCTCGCCCGGCCTGGACCGCGACGGCCTGTCGGCCCTGCTCGACTCCTGCCTGCTCACCGACGACGAGTACGCGGCGGGCAGGGACCGCTGGAAGCAACTCCCGCACGCCTTCGACGACTTGCTCGACCCCGTGACCTGAAAGAGAGGACCGACCTCCCCATGACCCGACGCACAAGCATCCGGCGCCAGACAGCCAAGCGCCAGCGCACCAACCCGCTGGACGCCGCCGGAATCACCTACATCGACTACAAGGACACCGACTTGCTGAGGAAGTTCATCTCCGACCGCGGCAAGATCCGCAGTCGTCGGGCGACCCACCTGACGCGTCAGCAGCAGCGGCAGATAGCACAGGCCATCAAGAACGCACGCGAGATGGCGCTCCTTCCCTGCAACTCCCGATAGGGCGATGGGCGCCGCACCTTCCGTTACGCCCTGTACCGGTAGCGGATCCGGCCGTGGGTGAGGTCGTAGGGGCTGAGTTCCACGAGCACCCGGTCGTACGGGAGGATCTTGATGCGGTTCTTCCGGATCTTCCCGCTGATGTGGGCGAGCACCGTGTGCCCGTTCTGGAGTTCCACCTTGAAGGTGGCGTTGCGCAGGCACTCGATGACGGTGCCTTCGGCTTCCACGCCCCCTGCTGCCTTTGTCATGGTCTCTCACTTCTCCCGTTCTATGGCGGCGAATTCGGTACGAAAACGGTCGCTCGGTGCGATCTGGTGGCGCGTCAGGGGCGGACGAGCTCCAGGGCGCTGGCCGCGCGCCGGGCACCGATGCTCTCGAACAGGGCGGTGGCCGCCGCGTTGGACTCGTCCACCTCGGCCCATGCCGAAGGGGTCCCGGAGTGGTGCAGCGAACCCAGCGTGTGGGCCAGCAGCGCCCGGGCGATGCCGCGGCGATGCCGATCGGCCCGGACGGCGATCAGCCCGATCCGTGGCTGCCGGGTCAGCGGCCCCACCCGGACCAGTCCCACGTAGTCGTCCACGTGCCTGGCCACCGCGTACTTCGACGGGTCGAGCACGGTGGTCCCCGCCGGGCGGGGCAGCACCTCGGCCGGCATCGTCTGCCATCCGACGGTGGCCTCGATCTCGCCGCGGATGAGGCGGTCCAGGGCGCGCAGAGGGCCCTGCTCCGCCTCACCGGCGGGCACGATCGTCATGCCGGACGGGGGCCGTACCGAGCCGAGCCCGGTGATCTGCGGGTCGGTGGGCACGAGACAGCCCCACTCGCGGCGTGCGGTGGCGAAGCCGGCCCGCTTCCAGGCGGACCTCGAGTCGTGGTCGGCCTCGTCGACGACGGTGTACAGCGGTGCCGGCAGGTCCGCCGGCATCGCGTCGGCGATGCGGTCGAAGACCGCGCCGTGCCACGCGTCGATGCTGACGAAGAGCCGCCCGTCGGGCCGACGCGAAGCGACGCCGCGGCCGACCGTCAGGTCGTCCTCCACAGCGTGCCACTGCGTGTCCGAGACCCGCGTGACCACAACCGGATGGTTGTCCGTGCCCGGGGACGCCGGCCGGCGGGAGACGGATGCCTGCGGCTGTGCTCCGGGATGCGACTGCTGCCCTTGACGGTGACCACTCCGGATAGGGAGCGCGCCGGAGTTCACCGGCGCTCGTCCGCCGCCAGCCCTCGGCCGCAGTCCGGGCACACCCCGGACAACTCCACCGTGTGCCGGACGTTCGCGAACCCGGAGGTCTGCGCGACGGTGTCGGCCCATTCCTCCACCGGGCCGGAGTCGACGGGCCGGCTCAGGCCGCATTCGGTGCAGATGAGGTAGTGGCGGTGTTCGGGTCCCGGGCGGTAGCGGAAGAGGCGTTCACCGCTGGTGTCGCGCACCATGTCGGCCCGGCCGACGCTGGCCAGGCCGGCCAGCGTGCGGTAGACCGTGGAGAGGCCGACTGGTGAGCCGGCAGCGGCGAGCTGGTTGTGGAGGGCTTGGGCGCCGACGAAGCCATCGGCACGGATGAGCGCCTCGACCACGATGGTGCGTTGCTGGGTGAGGCGGCCGATCAGCGTGACGTCGTGCGAGGGGGTGGGGGTGCGCTGGCGGTCGGGTGCCATCGGGTGCCTTCGCTCATGTGCCGGTGGGGACGGCGGTGTGCGTACGAGGACGGGGGACCGGGCGTCGTATGAGGAAGGTCGCGGCGTAGACGGCCGTGGCGGCGGCCATGATGGCGAAGCTCGGCGGCATCTTCGGCAACGCGTACGAGGCGAACAGCCCCGCCCACATCTCCAGCACCGCCAGCCCTGCGGAGAGGGCGAGCGCACGGTAGGGGCGATCGGTGACCCGGATCGCGGCGCCCGCCGGGGCGGCGAGCAGACCGAGCAGGAGCAGGGAACCGACCGCCTGGGTGGCCTCGGCGGCGCTGATCCCGGCCAGGGCGAGGAAACCGTATCCGAGCAAGCGGACAGGTACCCCACGAGCCGCGGCCACGGCCTCGTCGAGCGTGGCGAACAGCAGCGGCCGGGCGATGAGGACCACCAGCAGGCCGACCCCGGCGGCCACCAGAGCGGCGACGGCCGCGCTGCTGGAGGAGATGCCGAAGACGGAGCCGAACAGCACACTCACCCCGGCGGTGCCGTTCGTGGTGCTGCGCGAGGTCGTGTAGAGGGTGATGAAGAACGCGCCCAGGCCCAGGATCCAGGAGAAGACGCTCCCGATGACCACGTCGTCGGGCCGCGCCTTGCGGCCGAGGGTGCCGAAGAGCAGCGCCATGGCGATGGTCGCGGCGAACAGCCCGAGGCGAAGATCGGCGCCGAAGGCGAGAGCGGCCATCGCACCGGTGAAGGCGACATGGCTGAGCGCGTCGCCGGTGAAGACCTGGGCCCGCAGCACCAGGAAGTAGCCGACCAGCCCGCAGGCGGCGGCGATGGCGGTACCGGCGAGGAAGGCGTGCAGGAAGAACGGGTGGGACAACGGGGACGCGGCGAGCAGGACGGTCATGCGACCACCTCCTTGGCAGCGGGCGTGGCCCCGGCCCGGGTGCGACCGAGTACCTCGCGCAGCGAGCGCCGGCCCAGCGCGAGCAAATATCCGGCGAAGGCGATGGTCGTCACGAAGAAGCCCAGAGGGTAGGGCCAGTAGTAGGCGGCGGTCAGCCCCAGCCAGGTCGCGGCGAAGGCCAGCAGAACGGCCAGGGTCAGACTCAACGCCGGGCGGGCGGTGAGGACTTGCGCGGTGGCGGCCGGGATCACCATGAGGGCGAAGACCAGGAGGGTCCCGGTGATCTGGCTCGCCTCGGCGGTGGCCGCACCGAGCAGGACGAGGAAGACCACCGACAGGGCGCGGACCGGCACCCCGCGCCCGCCGGCCACCTGCGGGTCCACGGACGCGAACAGCAACGGCCGCCCGATCAGCGCCAACACCGCGAGCACCACCGCACCGACCACGGTCAGCACGGTCACCTGGGAGGAGGTGATTCCCAGGAAGGTGCCGAAGAGGATGGTCTGCGGCCCCTCCAGCAGCCCTCTGTACAGGGCGGTGAACAGGAACCCGGACGCGAGCAGAAACGCCTGCACCGTCCCGGTCAGCGCCGACTCCTCGTGCTCACCGCCGCCCCGCAGGGCCGCGATGACCAGCGCTGCGGCCACACACAGCGTGAAGTAGCCGTAGACCGCGCTGAACCCGAGCAGGAGCGCCCCGGCGGCGCCGGGGAAGGCGACGGCGGAGACGGTGTGCGCGGCGAACGTCTGCCGCCGCAGCACCACGATCCACCCCACGACGGCCGAGACCACGGCCACGACCGCGCCGGCGCGGAACGCGTTGACCATGAATGGGTAGGACCACATGTCCTGGAAGTCGGTCAGGAGGTTCCACGACCAGGTCGGTGCCCCTGTCTCAGCCAGCAGCATGACCGCTCCCCGGGGTGTCGTGCCGGTCGGTGTGCACGGCCGGTGCCTCCGGCTGGCCCACCACGACCAGCCGCCCGTCCGAGGTCTGCAGCACCTCGACCGGGGTGCCGTACAGCCGGGTCAGCGTCTCGGAGGTGATGACCTCGCCCGGCGTGCCGGTGGCGGCACCGCCCTCCGCCAGGTACACCACCCGGTCCAGGTGGTGGAGTATCGGGTTCACGTCATGGGCGACCATGACCACCGAGACACCCTCGTGATGGCAGATGCGCCCGATCAGCGCCGCGACGGCGCTCTGGTTGGGCAGGTCGAGGCTGTCCAACGGCTCGTCGAGCAGGAGCAGTTCGGGTCGGCGGGCCAGTGCCTGGGCGATCAGTAGGCGCTGCTGCTCGCCGCCGGAACACTGCCCGATGGGCCGGTGCGCGTACGCCGACGCTCCGACCAGCTCGATCACCTCGTCCACCCGCGCACGGGAGGCCCGCCGACGCGCACTCGGGAACGGCAGCGGCACCCCCCACCGGTCACCGTCCAGGCCCATGCGCACCACATCGACACCGCGAATGCGCAGATTGGCGTCGAAGCTGCGCCGCTGCGGCAGGTAGCCGATGCGGTCGTTGGCCTGTCCGGGCCGGGCGCCGAGCACCCGAACCTCGCCGGCCGCCGCGGGCAGGGCACCCAGCAGAACCTTGATCATGGTGGACTTGCCGACTCCGTTGGGGCCGAGCACGGCGGTGAACTCGCCGGCCCCGATGCGAAGGTCCACACCCGACCACAACGTCCGGCCGCCGACCCGCACCGCGGCCCCGCGCAGGGCGACCACCGGATCGCTTCCTGCTCCACTTGCCGTGTCGTGACCCCCGCCTCGGCGGCCGGGGACGGCGTGGCCGCTGGTGTGTGTGACGGCTTCGCGGGCCTTCGCTATCGGGTTCATGGCTTCAGTTCACTTCCTGGTGGCCTTGGCCAGGGCCTGCTCGATGCCCTGCAGCTGGGTGGTCTGCCACTGCTGGAAGGTGGCCCCGGCGGGGGTGAGGGTCTCGGTCACCGTGGCGACCGGAATGCCCTGGGCCTTGGCCTCCTTGACCTGCGCCTGCACGTCCGGCGTGGAGTTCTGGGAGTTGTAGACGTAGAGCTTGATCTTCTTGTTCTTGATCTGCTGGTCGATGGCGGCCTTGTCCTTGGCTGTGGGGTCGGAGCCCTCGCTCATCGCGTCCAGGAACGTCTCCGGGGTGAGCATCTTCAGCCCCAGGCCCTCGGCGAGCGGCGTGACGATGGACTCGGAAGCACCGATCGGCGTGCCCGCGTACTTCGCTTCGATGTCGGCGACGAGCTTGTTGTAGTCGGCGAGCGTCTTCGTCTCGAAGGTCGTCTTCTGCTGGTCGAAGTAAGCCGCGTCGGCCGGGTCGATCTTCTTGTAGTCCGCGGTGATCTTCTCGATGACCTGGTGGACGTTGTCCGGGGAGTACCAGCGGTGCGGGTTGCCGCCCGGCTTGATGCCGACCAGGTCGCCGATCTTGAGCTGGGTGCGTCCGCTGCCGGGGTTGGCGGCCAGCAGCTTGTCGGCCCAGGTGTCGTAGCCGATGCCGTTGACGATCGTGTACTGGGCGGCGGCCACGGTGCGGGCGTCGGCAGCCGTGGGCTCGTAGTCGTGCGGGTCGGCGTCCGGGTTGTCGATGATGCTGGTCACCTTCACGTGGCTGCCGCCGAGCTGGGAGGCGATGCTGCCCCAGAAGTTCTCCGCCGCCACCACCTGGATCGTCTTGCCCGAGCCGCTGCCACTGCTGGTCGCGGCGGTGTCGCTGGTGTGCGAGGAGGAGGTCGAGCAGGCGGTCGCCGTCACGGCCGTCAGGGCGGCCGTCGCGGTGACCAGTGCGATCCTCGCGGTCGGCCGGGCGGAACGGGAGGCGGGGGCGGTGGACATGCGGGAGCTCCTTCGGGCGATACCGGGCGCGCAGCGGACACGCGCCGGCCGTGTGGCGACACCTCCGACGCTAGATGGAAATGATTTTCAGATCAATGGCAGATGAAAACCATTGCCATCTTTTGACCAGGCGTACGACTGCTCGGGGGCTGCGCAAGTAGGGGGTGCGGCGGATGCCGCCGGGACAAGCGCTGACGGCCGTCGCTCACGAGGACCGGGTGTCCTGGTGGGCGACGGCCGCCGAGGGGACGAAGTGGCCGGCCGGCCTGATTGCCGAACGCCGGTTCCGGCAGTCGGCGGTCGCGACCGGCAGTGGTTCAGCAGTCGCGGAACTCCGGCGACTGGTTGAGGATCTGCGCCCGGAGCGAGGTGAAGCGGGCGTGGGTCTCGCCGCCGCGTGCCTCGGGGCGGAAGGCCGCGACGCGGTGGCAGTTCTGGAAGGCGAGGGCGATGCCGAAATGGCGTTCCAGGCTGCCGCGGATGGCGTCGCTTGACAGGGCGCGCAGGAGCTGGCCGCGCTCCGTCTCGGAGGGTGGCGGGGTCTGGTTGTCGGCGAACTCGGCCGTGCCGGACCGCAGTTCCTCGGCGAGGCGGGCGATGAGGTCGTAGGCGTACGGCAGGGAGGTGCGCACCGTTTCCACGAAGTCCTGCTCCCGCACCTCGCCGTTCTCGGCTTCGGCGAGCAGCTGCGGGGAGACGTCGAGTGACATGAAGGGCTGTCCTGTTCTGTGGTTCTTTTGGTGGAGGGGATGGGGTCAGGCGAAGACGGTCAGGGCTGCGGGGCCGTGCTGGAAGTCCGGGTCGACCTGGGTGGCGAGGTCATGGCCGGTGGCCTCGTTGGCCCAGGCTGCGGCGTTGCGCAGGTGGAACTCCACGGCGTGCTTCTGGAAGGTCGCCCAGTCCTTGGGGCGGGTGTCCACGGCCGCGCGCAGCAGGTCCAGGGTGCGGGTGTTGTGCGGCTCCAACTCGCCGTGGCCGCGGCCCTGTTCCTGGGCGCGTACGTAGAAGGACTGCGCGAAGTGCGCGAGCAGATCGTCGCCGACGTGCTCCTTGAGGAAGAGCAGGTCGTCCTCGCCGGTGACCTTGTTGCCGACGACGGCGACCGGGACGCCGAACTCGGCCGCGTGGTCGCGGTACTGGCGGTACACGGAGACGCTCTTGCGGGTCGGTTCGACGACCAGGAACGTCATGTCGAAGCGGGTGAACAGGCCGGAGGCGAAGGCATCGGCGCCGGCGGTCATGTCGACGACGACGTACTCGCCGGGTCCGTCCACGAGGTGGTTGAGGTACAGCTCGACCGCGCCCAGCTTGGAGTGGTAGCAGGCCACTCCAAGGTCGCTCTCCTTGAAGGCGCCGGTGACCATGAGCGGTACGCCGCCGACCTCCTGGACGTGGTGGCTGTGCACCTCGTCGTCGCCGAGCAGCCGCAGCAGCCGGGACCCGCGTCCGGGCGGGGTCGTCTTCACCATGGCTTCGATGGAAGGGATCCGCGGATTCGTGCCCCGCAGGTACTCCTTGATCTCACCGGTGCGGGCGCTGAGCGGCGGCGCGGCGAAGACCTCGTCCTCGTCGAGGCCGAGGGCGTACGCCAGGTGCTGGTTGATGTCGCCGTCGATCGCGACGACCGGCGCTCCCGAGTGCGCCAGGTGACGGGAGAAGAGGGCCGACAGGGTCGTCTTGCCGCTGCCGCCCTTGCCGACGAAGGCAACGCGCATGGCTAGCCACCCTCCTTATTGAAAATGGATGTCATGCGCATAGGCTGGTGGTGCGGCCGGGTGCTGTCAAATCACCGGAGCTGCAACTGGCTGATTCCCACAGCGGGTCTGGGACCACGCGGCGGCAAACAGGGGATCCCTTTCACTCATACGGAGGAGACTCAGAGATGAGCGATACCGCAGGCGGCCGTCAGTGCCGCCCTTTCACCCTCGTGGTCTGCGGCTCATGCCGTGCCGCCGCGAGGGGGCGGGTGATGGACGTACTGCGCCGTGCGGTCCGGGAGTGCCCGCATGGGGTGATGGTCTCCGCCGGTTGCCTCGTGAGGGTGCTGCACTGCCGCAGGCGCCGCGGGCTGCACGCCGCCGTGCAGCCGTGCGGGGCCGACCGCAGGCCGAGTGGTGTCGTCGTACGCCTCGGTCCGCTGGTGACGGAAGCCGACGCCGAGGCGGTCGGGGCCTGGCTTCGGGCCGGAATGCCCGACGACGGCACGCTGCCCGACCGGCTGCGCACGGCCCCGGCGCCGCAGCAGGTGGCACACCTCAACTGACGTACCCCTCCTGGATGCTGTGCGTCAGCCGAGGTCGCGTACGCCGAGGCGCAGGTGCTCGATGTGGTGGACGGCCTGGTCGAGGAGTTGGGCGACGTGGTCGTCGTAGAGGCTGTAGACGATGCGACGGCCGTCGCGGCGGCCGGTGACCAGGCCCAGGGCGCGCAGCAGGCGCAGTTGGTGGGAGACGGCGGACTGTTCCATGCCAATGGCGGCGGCGAGTTCGCCGACGGGGTACGGGCGTTGCCGCAGGGTGGTGAGGATCAGCAGGCGGGACGGTGTGGCGAGGGCCTGGAGCGTCGTGGCGACGGAGGCGGCGGTGGCCTCGTCGAGCCGGGCGGCCGCGAGAATGTCGCGGCCGCCGGCGTCGAGGTCATCGGCGTGCACGGGCGCGGGCCTCGCGCGGCGGGCGGATGAGCTGGAGCGCCAGGGCTGGCGGTGGTTCGGCGATGCCGGGTCCGCCAGCCTGCGCCCAGTGCAGGAGGTCGTCGGTGCAGTCGTCGTCCATGGCGAAGCCGACCCAGACGGCGCGGCCTCCGGCCCGGCGCCCGGCGGTGGAGGGCTGGACGACGATGACGTTGGCCTGGTCGCAGGGACCGAGGCAGTCCGTCGTACGGACCTGGAAGCCGTGCTCTGCCGCGCCGGCGCGCAGTCGGTCCAGTTGCCAGGTGTGGTCGGCGCCGATGGGGGTCCCTCCGGTCGAGCGAAGCCGAGACTGGGGGAGCTTGCGCAGGTTGCCGCAGCAGCAGCCCCGGCACACGACGAGCGTGCAGGGGCGGGGAGCGGCCGCCCGGATGACGGGCCGGTTCACAGCGCGGTCCGGGACGGCACGCCGTACGTCCGGACCTGGCCCATGGTCCCGTCCCGCGATCGAGTCCGGGGCACACAAATCCGGGCCACCGCGATGCGCGGCTCAGCCGACGAGCTGCTGGCCTCCGTCGATGTCGTAGGTCGCACCGGTGAGTGCGGTGTTGGTCATGATGTGCACGGCGAGCGCCGCCACGTCCTCTGGTACGACTACGCGGCCGATCGGCAGCGTGGCGCGCAGTTCCTCGCGGCGGGCGTCGAGTGCGTCGCCGAGCAGCCGGGCCGACAACGGCGTGTCCACGAAGCCGGCGGCGATCAGGTTCACCCGGACCGGCGCGAGCTCGAGTGCGAGACTGGCCGTGAACGCGGGCGTCGCGGCGGTGACTGTAGGGGCGACACCGAGAGCGGCCCGGATCCGGCGGGCTCCCGTGCCGCTCATGAGCAGCAGCGTGCCGCCCGGCCGTACGGTGCCGGCGCAGTGGCGTGCGACCTCGAGGGCGAGCACCATGTGGTCGCTGACGGCCCGGCGCGCCTGGGCGGCGTCCATGTCCAGAAGGCGGCCGTATGACGGGCCGCCCGCGGTGACGTGGTCGATCGGCCCTGGCAGCTGCTGGAAGAACCGTTCGAGTTGCTCCGGGGCATGGGCGTCGAAGGCGGCGGTGCCGAGGGCGTCGGCCTCCTTGGCGGCGGAGCGCAGGCGTTCGGGGTCCCGTCCGGTGAGGACCACGCCGGCGCCCTGGGTACGGGCGAGCCGTGCGGTTGCCAGCCCGATGCCCGCGCTCCCGCCGATGACGACGAGGGTCTGCCCGTGCAGGGCCTGGTCGCGGGATCCGTAACCCGCAGTCGGCTCGACCGTCATGATTCCTCCCGCGCTGTGGTCTTGCCTGGGTTTCGTCCTGGGCGAAGGCGAGCAAGAACTTGCGGCTGGCAGGGTCGGTTTCTACTTGTTGAGGAATTCCAGAAGGTCCCGGTTGAACCTCTCCTTGTCGCCCGGCACCATCGCGATGCCGTGGGAGCTGCCCTCGTACACCTTCAGCTCGGCGTTCGGGATGATCTGGGCGGACTTGCGGCCGGTGGCGTCGATGGGCACGACCTGGTCGTCGTCGCCGTGCACCACCAGGGTGGGGATGTCGAATTTCTTCAGGTCCTCGGTGAAGTCGGTGTAGCCGAAGGCGTCCACGCATCGCACGCCGCCTTCGATGGTCTGCGCCATCGCCATGTACCAGAAGGCGTCCTTGTTGCCCTGGGTGACTTTGTTGCCGGGGCGGTTGGCGGAGAAGAAGCCCTCCGCGGTGTCCTTCCAGAACTGGGAGTGCTCGGCGAGGATGCCGTTCTTGAGTGCGTCGAACACCTCGTCCGGAACGCCCTCGGGATTTTTGGCAGACTTGATCATCACCGGCGGGATGGCGGACAGCAGCACCGCCGAGCGCAGCCGCCCGGTGCCGTGTCGGCCGATGTAGCGCGCGAGCTCGCCGCCCCCCATGGAGTGCGCGACCAGGGTGACGTCTCGCAGGTCGAGGTGGGTGAGCAGGTCGTTGAGGTCGTCGGCGAAGGTGTCGAAGTCGTAGCCGTCCCAGACGGGCGTGGAGTGTCCGTGGCCGCGGCGGTCGTGCGCGATTCCGCGGTATCCGGCGTCGACGACGGCCTTGAGCTGGTCCTGCCAGGCGTCGCCGTTGAGCGGCCAGCCGTGGATGAACACCACGGGACGCCCCTGCCCCCAGTCCTTGTAGAAGATTTCGACACCGTCGCGGGTGGTGCAGATGGGCATGTGGCCTCCGTTGGCGCAGCTCCGGCCGTACGTGGGCAGGCCGGGCGGAAGAGAGGGATGTTCTGGCACCCGCTTGCCAGCGGAACGCAGGCCCGCACCGGGCGCAAGCGTCGACCGCCAGATGGCCTACGTGACGGTGGTGCTGGCCCTTCGATCGAGCCGATGCTCGCCGAAGCACGACGATCGCCGCCTGGGGACGAGGCTCTGCGGCGTACGGGATCGCGGAGCAGAAACTGGACGGTTTCCGGGCCGGCCCTTCGCGCGTCCCGGACTCGTGGTGATCCTGACATCGCCGCCGCGGCCGCCGAGCTGAGCGAGGCGGCCGTGCTCGACGGTGAGCTCGTCGGACCGCACGAGGGGCGGCTGCATTCGGTGAGCTGCAGCGCCGTCCAGGCCACGACGGAACGTCCGGCCTGCCTGATCGTTTCCATCGTTTGTTGCCACCGCGGTCCAACTCGGTCCAGCGCACGATGTTGGCGTTGCGTTCGGCCGTGGCCCTGATGACGGGCAGGCGGCCGTGTTGGTGAGTCAGTAGGTGTGCAGCCAGCCGGGGAAGACGTTGATGGCGGCGGTGCTGTCCTGGAGCAGGCGCAGCCGGTAGTCGGGGTCTGTCCACGCCTTGGCGACGACCTTGGCCCCGTTGAGCGGGCCCACGTTGGTCTCGTACTGGGTGATGATCCCGTTCATCACCTGCGGGTCGATCAGGCCCCGCTCGGTGAGCAGCTGCTCCAGTGCCTCGGTGCGCAAGGCCACGGAAGGAGGTTCGTCCGGGCCGCCGGCGGTGGTGGGCGTGCCGTGGTCTCCAGGTAGCTCTCGTACATGTCCACGGTGAGGGCGAAGCGTTCGGCGTCGGCGCCCACCAGTTCGCGTGAGTCGAACCGGACCGTGTAGACGTGCTGCGGGTTCTCGCCCAGGAAGTGCGCGTTGGTGTCCGGCAGCACATGGGCGGGCTGGATGATGTCGACGACTCCGGTCTGTCCCCGGATGTAGCCCGGCAACCGGATGTGCGTTCGGCTCACTCGAATGGTCGGCATGCCTCCTGTCCAGCATCAGCTCGGCGGGAGGGCCACGCAACGCGGGAGCAACGCGGCTTCACCGTGAACGGGCGCGCAGTCGCACCGCTTCCAGGAGGAATGCGAAGCCTGCGCACCCCGGGCAGTCTGGAGGTGGGGCGCGTGGCATGTCCTCAAGTCGCACGGTCGCCAGTGGCGACGTCACCGCTGACGCCCGGCACGTCGGGAAGAGGCCCCATGAACGAACATCCGCTGATCGAAGACCACGGACTCATCGGTGACCTGCACACGGCCGCGCTGGTGTCCACCCGGGGAACGATCGACTGGTTCTGCAGCCCGCGATTCGACTCGCCGAGCATCTTCGCAGCACTGCTCGACGGTGACAGCGGCGGTCACTGGACGATCACTCCCCAGGCGCCGACGTATGCGACCAAGCAGCTCTACTACCCGGACACCTGTGTGCTGCTCACCAGATTCATGACCGAGCAAGGCGTCGGCTCGGTCGTGGATTTCATGCCTCCCGCCTCGCCACGCAGTCCGACGAACCGGCACCGGCTGGTCCGCATGCTGCGCTGCACGCGTGGCGAGATCTCGTTCGACATCGAGATCGCCCCGCGGTTCGACTACGCGCGGCAACCGCATGAGGTCACGTCGTCCATGGGCGGCTGGCATTTCGCCGGCCGGGGCACGGACTTGACCATCCATGTGGTGGACACACTCGACGACGAGCGCCTGGACGACGGGAGAATCCGCGCAGGCAACGCGCTCATGTCCTGCGCGGGTCCGAAGGTACCTTCTCGGCGTGCACGTTCTGGTACGTGGAGGCCCTCGCCCGCGCCGGCCATCTGCGCGAAGGGCGATTGGTCTTCGAGAAGATGCTCACCTACGCCAATCATCTCGGTCTGTACTCGGAAGAGATCGGGCTGACCGGTGAGCAACTGGGCAACTTCCCTCAGGCGTTGACCCACCTCGCTCTCGTCTCCGCCGCGCTGAGCCTGGACGCCCATCTCGACGCCGCCGTGCCAGGTTTCCCTCCCACCTCGCCGGTTCCGGTTCCCTATCTCTACGCGCAACCGATGACGGCGGAGGCCGGAGGTTCGCCGGTCACGCCGGCCAGCCCGTATCCGCCGGACCACATCGTCCGCAGGTGAGCGCACCAGCCACCAGGTGACGGGCATCGGTTCTCGTCTCACGCTGCCGCGTGACGGCGGGGGCGGTGGCGGGAGGCGATGGTGGCGGTCAGGGCCTCGACGGCGTCGACGGTCGCGGTGCTCAGGGCGACGGCGCGGCCGGTCGCGGCGCTTTTGGTGCCGTCGGACGTCTCGGCCAGCAGGCCGGAGCGGGCGGTGAAGGAGTCGTACACCGACCGCAACGCCCCCGGGGCCACGGTCTCGGCTCCGGCGGCGGCGCGGGCCAGGGCGGTGAGGTGTACGTGCAGCGGGTCGGCCAGTTCGGTCAGCTCCGGCACGGTCTCCTGCGGGGTACGGGGCAAGTGTTCGCCCAGCAGGGTGGCACAACCGGCGACCGTGGAGACCTGAGTCCTGATCTGCTCCAGCTGCGCGTTCGACCAGGGCCCGCGGTGCTCGGCGGGCTCGCCGTGCGACTGCTCCACCGCGGTCTCCATGTGCTCCCGGACCTGCCGTGACCGCGCCCGCAGCGCGTCGACGGCTGCCAGATCGGCCGCCCCGACGTCGGCGTAGCCGGTCAGCAGTTCGGGCAGTAGCCGGTCCTGCACGCGCAGCCACTCCGCGAGCAGGCCCGGCAGCCGCCGGGTGGACCAGGTCGGCCAGACCAGGAAGATGAGCTTCGCGAGCGCAGCGCCGACCACCGTGTCGGCGGCGCGCGCCCACGCCGTGGGCCCGGGCAGCCCGCCGACGTGGTGGATCAGGAAGACGATCCAGGTGGTCAGCCACAGGTTGAGCATCAGCTGCCTGGTCCGCAAGGTCGCGAACGACGCCGCGGCCAGCACCACCGACGCGACCGCAAGGCCGGTGGGCGACCAGTGCGGCAGGGAGAGCATCCAGGCGAAGAGACCGCCCAGCACGGCCCCGGCCGCCCGTCCCCAGCCGCGGGCCATGGTGTGCCCGTACCCGGGGAAGAGGACCAGCATGGTGGTCAGGGCCACCCAGAAGCCGTGCGCGGAGATGCCCAGCCCGCCCCAGCCGCCGATCGACCGGCCGATGACCTCGGCGAGCACCACGCCCACGGCGAGCCGCACCGCGTGGCGGAAGATCGGCGACTGGAGATGCAACTGGGCCCGGATGCGCCGGGCGGTGCGTGCCACGGAGGGGGTGCCCGCGTACAGGCCCGGCACCTCGGTGTGGGGTTCCAGCACATCGCCGACGCGGCCCTCCGTCGAGCGCCCGGCCAGCTGCTCGGCCACCCGCAGCCGTGCAGCCAGGTCGCGCGGGCCGCGCACGGGCGAGGCCTGTGCCGCCGACTCCAGCACGGCCCAGACCTCATCGGGCGTGCAGACGGTGACTGCATGACACAACCTCGGCGAGGCTGGTCGCCTCCGGTTGCGCCGTGGAGGTGCAGACCCCAGTCTGCTTCCTATGGACGGCATCCCGGAAGCCAGTGCGCTGCCCATACTGGTGACGGGCGCGGCGGGCAGTGTCGGTGCCGTCGGACGATCTGTGGTCGAGGGGCTGAGGCAACGGGGCCTGCGCGTCCGCGCCATGGTGCATCGCGAGGACGAGCGAGCGGAGGCTCTGCGCGCGACGGGAGCCGAGGTCGTCGTCGGAGACCTGACGCGCGCGGTCGACGTCGCCGACGCCCTGGCCGGTTGTGGACGTATGTACTTCGGCATGGGCGTGTCGGCACAGTATCTCGAGGCTGCCGTGACGGCAGCGGCCGTCGCCCGCGCGTACGGACGCCTGGAAGTGTTCGTGAACATGTCGCAGCTCACTGTCTCGGAGATGGATCTCACCAGCACCTCCGAGTCCGTGCAGCAGCGGCAGCACTGGATGGTGGAGCAGGTCCTCGGCTGGTCAGGCCTGCCCGTCGTCCAGATCAGGCCCACCGTGTTCATGGAGAACCCGCTGTTCCGTGTCGGCTTCTCCTCGATCGCGAAGAACGGAAGCATCAGATTGCCCTTCGGCCGGGCGAAAACCTCCCCTGTGACGGCTCGGGACGTCGCCGCGGTTGTCGAGGAGATCCTGGCCGATCCGGCCCCGCACATCGGCCGAATCTACGAGCTGACCGGCCCGCGCTCGGAGGACACCGCGGCCATGGCGGCAGAGCTTTCCGCAGCTCTTGGACGACCGGTCGGGTACACCGACGTCCCGTTGCAGGAATGGATCAACGACGATCTCGGACCGCTGGGCCTGCCGGACCATGCCTTTCAGCACATCTCCACCATGGCTCGTCTTCACGCCGAGAATCGATACGACCGCAAGGCGGACGGTGTCGAGCAGGTCACCGGGCGGCCTCCAACGGGGGTGGCCGATTACGTCCGTGACAACCCCAGCCTGTTCAGCCTCTGAATCCGGGTCCTCGTGGTGCGGTGTACGCACTCTCCGACAGGACGGCCTGGCCGGCGTAGGCGCGTCCAGCGCAACGTCGAAGACCATGCGGAAGAGGGCATCGAAGGGGGCAAGACCTGGCCGCCCCGGGCGCTATCAGCGTGCCCTCCACGGCGCTGAGGATGAACAGCGCGGCCTCCTCGACGTCGAGAGCGGCATCACCTGCCTCCTGGGCCTGGCGTGAGCACCCGCCGGATGTGCGCGGCCCACCGCTGGCCGCCCTGGATGGCGGAGCGGATGTCCTCGGAGTGGTCCGGCACCTCGGCGCCGAGTTGCACACCAGGCATCCGAGTCCGGGGCCGAAAGCGCCTCTCCCGCTCCAATCCAGGGACAGGCGGCTCGCTCGCGCCGGGGATTTCAGGGACCGACCGGCGGGGTTAGATCCAGCACCGGTCGTTTGTGCCCGATCTGCATCAATTCCACTTCGGCTCCTCATCGAAAGGGGCGTTGTTCGAGATGGTCTGTTTCAGGATGCCTTTTGGTCGGCGGGCTTCTCGATCGCGGTGGTCACCCGTGCCCTTCGGAAGAGCACCGGGAGCCACAGGAGACATGCCAGCAGGGGGACCGCGGCGTAGGTGGCCATGCCCACACTGGAGCCCAACCCGTCCATGAGCGCGCCGAGGACGAGATAGCCGGTGCCGATGAGCGCCGACTCCACGAATGCGATCATCGACAGCAGGCTCGCCCGGTGGCGCGACGGCACTGCCTCGTGGAACACGTTGTCCACGAGCACGGCGGTGATCTCGGGAATTCCGACCAGGACGAGGAACGCGGCGATGGTGACCCAGACAAGGCCGAGGCCGCTCAGGCCGAGCGCCACGGCGAGCGTCAGGAGAGACACCGGGACGGTGACCCGATACCCGATGCGCCGGTTCGCGCGGTCCGACAGCAAGGGAGTGAGTCCGCCGACGAAGAATCCCGCCGATATGACCACGCTGACCAATGCGGTGCCCGCTCCCTGATCGGAGAGGGTCTTCTGCGTGAAAATGATGTACGGCGTCAAAGTCGCATGCATCAATCCGGACACCACGACAAGCGTCACGAGCGCCGGCGTGGCGACCCGAAGCATCGCCCGCCATGCTGTGGCGTCGCCGTGCTGCTTCTCGGCTCCGCCCTGCTCGTCCACCGCGTCCGCACCGCGGATCTCGGGCACCCGTGACATCAGCACCACCACGGCCAGGACGAGACAGGACGCCGAACCGACGTAGACGACTCCCCAGGAGATCCGCTGCAGTTGGCCGCCGAGGACGATGGCGATTCCCGAGGTGACCGTCCCGAGCATGGTGAACCGGGAATTGATCTTGACATAGTTGGCCGTTGCTCCACGACGCACGAGCAGGTCGTACAGCAGGGCGCGGTCCGAACCGGACACACATGCCATGCCCACGCCCTGCCCGATGAACAGCGCCAGGAACACCCAGTAGCTGGAGAACGTCCCCTGGGCGAGCAGACATCCAGCCACCAGCATCTGGCCGATCACGACGCTGGCACGCCTACCGATTCGGTCGGCGATGACTCCCGTCGGCAACTCCGCAAGTCCGCCGACCAGGTAGATCAGTGTCTGAAGGAGGGCCACTTGCCCGGCGGAGAAGCCCCGCTGCTGAAGGAAGAGGACGAATACGCCACGCTGGAACAGCGAGTTGGCGAGCACGGCGTACACGTAGAACGGGCGCGTGACGCTTCGTACTGCATCGTCGACTGCAGCCGACCCGCCAGGAGCCTCCGTGGTGCTGGTCATGCTGCGGGCTCCCCCTGGTGACTCTGGTGATCAAGGACGTCCTCCACCACCACCGCCTTCGCGTTCGGCGTCGTACAGCCCCCGGAATTCGGCCTCGTCCGACGTCTCCGGCCAACTCGGCGACCGCCCGGTACAGCGCCTGAACGTAGCGCTCGTCGTCGTGGATCGTGCCGTCGATGTCGAACAGCACCGCGTCGACGGGCTCGGCCGGCCGCTCCCCGCTGGGCGCGGAATGATCCCTGGTCGGGGGCTTCACGGTTCACCTCCTGGCTCGGAGGACCCACTTCTTTGCTTGTAGGGCTGGATGCCTCGCCGACGCGGCTTGGGGTTGTCAGGTATGCAGTGCCAGCACGCGCCGGGCGGCCCGGTCGTCGACGACCAGGGAGTGGGCCAGTCCGCTGTTCAGGACAGTATGGATGGCTCGGGCCTTGGACTCGCCGCCGGCTACGGCGATGACCTCGGGGATGCGTCGGAGCGCGTCGAACCCTATGCCGATGGTCCGCTTGGCGAGGTCGGGGTCGACGGGCGTTCCGTCCTCGGCGAGGGGGATGGAACACGTCTCGGCCGCCACGTCCTCGGACGACAGCGCGGCGAGCGTCTTCGGTTCCAGCAGCGGGTAGAGCTGGGATCCTTCGGCGTCCCAGCTGCCGACGGCCACGGCTGCCTTGGTGATGGAGCCGAATCGCGACACCGCGGCGGCGATGCCGGGCTGGGTGAGGATGGCCTGCGCGGTGGCGGCGTCGGAGACCACGAGGGGCGCGTAGATGGGATAGACAGGGCCGTTGGAGACGGCGGCCAGCCGTCGTACCAGATCGGCCGAGTTCGCGCTGACCGTGCCGGTGACGCCGGTCATCTGCACGATGCTGCAGGGGGCCAGGCTGGTGAGTGAACGGGCCATCGCGTGCAGGGTCCGGCCCCAGCTGACGCCCAGGATGTCGTCCTCGGTCACGACCTCGGTGAGCAGGGCGGCGGCGGCGGTCCCCAGCTCGCGGCGCAGGGTGGCGGCGTCGGATGCGGTGGTCTTGATGACGAGTACGTGTTGCAGGTCGAAGGTGCGGCGCAGCTGCTCGGAGAGCTCGCCGTCCACTGCGGTCGGGGTGGCGATCTCGATGCGCACGATGCCCTTCTCGAGGCACTCGTCGAGGATGCGCGCGACCTTGTAGCGCGAGATGCCGAACTCCTGGGCGATGTCGACCTTCGACCGGCCTTCCAGGAAGTACTGCCGGGCGATGGTGGTGGCTCGCAGCATCTCGGTCGGGCCCATGGAGCCCTGGGCTGCGGCTCGCAGCATGTCGGTCGGTCCCATGGGGTCCCCCTCACGAAGAACGGGTACGCGAGCCACACGATACCTGATGCGCCCGCATGAGCGCAGTTTTCTCATCTGCGCACGTATTTCGCCTTCAGGTCGCGCGTATGTGCTCAGGTGGGCGATACCTCAGCTGGATGGGCGACATGTGGGCGCCCGCTGCGCTGCGATCAGGGGTGCCACGGCAGCGAGCGCGCCCATATGGGCGCACTCATTGACATGTGGCCGAGCCTTCCGTCTAGTGTCACCCATCAGCTCGCCCAAACGGGTGGCTAATTTGTCAGATGGGCGGAGAGCGGGTCTCCTGCCCGGGGTACTGCGACGGATCCGTCAACAGGCCGCGCAGGACCTGCAGGTGAAATTGATCAAGGGAGGTGGGACCGATGCGGGTCCCCTTCGCAGGATGCGCGGCGAGCGGCAGGGCGTCTCGTCGCCGGACGTACGGCGGTCTGTCATGACCGCGGGCGTGGGAGTGGCCGTCGGCACCCCGGTGGTGGAGGCGCGCGGGATCCGCAAGAGCTTCGGCCATGTCGAGGCGCTCCGCGGGGCAGACTTCGAGGCGCGGGCCGGCGAAGTGACCGCTCTGATCGGTGACAACGGCGCCGGCAAGAGCACCCTGGTGAAGGTGCTGTCGGGCGTGCACACCGCCGACGACGGAGAACTGCTCATCGACGGGAAGCCGGTGCGTCCGACCTCGCCGCAGGACATCAGGGCCCATGGCATCGAGACCGTCTACCAGGATCTCGCTCTTGCCGGTGACCTGACCCCGTACGAGAACGTCTTCCTGGGCCGGGAGCGGCGCAAGGCCGGTGTCCTGGGCCGGGTGGGTCTGGTGGACCGGCGCACGATGCGGGAGGAGACCGCCAAGGTCTTCTCGGATCTCAACGTGCGGATCAAGGACCACAAGGCACATGTGTCCGCGCTGTCCGGTGGCCAGCAGCAGAGCGTCGCCATCACCAGGGCCGCCATGTGGGCGTCGCACCTGGTGATCATGGATGAGCCGACGGCCGCGCTCGGTGTGGCGCAGACCAAGAGCGTCCTCGCGCTCATCCGCCGCGTTGCCGAGAGCGGCATCGGGGTGGTGCTCATCAGCCACAACATGCCCGACGTCCTGGAAGTCTCCGACTCCATCCAGGTCCTGCGCCTGGGCCAGCGGGTGGCCGCGTTCCGCCGTGGTGAGGCGCAGGTGCCCGATCTGGTGCAGGCGATGACCAGCGGCACGTCCATGGAGGAGACCTCATGAGCCTGCTCGACCACGAGACCTCGGTCGGCGAGGCGATCGCCAACCGTACCCCGTCCGCGCTACGGGACCGCACATCCCGGCTTGCCCAGAGTCTGCTGGCCCGGCCGAGCATGGGCATGCTGGTCATCCTGCTGCTCATGGTGGTCCTCTTCTCGGTCCTGCGCCCGGACGCGTTCCTCGGTGCCTACAACTTCCGCAGCATCGCCCTGTCGGCCGCCGTGATCGGCGTCGCCGCCGTGGGACAGACGTATGTGCTGGCGACCGGCGGCATCGACCTGTCGGTGGGGTCGGTCCTGGTGTTCGGGACCGTCGTATCGGCGAAGGTCATGGGCGCGATGGGCGGCATCGGCGCCGGATGGGGCGCTGTCATCGTCGGCGTCCTGGTGTGCGTCGCCGCCAGCGCCGTATGGGGGCTGGTGAACGGTCTGATCGTGACCTGTCTGCGCGTTCCCGCGCTGATCGCCACCCTGGGCACCCTCGGCATGGCGCTCGGCGCGGCGCAGATCCTCAGCAGCGGCCTGGACATCCGCACGGTGCCTTCCGTGATGACCACGTACATCGGCTATGAGAACTTCGCCGGCATCCCCCTGCTCGTACTGATCTTCCTGCTGGTCGCGGTCGTGGGCGGACTGGTGCTGTGGCAGACGGTGTACGGCGTCAGGACCAAGGCCATCGGTTCCAACGCGCAGGCCGCGTTGCGGTCGGGCGTCCCGGTGCGCCGCCACCTGATCTCGGTCTACGTCCTCAGCGGCGCGCTCGCGGGTGTGGCCGGCGCGATGAGCCTTGCCCAGTTCTCCACCACCACGATCGGCGGTCACACCAGCGACAACCTCACCACCATCGCCGGAGCGGTCCTCGGCGGCACCAGCCTGTTCGGCGGGGTGGCCACCGTGTTCGGCACCGTCATCGGCACCTTCGTGCCCGTGACGCTGCAGAGCGGTTTCACCATCGTCGGCATCCAGCCGTTCTGGCAGACCTTCGCTGTCGGCGCCGTGCTGGTCCTGGCCGTCTTCATCGACCAGGTGCGCCGCGGCAACCAGAACCGAAGGTAACCCCCACCGGGGAGCAGTCCCCGGCCTTCCCGCACAGTCGTCGGCCGCTTCCCCCGAGCCGCGTCATCCGCCGCATGACAGGAGTGTCCATGTCCACGTTCGTCCCCGGAGTCTTCCAAGGCGCCACTCGCCGCACCGCGGTCGTCGTCGCCGCTGCCGGCCTTGTTGCCGTCGCCACCGGCTGCAGCAATTCCGCCACCACCGCCTCGTCGACCTCCCGGAAGGAGGTCAAGAGCGTCGCCCTGATCGGAGGCGTGAAGGACAGCCCCTTCTATGCCGCGATCGACTGCGGTGCCAAGACCGAGGCCAAGAAGCTCGGCGTCGGCTACAGCTACGCCGCCCCGGGGACGTTCGACCCCTCCCAGCAGCAGCCGGTGCTCTCCTCCGTCGTGGCCAAGAACCCCCAGGCCATCCTCATCGCGCCGACGGACAAGACCGCGATGTTCCAGCCGATGCACCAGGCCAAGCAGGCCGGCATCAACCTCATCACCGTGGACACCAAGCTCACCGACACCTCCGACCTGTCCAGCCAGGTCAACAGTGACAACATCGCGGGCGGTGCGCTGGGTGCCGACACCATGGCCAAGCTCATCGGCGGTAAGGGCAAGGTCGTGGCGCTGAGCGAGCCGCCGGGCAGCAGCACCGACGACGAGCGGGTGAAGGGCTTCGTCGACAGGATGAAGTCCAAGTACCCGAACATCACCGTGCTGACCACGCAGTACGCCGATCACTCCGCGCAGGCCACCGCCTCCAAGGTGAGCTCCGTGCTTGCGGCGAACCCCGACCTGAAGGGCGTCTTCGCGGTGGACAACTTCACCGGCGACGGCGCGCCCATCGGCGTGCGCAACGCCAACGCGCGCAAGAGCGTGAAGATCGTGGCGTTCGACGCCCAGCCGAGCCAGGTGCAGGCTCTCAAGGGCGGCGACATCGACGCCATCGTGTCGCAGAACCCGTACGACATGGGCGTCAAGGGTGTCCAGTACGCCGTCGACCTCGGCAAGGGGAAGCAGGTTCCCAAGACCGAGATCACCGGACTGATGGCCATCACTCAGCAGAACATCGACGACGCCACGGTCAAGCCGTACATCTACAAGTCCTGCTGAGAACGAGCATGGGCCCGGCGAAAACCGCCGGGCCCGCAGGGACAAGGGTCGCCGCAGTGCCCGACACCCCTGGGCACATCGCGACCGCACATCCTTGGTAAGGAGACACCGAAATGCCCTCCGTCGCTGGAGTGGACTCCTCAACCCAGTCCTGCAAGGTCGAGATCCGCGACCTCGACGACGGTTCCCTGCTCGGTTCGGGGAGCGCACCGCATCCGCCGGCCTTCCCGCCCAGCAGTGAGCAGGACCCGGCCTCGTGGTGGGCGGCCCTCAAAGCCGCGTTCGAAGCCGCGCGGCGCTCGGCCGGCGTGCCCGGCAGCGACATCGCCGCGGTCTCCGTCGACGCCCAGTGCCACGGCCTCGTCGCGTTGGACGAGCAGGACGAGGTGATCCGGCCGGCGAAACTGTGGAACGACACCACCTCGGCACAGCAGCTCGAACGGCTCAAGCAGCGCATCGGGGCACAGGAGTGGATCCGCGCCGTCGGATCCCTTCCCACCGCCGCCTTCACACTCAGCAAGGTGGCCTGGCTGGCTGAGAACGAGCCGGACAACTTCCGGCGGCTGCGCAGGATCCTGCTGCCACACGACTGGCTGACCTGGAAACTCTCCGGGCGCTACGTCACCGACCGCTCCGAAGCCTCCGGCACCGGCTACTACAACGCGGTGGAATCCCGCTATCTGCCCGAACTGCTGGCCCACGTCGACGATCGGCGCGAGTGGCTGGAGGTACTGCCCGAGGTGGTCGACGACTCGCGGGCAGTCGGAACGCTGTGTCCGCGGGCGGCGACCGAACTCGGCCTGTCCCACGGGACGTTGGTGGGACCCGGAGGCGGCGACCAGCATGCGGCGGCCCTCGGCTTGGGCATCGAGCCCGGCGACGTCGTCTACACCTTCGGCACCTCCGGTGTCGTCTTCACCACCAGCCGCACCCCGGTCTTCGACCCGACCGGCATCGTGGACGGGGTCGCCGACATGACCGGCGGCTACCTGCCCCTGGTGTCCACGCTCAATGCCGCACGGGTCACCGACACCTTCGCGCGGATCCTCGGCGTCGACCACGGGGAACTGTCCAAGCTGGCCCTCACCGCGCCCGGAGACTCCGGGCTGGTCCTCGCGGCGTTCCTGGACGGCGAGCGCAAGCCCAACCGCCCCGGAGCGCACGGGCTGCTGGCGGGACTCACCTCCCACACCACCCGGGAGGACCTGGCCCGCGCCGCCTTCGAGGGGGTGATCCTCGGGCTGGTCTCCGGCGAGCGGCACCTCAACACCGCGGGAGTCGCCACCGGCGGCCGGCTCATCGCCACCGGCGGGGGCTCACGCTCCCCGGCCTACACCCAGCTCCTGGCCGACCTCACCGGCCGCGAGGTCCTCCTCGCCGACGCCCCGGAGGCGTCCGCACGGGGAGCGTGCGTCCAGGCCGCCGCCATCGCCCTGGGCCGCCCAGTGCGGGAGGTCCTCAGACAGTGGGCTCCTGCAACACAGGTCGCCGCCACACCGCGCGCCGGCTCCGAGACGGCACGCGCACACGCCGCCGCCCGCTACGACGTGCTCGCCGCCTGGGACGCCCTGGACGCCGATACCTCCGGCGCGACAGGAAGGACGTCGTGAAGGGCTGCACGGGTTCGCTGAACCCGGCCATCACCGCGCAGATCGACGGTCATTCCGGCGCCACCCTGGCCGGAAGCATCTATGCGGTCGCCGAGTCCGACCGGATGGCCGCCGCACGCCACCTGGCCAAGGAGCGGCTCTGGATCCACGCCGACGTGATCATCGACGACCTCACCCACCGGGGCGTCGACCTGTCCCTTGTACGCACGCTGAAGGACCGCCGGCTCGGCCCCCTGGACGTCCACCTCATCGCGGAGGAACTCGACGGCCCGCTCGACGAGGTCTGCGCCGCGAAGGTCGACCGCGTCACGTTCCCCTTCGAATCGTGCGCGGACCCGACGGCCGTCGCCGAGCAGATCCACCGCAGCGGGGCCGAGGCGTGGCTCGCGGTCGCGCCGCAGACCAGTCTCACCGCCGTCCAGCACGTCCTGGAAGGCGTCGACGGGGTGCTCGTCATGCTCATCAAGCCGGGCAGCTCCGACACCGCCGATCCGGCCCTGCTGGCCAGGGTCGAGCAACTCGCGCCCGTTCTTCCGGCGGGTGTCGACGGGGGAGTCGACCAGACGAACCTCGCCGCCTGCCTGCGTGCCGGCGCCCGCTACGTCGTCTCCGGCCGGGCGCTGTTCTCCACCACGGCTCCCGCCGTCCTCCCCTCCGAAGGAGTGTGACCATGTCCACCACGTCAACGGCGATCCCCGAGACCATGCGCGCGAGCGTCCTCACCGGCGTCGGCGAAATCGTCATGGAGGAGCGCCCAGTTCCCCGGCCGCAGCGTGACGAAGTGCTGATCAAGGTCGCCGCGGTCGGTGTCTGCGGTTCGGATGTCCACTACTACCGGGAAGGCCGAATCGGTGACTTCGTCGTCGACGCGCCGCTCGTCCTCGGTCACGAGGTCTCCGGACGCATCGTCGCGGTCGGCGATGACGTCGACGCCTCCCGGACCGGAGAGCGGGTCGCCATCGAACCGCAGCGTCCCTGCCGTGTCTGCGGGCAGTGCAAGGCGGGCCGCTACAACCTCTGCCCCGAGATGGAGTTCTACGCCACCCCGCCCATCGACGGCGCCTTCTGTGAATACGTGACCATCCAGGCCGACTTCGCCCACCCCGTGCCCGACGCCGTCTCCGACGAATCCGCCGCGCTGCTCGAACCGTTGTCCGTCGGCATCTGGGCCTCCCGCAAGGCCCGTATCGTGCCCGGCTCCCGGGTGCTGATCGCCGGTGCCGGTCCGATCGGCGTCATCACGGCCCAGGCGGCCAGGGCGTTCGGCGCCGCCGAGGTCATCGTGTCCGACCCGGCGGCCGACCGCCGGGCCCTGGCCGAGCGGTTCGGTGCCACCCGCACGCTCGACCCGACGAAGGAGGCGGTGCGCGACCTGGCCGTGGACGCCTTCATCGACGCCTCCGGCGCGACGCCCGCGGTCATCAGCGGCATCGAGGCCGTCCGCGGGGGCGGCGTCGTCGTCCTCGTGGGCATGGGCGCGGACCAGATCCCGATGCCCATCCCCGTGATCCAGGCCCGCGAGCTGATCATCACCGGAGTGTTCCGCTACACGGACACCTGGCCCCTCGCCGCGCACCTCGTCGCCTCGGGCCAGGTCGACCTGGACAGCCTGGTCACCGCCCGGTTCGCACTGGAGGACACCGAGAAGGCGCTCAACAACGACAAGGTGCCCGGCACCCTGAAGACGCTGGTGGTGCTCTGAATGGGCGTCCTCGACACGTTCGCACTGAACGGCCGCCGGGCCCTGGTCACCGGCGGCAACCGCGGACTGGGTCTGGCCTTCGCCACCGCACTCGCCGAAGCCGGCGCCGACGTCGCAATCGCGGCCCGCGACGGCGAACGCACAGCCGGCGTGGTGAAACAGGCAGCCGAGCAGGGGCTGCGCCTGCACCCGATCACGGCCGACATCACGGACGACGCCGACGTGGAGCGCATGACAGGCGAGGCCGCCGACGCGCTCGGCGGCCTGGACATCCTCGTCAACAACGCCGGCACCTGCTTCCACAACAACTCCTGGCACGCCACGGACGAAGAGTGGGCGCAGGTCTTCGACCTCAACGTCCGCGCGCTGTGGAAGTGCAGCATCGAAGCCGCACGCCACATGGCCGACACAGGCGGCGGATCCATCGTCAACATCGGCTCCATGTCGGGCCTCATCGTCAACCGGCCCCAGTGGCAGCACGCGTACAACGCCTCCAAGGCGGCCGTGCACCACCTCACGAAGTCCCTCGCGGCCGAGTGGGCCGATGCCGGGATCCGCGTCAACGCGGTCGCTCCCGGCTACGTCAAGACGGAGATGGCACCGGTGGACCGTCCTGATCTGCGCCGCCACTGGATCGAGGACACCCCACAGCAACGCTATGCGCTGCCCGAGGAGATAGCACCGACCGTCGTGTTCCTCGCAAGCGAGGCGGCGTCGTTCATCACCGGTTCCGTCGTCGTGGCCGACGGCGGATACACCGTGTACTGAGAAGCGGAGAACTACGTTGACGCAACACATCAGGCGCGTGGTCGTGACCGCCGACGAGGTGGGCTGGGAGACCGCGCCGGCACCCGTTGCAGGACCGGGCGAGGTCCTCGTCCGCACCTCGCTCGTGGGCGTGTGCGGCTCGGACACGCATGCGGCGCTCGGCAGGCACCCGTTCATCGAGCTGCCCTACCGCCCCGGTCACGAGGTCGTGGGAGTCATAGCGGCCACCGGCAGCGGCGTCGAGAGCATGCGCGTCGGCGACCGCGTCGTCGTGGAACCCAATCTGTACTGCGGCTCCTGCTTCCAGTGCCGCTCCGGCCGCTACAACATCTGCCGGCAGCTGAAGGTATTCGGCTGCCAAGTGCCCGGTGGGCTGGCGGAGTTGTTCACAATCCCGGCCGGCCGGGTGCACATCCTGCCGGACGCCATGTCCGACACCCAGGCCGCGCTGATCGAACCGCTCGCCACGCCACTGGCCGCCATCGCCAAGGCGGGAGACCTTCGGGGACGCACCGTGGCGATCCTCGGCGCCGGGCCGATCGGCCTGCTGCTGCTCGCCGCCGCCAGGCACCAAGGCGCCACAAAGGTCGTCGTCACCGATCTGCTCGCATCCAAGCGCGCCCGCGCGCTGCGCCTGGGAGCCGACGCGGTCTTCCCCGCCGACTCCCCCGACCTGGTCAGGGCAGCCCACGATGCCTTGGGCGGGGCCGCGGACGTGGTCTTCGACTGCGTCTCCCGGGAGACCTCGCTGGCCCAGGCCGTCGACCTGGTGACCAAGGGCGGCCTCGTCGTGGTCGTAGGGGTGGGCCTGCCCGGGACCACACCGGTGCGCATCGACCTGATCCAGGACCGCGAGATCCGTCTCGTGGGAAGCCTGATGTACGTCGCCGAGGACTTCACCCAGGCGATGTCCCTGATCGGTTCCGGAGTGGTGGACGTCGACGAACTCGTCACCGCGACCTTCCCGTTCCACGAGGCGGACAAGGCGTTCGCCGCCTCCTGTGACCCCGAACAGGTCAAGGTACTCATCACTGTGGCCCCGGCGTGAGCGGGTGGGGGCCCGGATGCTCGACCCGAGACCAGAGAGGAGTGGCCCAGTGAATCCTCGATCGGTTCAGGAACGCCGGATGTGGCTGGCCGTCCGACACGAAGTGGCGAACCTCCTCCAGGACGTCGACGAGAACTCCTTCACCGCTGCCGTGGCCGAGCTCCGGACTCGGGGGCGACGATGGTTCGCCACCGGGCAGGGCCGCTCCGGGCTCGTGGCTTCGATGACGGCCATGCGGCTGATGCACCTCGGCCGGGAAGTGCACGTGCTGGGGGAGGCGACAGCACCGTCCGTGAGGGCGGGCGACGGGCTCATCGTCATCTCGGGTTCCGGTGAGACACCGGTCTCCGTGCACTTCGCCCGCAGGGCGGCGGAACTGGGGGCACGAACGCTGATCGTGACCGCGAATCCGGCGAGCACGCTGGCAGACCTCGCGGACATCGTGCTGCCCGTGCCGAAGGCGGCGACCGACCAGTTCGGCGGCAGCTTGTTCGAACAAGGAGCCCTGCTCATTCTCGATGCCGTCGTCATGGAACTCGCCGCTGACGACGGTGACGCCTACGAGCAGATGCACGCTCGCCACACCAACATGCAGTGACGCCCCCCCGGGTCCGGCCACTCGGCGGCGAGATGCGCGAGCGGCCCGCAGGAGGGGCTGCCCTCGAAGGGTTTGCGTGCGTTACTGACCTTTGTTGTGTGTTGTCATAGCTGCTGACCGTTCTTGATCGTTGCGGTGTGCCCGATGCGTGCGGTAGGCGCACGGGGGCGGGATGACCGCCAAGGAGCAGTCGTTTCGCGAGGCTATGCGATTGCAGGCCGCTGATCGCTTCGCTCGCGGTGAGAAGAGCTCGGTGATCGCCGCGGAGTTACGGGTCAGCGTGCGGTCGGTGGAGCGGTGGCGGCGGGCCTGGCAGGAAGGCGGCACCGCGGCGTTGCGCTCGAGCGGACCGGCGAAGCGGCCGTATCTGGATCGGGAGCAGTTCGCTGAGCACCGCGTCAGGCACCTTGAAACCCAGGAAGTGGCATGGCGCCCGCAGCCTCAAACGCTGCGCGGCCCGGGGTCTTCCACCTGGTCAGACCTGTGCAGTCGCACCCCCCGTCCTAGGGGCAGTCGTGAGACGTGAGAGGGTCTGAGGCGTGAGTGATCACCGTCGAACACCCTGCAATACCGCTTTGACGGGCCAGAAGAGGCTCCCGTCCTGATCCTGGGACCCTCACTGGGTACCACCTGGCACATGTCGTAGAGACCGTCTTCGGGCGTCCATGTCAGTCCAGGGCGGGCATGAAACTCCAGGTCAGAGCGTTCTGGTCCGTGAGGGGCCGCCCAGTCGGTGATTGCTGCGTGATAGACGAGTGATACGGCGAGGACCCGCCGGGGTCCTGCCTGCCGGGACTCTACTCGGAGCTCTGAGACGGCGCAGCCGCACCGGATTGCTCCGGTGCGGCTGCGCCGTGAGATCGGCTGCGCTGTCGCGGACGATGCAGTCGGCGCCTCACGCAGTCCGGGTTCCTGCGACGATCTGGGAGTGCCTGATTTGCGATCGCACCCGCCTACTCGTCCGTAACGATCCGCGTAGCACATGGCGCGCCCCGGCCACGCGCGGGTAGGGGCGTGAATGACGAGGCGGTGGCCGCGCTCCCCCCATGGCGATCTCGCCGGTCCGGGCGCTGACCTGACCAACCCGGTGGCCGTCGACCGCCTGCGGGACATCCTCTAGGCGTCGAGGGACGCAGCGTCGCAACAGCGAGTGCGATGTCCTGGGGGAGCCTGCGCGCGAAAAAGGAGTAAAAAGAACATATGCGTCTGCGGGGTGTCTGGCGGGACCGGCTCCCGGAACAGCAGCGCGGTCTGTTGGTGACGGCGCTGGCGCTGATCGTGGCCATCGCTGCGGTGGACATCGGCATAGGGACCAGTGTTCACCTGGGCCCGCTGCTGGTCATCGCGCCGACGTTGACCGCCGCCTTCGCCGGTCCGCGGCTTACCGCTCTGGTCGGGGCTCTGGCGGAGGTCGCCCTGGTGATCATCGCGATTTTCCACGGCGGACTGACCACGACCAACCACGTGGCGCAGCTGATCGCCCTGGCTGTGCTGTCAGCTCTGGTGGTCTTCGTCTGTTATGTGCGGGAGCGGCATGCCCGGGAGCTGAGCCGGTTGCGGGCGGTGGCCGAGATGGCGCAGCGGGTTCTGCTGCGGCCTCCACCTCGTCGGATCGGGCCGTTGCGGGTGGCCTGGCTGTATCTGGCCGCCGAGGATGAGGCCCAGATCGGGGGTGACCTGTTGGCGGTCGCCCGCGCTGATCACCCCTGCACCCGGGTACTCATCGGCGACGTACGAGGCCATGGTCTTGCCTCCGTCGGCGAAGCATCGGTGGCGATGAGTGCGTTCCGTGAGGGCGCTCACCGGTACCCCTCCTTGCCCGAGCTCGCCACGGCCGTCGAAGAGAGCATCTGCCGGAACTTGGAGGAGGTCGCCGACACCGCGCACGATGCCGGCGAGCACTTCATCACCGCCATCATGATCGACATCCCCGATCAGGGCCCACAGGCTGAGATGCTCAACTGCGGCCATCCGCCGCCCCTGCTGATCCGCGGTGGCCAGGTGACTGCCCTGAACTCCCGCCGTCCCGCACCCCCATTGGGCCTGCGTGCCCTGTGCGTACTCAACGACCGGACCGACCGGTTCGCATTGGAACCGGGCGACATGCTGCTGCTCTACACCGACGGCGTGATCGAAGCCCGCTCACCGACCGGAGCCTTCTACCCGCTCACCGAACGCGTCGCTTCCTTCCCCGCCTCAAGCCCCGACGCCTTGCTGCACCACATTCACCGCGACCTGCTCGCGCACACCGGCGAGCAGCTCACCGACGACGCCGCTTTCCTGATCATCGAACGCACCCCGTCACACCATCTGCACCGGCCGCTCCTCGCGTCCCATGCCGACGGTCGCACTCGTCCACAGCCAGCTGGCCGTCACGGTCTGGCCCGCTGAACACGTTCCGCGCATTCCCTCACCCCGATGCGAGCGGGCGACCACCATGCTCTTCCGTTGCACAGTCTGCGGCGCCCACCTCGCCCACGCCCGGCGGAGGCGGTGCCCCCGGCGCCGAGGACAGCTGCCGCGGTGATGGCGGCCAAGGTGGTCGCGAGAGCGGCGCGCTGCACGAGCTTGTGCATGGTCGTCTCCCTGTCGCAAGGGCTGGCCGTGGTGGGTCGGCCAGGGCCCGAAACCCCTTTCCATACGCTGCATGGGACTGCCCCCCGACCCCGCCACGCGGTCCGCACCGCACTTCCTGCCGGCAACGCCCCGCCATGCGGGGAGCCGTCGAGAGAAGGGCGGACGCCGTGCTCCTGGAGCTGTTGGAGGAGCATGGGAAGGCGCCTCCGTCAAGGGCGAGACCAAGCGGCTGAACGCATCGAAGGGCGAGGGCAGCGCCGGCGTGAACCTCTGATCGTGCCTGCGGCACGAAGAGAGGGCGTCGCACGACACCGGTGGCGCGCGAGCTACTCCGTTTCGTTTCGAAGCGCGGGTTGCGGACGGGCGCTGCTCACATGGGTGCGGTGAGCCCAAAGCAAGCGGAATTTTGAGTTCCGGAGACCAAGATCCCGTGCCGTGGTCGCGGGTTGACTGCTCTGTGTGAGTGGCAGGAGCCGGCCACTCGGCCCGACCGTCGGGTCGTCACCGTGGTGCTGTGACGGTGTCTGCGCGGCCGGGCCGACGGAACTGAAGCACGGTGCGAGGCACGCATGGACAGTTTGCTCGGAGCTTGGGTCCTTGAGGACTTCTCGCTGACACGACAAGGGACGGTCGTCCGTCTGCTCGGGGAGCGTCCCAGGGGGGTGCTGCACTATGCCGCCGACGGCTGGATGAGCGCACTGCTGACAGTCCATCCCGATGATGCCCCGTTCGTATCCCCGTTCGAGGAGATGGCCACCGGGACCGTGGCGTACGCCGGACGCTGGGAGCGCGAGGCGGACGGGTCGGTCGTGCACCACGTTCAGACTAGTCACTACGCCCCGTGGACGGGGACGGACCTGGTACGCGAGGTCCGGTTCGGCCCGGGACGGCTGGAGCTGACAGCTGCCGCGGCCGACGACTCCCAGGTCCGCATTGTCTGGCGACGGGCCGACGCCTGACGACGTAGGGCGGGTCGGTCTCCCGCCACACAGCCGGAGCAGCGACAACGACCGTCCGGATGATCACCCGATCATCCCGTTCCCCCTTCCCTTTTTCGCTTTCTGAACATGGAGGTGTGGTGCCATGCGGACAGCCACGCTCAACAGCCGTCTCGTGCTCGTCTTCCCCGACGGCGCCGTAGATGTGGAGAAGGCCAGCGACGGCCTGTTCTCCTCGGACCCGCAGGCGGTCTTCGACCGCTGGGCCGAGTTCCGCGACTGGGCCCAGTCGGCGGCCGCGACCGGCCACGAGCGGATCGCCGTGGTGGAGCAGCAGCTGGGCGCGCCGGTGCCGCGCCCGCGGCAGGTCTTCGCGGTCGGGCTGAACTACGCCGACCACGTGGCGGAGTCGGGGGTCGCAGTACCGGAGCGTCCCGCTGTCTTCACCAAGTACGTCACGTCCCTGACCGGGCCCTACGCCACGGTCGAGCTGCCGAGTGCCCTGGTCGACTGGGAGGTCGAGCTGGTAGCGGTGATCGGTCGTGAGGCGCACCAGGTCGCCGCTTCGGACGCGTGGCGGTACGTGGCCGGCCTCACGCTCGGCCAGGACCTGTCCGAGCGCGGCATCCAGTTGTCGGGACCGGCGCCCCAGTTCTCTCTCGGCAAGTCGTTCCCCGGCTTCAGCCCGACCGGGCCGGTGCTGGTCACCCCGGACGAGTTCGACAACCCCGACGACCTCGCGCTCGGCTGCGCGATCGACGGCGAGACCATGCAGGACTCCCGTACCTCCCAGATGATCTTCTCGGTGTCCCAGCAGATCGCCTGGATGTCGTCGATCTGCACGCTGCTGCCCGGCGACCTGATCTTCACCGGCACCCCGGCCGGCGTGGGTGGCGCCCGGAACCCGCGCCGGTTCCTGGCCCCCGGCGAGGAACTGCGCAGCTGGATCGACGGCATCGGTGAGCTGCGCAACCCCCTGGTCGCCGGCCCCACCTACCCCGAAGGCACCCAGCCCGTCTGACGCGCGGCCCCACACCTGTCTGCAGTACACCACCCGCACACTGAAGCTCTTTGAGGAGACTGCCATGGCCCTGCACCGCGTGGCGCACATCACGATCGGGGTGCCCAATGTGGCCGACACCTCGGCCTACTACGCCGATTTCGGACTGACCGACCTCGGCGACGGCCGATTCGCCACTGCCGACGGTGGCGAACAGCTCAAGATCATTTACGCGGCACGGCGCCGCCTGGAGGAACTCACCCTGAGCGCCGACGACCAGGATGACCTCGGGCGGATCGGCTCGGCCCTCGACCGGCTCGACGTGCCGTTCGTCCGGGACACCCACCACCTGCGCGCGGTCGACCCGGGCACCGAGGTGACGGTGACCGTCGAGGTGCAGCCGCGCATCGTGCAGCCCGCCGCCGCGCGGATGCCGTACAACGCTCCCGGGCGGATCGAGCGGACCGGCGAGCGTGCCCCCGGCGTGCTGCGAGAGGGTCCGGTGCGCGTCCGCCGCCTCGGACACGTCGTCCTGGGCTCCACCGACCAGGAAGCCTCCCAGCGCTTCTTCACCGAAGGGCTCGGCTTCAAGGTCAGCGACCTGGTACCGGGCGCGGCGTTCCTGCGGTGCTCCACCGACCACCACAACGTCCTCGTCCAAAAGGCCCCCATCTCCTTCCTGCACCACACCTCCTGGCAGGTGGACGACGTGGACGAGGTGGGACGCGGCGCCACCCGGATGCTGGAGGACCACCCCGAGCGCCACGTCTGGGGTCTGGGCCGCCACCAGCTGGGGTCGAACTTCTTCTGGTACCTCCGGGACCCGGCCGGCAACTTCTCCGAGTACTACTCCGACATGGACTGCATCGTCGACGACCAACTGTGGACCCCAGGGACGTGGGAGGACGCCCGCCTCGCCCTGTACAACTGGGGCCCGCCCGTACCGCCGTCCTTCCTCCGCCCCGAGGACCTCGCCGCGATGATGACCGGCGCGCACGACGCCGGCTGAACAGACGAAAAGGAACGCACATGAGCACCTCGACCGAGGGTCTCGCCGCGGAGACCTACGACGTGCTGGTCGTCGGCGCCGGTCCGGTCGGGCTGGCCACGGCCATCCAGCTGGCCACCCGAGGCCGCCGCGTCGGCATCGTCGAACGCTGGCCGCAGCCCTACCCGCTGCCACGCGCGGTCGTCTTCGACCACGAGGCCGGCCGCATCCTGGCATCGCTGGGGTTGGACATGGCCGCTGTCAGTGAACCCGCTGTCGACTACGAGTGGCGCAACGGAGAGGGTCAGCTACTCCTCCGTTTCGACTTCTCGGACGACAACTACTCCGGCTGGCCCAGCGTGAGCGCGTTCAACCAGCCCACCGTGGAAGCGGCCCTGAACGAGCGCGTCCAGTCGCTGCCGGGGATCGACATTCTGCGCGGCTGGGAAGCCGTGGCCGTCCAGGCGGGCCCCACGGCGGTAGAAGTCACCGTGGCGGAGAGCGCGGGAGACGAGCCCCTGCTCCGTGACGGGGTGCGCGCGCAGCGTACCCTCCGGGCCGCGTACGTCGTCGGCTGCGACGGCGCCAACAGCTTCATCCGCTCGTGCATGCGCACCTCGGTCACCGACCTCGGCTTCAAGTACGACTGGCTGGTCCTCGACGTCATGCCCCATGACCGGGACCGCGCATGGACGCCACGGAACCTGCAGCTCTGCGATCCGGCCCGGCCGACCACAGCGGTGGTCGGCGGCCCCGGCCGCCGTCGGTGGGAATTCATGCGCCTGCCCGGCGAGTCCATCGCCGAGCTCAGCAAGGCCGAGACCGCCTGGAAGCTGCTCGAGCCGTGGGACCTGCACCCGGACAACGCCACCCTTGAGCGGCAGACCGTCTACACCTTCCGGGCACGCTGGGCGGACTCCTGGCGCGACGGCCGGCTGCTGCTCGCCGGGGACGCGGCCCACCAGATGCCGCCGTTCGCCGGGCAGGGCCTGTGCTCGGGCCTCCGTGACGCCATCAACCTGAGCTGGAAGCTCGACCTGGTGCTGTCCGGGAAAGCCGACGACAGTCTGCTGGACACCTACACCACCGAGCGATGCCGGCATCTGCAGAACGCGATCGAGAAGTCCGTGATGCTGGGGAGGGTTGTCTGCGAGCCGGACCCGGCGGCGGCCGCCGAGCGCGACGCCCGCATGATCGCCGACCAGCAGGCAGGCCGCGTACCACAAGGAGACCCGTTCCTGGGGACCTTCACCGGCGGACTGCTGGACCGCGACTGCACCGGCGCCACCGCGGAGCCGACCGGGCAGCTCAGCCGGCAGGGACGGGTGCGGTTCAGGGGCCGTACCGGCATGTTCGACGAAACCGTCGGCATCGGGCTCACCCTGCTCACCACCGGTGATCCGCGTGACGGGCTCGACGAGGACACCCTGGCCTGGTGCGCGCAGATCGGGCTCCGCCTGCTGAGGATCACCGACGACCCGGCGGCGAACGGCCCCGACGACGTCGTCGATCTCGACCGCACCTACCTGTCCGACCTGGCCCGTACGGGCATCGAGGCCATGCTGGTGCGCCCCGACTTCTACGTCTTCGGCGGCGCCAAGAGTACGGCCGACCTCCCGCGTCTGGTCACTGCGCTGCGCGGCGGGCTCACGGCGGCCCCCGCCCCGGAGGTCACCGCTTGAGCCACCGGCGCAGCCGGTGCCCATGGCAGGCCGCGCCGAGCACAGCGACGCGCGGCACGCGGCGGCGCTTCACGCACTGCGCCGCGCCGCCGCGCGGGGTGAGCAACCCCTGCCGGTGAACGGTGCGACCGTGCAGGCCGGCTGCAGGACGCATCCTGCAGCCGGCCTGCACGGCGGCGCTCGTCGTCCTCAGCGGCGGGGTCCGCGGCTGCTCGACTCAGCAGGGAAGATATGGTTCCCTGACCTGGGTCGCAGCTGCGAGCGGCCCGCTCGCCCACCTTCCCCGCGACGGAGGGACGAGAAGCGTGAGGGGACAGTGGCTCCAGTGGTTGCGGCCGGACCCCGGCCGCCTGACCGAGCCCGTCCTGCCACCGGCGGAACTGGCCGCGGCACGCACGGAACTCGGCGCGGACCCGGTCGAGTGGGCGCTCCAGAGCGCCGACGCCATCGCGGAGGAGGTCCTCAGGAAGGTGCCCGAGCACGGCGGCGGTCCCGCTGCCGCGACCACCCTGCGGCGTGTGACCCAGTCCGCGGTGCTGACGGGCCTGCACCTGATGGCCTCCGACATCGGCCGGCCCCTCCCCAGCCTCACCGAGGAGGCGCTGGAAGGATGCCGGGAGTTCGCGCGCCGCGGCATCCCGCTCGAGCTCGTCCTGCGGGGGGTGCGGCTCGGGCACGCGCAGCTGGCGCGCGGCCTGGCAGCAGCAGTCGAGGAGCACGTCCCGGCCGACCAGCGCCTGGCCGAGCTGCGCCGGATCGACGACCTGATGTTCACCTACGTCGACGCCCATTCGAGCGTGATGGCCGAGGAGTACATCGCCGAACGGGACCGCTGGCGCGGCAGTGACGAAGCCGCCCGCCGCGCCGTCATCGACGAACTGCTGGCCGGCCGCCCGGTCGACCGGGAAGCCGCCGCCCTGCGTCTGCGCTACGACCTGTCAGGCACGCACGTGGCCGCGGTGCTGTGGAGCGACGACACCGCCACCGCCGCGCCCGCCGCCCAACGGCTGCACCACGCGGCCTCGACCATGGCCCGCGCCCTGGGAGCGGCCAGGACGCTCGTCATCCCGGCTCACGACAACCATGTGTGGGCATGGTTCGCCGTCAGCGGCAAGACCGACGAAGACCACGTCCGGCACCTGCGCAGCTCCCTGCCCGAGCCGGCAGGAGTGCGTGCGGCTCTCGGCCCGCCCGCACCAGGGCCCCACGGCATGCGCCGCAGCCATCTGGGGGCGTTGCAGGCACAACGGATGGCCTCGCACGCGTCGGGCTCCTGGCTCTGCGACTACCACGACATCCGCCTGGCGGCCCTCGTCACGGCCGACCCCGAACACGCACGCTGGTTCCTGCAGGAGGTCCTCGGGCCGCTGGCCTCCGAGGGGGACCGCCTGCGTGAGCTGCGCGAAACTCTGCGCGTCTACCTCGCCGAGGAACGCAGTCCCCGCGCCGCGGCCGAACGCCTGCACGTAGCCCGCAACACCGTCACGTACCGCGTCAAACGCGCGGAGGAACTGCTGCCCGTCACCACCACGGCAATCACCTCGCTGGAAGTGCGCGTCGCGCTCGAAATCGCGGCCGCCTCGCCCCTCGGCCCATCGGCCAGGAGCTGAGCTCGAGTACAAGGTGCCGTGACGGACGGTCCGCCAGACGGAGTCGAGGGCCGGAGCGGCTGCTTCCGCCGCAAACCTTCACCCCCGTGGTGTGACCGGACCCATTGGCGAACCACGCCGCTTGCCGCACGGACGGCGCAGGCCCGCGCCGAGACCCGTCAGGCATTGATCCGTGCGGCCCGACAGATCCTCGCGGAGACCGGGGACACCAGCGCCGGCATCCAGGCCATCGCCGAGCGCGCGGATGTCGGTTTCGGCTCCTTGTACAACCACTTCGAGTCCAAGACGGAGCTCCTCGACGCGGCGGTGACGGACGCGCTGGAGGAGTTCGGCCAGGTCATCGACGAGCGTGTGGAAGGGATCGAGGACCCCGCCGAGCTGGTTGCGGCGGGTTTCCGGCTCTCCGCCCGGATGACGGACTCCCACCCCGAGCTCATGCGGATCCTGCGCGACCGCGGCCTGGCCCACATCCACTCCGAGAGTGGCCTGTCGCCACGAGCACGTCGCGATCTGGAACGCGGCATCGCCTCGGGCCGCTTCACCGCTGCCGACCCCACCACAGCCCTGTCGGCCCTGGGCGGCACCCTGCTGTCGCTGGTGGCGTTGAGGCTGGACCGCCCCGACCTCGACGGCGACGAGGTCGCCTCCGACCTGGCGGAGATGGTCCTGCGTATGCTCGGGCTCCCGCCTGAGGACGCGCACGAGGTCACGCGGCGCCCGCTGCCCGATCTCGTCTGAGGGTCCGGATTGGCGCGCCGCCGCTGGCCAAGTCGGCTGGGCCCCGTGCTACGGCACCGTTGCCCTGCAGGCCGGGGCGTAGGAGATCCACGAGGTCGTGGACACCGATGACAGTGGCGGCCCAGGCTTGCGACGTGTGACGGTGTCATTGGCCTAGCTCCGCGGCGTGATCGCCAGTCCGACGGGACATAGCGTCGCCAGGCTCCGGCCGTCTTGGAATGAGCGCCCGCCCCGCTCGGCGGGATGCACGGCGGTGCGGGAGCCCTCCCATGGGTGCCGGGCGGCATGGGGCCAGCGCCGCCCGAGATGCACCCACGGGCGCTGTTGCGGACGTGCCAGTCACACCCGAGAGCTGCTCCAGTGCTCCTCGAGGGCGGCGGCGACCTCGGCCGGCTTCTGGATCGGCGTCCAGTGGCTGCTGTCCAGCCTCAGAAAACGGGTGGCGCGCACGGAAGCGGCCATCTTCTCGCCGAAGTCGACGGGGCAGACTGGGTCGAACGCCCCCCAGAACACCAGGGACGGTCCGGTCAGGTCCGCCAGATCCGGTTCCCACTCCGCACCGACCGTCAATGCGGAACGGTACAGCTTGAGAATGCTGTCGCGCATGGTCTCGTCCACGCGGTCGGCCGTCTGTCCGGCCAGCTCAGCCGGGACCTGGAGGTTGTCGGTCAGGTCCTTGGCGAACGCGCCGGGGTCGTACTCCTTGGCCCAGCGGTCGCCCGCGACCGGATCCTGCCACAGCTTGGCCAGTGGATGCCAGACGTACTCGGCGCTGACCGGACCGTTGCTGCCGGCCCACGTGCGGATCAGATCCGGCCGTACGGAAGCCACGCGCGCGGTGAGGAGGCAGCCCCAGTCGTGGCCGACCAGGTCGACCGGCTCGCCGAGTGCCTCCAACCGCTCGATGAGCCAGGAGACGTACTCCTCCTTGGTGCAGTGGAAGCCCTCGGGTCGCGGCGAACCGAAACCGGGCAGGTCCCAAGCCTCCACGTCGCTGCGGGTCAGGTGCTCGCGCACGCCGTCCCACACGTGGTGGGTGTCGGGTACGCCGTGGATGAGAATGGCAGGCATGAACGAACTCCTACAAGGATGGATATTTTTATTGAGAAGCGAAGAAACGGCACAGAGCAGGTAAAGATGCCGAAGCCTCGTGCCGCGGGTCAGGGTCTTCGCTCCCACGTGGACGGGACCGAGTGGCGCGGCACTTCGTGCCTGAGGCGTTTCGATCCACACTGGTCAACGAGTCGGTACAGCTGCTCCGACCGGGGTGACCACCAGTACCGCGCAGCTAGGCGGCGTTCCGGTCATGTCATGGCTGCATCTGGCTGCAGCACAGACACCACTTGGTCATGCAACACGGCTCGAACCCGGCGTGATGCGGTCTGTGGTGCTACGCCGGCGGCGACGAGGAACGCGGTCGCCGCGGCCTCACCCGTGGGGTCCGCCCAGGTGGACGTGGTGTTCTCCTCGGCGAGGGCCAGCATCAGTGCTTCCAGTGCTTGGGCGAGGACGGGCGCGGGGACGTGGTTCGCGAACACGCCTTCGTGCTGGCCACGCCGTATGGCCGCGATGGCCTCTTGGCGGGCAGGTGCCAGGGTGGCGCGGATGGCCTCCTCTCCGAGGTGGCGGCGACCGAGGGAGATGAGCATGCGGTACTGGTCGCCCACCGCCCATGCCGCCAGGGCCATCCGCGCCATCTCCTCCAGCGGATCAGCGCCCGGGATGCGTGTCATGGCGAACGCTTGGCGAAGCGCCTGGGCTGCTTCCTGCGCCAACTCGGTGATGAGCGCGTGCCGGTTGGAGAAGTGTCCGTAGAGGGTGCGCCGCGCGAGGCCGGCCGCCACAGCGATGCTGTCGAGACTTGCGTCGGGGTCGTCCCGCAGTTTCCGCCGAGCGGTGGCGAGGATGCGTTGACGGTTCGCGCGAGCGTCGCTGCGCTGCGGTGCGCGGCCCGGGGTGTCGGTCGTCTGCATGGTTGTGTCTGTCCGCGGTTGCCGGAAAGCCGTGGGCGCCGGTGCTCCCTCACGCACCGGCGCCCACTCACCCCTGCCCAGGGTGGCTTGTTGTCCTGCTGACAGGTGTCAGGGGACGAGGATGAGGCGGATCGGGTCGCCGATCTTGTTCTCGAGACGGTGGACCGCGTCGGCCGCGTCGACGAGCGGGATGTGGTCCGTGATGGAGGGGGCCAGGTCGAGGCGTCCGGCCGCGGTCAGCTGCACCAGCTCGGAGACGGATTCGGGGAAGCCTCCGTAGTGGCCGCGCACCTGCTTCTGCAGGTAGTTGAAGGTCAGGCCCTCGGTGATGGTGAGCGGCCTGGGGGTGATGCCCACCAGGATGAGGGAGCCGCCCAGGCCGAGTACGGAGGCGGCCTGGTCGCGGACGGCGGGGACGCCGGCGCAGTCGAATGCGAAGTCGAGGCCGCGTCCGCCGGTGGCGGCGCGGACCTGGTCGGCGAAGTCGGGTGCGGCCGGGTCGAGCGCGATGTCCGCGCCGAAGGCGAGGGCGCGCTCGCGGGCGCTGGGGAGGGGGTCGACGGCGATGATGGGTGCGGCGCCGACGAGGCGGGCGAGGCGTACGTTGTGGGCGCCGACTCCGCCGACTCCCCAGACGCCGACGGACTGGGCGGGACGGACGCCCGCGGTGGCGACGACGGCGGCGTAGGGGGTGGAGACCGCGTCGGGGATGATCGCGGCCTGGTCGAAGGGGAGGCTGTCGGGGATGGGGATGAGGGTGTCCTCGCGGGCGATCACGTACTCGGCCCAGCCGCCGTCGTAGTCGATGCCGGCGGTGAGCATCTGGGTGCAGGGGCGGTGGCGCACGCATCCGGCGCACTTGCCGCAGGTCTTGCCGGCCTCCAGGGTGACGCGGGTGCCGACGGGCAGGCCGCGCTTGAGGTCGGGGCCGAGCGTGTGGATCACACCGGAGACCTCGTGGCCGACGGTGATGGTGTCGGAGGTGGCGAACAGCGGGACGAGGGAGCCGTCGAGGAGGTGGACGTCGGAGAGGCAGACGCCGGCGGCCTTGACCTCGATGAGGACCTCGCCCGGGCCCGGCACGGGGATCGGGACCTCTTCCACGGCGAACTTCTTGCTGTCCAGGTGGAAGCGTCCGGCGAGCATGGTGTCCATGAAGGTCTGCTTTCTGTGACCGGCACCGCCCGGTGATCCGGGACGCTGGGTGCCACGGGGTGCGTGAGGGGCTTGTGGTGGCCGGGAGGCGTACGGCCGGCAGCGGGGGGTGCCGCACGCCTCCCGGCGGCTGGGGGTCGGCGCGCCTTGACGGCGTGCGACGGTCAGGCGAAGACGTCCTGCTGGTAGCGCTCGTCGGCCTCGAGCTGGGCGAGCCACTGCTGGGCGGTGTCGTCGTCGCTGCCGGTCTTCTGGCGGTGGATGGCGGCGAGTGCCTCGCGGACGGCGGGGGCCATGCGGCGGCCGTCACCGCAGACGTAGATGTACGCGCCGTCCTCGATCGCCTGCCACACCGTGTCGGCGGCGTTCGCGATGGCGTTCTGCACGAACCGGGCCGGGTGGCCGGTCACCGCCGAGTAGGCGGTGTGGATCTGGGCGATGCCGGTCTGCTCCCAGTTCTGCATCTCCTGGCGGTAGAAGTAGTCGTGCTCGGGGTGGCGGCAGCCGACGAAGACCTGGGACAGGCCCACCTGGGTGCCGTTGGCGTGCTGTGTCGCCCGTTCCTCCAGGAAGCCGCGCAGCGGCGCGATGCCGGTGCCGGGGCCGATGAGGATCAGCGGCGTGGCGGGGTCGGCGGGCGGTGCGAACGTCGGGGAGGGCACGCGGACGTAGCCGTAGACGATGTCTCCGGGCTCGAGGCCGGCGATGTAGGAGGAGCAGGTGCCGCGGTACTGGCCGTCGCCGGACAGGGCCGGGCCCTCCAGCAGGCCGACGGTCAGGCGCACATGGCGCGGGTTGGCGGACGGGGCGGAGGAGATGGAGTAGAAGCGCGGGCGGATGGGGCCCATCATCTCCAGGAACACCGCCAGCGGCAGCTCGACCGCGGGGAAGCGCTCCAGAAGCCCCAGCACCGAGACCCGCCTGGCGAGGATCTCCTTGCTGTAGCGATCCTCGGCCTCCTGGGTGTCGGCGGTGTACGCCAGCAGCTGCGGCCGGGTCCACGGGCACTCGGTGTACTCGGCGAGCGTCTGGATCTGGGAGCGGGTGGCCACGTCCTGTAGTTCCAGGAACTCGGTGAGCAGGATGCCGGCGGTGACCGGGGTGCCGACCGGCAGGTGGCTGCGGCCACCGGCCGGCTGGTCGAGCCGGAGCACCTGGTCGTACTCGACGCTGAGCCGCCTCAGTGCGCGCTCCACCAGGGCGGGCTCGTTCTTGGCGAAGACGGCCAGGTGGTTGCCGGTGTCGTAGGTGACGCCGTCGGGCAGCTCGAAGGTGATGGACTTCGCGGACGGGCGCGGCGGCTCGATCTGGAAGTCCCACAGGCCGGTCGCGTCGGCCACGAGCTCCTCGTTCGCCACCACGGTGAGCGGGTACGCCTGCTCGGAGACGATGGCGGGACGCACGTCGGACTCGGTGAGCAGCTGGACCTCGTAGCGGGGGCCGCTCGCCTGGGAGGTGTCGGCGGCGTACTCCTCGGCCAGAGTGGCCCACAGGGTGTCCATCCACCGCGTGGCCATGCCGTCGAAGTCACCGGCGGCGTCCGCGATGCCGCGCTCCACGACCGGGGTGGCGCCGGCCGCCAGCAGACCTTCCTCGATCCGCTTGGGGAATGCCTGGTAGGTGGCCACCCACTGGGTGTTGCCGGCGCCCAGCAGCGCGTACCGCACATTCGCCAGCGAGCCCTCGGGCAGCCCGGCGGCGAGCAGGTCGTCGAAGCGCTGGGCGTTGTCGGGAGCCTTGCCGTTGTAGCTGGCGGCCACCACGGCGAGCAGGCCCTCGGTGGGCAGGTTGTCACCCAGCTCGTCCAGGCTCACCAGCGTGGTGCCGAAGCCGGAGCGCTCACCTCGGTCGGCGATGGTGCGCGCCAGGTCCTCGCAGGAGCCCAGGCTGGAGCCATACGCCACCGTCAGGTTCACACCCACACCGCTGACCGCTGCCTGGGCCTGGGTGTCGTCGGTCTGCAGGTCCGCGGCGCCGAAGACGGTCCGCTCGTGCTCCTGACGGCGGCGGACGATCAGCTCGAAGTTGCCGGGCTTGCGCGTCAGCGCCTCCCGTACGTCCATCGCGTAGTCGCTGGTGTCCGAGAACTTGAACTTCTGCAGCACCAGTGTCAGGGCCAGGCGGGCCTCGGTGAGCGCGAACTGGCGGCCGATGCAGGCACGAACGCCGTTGCCGAACGGCTTGTAGGCGTGCGGGTGCTGCTGGACGCGGTTCTCCGGCAGCCAGCGGTCGATGTCGAACTCGTCGGGCCGCTCCCACGCCTTGGGGTGGGTGTGCAGCGGGCCTTCAAGGATGCTGACCCGTGTGCCCTTCTTCAGCTCGTAGCGGCCGCCGATGACGGTGTCGTCGATGGGCGCCTTGGCGATCATCGGGATGGGAGCCCACAGCCGCAGGGTCTCCTCCAGGATCCGCGGGATGACGTCCAGCTGCATGATCGTGTCGTAGTCCGGGACGGTGTCGCCGGGCAGCAGGCGGTCCACCTCGGCGTACGCCTGGGCCAGCACGTGCGGGTTACGCATCAGCGAGTACGTGGCGAACGACAGCAGACCACTGGTGGTCTCATGCCCGGCGATCAGGAACGTCAGCACCTGGTCACGCACGTTGTCGACGTCCAGCCGCTTGCCGGTCTCCGGGTCGGTGGCCTCCAGCATCAGGCCCAGCAGGTCGTCCTCAGCGCTGCCCTTGCCCTCCTGGCGCTCCTTGATCACGCTCTCGACCAGCTCGCGCATCACCTGGATGTTCTCGCCGTACTTCTTGGCATCGGCCCTGCGCAGCTTGGTCATCATCGGCAGCTCCTGAGAGCGCCGCATCGACTCGGTCAGCGCGCCCAGCATCGCGTTGAGGAACGGGTGCAGCTCCTCCTTGTCGAAGGACTCGAACCGGTAACCGAACCCCGACAAAGCGATGGTGTCCAGCGTCAGGCGGGTGTAGTCGTCGGTGATGTTGACCGGCTGACCCTCCCGGCGCTCCCACTTGCCCACCAGGTTTTGGGCGATCTCCAGCATCTGCCCGAAGTAGCCCCTCATGGCCCGCTGGCTGAACGCCGGCAGCAGGATCCGGTGTGCCCTGCCCCATTCCTCTTCGTGCTGGTGGGCGGTGAACAGGCCGGCGCCGGCGAAGTCCCGGATGTGGTGCAGCGGCGTCTTGTCGATCTGCTTGAAGAACCGCGTCTCGTCGCTGACCTCGGCCACCAGGTCCGGGTCGTAGACGAAGACCTGCTCGATGCCGGCGATGTCCATGCCGTAGATGCCCTCGGGGAACTGCTTGGACAGCTCACCGAAGTACTCCACCGGGTTGGTGTCAGGGATCTGCGGCGTGTGGCCGAGCAGAGGGATCCCCCGCGGGGACCGGATGGGGCGAAGGTCGTTCGCGGTGTTCGTGCTCATGGCTTGCTCCTTTGTACGGAGAGAGGGGAAGGGCAAGGGCGCCGGTCGATGCCGCGCTGCACGACAGAACCATACGTCGTATGGCATTAAAACCATACGCGGTACGGAAAGCGGAGTGCAACCCGGGTGGGCAGGTGACCGCTGTGAGGAAGCTCATTTCCGTACGACGTACGGAACTGGTACCGTACGTGGTATGGAAAAGCCGAGGCGTCCCCCGCGGGGCACAAGGAAGAGAGACGTGCCTCTGACCGAGGCCGGGATCTACGCCGCCGCCCTGCGGCTCATCGACGCGGACGGGGTCGAGGCACTCACCATGCGCAAGCTCGCGACCGTGCTCGACGCGAACCCGATGTCGCTGTACCACCATGTGGCGAACAAGGAAGCCGTGCTGCGCGGGGTGACGAGAAGGGTGGGAGCGCAGTTCCGCACCGTGACGCTGGAGGACGCGCCCTGGCAGGAGCGGATCCGCCTGCTCGCCACGGACTTCCGGACGCTGGCGCGCCGGCACCCCAAGCTGATGGCCTACTCCTTCAGCCACCAGCCTGACTTCATCCAGCCCGACGACCCGTTCTGGACCGCGCTCACCGCGATCGTGGCGGCTGCCGGAGTGCCGCAGTCAAAGGTCTCGGAGATCGCCGCGCTGATGGTCGCCGTCGTCGTCGGTGTCCTCAGCGCCGAACTCAACGGCTCGCTCCACCAGTGGGCGAACCTCACACCCCCCGGCCCCGACATCGACGAAGAGGAAGCCGCGGACGCAGATCCCGGCCCTGCGGCTGCAGCGCATGAAGGCCCTGACCAGGACCACATGTTCCGCCTCGTGCTGGACACGCTGATCACGGGCCTGGAAAGCCGGCTCACCGGCGATCGTGACGGCCAGGGCACCGACCGCTGACCCGATCATCCTGAGGCGCTGTGCCCCAGGCACTCGCACCTGAGCCGCGCCCGCAGTCGGGCGACGCCAGGGCTGCGACACGGTGGAGCCACCCCCCGTGACATCGGGGGAGACCGCCCGGCGGGGTGGTTCCACAAATCCTGCACGGCAGCCCTATGCCGACGCTGCGTGCAAAGGGCGCGTGTTCGTCCTTTCTGAGGCAGGAAATCGTCGGCCTCGTCGAGCTGCATAACCGCGCCTCCGTCACCGAGGCGGGCAGCCGCCGGCTGCTCCCGCCCGTGAGCGCGAAGTGGCGCCCCGTACCGGATGAGCCCTACCCGATCTCTCGATCCGTTTTTTCTCTCTTCCTCCATCCCCCACCGCTGTCTGGAGGGCTGCCCCGCATGTCCCAGAACGCCACCGCCGCTGCTCGCGGCGCCGAGACCGCACCTGAGAATGTGCCCGATCGCTCGCATCAGGGGCGCTGGTGGATTCTGCTGGTCGTTTCGCTGTCCATGCTGGTGGGTGTCCTCGACGGCACCATCGTGAACATCGCCCTGCCGTCCGCCCAGCACGACCTGGGCTTCTCCGACGCCTCTCGGCAGTGGGTGGTCACCGCCTACGCGCTCGCCTTCGGCAGCCTGCTGCTACTCGGCGGCCGGGTCACCGACCTGGTCGGGCAGAAGGTGACGTTCCTGGTGGGGCTGGCCGGCTTCGCGGCCGCTTCCATGGTCGCAGGCGCGGCGAACGGATTCGCCATGCTCGTCATCGCGCGCGCCGTCCAGGGCCTGTTCGCCGCACTGCTGGCCCCGTCCGCCCTGTCGGTCCTGATGACCACCTTCACCGATCCCCGTGAACGGGCGAAGGCGTTCACCGTCGCAGGTTCAGTTGCCGGTGCCGGCGGAGCCATCGGTCTGATCCTCGGCGGCGTGCTGACCCAGTACCTGGACTGGCGCTGGACCATGTACGTCAACGTGATCTTCGCGGGGGTGGCGTTCGTCGGTGGAGCAGCCCTGCTGCACCGCACCCCGCGCGATACGTCCTCGAAGCTCGATGTCCCCGGCACCGTGCTGGTCACCATCGGGCTGTTCTGCCTGGTCTACGGATTCTCGAACGCCGAGACAAACGGCTGGGGCTCGGCCGCGACCTGGGGCATGCTGGCGGTCGGCGCCGTACTGGTGGCCGTCTTCGTGTGGTGGCAGAGCAGGGCGGCGCGGTGCACGACGCCCACGAGCACTTCATCACCGCTGCCCTGCTAGACATCCCCGATCAGGGCCCGCAGGCCGAGAAGCTTAGCTGCGGCCATCCCCCGCCCCGGCTGATCTGTGGAGACCAGGTGACCGTCCTGTACTCCCGCCGGCCCGCGCCCCCGTTGGGCCTGTGCGCCCTCTGCGTCCGGAAGGACAGCACCGACCCGGCGTCATCGAAGCCCGCTCACCCGCCGGAGCCTTCTACCCGCTCGCCCACGGGTCGCCTTCTTCCCCGCCTCAAGCCCCGACGCGCTGCTGCACCACATTCACCACGACCTGCTCGAATACACCGCAGGGCGACTCACCGACGACGACGCTTTCCTGATCATCCAACGCACCCCCTCGCGTCATCTGCACCGGCCGCACCTCATGTCCGGCGCCGAGGGAACTGCCTTGTAACGAGACCCGTTGGACGCCGGCCGCCATGGCCGAAGCATCCCGTCGCGCGAGAACCCTCAGCGCAAGGGTGAGTCGGGGGTGGGCGTCAGTGCGGTCTCGGTGACGCCGACGATCTGGCTGAGGTCGAAGCCCTCCATGTCGGCGCGGAATTCCGGGCTGGCCAGATACGCCAGCAGCCGCTCCTGCACGTCGTCGCCGTCCCGGTAGGAGACGAGGGCGTACAGCTGGGGCGTCTCACTGCCGGGAGCCGCGGGCACCGTCCAGACACCGTGCGTGGTGATCCGGTGCTTCGCCATGCCGGGAATGTGCTTGGACCAGATGTTCGCGTAGGCGACGAGCGCCTTCCGGCTGCACAGCGTGTAGACACGAAGCTGGTACTGGGCCATCAACAGTCGATCCTTTTCCGTCTGAGCATGGATGATCAGTGGTCAGCTTTGCGAGAGCAGGTATGCCAGTTCGGCGTCCCAGTCGATGCCGGCCTCGGTGCCCCGTGGCACCACGGTCTCCGTGCGCTCCAGGAAGGTCTTGACGTCGTGTACGGGGACCTCGACAAGGGCGGTGCCCGCGCGAGACCCCAGAGCGATGTACATCGCGGGGTCACCACGGTTGGCGGCCGACCAGATCCGGACGTCCCCATGCCCTGCGCAACCGTTCAGCCCGTCGGCCAGAAGGTCACGCCCCAGGACCCATTCGACCGGCTCGTCGCTGTGGACGAAAAAGGCGGCACGGACGACGTAGGGATCAGCAGGCTCGTACCGCAGCCGCATGCACAAGGGCTGTGAGCAGGTGCGCGAGACGACGAGCTGCGCGGTCACGGCCCGAACCACGGTCCTCGAAGACTCCATGGGCATTCACTCCAAGGCACCCCCCTTGCCTCGGCTGCGCCCCGGCGCTCGTGGCGACAAGCACGCATCGAATCAGGAGGTGTTCAGCAGGTCCAGGGCGCCGGACAGTATCGGCGGACCGTGCGGGTCATGGCGTCGCGGAAGTTGGGCGACGCGCGCCTGTGGCACGAGGTGGTGCCGCAGGCAGGTTCAGAGGGAGCAGGGAGCAGGCCGCCCGGGCGGCGGGCAGGGGACCGCTGATCCGTGACCAGCGGTCGCATCCCCGCCGCCGACAGGCATCAAGGTGAGAGGTACAGCCTCCGCTCAGGGGCACAGACGGGACCTGTCTTACCAGTCACCGTGGTTCCGGCCGTAGTGGTCCCATCCGTAGGAGTCCCAGCCACCGTGGTTCCGGTAGTAGTGGTCCCAGTCGAAGTAGTCCCGGTCACCGCGGTTCCAGTCGTGGTGGTCCCAGCCCCGGCCGTCGCTCTCGTAGCGGTTCCAGTCGTACCGGTAGGACCTGTCGGACTTCCACTCGCGCCCCTCATCGTCCCAGCGGTAGCAGCGACCGTCGCGGCTGTGCCAGAGGGAGCCGGCGACATGGTCGTCGTGGTGCCAGCCACGCTCTGCGTCCCAGCAGTAGCCCTGCTCGATCAGGTAGCCCACGCCGTGGTCCCAGCGGTAGTCGGCGGGGTTGACCTCGGCCGACCGCTGGACGTGCACGGAGGCGGGAGTCGCGGCCGAAGCGGTGCCCCCGGCACCGACAACGGCGACACCCGCGACCGCCACGGAGGAAACGGCGACAGCAATCCGCTTCGTGAGCTTCTTCATGATCTTTCCTTCCGGTTGGTGCGGTCTGCACCAACGGCTGCTTTTGCAGGCGATGTGTAGCGCCTGGCGTTGTGTGGCGTTGTCCGTCAGCAGTTCCATACGATGTATGGAATCGCCCTGCCAGGATAACCATACGACGTATGGAAATGGGGCGGCGGTGACAGTGACTCGGGTCACCCGGACCACCTGGCCGAAGGGATGTACCTGAACGCTTCTCAGCAACTGGAAGGTGGTTGCCGGGAGTTCGTCTCCTTCCCCCTCACCCTGCTGGCCCGAATACCAGCTCTCCATCACAAGGCATGCAGGCACTCAGCTCTGGCCCCACGCTGGAGATGAGGGGGGTGTGACAACGGAGGAAGAAGTGGTGGAGATGCGGACCGTTGTCGACCTCACACGCTGCCAGGGCTATGCACAGTGCGTGTTCCTCGCCCCTGAGGTGTTCGAGCTGCACGGGGAGGAGGGGCTGCTGTACGCCACGGCCGTCCCGGACGACCAGGTGGAGTGGGTACGTCAGGCCCCGGCGGCGTGCCCTGGTGCAGGTCCTCCTCGGGGAAGAGGTGAGCACCGGTGCCCGGTGACCTGAAAGACGGCCGTTCGTCATCGTCGGCGCGTCGCTGGCCGGGCTGAGAGCCGCGGAGGCGCTGCGTGAGGAGGGCTTCACCGCATCCCGAGCAGCTGGACCGGCTGCGCCGCGACCCCGAACTGCTGCCGCTAGCAGTGGAGGAACTGCTGCGTAACGAGCTCCCGGTCCACATGCGCGAGCGCATCCCGCACGCCGACATCGACGTCGCCGGCACCAAGATCCCGCAACACGCGTCCGTCATTCTGGTGCTGGCATCAGGCAACCGCGACCCCATGCGGTTCCACGAGCCCGACCGGTTCGACCCCACCCGCCCAGACAACCAACACCTCGGCTTCGGCAGCGGTATCCACCTCTGCTACGGCGGACCCCTGGCCCGGATCGAGGCATACATCGCGCTCAGCGCGCTGCTTCCCCACCTCGGCAGCGCCCGCCTGGTCGAGGACCCGCCCCTCTACCGTCAGAACGCCATGCTCCGCGGCCCCCGCCCCCTGTCCATTCGACTGTGAAGCCGCGTCGTCGGCAGACAGCACATCGTCTTCACGCCGCAGCGGGAAGGGGCCGCCGGGCGAGGTCACGGGCCTCGTCCGCGGAGACGCCAAGCATGTGCAGGAGCATCTCGGCCATCTTTGCGGCTGCATGGTCCCTGTCGGCCTCGGGCTGATGGGACCAGAGCTGCAGGAGCGCCAGCAGGCTGCCGTTCAGCACGGTCAAGGCGATCATCGGGTCGACCACGGTGAAGCGGCCAGAAGTCATGCCCTGCTCCACGTCGTGTCTCGCGCGCGGAGCCAGTCCGCAGCCGGCGCATATGCGGACGAGCTCGCTGTGGCAGAGAATCCGCATGATCTCCGGGTGTGAGCTGGCCATGCGTGCGCTGAGCCGCATACCGGCGGCGAGGCGCTCGGCGGGGTCGTCGACGCCGTACAGATGTTTGTCGACGGCTCGGGCGAACTCCTCCAGTGCATCGGCCACGGCTGCGTCGAACAGGTCCGGCTTGGACGTGAAGTGGTTGTAGAACGAGCCGAAGCCCACGTCGGCGAACTCCGCGATGGTCCGGATGCTGGCGCTCGTATCGCCCGAATCGGCCAGAAGCTGCCGCGCGGCGCGGACGAGTGCCTGCCGGGTCTCGGCCCGACGGCGTTCGAATCGATTCCTGGGTGAGGCTGACATCGGCATACACCGCACACAAGGTCACCAGTTCTGATGAATTCATCATCGCGCTGCCGCTGCGAATTGTCCAGCCTGAACCTCGCCAGACCCAACTTCGCCGCCCCGGGGGCAGTGATTACAGCGGCGACAGAGGCCGCCACACCTCCCTCGTCGCACTGCATGGCCATATTTGATTGAACGATCAGTTTCGGTGGCCTTGACGATGAAGCGGTCGTATCTGACTATTTCATCAGAAGTGGGCAAAACGGTGCAAAGGTGGCGGATGTCGGGCTGCGGGTCACAGGGCAGCGGCGGAGGTCGCCCGCTGCACCGCAAGGCTCCCGCTACCCCCGGGGTCTCCGCCTCCTGCCCATCACCGTCCACCACGGCTACAGACCGGGCGGCCGCGCCCGCATGCCGGCACTCCCTCACCTCCGAACTGAAGGGGATCAACCACGATGACGCATACCGACCACACGCCACTCGCCAAGCCGGTGAGCCCCGGTGAGATACCGGACTCGGCGATAGCGGTGATCAATGCGGACGGGACGGTGGCGGCGTGGACGCAGGCCGCTGAGCGACTTGTCGGGTACTCGGCTGCGGAAGTGGTGGGCCGATCCGCCGCGCACGTGCTACCGCCCCCTGAGGAGGCCCGAATGGCTTCGCTGTTCGCCGAGCAGCGCCGTGCCCAAAGTGGCTGGTCCGGCACCGCCGCGGTCCGCCACCGCGACGGCCACACGCTCAAGATGTCGCTGCGGGTCTCGCTGTTGTGGGCACAGGACGCCGGCACCCGGTGGCTGGTATCCGTGACCGACATAGGCGCCCTGTCCTCGGAGCCTGCCAACGGACCGGTGCGGGAATCGCTCCTTGCCCATGCACCGATCGGCATCGTGGTGTATGACCCACAGTTGCGCTGTACCTGGGTGAACGACGCCATGGAGCGCCACGACGGCATTCCCCGTGACCGGCGCTTCGGACGCCGTCTGAAGGACTCGCTGCCCGCCGTGGAGGCCGAAGCGCTCGAGGTGGTGATGCAGCAGGTGCTGCAGAGCGGTACCACCATGGTCCACGAATACCGGGCGTGGCCGCTGTCGGACGGGCGCCGTGAACATGCGTTCTCGGCCTCGTTCTTCTGCCTCCAGGACGCGGACGGCACGCCCCTGGGAGTGTGCTCCATGACCGTGGATGTCACCGGAAACCGGCGGGCGCGCGAACGCCTTGCCATCCTCAGCGAGGCGAGTACGCGCATCGGCAGCACCCTCGACGTCATGCAGACCGGGCAGGAACTGGCCGAACTCGCCGTGCCCCTGCTGGCCGACCACGCCCTCGTCGATCTGGTCGAGTCGATTCCCTTTGGCGTGGAACCCTCGGCACGGATCGGCACGACGAGCGGCCGCCCACCGCTGCTGCGCCGTGCTGGGGTGGCCTCCATCGACCTGGGACTCCTGGAGTTGCCGTGGGTCCGGGAAGAGGTGATCCACACCCACCCGAGCTCATCGTTCGCCGTCGCCCTGCGCACGGGCAGGTCTCACCTGGAGCCGGTGCTCGACACCCAGGCCGGTCCGTGGGTCGACCACGACCCGGTGCGGGCGCAGAAGGTGCGGGACAGCGGCGTCCACTCCTTGATGGTGGTGCCCATCCGTTCGCGGCGCTGCGTGCTGGGACTGGCGCTGTTCGGCCGCTCCGAGGAACAGACGCCGTTCCAGGAGGACGACCTGCTCCTCGCCGAGGAGCTCGTCACCCGGACCGCGCTCAGCCTGGACAACGCCCTGCAGTATGCGCGCGAGCGCACCGCGGCCCTCACGCTGCAACGCGACCTGCTGCCCCATCGTGTGCAGGGCGGTGCCGCCGTCGAGGTCGCCTCGCGCTATGTGCCGGCGGACATGGACCACGGCGTGGGGGGTGACTGGTTCGACGTGATCGAGCTGTCCGGTGCCCGGGTGGCCCTGGTCGTCGGCGATGTGGTGGGACACGGCATCAACGCCGCGGCGACCATGGGCAGGCTGCGCACCGCCGTGCGCACGCTCGCGGACCTCGACCTGCTCCCGGACGAACTGCTGACGCACCTCGATGACACGGTCCGGCGGCTGAACGACGAGGACACCGACGACACCGACGATACCGACCAGGCCCCCGCGGTGGTGGGCGCCACCTGTCTGTACGCCGTCTACGATCCGGTCACCCGGCGGTGCACCATGGCGCGGGCCGGGCATCCGCCGCCCCTGATCGTCGGCGCGCAGGGCGGGGTCACCGTCCCCGACCTGCCCGCCGGAGCCCCGCTCGGACTCGGCCTCGGCCTGGTCCCCTTCGAGTCCGTGGAACTGGAACTGCCCGAAGGAAGCGTGCTCGCCCTCTACTCCGACGGGCTGGTCGAGTCCCGGGACGAGGACATCGACGCCGGCCTGCGCCGCCTGGGCGCCGCCCTGGCACAGCCGGGCGCATCCCCGGAGGACATGTGCTCGCGAGTGATGGAGACCTTGCGGAGTCACACGCCGGCCGACGATGTCACCTTGCTTCTTGCCCGGACCCGCGCGCTCGAGCCCACCCAGGTCGCCTCCTGGGACCTGCCGAACGAACCGGTCACCGTCACAACAGCCCGGCGCCTGGCCGCCCGTCAGCTCAGGGAATGGGGTCTGGAGCCGCTCGTGACGCCCGTGGAGTCGATCGTCAGCGAACTGGTCACCAACGCCATCCGCCACGGCGGCGAACCCAGCCGCCTACGGCTCATCCAGCACCGAGTGCTGACGTGCGAGGTCTTCGACAGCAACACCGGCCAGCCACGCCCCCGCCGTCCCCACACGCTCGACGAGCACGGCCGCGGCCTCCACCTGGTCGCCCAGCTCTCGCGCAGGTGGGGCTCCCGCTGCGCAACGGACGGCAAGGTCGTCTGGGCCGAACAGGACCTGCCCGCCAGGGCCGGTGCCCTGTGACCCGTCGGCGAGCCGCACGCGACAGGAGTCGTCCGCGCGTGTCGGTCTCTCGTAGCCGCATGGCTCTTACCAGGAAGCCAGCATTATGGATCACCCAGTGAATGGTGAAGACGCCGACTCGGTAGCCTCCCAAGCAGCTATGAGTTGTCTTTGGTGCCGGTCCCGGCCGGGATGTCCGCCCTGGACGGCCGGCAGTCGCGGTGCTGGACGACCGAGGCGTGGTGGTGGGGCGAACCGGGACAGCAGAGGATCTGACGGGGTTCCACGCCGATGACGTCCACGGCCGCCCCGTGCGGCCCTGCTCTTCGCCGCAGTGGCCGCAGCCGCGGTGATGAGGCGGCTTGCCAGGTCCTGAGCGTTGCCTCATCGCACGGTCCACCCGCCCTCGCCTGGCCGGGCGGGTCACGTCCGCTGGAGTGGTGTATCGACGGCCACTCGGTGATCTCGTTTTGAGGCTATGCGGTGAGTTCGGTCGGGAGGACGGTCTCGTCGGTT
>NZ_JBIAUC010000030.1:0-69776 GCF_042892355.1 Streptomyces sp. NPDC001796 | reverse complement strand
CCCGGTTACATTTCGAACCCGGAAGCTAAGCCTTACAGCGCCGATGGTACTGCAGGGGGGACCCTGTGGGAGAGTAGGACACCGCCGAACAATTTTTGAGAAAAAGCCCCAATTCCCGGGTACAGTCCGGTGAGTTGGGGCTTTTTCGCGTCCCGCAGTGAGGCCGGCGAGGGGTGACGTACGGTTTCCCCATGAGCAGTCCTGAGATCGCCGAGACATACGTCGTTCGTGCCATACGCGCCGAGGAGTGGCCCGCTGTGAAGGCGCTGCGGCTCCGAGCGCTCCAGGATCCGGTGGCGCACCTCGCCTTCCTGGAGACGTACGACCAGGCCCTGGCCAAGCCGGACTCCTTCTGGCAGGAGCGTGCGGCCGGGTGTGGTGAGGGTGCGGCCGGCGCGCGCCAGTTCGTCGCGGAGGGACCGGACGGCGAGTGGGTCGGGACCGTCACCATGCTCATGGAGGAGGCCGGCACGAAGGACTGGGCGGGGTTTCCGGTCGACCGGCGGCAGGGGCATGTCGTCGGTGTGTACGTGCGGCCTGAGCACCGCGGGTGCGGGCTGACCGAGGTGCTGTTCGACGAGGCCCTGGAGTGGGCCTGGCGCCTCGGCGTGGAGCGGGTGCGCCTGATCGTGCATGAGGACAACGGTCGCGCCCAGGCGTTCTATCGGAGGGTGGGGTTCGCGCCGAGCGGGGTCACCGTGCCGCTGTCCGGGGTCGGTGACGAGCGCGAGCTGGAGATGGTGATCGAGCGGCCGTAGTCGGGGCCGGCCGGGGGACCTCTATACCGGCAGTTCGTGCTGGGGCCAGCGGCTGCGGGCCTGTTCCCTGGAACGGAGGAGGGCCAAGGCCGGCAGGCCCAGGTCCCGTCCCGTCGTCAGGAGATCCGGGAGCTGGGGCAGCGGGGCCACCGCCGCCACGTCGTCCAGGACCAGGGTGAGTGGTGGGTCGAGGCGACCGGAGGATGACCGTTCGGCCATGCGGCGGCCGCGCTCGACCACGCTGGAGGCGAGGGCCGTCAGCAGCGGCATGGCGCCGGGGTGCTGGCGGGGGTCCTCGATGGATTCACCGACCACATAAAGTGTGCCCCCTTCATTGACGAAGGAATCCAAGGCGAGGCTGTCATTTCGGTTGGGTGTGCATGCCTCGCGGATATTGACCGTGAAGAGCGAGGACAGTGCGCGGGCCGTCAGTTCCTGCGCCATGTCCCTGCGTTCGGGGTGCGAGGTGAGCGCGGCCTCCAGTTCGCCTGCCGCGCCGGAGGACGCCTTGGGGTTCGTCTGCAGGGCGCGTACGGCCTCCTGGACCTGCGTGCCCTGCGCCCAGCGGTGGATGTGCCGGATGGTGCGGCCCTCTATGGCGGCGGCGTGCAGATAGCTCCGCAGGAGCGTTTCCGCCACATCGGCCACCGCCTGGTCGATACGGGCCGTGGGGCGGACGGGGGCGAGCAGCGCCACAGCGCGTGCGGCGGCGGTCGCCTTGTCCTCGCAGCCGGCGGACGGCGACCAGTGCAGCCGGGCCGGGGTGTCGCACAGGTGGGAGGGGTCGTAGAGCAGGACGGGCCCCAGCTTGGCGCGGGCGTCCTTGGTCTCGGACCACAGGGCGGGGCTGGAGGTGATGACGAGCGCCGGCCCCTCAGCGTCGCGCACGGCCTGGGCGGCGACGGGATGACGGACGTCGGGGCCGCCGAGGACGACGGAGGGCGCTCTCGGGGTGCCAGGGACGGGAGCAGGGGTGCCGGGGGCCGCGAGTACGGGGACCACGGGCAGGGCCTGTTCGACACCTGCCGTGGCGGGGACCGGGCCGGTGACCGGTGTCGGCGGTCGCGTGCCGAGGTGCTCGGGGAGGGCGGCGGCCGGGACCGCGGCAGGGTAGGGGGCCGAGTCCGGGGCAGCGGCGGTGAGCGAACCGGCCGCCACGTCGGGCACCGCCCCCTGCGGTCTTCCGGCCTTCGCTCCATGCGGTCCCACGGCCCGGTCCCCGTGCGGTGTCCCGGCCGTCTCCAGGCGCGGCCCCACGACCACGTCCCCGTACGGCCTACCGGCGGCAGGCTCCGCCTTTCTTCGGGCCCGTACCGCCTTCCACCGTGCCACCGTGCCGATCGCGAACACCGTCAGCACGAACAGCACCATCAGTTCGCTTATGAACAGGCCCCAGAACAGCCCGTATCCGGAGAGCTGGTCCGGAGGTGTGTCCGGCCACGCGCCCGTGATGTCGTGGGGTTCGGTGATCAGGTGGCGCATGGCCACCGGCGTGCTGCTGATCCGTACGCCGTGCGGCCACGCGCCCCGGGTGAACCAGCCCGCGAGGCCCGTGGCCGACCACACCATCAGCGTCACGCCGAGCAGGAAGGCGAGCAGGCCCACCAACAGCCCGTCGGGAACACCGCCCTGGCCGTCGTGCCGCCGCTCCTGCCGCTCCGTGCCTGGTCTCATCGGGACTCCAAGAACCCCATGTCGCCCATGTCCCTACGCCACCGTGGTCTCGGACGAGCCGTCGAGATCGCTCAGTCGTTGTTCGACGAAGGCCGCCGCGCGTTCCTCCGCCTCGAGTTCCGCGGCGCGCAGCGCGTCGTCCGCCAGGCGGTCGCTCGACGACTCCGTCATCGCGCGGTCGGTGAAGACCAGCGGCCGTTCCATTTCCGTGACGAGGTGTTTGACGACCTGTACGTTGCCGTTGACGTCCCACACCGCGATACCCGGGGAGAGCGTCGGGATGATCTCGACCGCCCAGCGCGGCAGACCCAGGACCCGGCCCGTCGCTCGTGCCTCGTCGGCCTTCTGGGCGTAGATCGTCCTGGTCGACGCCATTTTCAGGATCGCCGCGGCCTCCTTGGCCGCCGCTCCGTCCACCACGTCGCTCAGGTGGTGGACCACGGCCACGAAGGACAGGCCGAGGCGCCGGCCGAACTTCAGCAGCCGCTGGAACAGCTGGGCGACGAACGGGCTGTTGATGATGTGCCAGGCCTCCTCGACCAGGAAGATGCGCTTCTTCCGGTCGGGGCGGATCCAGGTGTGCTCCAGCCACACACCCACGATCGCCATCAGGATCGGCATGGCGATGGAGTTGCGGTCGATGTGGGACAGGTCGAAAACGATCAGCGGGGCGTCGAGGTCGATGCCGACCGTGGTGGGGCCGTCGAACATGCCGCGGAGGTCACCGTCGACCAGGCGGTCCAGGACGAGGGCGACATCCAGGCCCCAGGCCCGTACGTCGTCCAGGGCGACGTTCATCGCCTCGGCCGACTCGGGCTCGGGGTGCCGTAGCTGTTCGACGATGTCGCTGAGCACGGGCTGACGCTCGATGATCGTCTCGTTGACGTACGCGTGCGCGACCTTCAGGGCGAAGCCGGACCGTTCGTCCAGGCCGTGGCCCATCGCCACCTCGATGATCGTGCGGAGCAGGGCCAGCTGCCCGGTCGTGGTGATCGCGGGGTCGAGCGGGTTGAGCCGGATGCCGTGGTCGAGGGCCGCCATCGGGTCGAGCCGGATGGGTGTTATCCCCAGCTCCTCGGCGATGAGGTTCCACTCGCCGACGCCGTCCTCGCCCTGTGCGTCCAGGACCACGACCTGTCGGTCGCGGAACCTGAGCTGGCGCAGGACGTACGTCTTCTCCAGCGCCGACTTGCCGTTGCCGGACTCGCCGAGGACGAGCCAGTGCGGCGCCGGGAGCTGCTGACCGTACAGCTGGAAGGGGTCGTAGACGTATCCCTTCCCGGAGTAGACCTCGCGGCCGATGATGACGCCGGAGTCGCCGAGGCCGGGTGCGGCCGTCGGCAGGTAGACGGCCTGGGCCTGGCCCGTGGAGGTGCGGACGGGCAGCCGGGTCGTCTCGACCTTGCCGAAGAGGAAGGACGTGAAGGCGTCGGTCAGGACGGACAGCGGATCCCGCATCAGGGCCTTACCTCCGAATGCCGGTGGCGAAGGGGAGCGTGTTCACGAAGGCCCGGTGGTGCTCGCGGTCGCACCACTCCAGCTTCAGATACGACTTGCCTGCCGAGGCACGGATGGTCCGCTTGTCGCGGGCCAGGGCTTCCGGGGAACGGGATGAGACGGTGATGTACCCGACCAGGTTGACGCCCGCGGCGCCGCTCGCGAGGTCCTCGCCGCGCTGGTCCAGGCGGGAGTGGGCGGCGATGTCGCGGGGGTCGACGGTGCGGTTCATCTTGGCGGCGCGGCTCGCCTCCGCCTCGTCGTTGGTCTTCTCGGTGAGCATGCGCTCGATGGCGATCTCGGTGGGTTCGAGGTCCATCGTGACGGCGACGGTGCGGATGACGTCCGGGGTGTGGACGAGGAGGGGCGCGAGGAAGTTCACGCCGACCGGGGTCATCGGCCACTCCTTGACCCACGCGGTGGCGTGGCACCAGGGGGCGCGGGTGGAGGACTCGCGGGTCTTGGCCTGGAGGTAGGTGGGCTCCGTGGCGTCGAGCTCGGCGGGCCAGGCGTTGCGCTTGGTCATCGCCTGGATGTGGTCGATGGGGTGGTCCGGGTCGTACATGGAGTGGATCAGGGAGGCGAGCCGTCCCTGCCCCAGCGGCTGCCGGACGCGGATGTCCGCCTCCTGGAGCCGGGAGCAGATGTCGGTGAGCTCGCGGGCCATCACCACCGCGAGCCCGGCGTCCCGGTCGACCTTCCTGCCGCCCTGCGGCCGGGCGGCGCGCGCCATGGCCTGGGCCTCGGCGGCGAGCTCCCGGGTGTAGTGCATGCAGGCGACGAGGTAGGCGCGGTGCTGCTCGCTGCTGGTGGACACCATGGACAGCAGCTGGTCGTAGGACTGCCGCAGCCAGGTGGGCGAGCGCTCGTCGCCGCGCTGGGCGACGTCCTTGGCGTGCGCGTCCGGGTCGGCGGGCAGCGTGCGGGCCAGCATCTGGAGGCGGGTGACGAAGCCGTCGCCGTTCGCGACGTGCTTCAGCAGGGTGCCGAAGCGGTCGACGAGGGCCTCCTGGTCCTCGCTGTCGCGCAGGCCGACGCCGGGGCCCTCGATCTCGATCGCGGCGGTGACCGTCCTGCGGTCGGCGTGCAGGAGCACGGCGATCTCGTCGGGGCCGAAGGGGGCGGCGAGCCAGGTGATGCGGCCGATGCCCGGGGGCGGCCCGATCTCGACCTCGCGCCCGTCGATCCGGGTGCCGGCCTCCATGACCCCGGACCGGTAGGCCGCGCCCTGGCGCAGGGTGCGCTTGTAACTGCGGTTGATCTCGAACCACTTGTAGAACGTGCGGTGCTTGTACGGCACGTACACGGCGGCCAGCGCGAGCAGCGGGAAGCCCATCAGCAGCACGATGCGCAGGGACAGGACGGGGACGAGGAGCCCGCACATCATGCCGAGGAACGCGCCCCCGATGATCAGCGCGATCTCGCCGGTCTCGCGGTTGCGGCCGATGATCGCGTTCGGCCGGGCGCGGCCGATCAGATATGTACGGCGGGGCGTGACCGGATGGGACACGTGGGACTCGGTCGTCAACGCCCTTCACCTCCCGTGCGGTTGGTACTGCTGTTGCGGGTGTTGCCGGCGTGCGGCGTCTGGGCCGGGCTGGTGCGTGGTGGGGGGGCGGAGGGGACGGATGCGCCGGCGCCGGGGGTACGGGTGCTGTGCGCGGCCACACCACCGGAGACGGGGTTGGCGGGGCGGGGCGGCTGGGTGGCGCCCGCGGCCGCGCCGCCGTTGCTGTCGGCGCGGGTGCTGTGGGTCTTGATGCCCTGGGCGACGAGGGTCGCCGGGGAGCTGATGACGGCGGCGGCCTTGCGCTCGGCGCCCTGCATGATGCGGTTGTTGCGGGAGTTGACGATCTCGTCGCCGAAACCGGGCACGAACCGGTAGATCATGGCGCTCGAGAAGATGGCGAGCAGGATGATGGCGAGGCCGGAGACCACGGCGCCGAGGGCGTCCGGGCCGCCGTCGGTGGTCAGGGCGCCGGCGAGGCCGAGCACGATGACGATGATCGGCTTGACCAGGATGACGGCGATCATGATGCCCGCCCAGCGGCGGACGTGGCCCCACAGATTCTTGTCGACGAGGCCGGAGTAGACGACGACACCGAGCAGGGCGCCGACGTAGAGCAGTACGGCCCGGATGAAGAGTTCCAGGTAGAGGAGGCCCGCAGCGAGGATCGAGACCAGCGACACGATGATCAGCATGATCGGGCCGCCACCGATGCCCGTGCCCTTGTTGAGCGCGCCCGCGAACGCGCCGAAGAAGGTGGTCGTCTGGTTGCCGGTGGCTTTGGCCATGACGTCGCTGACGGCGTCGGTCGCCGAGACGACCGTGTACAGGATCAACGGGGTGAAGGCGGAGGCCAGCACCGTGAGCCAGAGGAAGCCGACGGCTTCGCTGATGGCGATGCCGAGCGGAACACCGCGCACGGCTCGCTTGGCCACGGCCAGCAGCCACAGCACGAGGGTGAGGATGGCGGAGGCCGCGAAGACGATTTCGTACTGCTGCAGGAAGTGTGGGTTCGTGAAGTCGACGTTGGCGGTCTTCTGCACGGCCTCACTGAGTTTGTTGATCGTCGAGACGGCGGCGTCGGCGCAGCCCTTGGCAAGGGAGGAGAGGGGGTCGAGGGGGTTGTCGGGGGTGAGGGAGTTGCCGCCGGTGGAGCTGCCGGAGTTGCCTTTTTCGCAGTAGTCCTTGGCGGGACCCCGGATGAGGTCACAGGGGTCGTTGCTCGTCGACGGCGACGGCGAGGGGCTCGGAGCGGCGAGGGCGCGGGTGGCAAAGAGCATCATGGCCGTCTCCACGGCCGTGGCAGCGGCGGCGACCTTGAGCATGCGGCGCTTAGCGGGCATACGTGAACCCTCCGTACTCCTCGACGGCCTTGCTCATGTCGTCAGCGGTGGAGGCCTTCTGGTCCCGGCCAACCGGAACGGGCCCGTCCTTCTGCGTGAAGTCGGTGACCTTCCAGTCGCTGTTGATCCACTTCAGCTGGTAGGTCGTCGTATACCAGCTCTCGGACACCGGGTTGGTGGAGCCGTCGCCGGACAGCCCGAAGAGCGACGTGTACCAGAGCTCGACGGTCGCGCTGTCGGAGCTGTACTTCGTGACCTTGGTGCCTACCGGGATGATCCGCGAGACGAACGTCTCGCCGCTGGGTGCCGTGCCGTCCTTGTTCAGACCGACGTTGGCCAGGAACTTCTCGTTCGAGTACGCCTTGTCGAGAGCCGACTGCCGAGCGGCGGCCACGTCGGGGGCGTAGACGGCGTTGACGATGGTGTGCCGTTGGTTGGCGTCGAACATGCCTGTGGAACCGAGCGCGATCCCATAGTTGGCCGCAGCCGACTCCGCCCCCTGCTGATCATGCGCGAAGCCCGAAGGGATCCCCCCGGTCTTCGACTGGACCGGTCGTGCCCCCGAAGCCGCCGTAGGGGCCGAGCCCGCTCTGGGCTCGCCGCCGTCCGCCGATGAGGAGGAGCCCCCGTCCCCGCGGTTCGCGAAGGCGATCGCTGCGATCAGGAGGACGACCACGCCGACCACCGTGACCAGGCTCCGGGACGAGGACCGGCCCCGCCGGGCTCCCCCGTACACGTCACCGCTCCGGCTGCCCGGCAGCCGGGTACGGGTCTGCCCGACCCCGCCGTACTCCGTGTCGCCCCCGCCGGAGGCACCGTCACCGAGACTCACGCCGCGCACGCCCCCTTCAGCTGTTGGCCGTTTCGAACCGCGTAGAAGTACGACGGTAGCCGTGCTGGTTGCCGCGCGGACGCGGTGTGGTGACTCGACATCAGGGAAACGCAACCTCAGCCGGTGGGCGCGACGGACGAATGGGTCGGAGGGGCTGCCGGGCGCGCCCGGCCGGGGACTGGCGGTGCGCCAGGTGGGCCCGGCGGTCCGGGGCCGGGCCTAGACGGCCATGCCGTACACGATCGTGAACAGCGTGCCCAGCGAGCCGATGATGAAGACCCCGGTCAGACCCGCGATGATGAGCCCCTTGCCCTGCTCGGCGCTGAACGTGTCGCGCAGGGCCGTCGCACCGATGCGCTGTTTGGCCGCGCCCCAGATCGCGATGGCCAGGCAGAGCAGGATGGCGACGGCCATCACCACCTCGACCATCACGCGAGCCTCGTTGCCCAGGCTGCCGAACGGTCCCCAGTCTGGGGCGATACCGCCGATGATCGTGTTGATGTCGCCTTTTGCGGCCGCGAGATGCATGTAAGTCACCGCCCCTGTTGGGTTGTTCCGTACCCCCTGCCACCGTCGCAGAGGCCAGGGCTATTGTCGCCGACAATGCCGCTGTCGTATGTCGACTTGGCGTCATTGATGGGCGGGTTTCGTACGTGTCCCTTGCGTCCGGCCCGCTCGGGACCCTCGCGAGGGGCGTGGACCGGTGTGTGAAGGGGCGTATGGTCACTGTGTGTATCACGGCGGGTCACACCGGGCAATGAAGTCGCAGCGGAACCCTGTGTGTGGTTCCGTCGTTGACTTCTTCTGCGCCGTGAGGGCCCGGTCGGCCCCTGGCGCGAGCCGACCGGCCGGCCCGTGGCGTTCGGGTGTCACCCGTACGAGCGGAAGGCTATCCCCGAACAGGGGGCGCGTGGACGTCGGGTGGCGGCATGTCAGATCGCACGGTTGTGCGTCGAAGCACGGGGCGTGCCGGGACGCCGGACGTGCCGGGAGCGCGCACGGCGACGGGCCGCGGCTGGTTGCCGCGGCCCGTCTCCCGGGGGGTGCCGTCGGTAAGTCCCCACTTACTCGCTGACGGCGTCCGTCATGTTGGGGGGAAGGGGATCAGTGGGTGAAGGCGTCGATCCCCTCCGGGGTGCCCCAGCCGGTCGGGCCGTCGTAGCCGGACCGGGCCGTGCAGAAGTAGCTGGTGGAGCAGGAGCCGTTGCTGCCGCTGGTGACGTCGTTGAGGGCGGACGTACCGGCCGCGGCGTACGGGTACGCGGCCGGGTAGTCGGTGCTGCCCGGGGTGCCGGCCAGGGCGTAGACCCCGGCGATGATGGGCGCCGAGGCGCTGGTGCCGCCGTAGGTCACCCAGCCGGTGCCGTCGCCGTAGGTGTCGTAGACCGAGACGCCGGTGGCGGGGTCGGCGACGGCCGAGACGTCGGCGACCATGCGCTTGGAGCAGCCGGAGTCGGTCTGCCAGGACGGCTTGGCGTCGTACGCGGAGCAGCCCGAGCCGGTGCCCTCGGTGCTGCTCGTGCTCCACACGCTCTCGCTCCAGCCGCGGCTGTTGGAGGCGGTGGACAGGCGGGTGCCGCCGACGGCGGTGACGTACTTGGAGGCGGCCGGGTACTCGGCGCCGTACCCCTCGTCGCCCGCGCTCACGGTGATCGCGACGCCCGGGTGCTTGAAGTACGAGGAGTCGTACGTCGAGTCGGAGGAGGACTCGGAGCCGCCGTAGCTGTTGGAGACGAACTTGGCGCCGAGTTTGACGGCCTCGTTGACGGCGGTGCCCAGGTTGCTCATCGAGGCGGACTTGGCCTCGACGAGCAGGATGTTGCAGTTCGGGCAGACGGCGGAGGCCATGTCGAGGTCGAGGGATATCTCACCGGCCCAGCCGCTGTCGGCGGAGGGGAGGGAGGTGGTGGAGCCGGTCTGGCTGACCTTCGTGAAGCAGCCGTTGTCGGAGGTGCAGTCCGGGAGGCCGTAGTAGGAGCGGTACTGGGCGAGGTCGGACTCGGCGTTCGGGTCGTCGTACGCGTCGACGATCGCGATGGTCTCGCCGGAGCCGTTGCCGGCGGCGGCGCCGGTCAGGCCGTAGGCCGACTGGAGGTCGGCGGGGCCGTAGCCGGTGGGGGAGTCGGAGGCGGCCTTCGGGGAGACGGCCTGGGGCGCGATGCCCTCCTCCTTGGCCCGCTGCCGCTGGAAGGCGGTGATGCCGCCGGTGACGCGCAGGGCGTTGCAGGCCATCTCGCCCTTCTTCTCGGGCAGGGCGCAGGAGCGGGTCCACGTCACCTTGGATGAGGCGGACGTGGCCGAGGAGGACTTCGCGGACGTGGTTCTCGCCGAGGTGGCCGCGTCCGCGTGGGCAGCGGCGCCGAGGCCGGCGAACACGAGGGCGGCGGTGGTGACGGCGGCCGAGCCCATGCGGCGCCACCTGCCGGGCCGGGCCGGTCTGATGGGGGGTGTCGTACGCAACGTGCGTTCTCCTGAGTCGGTTTGACAGGGGAAATGCGTGCGGGTGCGTCGCCGGTTCGGTGTCCCCGGCGACGAGGCGGCGGCCCGGGACGACCCTGACTTGTTGAGTACGCGACAAACAAGAGGGTCCGGAATTCCTGACTTGCGCATTGCCGAACCGAGGTGCCCGCCTTACTGGTCGATGGCCGGGGGATGGCGGGGGCGTGGCGTCGACTTGACGGGGTTCACAGGGAGGGCGCTGAGGCCGCGGAGGACCCTGAGAGCGCTGCGTGGGGCGGCTCTACGCGCATCCGCCCGCGGGGCGGATGAGGGCTAGTTTCGAACTGACGTTCATCGCACATACGCGCAGCGATCCGGAGGGAGGAAGTCCCTGTGGGCCGAATGCCCCTGCTGAGCTGCGGGAATGAGACCTCATTGAGGAATTTCAGGGTGCTCAAAGAGTTTTTCTCACCTTTCTAGGCCACAGTAAGAGGTGATGAAGCGCATCAGACGCCTCCCGGGCAACCGCCGGCACGCGTTCTTCGGCACGGTCGTGCTGCTGGCCGTCACGTCCTCCTCCGTGGCGGCGGCCGCCGGCGGTCCCGGACCGCTGGGCGTGACCGTGCAGGCGCCGGCCACTTCGGCCAGCTCCCGCATCGGCGCGCTGTTCGGCGAGTCCGGCGGGCTGGAGGGGGGTCACTTCTGCACCGCCTCCGTCTTGCACAGCAAGAACCGCAACCTGATCGTGACCGCCGCGCACTGCGTGGGCAGCGGCACCCTCTGGTTCGCCCCGGGCTACCGGGACGGCAAGGCGCCCTACGGTGTGTGGAAGGTGACCAGGACCTTCGTCGGTGACCGCTGGAGCGGCGGGCAGGACGAGGACAGCGACGTGGCGTTCGCCACCGTGGAGTCCATCGGCGGCGTCGAGGTCGAGAGCATCGTGGGGGGCAACAAGTTCGTCACCGGGCACGAGACCGGCGCCACCGCCGTCACCGTCACCGGCTACCCCGACTCCCAGGAAACCCCGATCACCTGCACCAACAGGCCGACCGTCCACAGCCGCACCCAGCAGCGCATCGACTGCCCGAGCTTCACCAGCGGCACGAGCGGCAGCCCCTGGGTGAACGGCTACGGCGAGGTCGTGGGCATCCTCGGCGGACACGAACAGGGCGGTTCCACCCCGGACGTGTCCTACAGCGTCGTCCTCGGACGTGAGGCCGCGGATCTGTACCGGACCGCGTCCGGCGGGTAGGACGGTCGTCGCGTCCGGCGGGCTGGACCGGCGCCGGTACAGCGGGTAGCACCTCTTCCTCGCCCGGCACATGGCTCCACCGCGCCGTGCCCTGCTTCCTCGTCCGGCACACAGGTCCACCGCCGTGCCCTGCATGCAGGACCACCGCCGCATCCGACGCGTAGCACCGCCACCGCCGTCCGGCGGTCGAAGTCCCCGGCCCCCCTTCCCCGGTGGCCGGTCTTCTGCGGTCCACGTCGTCCGGCCAGGGCTTTTCAGGGTCGCCGGACAGCTCTCGCCCCTACACTGACCCTCGGCGTACTCCCGGGCGGCGAGGGGCGGTTGACGGTGCGTAAGGCGTGGATCTGGGCGACCGTAGCCGTCGGTGCCGCGCTGAGCTTCGTGATGCTGCTCGTCGTCGGGGTCTACACGGTCGCGGGGAACCTCGCGAACGGCATCGGCGGGGGATCCGTCGCCCTCGCCAAGAACGCCGTGCCCGCCGCGTACTCCGCCATCGTGCAGAAGTGGGGCAACCTGTGCAGCGCCATCAACCCCGCGCTGCTGGCCGCCCAGCTCTACCAGGAGAGCGGCTTCAACCCGAACGCCACGAGCCCCGCCAAGGCCGAGGGCATAGCGCAGTTCATCCCCGGCACCTGGGCCATCCACGGCATCGACGGCAACGGCGACGGCAAGGCCGACGTCTGGGATCCGCGCGACGCGATCCCGTCGGCCGCCTCCTACGACTGCAAGCTCGCCTCCTACGTCAAGGACGAGCCCGGTAACCCGACGGAGAACATGCTCGCCGCGTACAACGCGGGGGCGTACGCGGTCATCCGGTACGGAGGCGTGCCGCCGTACAAGGAGACCCAGAACTACGTCAGGACGATCACCACCCTGGCGAAGAGCTTCGCCGCGCCCGTCCAGCGGCTCGACCCCTCCAAGCAGGCGGCCGGGGCCATCTACTACGCGCAGAAGAAGCTCGGCACTCCCTACCTGTGGGGCGGCGACGGCACGCCCGAGGAGGGCGGACGCTTCGACTGCTCCGGCCTGACCAAGGCCGCGTACGCGAGCGTCGGCATCACGCTGCCGCGCGTGGCCAACGACCAGTACAACGCCGGACCGCACCCCAGCCGGGACGAACTGCTCCCCGGCGACCTGGTGTTCTTCTCGCACGACCCGACCGATTCCCGCGCCATCCACCACGTCGGGATCTACGTCGGCGGCGGCTACATGATCGACGCGCCGAGAACCGGTGCCGTCATTCGTTTCGACCCGATCGACGGCTCCGACTACTTCGGGGCGACGCGTGTCACCGAGGATGGCGCGAAAGCGCTGCCCACCACGGTGTGAATCGGGATGTGAACGGCGTATGCGCGGGTGCGCCCTGGCTGGAACCTTCCCTCACGCTCACCCCCGTGAGCTGCGAAGACGTGTCTCTCTTCGATAACGTCTGCGTGATCATTCGGTGGAATGCGGAACGTTGGGAACAGGACTGTGCGTTCCTTCTCCCGTAGAGCGTTGACGTACGGCAGCCGGCTCGACGTGGAGCGGATCTACGACCACGGGGATGGTGCAGCGGCGCGCGCAAGGCGTGTCCGCGGGTGGGACGGACGACGAAGGGGCCGCGCACGATGGCTGGACTGGCCGAGTCAGGGTCGAACCCCGACGTCGATCTGCTCTACGACATCAATGGCCTGGCCAAGGAAGCACCGCACTGGTTCGACCGGGTCATGGGGTTCGTCGGCGAGTGGGGCCTGCTGCTCGCCATGGTGCTGCTCGTCCTGTGGTGCTGGACGAGCGTGCGGCGCAGGGGCGGCGAGGACGCGGCGTCGTCCGTGGCGGCGATCGTCTGGGCGCCGCTGGCCGCCGGTATCGCGGTGCTGGTGAACGTGCCGATCCGGGGCTTCGTGGAGCGCCCCCGGCCGTTCGTCGACCACCAGGGGCTCGATGTCCTCGTCACCGGCAAGACCGACTACTCCTTCGTCAGCGACCACGCCACGCTCACCATGGCCATGGCCGTCGCACTCTTCGTGGCGAACCGGAGGTTCGGGCTGCTCGGTCTCGGCCTGGCCCTCCTCGAGGGCTTCTGCCGTGTCTACATGGGCGTGCACTACCCGACGGACGTCATCGGCGGCTTCGCCCTCGGCACGGCGGTCGCCCTGCTGCTCTCCCCGCTCGCCACGGCGGTGCTCACCCCGGTCATGAAGGCCGTCGAACGCTCACCGCGCGCCGGCCGGCTGATCCGGGCCCGCGGGGGACGCGCCGCGGAGACCGTGATCTCCGGGGCGCGGCGCGAGTCGTCCTGCCCTCAGGACAGGGACCTGGCGGCGTAGGGGCCTTGGCGTCCCGGCGCGGTCACAGCGACTGCGGGAACGTGAAGAAGCCGTCCGGGTCGTACCGGTGCTTCAGCTGGGCGAGGCGGGTGGCCGCGTCGCCGTAGTACGCCTTCCGCCAGTTCGTCAGCGCCGGGTCGGTGTAGTTCTGGTACGCCGCCCCGGACGCGTAGCCGCGCATCGACGTGTGCGCGGAATTCAGCCAGGACTGCGCGGCTGCGCCGGAGGTGCCGGGCCGCCAGCTCGCGATGTACTGCGTCAGCATCCGCGACCGGCGGTGCACGAACGCCGTCGCCGTAGGTGCCACCCGGTTGACCGCGCCGCCGAGCGCGATGAAGGCGACGCTGCCCGCGCCGCCCCGTACCTGTGCGACCTGCCGCAGGATCGTCTGGATGCCGGCCGCCGGGATCGAGCGGTCGAAGAAGTCGGAGCGGGCCGCGTACGTCTCCCGGCCGAGGGCGCCCTGCGGGCTGCGACCCGGTGTCGAGCCCGGCAGGTGGCACTGGGCGGCTGTGGGGAAGGAGGAGCAGCCCGCGTACGCCTCCATCGCGCCCTCGTAGGAGTGCCGCCGGAGCGAGACGCTGCGTGCCGGGGCGCCCACCTCGGCGGCCAGGCGGTCGACGGCGTTCTGGAGATCGCCGTAGGTGCCGAGCGAGAAGGCTGCGACGGAGACGGTGGGGGTGCCGCCGTTCTCGAGGTGGCAGGAGGACCAGATCTCGTCGGGTTGGCCGGGGCCCCACTCCTGCCAGGCCCTGAGCACGGCGGCGGCCCTGGACCAGGGCCAGGTCAGGTACGCCGACACGGCCTGCGGCGCCGGGTGGGTCCTGAAGCGGAGCTCGGTGACGACGCCGAAGTTGCCGTTGCCCGCGCCGCGCAGGGCCCAGAACAGGTCCTTGTTCTCGGTGGCGTTCGCGACGATCTGCTTGCCGTCCGCCGTGACCAGGGTCGCCTGGGTAAGGCTGTCGCAGGTCAGTCCGTATGCCCGGGAGACCACCCCGTGGCCGCCGCCGAGGGTGAGGCCGGAGACGCCGACCGTGGGGCAGGAACCGGCGGGTATTGTCACACCCTTCGCGGTGAGCGCGCGGTAGACGTCGATCAGCTTGGAACCCGCGCCGACGACCGCCTCGCCGCCGCTCGCCCGTATCGTGTCGAGCTTGCCCACGTCGATGATCAGGCGTCCGTCCCCCGAGGACCAACCGGCGTAGGAGTGCCCGCCGTTGCGTATCGCGACCTTGACGCGGTGCACGCGCGCGTACGCCAGCGCGGTGCGGATGTCGTCGGTGTGCGCCACGTACGCCACGGCCGCCGGCTTCAGTCCGTCGAAGCGGGTGTTGTACAGCTGTCGGGCGGTGGGCCAGGCGCGGTCGCCGGGGCGCACCAGGGTGCCGTCCAGATCCCTGGCAAGGTCCGTCCAGTCGGCGGGGGCGTGCGCGCCGGCGCTGTCCGTCCGCAGGGACGTGCCGACGCCGGCCGAAGTGCCGCCGCTGCACGCGGTGGTGGTGACCGTCGCCGCGAGCGCGGCGGTGGCCCCGCCGATGAACGTACGCCGTTGCATGTGCGCCTCCCTTGGGTTCCGCAGAACGAGACGGGGCCTCGTCGCGGAGGGTTGCGCAGGGAAGTGCCACAGAATCGCTACAGGGTGAGCACGGTGTGGGCGCGCACGTCCGGCGTCGAACCCCTAGCCGGCCTCGTGCACCTCCGCGTCCGATCGCGCCAGGCTGCGGGCTCTGCGGGCAGGCCCCCGCCAGCCGCAACTGCACCGGGCCACACAGAAACGGCCCTGTTCGACCGTTGTCGTGCGGTGCTTCTCGGGACCGGTGGGGATGTCCTGATGCTCCACTCCGACAAGGTTACCCAGGGCAAGTGAACTGCCGAAGGCGCGCGTGACGGGTCCCCCTACCCGTCGTTAACCGGAACGACAGGAGGGCACCGGGACGGACCGGCTGGGGGTAGGCAGGCGATGGTGGTGCGGCAGCGCGGTCGGGTCGGTGCGGCGGTGGTCGCGACGGTGGGGCTCCTGGTCTGCTCGCCCTCGCTCACCGGCTGTGCCGGCGACGGGGCCGCCGCCGAGGACGCGCGCTCCGGCCCGGGCGCCGTCCAGGCGCTGCACCAGGCGGCGGCTGTCCTGGTGCGCGCGGGGACTTCCAAGGCCCGTACGTCGATGGAGATGGCGACCGGCGGCACCCGGGTCACCATCCGCGGCGAGGGCGTCTACGACTACCGGGGCCGGCTCGGGCGGCTGACCGTGACGCTCCCTCAGGACCCGGCGGGCGCCGACGAGCACCGTCCCATCACCGAACTGCTCGCCCCGGGCGCCCTCTTCATGAAGAACCGGGGCGCGGGGGTGCCCGCCGACAAGTGGGTGCGGGTCGACACGACCACGATCTCCGACGGCAACCTGGTCACCGGCGGCGCCACCGACCCGTACACGGCCGCGGAGCTGCTGCGCGGGGTGCGGAAGGCGACGTACGTCGGCAGGACCCGGGTCGGCGGGACGCCGGTGCGGCACTACCGCGGGGTCGCCGACATCGGGCTGGCGGCACGCGACGCGTCCGCCGGGAACAGGAAGGCGCTCCAGGCGGCGGCGAAAGGGTTCGCCACGGCCGAGGTCCCGTTCGACGCCTACCTCGACGACGAGGGGCGCATCCGCGAGGTCCGCCACCGGTTCAGCTTCGTGGGCGGGCGGCAGAGGACGCCGGTGGCGGTGGCGTCGACGACGGTGCTGTACGACTTCGGGGCCCCGGCCGACGTACGGCTGCCGGCGTCCGGGGACATCTTCGCCGGGAAGATCGCCGAGCAGTGAGGTGCGGGCGCGGGGCCGGCCTGGCGCAGGCGAGTGGCCGGAAGTGGCGCGGTTGAGGGGGGCCGGAAATGGTCCGTCCGTGCCATGCGCCGCCCAGGGGCCGCTCCCTACCCTAGGAAGCCGGCCCCAGGAAGCCGGTGACGGCAGAAAGAGGTGATGCACGTGGCTCCGGACGGCGGTACGGCAGTTCAGGACCACGTGGCCCTCGCCGAGATCGAACTGTGCGGTGACCTGATCATTGCGGCCTCGGCCGCGCACGAGGACCGGCTGAGTCTGGAAAGCATCGACGAGGTGCTGAGGGTGGCCGAGGAACGGGACGCCTCCGGCGAGTGAGCCGCCGTCGTCAGGTCCGCAGCAGGCGGCCGATCGCCTTCGTCGCCTCCTCCACCTTTGCGTCGATCTCCGCGCCGCCCTTGAGCGCGGCGTCCGCGACGCAGTGGCGCAGATGCTCCTCGAGCAGCTGGAGCGCGAAGGACTGCAGGGCCTTCGTGGAGGCCGAGACCTGCGTGAGTATGTCGATGCAGTAGACGTCCTCTTCGACCATGCGCTGCAGGCCGCGGATCTGGCCCTCGATGCGGCGCAGGCGCTTGAGGTGCTCGTCCTTCTGCTTGTGGTAGCCATGGATGCCGCGGTCGTGATCGGTCACCACGGCGTCGGTGCCCCCCGAGGGCGCAGTCGCGCCGGCCTCGGTCGTCGTCATCGCGTCCTCCTCGTGCCCCGCTGCGGAGATATACCCCCCACGGGTATATGATAACGAACTTTGCTGGGTATACGGCTCTTGGTCACTGCCCGGCCACCTCCGCAGTGCCCCCGTGAGGACCACACTGTCCGATGGGTGACACTGGAGGACGGCCCCTTAGCCGTGGCCGGATGATGCCCTTAGCATCAGCCTGACCGAAACCGAAGCATCCTGAGGACCCCACGTGCGATTTCGTCTGACCCCCAGGGAGACGAGCTTCTACGACATGTTCGCCGCATCCGCGGACAACATCGTCACCGGCTCGAAGCTCCTGATGGAACTGCTCGGGGCGGACGCCTCCGCCCGGGCCGAGATCGCAGAGCGTATGCGGGCCGCGGAACACGCCGGTGACGACGCCACGCACGCGATCTTCCACCAGCTGAACTCCTCGTTCATCACGCCGTTCGACCGTGAGGACATCTACTCCCTCGCCTCGTCCCTCGACGACATCATGGACTTCATGGAGGAGGCCGTCGACCTGGTCGTCCTCTACAACGTCGAGGAACTGCCGAAGGGCGTCGAGCAGCAGATCGAGGTGCTGGCGCGGGCGGCGGAGCTGACGGCCGAGGCGATGCCGAACCTCCGCACGATGGAGAACCTCACGGAGTACTGGATCGAGGTCAACCGGCTGGAGAACCAGGCGGACCAGATCCACCGCAAGCTGCTGGCCCACCTGTTCAACGGCAAGTACGACGCGATAGAGGTCCTGAAACTCAAGCAGATCGTGGACGTGCTGGAGGAGGCCGCGGACGCGTTCGAGCACGTGGCCAACACCGTGGAGACCATCGCGGTCAAGGAGTCCTGAGGCGTCCATGGACACCTTCGCTCTCATCCTGACCATCCTGGTCGCACTCCTCTTCGCGTATACCAACGGCTTCCACGACTCCGCGAACGCCATCGCGACATCGGTCTCGACGCGGGCGCTCACCCCGCGGGCGGCGCTGGCGATGGCGGCGGTGATGAACCTCGTCGGCGCCTTCCTCGGCAGCGGCGTGGCGAAGACGGTCAGTGAGGGACTGATCCAGACGCCCCAGGGCGGCAAGGGGATGGGCATCCTCTTCGCGGCACTGCTCGGCGCCATCGTCTGGAACCTGATCACCTGGTACTACGGGCTGCCGTCGTCCTCGTCGCACGCGCTGTTCGGCGGACTGGTGGGCGCGGCCCTCGCGGGCGGTACGGCGGTGCACTGGTCCGGCGTCGTGGACAAGGTCATCACTCCCATGTTCCTGTCGCCGGTGGTGGGCCTGATCGTCGGCTACCTGGTGATGACGGCCATCATGTGGATCTTCCGCCGATTCAACCCGCACAAGGCGAAGCGCGGTTTCCGGATAGCCCAGACGGTGTCGGCCGCGGGCATGGCGCTCGGCCACGGTCTGCAGGACGCGCAGAAGACGATGGGCGTCGTGGTGATGGCCCTGGTCATCGCGGACGTCGAGAACTACGGGGACCCGATCCCGGTGTGGGTGAAGCTCGTCTCCGCGGCGATGCTGTCGCTCGGCACGTACGCGGGCGGCTGGCGCATCATGCGCACGCTGGGCCGCAAGATCATCGAACTGGACCCGCCGCAGGGGTTCGCGGCGGAGACCACTGGGGCGTCGATCATGTTCGCGACGGCGTTCCTGTTCAAGGCGCCGATCTCCACGACGCATGTGATCACCTCGGCGATCATGGGTGTGGGCGCGACCAAGCGGGTGAACGCGGTGCGCTGGGGCGTGGCGAAGAACATCGTCCTGGGCTGGTTCATCACGATGCCGGCGGCGGCGCTGGTCGCGGCCACGGCGTTCGGGCTGATCAACCTGGCGTTCCTGTAGGGACGCGGCCGCGCCGACTCCGGTTGCCGCCGTGCCGGCCCGTGGCTTCGAGATGCGGGTGTCGGCAGGGTGGCAAAACTGGAGGTATGGGTAGCAAGGCACTTCTTGAAGGTGGACCCGAGGAACTGGCCGGAAAGGTCGTCCCGGTTGTCCCTCCTGGCCAGGAGCTCAAGATTCCGCACCGTGGTGGGTACGAGCATTACAAGGTCACCACGCGCCATGAGGACGTCGAGGAGCAGAACGTCACCGTCTACCGGTGGTGGGAGCGTACGGAAGTGGCCGAGTAGCGGCCCGGGACACGAGCGGGCCCGCCCCCGGGAGCCGGGGGCGGGCCCTCTTCGGCCTCGCGGTGGCACCGCCATGCAGCACCGCGAGGGGTCTTCGGACGGACCGCCGGATCAGCCGAAGCGACCCGAGATGTAGTCCTCGGTCGCCTGGACCGACGGGTTGGAGAAGATCCGCTCGGTGTCGTCGATCTCGATCAGCTTGCCCGGCTGCCCCACGGCCGCCAGGTTGAAGAACGCCGTACGGTCCGAGACACGGGCCGCCTGCTGCATGTTGTGCGTCACGATGACGATCGTGAAGCGCTCCTTCAGCTCGCCGATCAGGTCCTCGATGGCGAGGGTGGAGATCGGGTCGAGGGCGGAGCAGGGCTCGTCCATCAGGAGCACCTTCGGCTCCACCGCGATCGCCCGCGCGATGCACAGACGCTGCTGCTGACCACCGGACAGACCGGAGCCCGGCTTGTTCAGGCGGTCCTTCACCTCGTTCCAGAGGTTGGCGCCCTTGAGCGACTTCTCGACGACGTCCGCCAGCTCGCTCTTCTTGTAGTTGCCGTTCAGCCGCAGACCGGCCGCCACGTTGTCGAAGATCGACATCGTGGGGAAGGGGTTCGGGCGCTGGAAGACCATGCCCACCTCACGGCGGACGGAGACCGGGTCGATCCCGGCGCCGTACAGGTCCTCGTCGTCGAGCAGCACCTTGCCCTCGACGCGGCCACCGGGGGTGACCTCGTGCATACGGTTCAGTGTCCGCAGGAACGTCGACTTGCCGCAGCCGGAGGGGCCGATGAACGCCGTCACCGACCGCGGCTCGATCGACATCGAGATGTCCTCGATCGCCTTGTGGGAGCCGTAGTAGGCGGTGAGCCCGCTTACGTCGATTCGCTTGGCCATGACTACTTCACTTCCAGAAAGTCTTGATCGGTCGCTGTATGGCCGCCCTCAGCGACCGGTCTTCGGGGCCTTCCAGCGGGCGATGCCGCGGGCCAGCAGGTTGAGGATCATCACGAAGGCGATCAGCGTCAGCGACGCCGCCCAGGCACGGTCGTACGCCGCGTTGGCGCCGGCGCTGTTCGCGTACTGCTGGTAGATGTACAGCGGCAGCGACTGCTGGGCACCCTCGAAGGGGTTGGCGTTGATGAAGCGGTTGCCGAACACCAGCAGCAGGACCGGCGCGGTCTCACCGGCGATACGGGCGATCGACAGCATGATGCCGGTCGTGATGCCGCCGATGGAGGTGGGCAGGACCACCTTCAGGATGGTGCGCCACTTCGGGACGCCGAGCGCGAGGGACGCCTCGCGCAGCTCGTTCGGGACGAGCTTGAGCATCTCCTCCGTGGAGCGGACCACCACCGGCATCATCAGGATGGCCAGGGCGAGCGAACCGGCGAAGCCGAAGGGCTCCATCTTGAAGATCAGCATCAGGCTGAGGATGAACAGACCGGCGACGATCGACGGGATACCGGTCATCACGTCGACGAAGAAGGTGACGGCCTGGGCGAGCCTGCCGCGCCCGTACTCCACCAGGTAGATGGCGGTGAGCACGCCGATCGGCGCGCCGATGACGGTGGCGAGGCCGACCTGCTCGAGGCTGCCGAGGATGGCGTGGTAGATGCCACCGCCGGGCTGGGAGTCGGGGACGACGCCCATCGAGTGGGTCAGGAAGTAGATGTCGAGGACCTTCACACCGCGCGAGAGGGTCGTCCACACCAGGGAGACCAGCGGAACCACGGCGAGCAGGAAGGCCACCCACACCAGGGAGGTCGCGATGCGGTCCTTGGCCTGACGGCGGCCCTCGACGCGCGCGGCGATGGCGTAGGTGCCGAGGAGGAAGAGGATCGTGGCGATCAGGCCCCACTGGATGTGGCTCGTGAGGCCGGCGGCGGCGCCGATGCCGCACGCGACGGCGATCGAACCGGCGGCGATGGCCCACGGGGACCACTTGGGCAGGCTGGCGCCGCGCAGGGTGCTGGGGCGCTTGTCGGCGACGGCTGCGGTGCTCATGCGTTGGCCCCCGAGTATTCCTTGCGGCGGGCGATGATCGCGCGGGCCGCGCCGTTGACCAGCAGGGTGATGACGAACAGGACCAGACCGGAGGCGATCAGCGCGTCACGGCCGTACTCCGTCGCCTCGTTGAACTTGCTGGCGATGTTCTGGGCGAAGGTGCCGCCGCCCGGGTTGAGCAGGCTGCCGTGGATGAGGAAGTCCGGGGAGATGACGGTGGCGACGGCCATGGTCTCGCCGAGCGCGCGGCCGAGACCGAGCATCGAGGCGGAGATCACGCCGGAGCGGCCGAAGGGCAGCACCGCCATGCGGATGACCTCCCAGCGCGTGGCGCCGAGGGCGAGAGCCGCCTCCTCGTGCATGCGCGGGACCTGGCGGAACACCTCACGGCTGACGTTGGTGACGATCGGCAGGATCATGATCGCCAGCAGGATGCCCACGGTGAGCAGCGAGCGCGGCGGGCCGCCGTCCCAGGAGAGGATGCCGGTCCAGCCGAAGTAGTCGTTCAGCCAGCTGAAGAGGCCGGTCAGGTGCGGTACGAGGATGAGGGCGCCCCACAGGCCGTAGACGATGGACGGCACGGCGGCGAGCAGGTCGATCACGTACGCGATGGGGCCGGAGAGCCGGCGCGGGGCGTAGTGGGTGAGGAAGAGCGCGATGGCGACCGCGATCGGGACCGCGATGACCATGGCGATGATCGAGGAGACCACCGTGCCGAACGCCAGGACGGCGATGCCGAAGACCGGCGGAACGGCTCCGGTGTTCCACTCGAAGGTGGCCAGGAAGTTGCCGTGGTCCTTGCTGATGGCCAGGTAGGCCCGGTAGGTGAGGAAGGCCGCGATCGCGGCCATGATCACCAGCAGCAGGATGCCCGACCCACGGGACAGACCGAGGAAGATCCGGTCTCCGGGCCGGGTGGCACCGCGGGCCGCGCGCTTCTGTTCGGCCACGGAAGGCTGGGGGGCGGGGGGAGGCGCTTGTGTGTTCTTTGTTGATATGTCCATCGGGATCTCCGGTCTGCGGAGCCGCGCTCGTGGCTAGGCTCCAGGCGGCGGTGCACCGGACGGTGCGGCCCGGCCCCAGGGGGCCGGGCCGCACACTCAGGTCAGCTCAGGCCCTCGATGGTGGTGCGGACCTTGGAGATGATCGCGTCGGGGATCGGCGCGTAGCTGTTCTGGGTCAGGATCGACTGGCCGTCCGTGCTGGCGATGTAGCGCAGGAAGGCCTTGGTGGCGGGCAGGGTGTCAGCCTTGTTGCCCTTGTCGCAGACGATCTCGTACGTCACCAGGACCATCGGGTAGGCACCGTCGGCCTTGGTGTTGTAGTTGAGCTTCAGCGCCAGGTCCTGGCCGGTGCCGACGACCTTGGCGTCCGCGATGGCCTTGCTGGCGGCGTCGGTGGAGGGCTTGACCGGGGAGGAGGCGCCGGTGTCGATGGCGACCGTGTTCATGTCCTTGGCGTAGGACAGCTCGAAGTAGCCGATGGCGCCGGCGGTCTGCTTCACCTGCTGGGCCACACCCGCGGACTGCGGAGCGGACTGGCCGCCCGGGGCCTGCCAGGCCTTGCCGCCGGAGTACTTGCCCCAGACGGCGGGGGCCGCGGCCTTGAGGTACTTGGTGAAGTTGTCCGTGGTGCCGGACTCGTCCGAACGGTGGAAGGCCGAGATCTTGGTGGACGGCAGCTTGGCGTTCGGGTTCAGCTTCTTGATCGCCGGGTCGTCCCAGGTCTTGATGTCGCTGTTGAAGATCTTGGCCAGCGTGGTGGCGTCCAGGACCAGGTTGTCCACGCCCGGCAGGTTGTAACCGAGGGCGATCGGGCCGCCGACCATCGGCAGGTCGATGCCCTGGCCGCCGCCGGTGCAGATCTTCTTGGAGGCCTCGATCTCTGCGGGCTTCAGCGCGGAGTCGGAACCGGCGAAGGCGAGCTGGCCCTGGGTGAACGCGGTGACACCGGCACCGGAGCCGCTGCCCTTGTAGTTGATCTGCACACCCTGGCAGGCCTGGCTGAACGCGGCCGTCCAGGCGTCGATGGCGTTCTTCTGCGCGGAGGAGCCGTCGGCGAGCAGCTGGCCCTTGGCGTTGTCGCACTTGATGGAGCCGGCGTTCGACGCGCCGGCGGAGGCGCTGCTGCCCCCGCTGCTGCTCTTCGAGCCCGTGTCGTCAGAGCCGCACGCCGTGAGGGCCAGGGCGCCGGAGACGGCGAGAGCACCGAGGGTGAGGGCCCGCCGGTTCATGCGCTGAAGCTTCACTTTCGGGAGTTCCTTCCAGGAGCCGCCGTCCTGATTCGGCGGCGTGCGAAGTGGGGTGATGAGGGCGCACACATGAGGTCGCGCCCGCCACCTGGTAAGGCCGAAATTAGGCAGATCAGGTGAAGGCGCCTATGGCCGAAAGTGAACGGGGGGTGAACCCCTGCGGACGGTGTGGTTAGGTCACGGAACGCTTACGTTGAGGACACGGGGTGATCCCGGATTCTCCTCACGACCTCCGTCACTCTACGCAACGGTTCTCATCCACTCATGTCGGGCTCCCGCCTGCCGCGCGTGTCATTCCGCGACGGGTGTCCGGGCGGTCGGCTGCTCCAGTACCCGCAGCAGGCTGTCGACGAGTTCCTTGTCACGCGGCTGGGTCAGACGGTGGCGGGCCGCGACCGGGGGGAGCCACAGGACGCGGTCGACCTCGCGGTTGGGGGCGAAGGAGCCCTCCGTCGCCTCGGCCGCCCAGTAGTGGACCTGCTTGGGGCGGCCGCCCACCGGATAGCGCGCGGTGGGCAGGGGCGCGCCGGGCACGGCGGTGTAGCCCGTCTCCTCCGCCACCTCCCGCAGCGCCCCCGTGAGCGGGTCCTCGCCGCGCTTCAGCTTGCCCTTGGGGTGGGACCAGTCGTCGTACTTCGGCCGGTGGACCAGACAGATCTCCAGCGCGCCGTCGACCGGCGAGCGGCGCCACAGGACACAGCCCGCCGCACGGATGGTCTCCTCGGTCATCGGGTGCTCCGGCTCCTCTCTCACGCATACGGTGCGCGCCCCCGTGAGCCCTGCCGTCCCTGCGGCGTCTACGGAGTACCCACCGCCTGCTTCTGCCAGGACTGCTGGAAGGCGAAGCGGGCCGCCTCCACCTCGTGGCGCTGGTCGGCGTGCAGCACGCCCAGGGCGTACGCCGTCGCCGGGGCGATGCGCGGGGTGCGGGCCGCCGCTGCCGCCGCTGCCGCCGCCTCCGAGGCGTCCCGGTGCCGGTCGAGGGCCTGCCCGGCCGCCAGCAGCCGCAGGTCGACCGCCGCGTTCTCGCCGTACCGCCCCTGCAGCACCTCCAACGCGTAGCGGTGCAGCCGCAGCAGCAGCCGGACCTGGTGCCAGGGGCCGTCCTGCGGGTGCGGGGCCGGGTCCGGGGACAGACCGTGCACGAGGGCCTCCGCGTTGTACGGGTGGCCCGCGGTGACCAGCGGCAGGGCGGCCACCGCGTCGGTAAGCCGCTCCTCGGCCGCCGCGGCCGACGGGCGCAGGTCGGCGGTCGCCGCGGCCGGGGTGAGCGGGACCTCGCTGGCGAGGACGGCGACGCTGTCCGCCACCGCGTGGAAGCGGCTGGAACCGAGCGCCTGCAGGGCCGCCGAGTGGGCGCGGGTGCGGGCCAGGGTGAGCTGACGCTCCAGCAGGGCGCCCGCCTTCGCGGCGCCCACGGTCAGGTTGCCGCGCTCGGGAACGCCGACCCGGTCGCGCGGCCCGGCGCCCTCCGCCGCGCCGGTCGTCTGCGTGGGGAAGGCCGACGAGCCCGACAGCCGGTGCAGCGCGAGCAGCAGGCGGTCGAGCCGGGCCGCGTACGCGTGCTCGCGGGCCAGCGTGCCCGACAGCCAGGCCAGCTCCGGCCGCATCGCCTCCGACCACTCGGCGTCGAGCAGGGCGCGGAACGTGTGCAACGTGCCGCTGATCCGGCGGGCCGAGCGGCGCAGGGCGAGCGCGGCGTCGCCGGAGTCCTCGGTACCGCCCCCCTCCCCCGCACGCGACTTCCCCCGAGCGGGCAAACCCCCTTCACCGGCCTCCCGGTGCTGGCGCAGCGCACGGAGGAACTCCGTGGCCTGGGCCCGCAGGTACTCCGCGAGGGCGTCCCCGGTGGGGGCGCCTGCCTGCTCATGGGGGTCCCCCCGCTCGAGCGAGGTCGAGAGTGGGGGAGCAGTCGAGAGCTTGGGGGAGGGCCCGGCCGTGCGGTCGACCGTGGGGTCGGAGGGGGGATCAAGGTGTTGCTGTGCCACGCCGGCGCCTCCGGGCGTCTATGAGCATCTCCTGGATGTTCGGCAGGGGCTGGCCGTCGGCGTCGAAGGCGTGCCGGATCCACTCGCCGTCCGGGCCCAGGTGCCAGGACGAGGTGGTGTCGGACATACCGGTCTCCAGGAGCCGGTTGAGGGCCGCCCGGTGCGCCGGGTCGGTGACCCTGACGAGTGCTTCGATACGGCGGTCGAGGTTGCGGTGCATCATGTCGGCGCTGCCGATCCACACCTCCGGCTCGCCGCCGTTGCCGAAGGCGAAGACGCGGGAGTGCTCCAGGAAGCGGCCGAGGATGGACCGTACGCGGATGTTCTCGGACAGGCCGGCCACGCCCGGGCGCAGCGCGCAGATGCCGCGCACCCACACGTCGACGGGGACGCCCGCCTGGGAGGCCCGGTAGAGGGAGTCGATGACGGCCTCGTCCACCATCGAGTTGACCTTGATGCGGACGGACGCGGGCCGGCCGGCCCGGTGGTGCTGGATCTCCTTGTTGACGCGGGAGACCAGGCCGTCGCGCAGGGACTTGGGGGCGACCAGCAGGCGGCGGTAGATCTCCCGGCGGGAGTAGCCCGACAGCCGGTTGAACAGGTCGGACAGGTCCGCGCCGACCTGCGGGTCCGCGGTCAGCAGCCCCAGGTCCTCGTACAGGCGTGCGGTCTTCGGGTGGTAGTTGCCCGTGCCGACGTGGCTGTACCGGCGAAGCGTTTCACCCTCCTGCCGCACCACGAGCGACAGCTTGCAGTGGGTCTTCAGCCCGACGAGACCGTAGACGACGTGGCAGCCCGCCTCCTCCAGCTTGCGGGCCCACTTGATGTTGGCCTGCTCGTCGAAGCGGGCCTTGATCTCCACCAGTACGAGGACCTGCTTGCCGGACTCGGCGGCGTCGATCAGGGCGTCGACGATCGGAGAGGTCTCCGAGGTGCGGTACAGCGTCTGCTTGATCGCGAGGACGTCCGGGTCGGCCGCGGCCTGCTCCAGGAACGCCTGCACGGACGTGGAGAAGCTGTCGTACGGGTGGTGCAGCAGGACGTCCCGCTCGCGCAGCGCGGCGAAGATGTCCGGCGCGGACGCCGACTCGACCTCCGCGAGGTCGCGGTGGGTGCCGGCGACGAACTTGGGGTACTTCAGCTCGGGCCGGTCGAGGTTGGCGATGCCGAAGAGGCCGGTGAGGTCGAGGGGGCCGGCCAGCGGGTAGACCTCGGCCTCGGAGATCTTCAGCTCGCGCACCAGCAGGTCGAGCACGTAGCGGTCGATGGACTCCTCGACCTCCAGGCGCACCGGCGGGCCGAAGCGGCGCCGCATGAGCTCCTTCTCCAGGGCCTGGAGCAGGTTCTCGGCGTCGTCCTCCTCGACCTCGAGGTCCTCGTTCCGGGTTATCCGGAAGGTGTGGTGCTCCAGCACCTCCATGCCCGGGAACAGCTCCTCCAGATGCGCGGCGATGACGTCCTCGATGGGGACGTAGCGCTGCGGGGAGGCCTCCAGGAAGCGGGAGAGCAGCGGCGGCACCTTGACACGGGCGAAGTGGCGGTGCCCGGAGACCGGGTTGCGCACGACGACCGCGAGGTTCAGGGACAGTCCCGAGATGTACGGGAAGGGGTGCGCGGGGTCCACGGCGAGCGGGGTGAGCACCGGGAAGATCTGGTGCCGGAACAGCGTGAACAGCCGCGCCTGCTCCTTGTCCGTCAGCTCGCTCCAGCGGACGATGTGGATGCCCTCCTCCGCGAGGGCGGGGGCGACGTCCTCCTGGAAGGTGGCGGCGTGCCGGGCCATCAGCTCGCGGGAGCGGGCCCAGATCATCTCCAGCACCTCGCGGGGCTGGAGGCCCGACGCGGACCGGGTGGCGACCCCGGTGGCGATACGACGTTTCAGTCCCGCGACCCGGACCATGAAGAACTCGTCCAGGTTGCTGGCGAAGATCGCGAGGAACTTCGCGCGCTCGAGGAGCGGCGTGTTCGGATCCTCGGCGAGCTCGAGGACACGCTCGTTGAACTGGAGCCAGCTGCGCTCGCGGTCCAGGAAGCGGCCCTGGGACAGCTGGGCGCTCTCGGCCTCCTCGTAGGCGTCGAGGTCGGCGTCGAGGTCGGGATCGAGTCCGGAGACCGCCGCGGCCACGGTGTGCGGGCGGTGCGCGGCGATGGAACCCACGGAGGGCTGCTGATTCTGCATGTTCGCGCGACCCGACGGCTCTCCCTCACGGGGGGTGACGGGGGACGGGTGGACCGGCGCCTGGGCGTTCTGCTGGCTCATAAACCCATTCTTCCGCGCCGAACGGGTGACGGGCGCGTCGGAACGACCGGGCGGCAGTGAGCGCGCACGGTCCGCACCGGCCCCGTTGTCCGGGGGCGGCAAGGGCTCTGGCACGGCGACGTTCATTCACTGAGCGTCGCAAGCCCGTCTGAATCAATGGTTACGGCGACATGACGTGCGGGATAGCGGGGGGAGGCCCGGCGACGTCGCCCCCGCCGCCCCACCCGTCCCATCCTCCAGGGGCTCCGCCCCTTCAACCCCGCCAGGGTCTCCGCCCCTGGCCCCGCTCGGGTCTCCGCCCCAGACTCCGGCGGGACTGCGTCCTCTGGGCCCCGCTGGGGCTCCGCCTAAGACCCCGGCGGTGACTGCGTCCTCTGGGCCCCGCTGGGGCTCCGCCTAAGACCCCGGCGGTGACTGCGTCCTCTGGGCCCCGCTTGAGGCTCCGCCCCAGACCCGGGCGGGGACTGCGTCCCCTGCACCCTCGGGGGTCCGCCCTTGCGTCGCGGGGCTCCCCCCAGACCCCATCCGGGGGTCAGCCCCCGGGCCCCGCTCCTCAGACGCCGGAGGGGCTGAATTTCCGCCGGGTCGGCATCACTCAGCCCGTCCGGCGTTTGAGGACGAGGCCGCAAGGCCGACAGCGGGGGTCTGGGGGCGCAGCCCCCAGGGACGGGAAGGGTAGGGGGCGGGGGCGAAAACCCCCTGCCTCCAGCCGGAGGGCCGGCGGCTCAGGTCTCCGTCCGGTACATCAGGTCCGTCTCGTATGTCGTGAAGCCCAGGCGCTCGTACACCGACAGGGCCGCCTTGTTGTCCGCGTCGACGTACAGCATCGCCGTCGGCAGGCCCCGGGCCGCCAGGTGGCGCAGGCCGATCGTGGTGAGGGCGCGGCCCAGGCCGGTGCCCTGGGTGCCGGGACGGACGCCCAGGACGTACACCTCGCCGAGCCGCTCCCCCGCGTGGATCTTGGTCCAGTGGAAGCCGACCAGTGACCCCTCCCGTTCCGCCAGGAAGAAGCCCTCCGGGTCGAACCACGGCTCCGCCTTGCGGTCGTCGAGGTCCCGCTGGGTGAGGGAGCCCTGTTCGGGGTGGTGGGCGAACGCCTCCGCGTTGACGCCGAGCCAGGCCGCGTCGTCCTGCCCGGGCACGAACGTGCGCACCGTGACACCCTCCGGCAACGTCGGCTCCGGCGGGTCGAAGTCCGTCAACGAGCGGCGCAGCTGGCGCAGTTCGCGGAACAGGGTCAGGCCCAGCACCTGTGCCAGGTGCCGCGCCGCGGAGTGGCCGCCGTGTGCCCACACCCGCAGCCGCTTGCCGGAGGCCGCGAGGAGCGCGGTGCCCAGCGCCCGGCCGTGCCCGTGGCCGCGGTGCGCCGGGTGTACGACCAGCTCGGCGGTCGGCGCCTCCACCGGGTCGGTGTCCTCCAGCTGGGCGTATCCGACGAGCGTGCCGTCGACCGTCAGCAGAAGATGGGAGACGCCGTCCCGCTCGCCGCCGCGCAGCTGCAGCCGCCCCTGTTCGGACACGGCCTGCTGCCCGTCGACCCGGGCGGCGTAGGCGAGGAGCGCCAGCACGGCGTCGGCCTGTTCGGGCGAGAGCGCGGTGACGGTCTCGAGGGAGCGGGTCGGGGCCGGGCGGGCGGTGTCGTCGCTGGTCATGGGTACGAGGGTACGGGGCGGAGGAAGGAAAGGGGAGGTAAAAGGCAACCCGCTCGTAACCCTGAACCCCCTTTTGTGCTACGCGCGTTGACCCTGAGCTGCGCGAATCACCGTCTTGGCGCGTTCTTTACACACCACAGGGGGGCACATGCCGCCGAACGTCCGGCACAGACGTCTTCACCGCATCCTCGCCGCCGCCGCGGGCCTGGCCACGGTCGGCACCCTTCTCGCCGCGCTCCCGGCCGGCGCCCACGGCAGCAGGCCCGGTCCGCAACACCCCGGCCGCTACCCGAGGCGGACCTCGCGCTGATGAACCCCGGCGGCATTCGCGCCCCGCTCACCTACGCGGCGAGCGGAGGCGAGGGCGACGGCGTGGTGACGTACGGGGAGGCGTACACGGTGCAGCCGTTCGCCAACACCGTCAACCTGGTGAACCTGACCGGGGCACAGCTGATCACCGCGCTGCAGCAGCAGGTCAGCGGCGCGAACGAGGCGTCACCGAAGATCCTCCAGGTGTCCAAGGGGCTCACCTACACGCTGGACCTGACCAAGGCCGGGGCCGCGCGCGTGCTCGTGGACTCCGTCCGGCTGAACGGCGCGGCGATCGACCCCGCCGCCACCTACCGCGTCGCGATGAACTCCTTCCTCGCGGGCGGCGGCGACGGTTTCGCCGAGCTGGGCAAGGGCACGAACGTCCTCGTGGGCGGCGACGACCTGGCGGCCTTCGAGGCGTACCTGACGGCGAACTCGTCGGCCGCGTCGCCGTATCCGGTGCCTGCGGCGGACCGCATCACGGTGGTCAAGTAACCCTCGAACAACGAGGCGGGGCCCCGGACCGGTGTCCGGGGCCCCGCCTCGGCCGTTTCCCGGCGCCGCTACGCGACAGCCGGTTGTTCCTCCGGGGGCGGAGTGGGCGCACCCGGCAGCCGTACCGTCGCCACCGTGCCGCCGCCCCCCGCAGGGGTCAGGGACACCTCGCCGCCCGCCTGCTCCACCGTGCGGGCCACGATCGACAGGCCGAGACCGGAACCGGGCAGGGCGCGGGCGCTCGGGGAGCGCCAGAAGCGGTCGAAGACGTGCGGGAGTTCGTCGGCCGCGATCCCCGGGCCGTGGTCGCGTACGGTCAGGACGCCGTCGGCGAGCTGGACCTCGATCGTGCCGCTCCCGGGGCTGAACTTCACCGCGTTGTCCAGGATGTTGACCACCGCCCGCTCCAGCGCGGACGGCTCCGCGCGGACGTACCACGGCTGGAGGTCCGCCGTGATCGTCAGCTCCGGACCGCGCAGCCGGGCGCGGCGCAGCGCCGACTCGACGACGTCCTGCCAGGCCACCACCTGCGCCTTGCCGGCGTGCTGGCCGCTCGTGGGGCGCGACAGTTCCTGGAGGTCACCGATGAGCGAGGCCAACTCCGTCATCTGCGCCTTCACCGAGGCGAGCAGCGCCTTGCGATCCTCCGGGGGCAGCGGGCGGCCCGTCTCCTCGCTGCGCGTGAGCAGTTCGATGTTGGTGCGCAGCGACGTGAGCGGGGTGCGCAGCTCATGGCCCGCGTCCGCGATCAGCTGCTGTTGCAGTTCCCGGGAGCTGGCCAGGGCCGACGTCATGGAGTTGAAGGAGCGGGACAGGCGGGCGATCTCGTCCTCGCTCTCCTCGTCCACCGGGATGCGGGTGGTGAGGTCCTCGGTGCGGGCGATGTGCTCGACGGCCTCGGTGAGCTTGTCGACGGGACGCAGGCCCGCCCGGGCCACGGCGAGACCCGCGGCCCCGGCCCCCACGACACCGATGCCGGACACCACGAGGAGGACCAGAGCCAGGTCACCGAGGGTCTTCTGGGTGTCGGCGAGGGGGACCGCCACGAGCAGGGCGCTGTCGGAGAACAGCTGCATTCCGCCCGGACCCTCGCTCACCAGGGGCGCCGCGATCACCCGCACCGGGTTGCCCCTGCTGTCGGTGCCGTTGTGGATGATCCTCTTGTCCGGGTCCGGGTTCCTGGCGATCTCGAGATCCGTGCGGGTGACGCGGAGGAGGCCCGCGGACTGCTGGTAGACGCAGACCCTGCCGTCCGTGTTGATCACCTGCATGTAGTAGGTGTCGGGCTGCGGACCACGGTCGTCCTGCGGATGCGGCGTGGTGGTGCAGTTGCTCAGGGTGTTCGTCAGGCCCACCATCTTGACCGGGCCGCTGGCGGACGTCAGCTGGCTGTCGACCTGCTGGTACAGCTTGCCCTGCACGATGAACCAGCAGGTGACCGACACCGCCGCCACCCCGAACGCCACCGCGGCCGCCACCAGAAGGGCCAGCCGTGAGCGCAGCGGGAGGGCTCGGAACCGTTTGATCACTCGGCGCCGCCCTGCCGCAGGACGTAGCCCACGCCACGCACGGTGTGCACCAGACGCGGCTCGCCGCCCGCCTCCGTCTTGCGGCGCAGGTACATGACGTACACGTCGAGCGAGTTCGACGACGGCTCGAAGTCGAAGCCCCAGACCGCCTTCAGGATCTGCTCACGGGTCAGCACCTGGCGCGGGTGTGCCATGAACATCTCCAGGAGCGTGAACTCGGTACGGGTCAGCTCCACCGGGCGCCCGCCGCGCGTGACCTCGCGGGTGGCGAGGTCCATGCGCAGGTCGGCGAAGGTGAGGACGTCGTTCTCCTCGGCCGCGCCCGCCACGGCCGCGTAGTGGCTGCGGCGCAGCAGGGCGCGGATGCGGGCGAACAGCTCGTCCAGCTCGAACGGCTTGACCAGGTAGTCGTCGGCCCCGGCGTCCAGGCCGGTGACACGGTCGCCGACCGTGTCGCGGGCCGTCAGCATCAGGATGGGAGTGGTGTCGCCCGCGCCCCGGATCCGGCGGGCGGCGGTGAGGCCGTCCATGCGCGGCATCTGGATGTCGAGGACCACCAGGTCCGGCTTGTAGGCGGTCGCCTTCTCCAGCGCGTCCGCACCGTCCACGGCCACCTCGGTGGCATAGCCCTCGAAGGCGAGGCTGCGCTGGAGTGCTTCACGCACGGCCGGCTCGTCGTCGACGATCAGGATGCGCTGGGGGTCACGGTCGCCTTCGGCGGGGCTCATGGATGTCGAGTTCCTCAAGGTGCGACGGACGGGCTGAACGCAATCAGCCTCGCACGATTCGGGTCGGGGACGGAAAGGGTGAGACGTGGCTGCGGACGGTCGTGCCGCCGGCCCCGGGCACTGCACAGCTGCCGGCCCCGGGCACTGAACAGCTACGGTCAGCCCATCACCGCGGTCAGCCGGTTCAGCGGAACCTTGCGGCGGTGCGGCCGGGCCGCCGTCATCCGCAGTCCCATCAGCTGCGGGACCGCCACCTGCGGGACCGTGAACTGCGGGACCGCCACCTCGGGGGCGCGCTCGACCCGCGGCCGGGTCCGGGGCCGGGGCTGAGGCCGGGTGCGCACCCGGCGCCGCATCGGGGCGTGGAGCTCGTTCGCCACGGCCAGGGCCAGCAGGACTCCGCCGGGCTCGGTCGCACCGGTGACCTCGTGCACAGCCATCGTGATCATGTCGTACTCCTTACCACTCGCCCGGCGGGCGCCCGCTCAGCTCTGGGAGCCGGAGCGCAGCGTCGCCAGGTCGGACTTGACGGTGTTGATCGGAATGGCGAAGCCCAGGCCGACGCTGCCGGCGCTCGACGAGGTCGAGTCCGAACTGGCCGAGTACATCGCCGCGTTGATGCCGATGACGTTGCCGTTCATGTCGATGAGGGCGCCACCGGAGTTGCCCGGGTTGAGGGAGGCGTCCGTCTGGATCGCCTTGTACGTCGTCGTGGACGAGCCCGTCTCACCGTTGAACTGCCGGCCGCCGAACGCGAACGGCCACCGGCCGCTGCCGCCCTGCTGCTGGTTCTCGTCGGTCGGCACGGTGACGTCGCGGTCCAGTGCGGAGATGATGCCGCTGGTGACCGTGTCGCTCAGGCCCTCGGGGGAGCCGATGGCGACTACCTGGTCGCCGACCTGGAGGCCGTCGGAGTTGCCGAGGGTGGCGGCCTTCAGCCCTGAGGCGCCCCGCAGCTCGAGCAGCGCCAGGTCCTTCTTGCTGTCGGTGCCCACGACCTGCGCGGTGTACGACTTGCCGTCGCTCGTCGTCACCTTGATCGAGGAGGCACCGGAGATGACATGGTTGTTGGTGATGATCTGGCCGTCGCCGGTGATGATCACGCCGGAACCGGTCGACTCACCGGCGTTCGAGGCGGCGTTGATCTCCACGATGCTCGGGTTGACCGCGGCGACCACCCCGGCGATCGTGCCCTTGGCGCTGGACGGCACCACGTTGGTGCTGGTCGAGCTCGAGGAGACGGCCGTGTTCTTGCCGGTCAGCTCCTGGATCCCGTACGCCGTGCCGCCACCTATGGCCGCGGCGACGATCGCCACGGCGGCGAGGAGCGCGAGCGGGCCCTTGGTGCGCCGCTTCGCCCCGGGCTGGGCCGGGACGGCGGCCAGGACGGCAGTGCCGTCGTCGCCGCCGTATCCGTCATGACCGCCGCCGGCCGCGACCGCCGGCTGCGCCGGCTCGTACGCCGGAGGGGGCGGCCACTCCGGGTTCACGGGTGAGGAGGTGTGCTGCTGCTGCTCGGGGTACGCGGACTGGGGTCCGTGACCCTGGCGGTACTCGTACTCGCCGCTGCGGCGGAAGCTCTCGGTCATGCAAGAGAGAGTGTCCCGTGATCATGAGAGCTACCTGAGTCCCCGCTGAGAAGCCCGACAGAACCGTGTATGCCCGATATAAAGCCGCCTCGGGAACGTGCGGGAGACCCGGCTCCGAAGACTCCGAAAGGGTCTTACTGCGGCCGCGAGGGGCCCTGCTCGCAACCGCAGGAACGGCGCACGACCAGCCGCGAGGGGAACAGCTTCAACCGCTCCCGCCGCGACCCGGCCACCCGAAGCCCGTCGTCGAGCACCAGATCGACGGCCGCACGGGCCATGCCCGAACGGTCCGAGGCGACCGTGGTGAGCGGCGGGTCCGTCAGCGCCGCCTCCTTCACGTCGTCGAACCCGGCCACCGCCAGCTCCCCGGGCACGTCGATCCGCAGTTCGCGGGCCGCCCGGAGCACGCCGATCGCCTGGTCGTCGGTGGAGCAGAAGATCGCCGGGGGGCGGTGCGGCCCGGACAGCAGCTCCAGGGCGACGTTGTACGCGTCGTACCGGTTGTACGGCGCCTCGAACAGGCGGCCCTCCGTCGGGATGCCGGCCTCCTGCATCGCGCGCCGCCAGCCCTCGACGTGGTCGGAGACGGGGTCGCCGACCGCCGGGGTCTCGGCCGTACCGCCCATACAGGCGACGTACTCGTACCCGTGCTCGAGCAGGTGCCGTACGGCGAGCTGGGCGCCCCCCAGGTCGTCCGTGACGACGGCGACGTCGTCGATCGCCTCGGGCCGCTCGTGCAGCAGGACGACCCGGGCGTCCCAGGCGTCGATCTCCGCGGCGGCGTGGTCGTTGAGCGCGTGGCTGACCAGGATCAGCCCGGAGACGCGCATGCCGAGGAAGGCCCGCAGATAGTGGACCTCGCGCTCGGCCACGTAGTCGGTGTTGCCGACGAGCACCATCTTTCCGCGCTCGGCGGCGGCCTGCTCGACCGCGTGCGTCATCTCCCCGAAGAAGGGCTGGCGCGCGTCCGGCACGATCATGCCTATGAGGTCCGTGCGCCGCGACGCCATGGCCTGGGCGACCCGGTCGGGCCGGTATCCCAGTTCCTTGATCGCGGCGAGGACGCGCTCGCGCGTGGCCGGGGCGACCGGCCGGGGTCCGTTGTTGATGACATAGCTGACGACGGCGGTGGATGTCCCCGCCAGCCGCGCCACATCGTCCCGAGTCACCTTGGCCACGCGCGGAGTCTACGCGGATGGACCACCTCTGGGCAGGGCTTTCGGCGTTCTATGCCCCACCTGTGACCTGGGCCGTGACCTGCGTCTCCTCCGGGGTGACGTCCGCCTACGCCTCGGCGGTCACCTCGGCCCCCGACACCGGCGCCGACTCGTCCGCGTCGTCCGCCTTCGGCCGGGCCGCCTTGGCCTTCGCCTCCTCGGCGGCGCGCTCGACCTTCTCCGGGGTGACGAACCGGTAGCCCACGTTGCGGACGGTGCCGATCAGCGACTCGTGCTCGGGCCCCAGTTTGGCGCGCAGCCGTCGTACGTGGACGTCGACCGTGCGCGTGCCGCCGAAGTAGTCGTAGCCCCAGACCTCCTGCAGCAGCTGGGCGCGGGTGAAGACCCGGCCGGGGTGCTGCGCGAGGTACTTCAGGAGCTCGAACTCCTTGAAGGTGAGGTCGAGGACGCGGCCCTTGAGCTTGGCGGAGTAGGTCGCCTCGTCCACGGACAGGTCGCCGTTGCGGATCTCCATCGGGGAGTCGTCGTTGACGATCTGCTGGCGGCCCATGGCCAGGCGCAGGCGGGCCTCCACCTCGGCGGGGCCGGCGGTGTCGAGGAGCACGTCGTCGATGCCCCAGTCGGCGGTGACGGCCGCGAGACCGCCCTCGGTGACGACCAGGAGCAGCGGACAGCCGGGCCCGGTGGAGCGCAGCAGCTGGCACAGGCTGCGCACCTGCGGCAGGTCCCGTCGCCCGTCGACGAGGATGACGTCGGCACCGGGGGTGTCGACGAGGGCGGGGCCTTCCGCCGGAGCCACTCGCACGTTGTGCAGGAGCAGGCCGAGAGCGGGAAGCACCTCCGTCGACGGCTGAAGGGCGTTGGTCAGGAGCAGCAGAGAACTCATACGTCTGGTTCCTCCTCGGTCCCTGCGAGGACGTTTGGCGGGGCGGCACTGCTCTGCGCATCCCGGGGGCCCGTACACCTGCGGTTTCCCGCGTCGTATACAACGCTTCCGAAAGCACAAAAGGACCCGGGGGCTACGCTGCCCGAGTCCTCTGCCCAGCAGAATAGCCCACATGGGCACTGGTACGGCAGGTGGAACGGCGCGATCCACGGTTCGTCCGCACTCTGAGACGGCTCGGCGCGGGCCTGTGCGGACGTTTCTCCGCACGCTCGACGGGGTGGCGATCGACGCCGCATACGATCCGGGATCCGTTGTATACGACACCGGACGTCCACCTTCCGGCCACCTGGACGATCTTGCGATCGTCGTGGCCCACGGCTTCACGGGTGATCTCGAGCGGCCCCATGTACGCCGGGTGGCGGGCGTCCTCAGGCAGTACGGCGCGGTGGTGACGTTCTCCTTCCGCGGCCACGGGGCCTCCGGCGGCCGGTCCACGGTCGGCGACCGGGAGGTGCACGATCTGGCGGCCGCCGTGCGGTGGGCGAGGGAGCTGGGCCACACGCGCGTGGCCACCGTCGGCTTCTCGATGGGCGGCTCGGTGGTGCTGCGGCACGCGGCGGCGCACGAGGCGGGCGCGGGCACGGACGCGGTGGTGTCCGTGTCCGCGCCCGCCCGCTGGTACTACCGGGGCACGGCCCCCATGCGGCGGCTGCACTGGCTGGTGACCCGCCCCGAGGGCCGTCTGCTGGGCCGCTACGGCCTGCGCACCCGCATCCACCACCGCGACTGGGACCCGGTCCCGGACTCGCCGGTCGAGTCCGTCCCCCTGATCGCGCCGACCCCGCTGCTGATCGTGCACGGAGACCAGGACGGCTACTTCCCCCTCGACCACCCCCGCATGCTGGCCGAGGCGGCCCCTGACCACGCCGAACTGTGGCTGGAGCCCGGCATGGGCCACGCCGAGAACGCCAGCGACGACGCCCTGCTGGCCCGCATCGGCGCGTGGGTGGCCGCGCAGGCGGGCTAGCCTGAGCGGTGTTCACCACGACCGAGTCGAGGAAGCAGATGGCAAAGGGCACGGTGCGCTACTGGGCCGCCGCCAAGGCGGCCGCCGGGGTCGCCGAGGAGCCGTACGACGCGACGACGCTCGCGGAGGCGCTCGACGCGGCGCGCGAGAGGCATCCGGGCGAACTGGTCCGCGTCCTGAAGCGCTGCTCCTTCCTGGTCGACGGTGACCCCGTCGGGACCCGTGAGCACGAGACGGTACGGCTGGCCGAGGGCGGCACGGTCGAGGTGCTCCCGCCGTTCGCAGGAGGATGAGCGATGAGCAACCAGCCGTACGAGGGATACGAGGGGCACCAGGGACACCCGGCCCCCGGCTACGGGGGGCATGACGCCCACCAGGCACACCAGGGCCATGCCGCCCAGCAGCCCCACCACGGCCACGACGGGTACCGGCAGCAGGGTTGGTACGACCCGAACGGCGCGGCCCACCCGCAGCAGCATCAGCAATGGCAGCAGCCGTACGGGGCCGCGCAGCCGTTGCCGCCGGAGGCGCACGCGCAGGCGTACGAGCCGCACGGTTACGCGGCGCCCGGCGTCGCCGCCATGACGACGACCGCCACCTCCGAGCCCCAGCCGCCCGCCGTCGACCTGTCCACGCTGCCCGCCAACCAGCGGGCCCGGCTCGAGGGCCGTTCGCCGATCATCGAGCCCGGGCTGCAGCCGGCCGCGCTCACCGCGGGGCTGGGGGCGCTGCTCGCCGGGGCCGCGGCCGTGGGGACGTACGCGCTCGTCGTACCGCTGGTGATCCTGCAGGCCGTGACGGCGGCCGGATGGTTCCGGCTGAACGGCATGTGGCCGGCCCGGCAGGGCATCGCGCTGGCGTTCCTGGGCGGAGCCACCGCGGACGTGGCCCTGCTGGTGGCGGGCCGGGAGCAGGCGCCGGCGGCGATCCTGGGCACGCTCGGCGTCTGGGTCCTGCTGTCCCTGGCCCTCCAGCTCAGGTCGCACGCCGACCCGGACACACGGATGTACGGCCTGATGGCGACGGTCGCCTCGGCCGCGCTGTCCATCGTCGCGGCCGGCCACCTGGCGGCCGCACCCGACGCGGTCACGGTGGGCGCGATCGCGGTCGCCGTGGCGGTCCTGGCCCGCGCGCTGCCGCTGCCGACGGCGGCGTCGGTGGTGGTGGCCCTGCTGGCGGCGGCGGGCGCGGGCATCGCGATGGGCGGCGCGACGGGTTTCGGCACCTCCGGTGCGTCGGGCGCGTTCCTCGGGCTGGGGGCGGGCGTCTGCGCGCTGATCGGCCACCGGGTGGCGAGCTATGACTACCCCTCCCGCTTCGTCCACTTCACGGCGGGCGTGGCGCTGCCGCTGACGGCGGCGGCACCGGTGATCTACGTACTGGGCCGGGCGCTGGGCTGAGCAAGCCGGGCCCCGCCCCCTCCGTGTCACAGCTGATCAACAATTCCCCGTCACCCCTTCCCCCGGCGGGTACTGTCACGCAGGACGGCCACCGGGCCGTCGGGACCGCCGTGACGACCGCCGACGTGGGGGACAACCGAGCATGCGCGCACTGCGAATACTGCTGATCCTCGTGGTGATCCTGGGCGGCCTCTTCGTGATCGTGGACCGGGTCGCGGTCCACTTCGCGCAGAACGAGGCGGCCGACAAGCTCAGGACCACCGAGAACCTGGCCACCACCCCGGACGTGTCCATCAAGGGCTTCCCCTTCCTCACCCAGGTCCTCTCCGGCGAGCTGGACGATGTCGAGGTCGGCATCAAGGACTACGAGGCGACCACCGGCAACGGCTCCGAGAAGATCCGCATCGCCGACCTGAACGCGTCGATGAAGGACGTGACGTTCTCCGGCGACTACAGCTCCGCCACCGCGGCCACCGCCACCGGAACCGCGCTCATCACCTACGACGAGCTGCTGAAGGCGGCCAAGGCCCGGCCCACCGAGGTGTTGCCCGACGTCACCGCACAGGTGATCGGCCTCTCCGACGGTGGCAACGGCAAGATCAAGGTCGCGGTGAAGGTCGACGCGCCCGTCAAGCTGCCGAACCCGGTCTACGTCCTCAGCTCGGTCACCGCCCAGGGCAACACGGTCAGGGTGCACGCCGACAGCCTGCCCAAGCTCGCCGGCATGGAGGTCGCGGGCTCCCAGATCCGCGCGATCACCGACTTCCAGCAGCGCATCGACCAGCTCCCCGGCGGTATCAAGCTCGAAAACGTCGAGGCCGGTGAGAACGGTGTGGAGATCGCGGTGAAGGGTTCGGGCGTCCGGCTCGCCGGGTAGGACGACCCCTGGCGACCGGCTGCGAGGGCAGGCCCCGGGATGTGAGCCGGGGCAGGCCGAGCCGGGCCGGCTCAGGCAGGGCGCAGGTCGTTTGTCCGATGGGCGAGACGGCCCCGTCCGTACCGTAGATGGCGTGACGGGCGGGCGCGTCGGGGAGGCGTGCGCCGACCGTTCCGTGCTTCTCCTCGTCCCGCATGCCGGACGATCGCATCTCACCATTCGACACGCCGGTGACACGCCCCGTGCCCGGTCCCTACGATCGACCCCATGCAGCGACAGGCGGATCTCACGAAGCGGCGGGCAGTAGACCTGTGCCGCGTCGCCGCCATGCTCTGTCGCACTTCCTGAGCGGGAGAGATCCACTCCCGTATCCCGGCCCTGGCTCCTGACACAGGGCCACTCGTGCGCCGCGTACGCCACCGCGACACCGCGTACCCGCACCCCTTCTGACTTGCAACGCCCCGCCGCAACTGCCCCGGAGGAGAAAGAGCATGAGCCGCAGCGACGTCCTGGTAGACGCCGACTGGGTCGAGCAGCACCTGGACGACCCCAAGGTCGTCGTCGTCGAGGTCGACGAGGACACCACGGCATACGAGAAGAACCACATCAAGAACGCTGTCCGCATCGACTGGAAGCAGGACCTCCAGGACCCGGTCCGCCGCGACTTCGTCAACCAGGAGCAGTTCGAGACGCTCCTGTCGGAGAAGGGCATCGCCAACGACGACACGGTCGTCCTCTACGGCGGCAACAACAACTGGTTCGCGGCCTACGCCTACTGGTACTTCAAGCTCTACGGCCACGAGGACGTCCGTCTCCTCGACGGCGGCCGCAAGAAGTGGGAGTTGGACGCCCGCGAGCTGGTCGACGGCACCGAGGTGCCCGAGCGCGCGAAGACCGAGTACAAGGCCAAGCCGCAGGACGCCTCGATCCGTGCCTTCCGCGACGAGGTCGTCGACGCGATCGGCACCAAGAACCTGGTCGACGTCCGCTCGCCCGACGAGTTCTCCGGCAAGCTGCTCGCCCCGGCGCACCTGCCGCAGGAGCAGTCGCAGCGTCCGGGCCACGTCCCGAGCGCCAAGAACATCCCCTGGTCGAAGTCGGCCAACGACGACGGCACCTTCAAGTCCGACGAGGAGCTGAAGGAGCTGTACGAGGCCGAGGGCGTGGACCTGGCCAAGGACACCATCGCCTACTGCCGCATCGGTGAGCGCTCCGCGCACACCTGGTTCGTGCTGCACGAGCTGCTCGGCCAGGAGAACGTCAAGAACTACGACGGTTCCTGGACGGAGTACGGCTCCCTGGTGGGCGTGCCGATCGAGCTCGGCGCCGGTAAGTAAGACCGACCTTTCAGAAAAGACGGAGAAGCACATGTGTGGAGCGAAGGCCGGCGGCCCCGACGCCTCGACGATCAAGCCCGGTGAGACCACCATCCAGGGCCAGGTGACCCGCAACGGCGAGCCCGTGACCGGTTACGTGCGCCTCCTGGACTCGACCGGCGAGTTCACCGCCGAGGTCCCCACCTCGGCGACCGGACAGTTCCGCTTCTACGCGGCCGAGGGCACCTGGACCGTGCGTGCCCTGGTGCCGGGTGGCACCGCGGACCGTACCGTCGTCGCCCAGAAGGGCGGCCTCGCGGAGGTCGCGATCGCGGTCTGAGCAGTACCGCGCATGGCTGAAGGGCCGCACCCACGGGTTGGACACCTCGGGTGCGGTCCTTCCGCATGTCCGCGGGGCATAGTGAAGGTATGTACGCACGACGACGCCACGTGTACTTCGCCATGATGGGAACCTGCCTGGCGCTGTTCGTCCTGGCCTGGGGAGTCGTGCGCATCTGGTCGGTTCCGGCGGCGGTGGGCATGTGCGTGGTGGCGATGGTGATCCCGCCCCTGGCCGCGATGGTGGCCAACCGCAGGGGTCCCGACGACCGCTGGTGGGACGACCCGTCCGGAGACCCGCAGTCCGACGAGTGGTGGGACGAGCTGGACGGCAAGAAACGGCGATAGCCCTGCGACGGCGGCGAGGCCCCCGGTTCACCACCCGGTGGTCCGGCGTCCCCGACCGTGGTCCGTATGAGACCGTCTGTCGGCTTTCAGCCTGCCGACGTGTGTGCCGTGCCCCTGGCGCGGATGTGCTGACTGAGAAACACAGCGGCGCGCTCCAGCGCCTCGTCGGCTTCGTCCAGAACGCCGGCGAACGCCTGGAAGACATGGGGAACGTCAGCGGTGATGTCCAGGATGACGTCCACTCCGGCCTCCCTCGCGCGCGTGGCCATGCGTGTGGAGTCGTCCAGGAGCATTTCGTTGGTGCCCGCCTGCAGAAGTATCGGGGGGAAGCCGGTCAGGTCGGCGAGGGTGGCGGGGCTCAGCATGGGCTGGTGCGGGTCCTGCCCCGCAAGGTACATGGTCCCGGTGTGCTCCATGCCCCTCGGCAGCCCCTCAGGGCTCGCCGCCGCACAGATCCTCTCGGAGCTCCGCTCCGTGCTCGAACGCGACAAGATCGGCCTGCCCACAGGCTGACCGGCATGCGCATTCAGTACGACTGCCCGTCGGTCGCGTGATCAGGGTTCGTACGAGGGTGAGTCCCGCGGATTGATCGCGACTCGATACGCGCCCTAGTAGACGAGCGCCTGCGTGTCGTCTGCGAGTGACTCCTGGACGAAGACCTGCGCGCCCGCGATCCGTACGCCCTCGATGACGTCCTTCTCCGTGATCTCGCGGCGGGCCGCGCACTGGGTGCACAGGGTGATCCGGCCGGCCGCCATGATCGACTCGATCAGGTCGGGAAGCGGCGCGGCGTGCGGCAGTTCGAACTCGGCGGCCCGGCCCGGCAGCGCGAACCACGACGACTCACCGGTCAGCCAGAGCGAGACGTCCACGCCGCTGGCGACGGCGACCGCCGCCACCGTGAACGCCTGAGAGCAGCGCTCGGGCGCGTCGGCCCCCGCCGTCACCTTGATCACGAGCTTCTTGGCCATGCCCGCAGCCTAGTCCTGCCGGGGTGAAGGCGGTGGGCCCGGTCAGGCGCGGTGCTCCTGGTTGCGGTGGCGGCGCAGCAAGACGTTGGCGTCCGTCTCGGTGCTGCCGTCGTACTCCGCCCGCGCGATCTCCCGCCGCGCGGCCAGCTCCTCGCACGTCGCACATCCCTGGACGGGCAGCGGCGGGCGGCTGGTGTCGTCGGCGGCCCGGGCGCGCTCGTTCGCGGCCCGCACCCCGGCGCCGATCCGCTCCCGCAGGGTGGCGGGGCGAAGGGCATCGGGGTCGGCCTGCCACTCCCGGCCGCCGCCGACCGGGCGCAGCATGGCGTACGGCCCTGATCTGTCCTGGTACTCGCCGACCTTGCGCGTGGCCGGGTCGCAGACGAGCGCTCCGCGTTCCAGGGCCGTCATCGGTTCCGTTCCTTTCCACAACGCCTGCGCGCAGCGCGACGCTTGAACTACGCTGCGTGTTCCGGACGTTACGAGCATGGCCCCTGAGCAGGGCCGCAACGCCGTGGACGAGGTCTGCTTCTCCGCCTCCAGGCGCTCTTTCCACACCTTCCACGGCCGTACTGCACGGAGGAGCGCGATGCCGCCGAGACGGGTGATCACGGGACGGAGCCAGGAGCCGCGCAGGCGGTTCGCGGAGGAGTTACGGCTGCTGCGGACGGAGCGGGGCGTGAGCCTGCGGGAGTTGGCGAAGGCGGTCGGCTGGGACCCCTCCCGGTTCGGAAAGATGGAGAGCGGCCAGACGCTGGGCGGCCCGGAGGTCGTACAGGCGCTGGACCAGTACTACGGGACGCCGGGGCTGCTGCTGGCGCTGTGGGAGCTGGCGGTGGGGGATCCGTCGCAGTTCAAGGAGCAGTACCGGCGGTACATGATGTTGGAGGCGGAGGCGGTGAGCTTGTGGCACTACGCCGTGAGCAGGCCTCCTGGGCTCCTTCAAACGGCTGGGTACGCGCGTGAAGCGCTCGCGGCAGGTGGCCTGAAGGGCGAAGAGCTGGACCAGCAGGTCGACGCGCGCATCGGACGGCGGAAGCTACTGGAGGGGGGCGACGCCCCACCGTTCCGAGGCATCCTCTCCGAGGCCGTGTTGAGGACGCCGATGCGCGAGGCGCGGGAGTGGCGGGAGCAGCTGGAGTATCTGGCGGAGGCCGCAGACCGCCCGAACATCACGCTCCACGTACTGCCGTTCAGCGCGGGTTTTCATGGCCTGGCGAGCACCGATCTGATGTCCTGCGGTTGCTGGACGGCCGTACCGTGGCGTACGCCGAGAACGACGTACGCGGCGAACTGGTCGAGGAATCAGGCAGGGTTGAGCGTTTCCACCGCACATATGATGCGGTGCGCGACATGGCCCTGCCCCCGGTCGAGTCGCGGAAGTTCATCCTGCGGATGTTGGAGGAAGTGCCGTGCGAGCCATCGACCTGACCAACGTGACGTGGCACAAGAGCAGCTACAGCAACTCGGACGGCGGCCAGTGCGTCGAGGTGGCAAAGGACCTCCCCTCCGTCGTCCCCGTCCGCGACAGCAAGGACCCCGCCCGCGGGACCCTCCTCTTCGAGGCCGCCGCCTGGGCCCGCTTCATCGACGAGGTCAAGCGCACCTGATAAAGAGGCTCGGGGTCCACCCGACTAGAGTGGGACCTGGCCCTGTGTACGTGTACCGCGCTCATCCGAGGAGCACCCCGTGGAGATCTTCTTCGAAACCCTGCTGGTCCTGGTCTGCGTCGGCGTGCTCGCCTTCGCCGGGCTGACCGTGAAGAAGCTCTTCGAGGGCCAGCGCTGACCCCCACGCCATCCACGACGAAAAGCTGCTCATGATCGAGATCCCGTCCGACCTCCACAAGGACCTCGTCCCGCTCGCCTTCCTGCTCGGGAACTGGACCGGCGCGGGTGTGCACGACTTCCCCGGCTCCGAGAAGTGCAACTTCGGGCAGGAAGTCTCCTTCACCCACGACGGTCGGGACTTCCTGGAGTACCACTCGCACACCTGGGTGCTGGACGGCGACGGGAACAAGGTCAGGCCGCTGGAGTCGGAGTCCGGCTACTGGCGGATCGACGCGGACCGCAAGGTCGAGGTGACCATGGTCCGCAACGACGGTGTCGTCGAGGTCTGGTACGGCGAGCTGGCGCACCAGAAGCCGCAGATCGACCTGGCGACGGACGCGGTGGCCCGTACGGCGGCCTCGGGCCCGTACACCGGCGGCAAGCGCCTGTACGGCTACGTCAACAGCGACCTGATGTGGGTCGGCGAGAAGCAGACCCCGGAGGTCGAGCTGCGCCCGTACATGTCGGCCCACCTGAAGAAGGTCGTCACCCCGGAGGACGTCGAGCGCTGGGCGAAGGCCCTCCCCGACGACCTCCCGGACGACGGGATCGCGTTCTTCAAGTAGGTCCGGTTCACCCGTTCCAGACGACGTTGCAGATGTAGACGCACTCGTGTCGGGGAACGGCGAGGAACTGGATGAAGCCGCGTCCGCCGAAGATGGGGAAGTTTCGGAGCCCGCCGGGCTTCCCCTCCGGTCGGCTGCCCGCCGTCTCGGCGTCACGTCCCAGGGCGGCGATTTCGGTGGCGATGCGCTCCACTTCCGCCACCACGCCGACGGGGAGGCCGGCGGTCAGGTACTCCTCGCTCGGGTTGTAGTCCCACTTCCAGTCACTCAAAGACCGGCCTCCGCCTCCGCCTCGGCGTGGATCTTCCGGATCTCGGCGATGGCGTCCATCGGGTCCTCCACGCCCCCGCTGACCACTTCTTCCAGGTGACGCAGGCGCGCGGCGCGGGACGGTTGACGCTGGATGGCGACGAACACGCCCCAGGTGTGGACGAAGGTGCGCAGAGGAGCGAGGGACTGAGTCTGCTGGGCGTTGGTCGTCGCCTCCACGAGGTCCTGAACGAACGCCGGCACCCGGCTCGGGGTCAGCCGTTCGACCGCGGTACGCAGTGCCTCAGGGGTGAGAGCAGGCATGGGAAGCAGCGGCTCGGGGTGAGGTTCCGGGTGCTGAGCGGTCACGGGGGTTCCCTCCGGATCGAGAGCCGGTGCTGCTGGTGCCGACAGTACCGTGCGCCGATCCCTCGGCGCGGAGCTTCGGCAGGGACAGGCCCCGGCAGGGACAGGCCCCGGCAGAGCTGCGCGCGGCCCCGGTGATCACCGGGGCCGTCACGCCTCTTACATGTCTGGGTGCTATCCGCGGTCGGCCCGGCCTGCCGTCGGGCTCAGCGGACGATCGGATGCCCGCGCGGTCGGCGAGCCGCTTCCGGAGGCCGGGTCCGTGCGGCTCGTCGGGCGTACCAGGAGCAGGACGACCAGCCCCCCGAGGGCCGCCGCGGTCGCCGACAGCAGGAAGACCTGGTCGAGGCCCTCGGCGAAGGCCCGGTGCAGCAGCTGGCGTGCAGCGTCGCGGTGTGCCGGGGGCGCCGCCGCCAACAGGTGCTGTGCCTGCCCCGCGGCCAGGGCGGAGGCGGCCCGGTCGGCGTCCGGTACCGTGCCGGACCCGGCCAGTACGTCGGCCGTCCGGGTGGTGAAGACCGCGCCGAGGACGGCGATGGCCAGGGTCATGCCCAACTGGCGGAACGTGTTGACCGCCCCGCCGGCCATCCCCGCCTGTCGCGGCGGCACCGTGGAGGTGGCCGCCGAGACCAGGACGGGCGTGGCCAGGCCCACGCCGACTCCCGTCACCACCAGACCCCACACCAGGGAGGCCCGCCCGGCGTCGGCCGTCATCGCCGCCCGCAGCAGCAGCATGCCCGCCGCGACGAACAGCAGACCCACCCCGATCGGCAGGCGCGGGGAGAACCGCGGGATGTGCCGGCCGGCCACGGCGGCCACGAGGAAGGACGCCCCCGCCAACGGGGTCAGGGCGAGGCCCGCCGCGACCGGGCTGAGCCCCAGAACGGACTGCAGCCAGAGGGAGACCAGCACCAGGCAGCCGAAGGCGCCGCCCTGCAGCAGCAGTGCACCGCTCATCAGGCCCGCGAAGGACGGACGACGCAACACCCCGAGGTCCAGCATCGGGGCACCGCCGCGCCGCGCCGTGCGGTGCTCGATCACCACGAACGCGGCGAGAGCCAGGGCCGAGACGGCGAACGCGGCCAAGATCTCGGCCGAGGCCCAGCCCGCGTCCGCGCCGCGGATGAGCCCGTAGGCGAGGGCGCCCGCCGCGGCGGTGAAGGCCGCCGCGCCCGGGAGGTCGACGCGGACCGTTGCGCCGTGACCGGAGGGTGTGCCGGGCCGGTCGGCGCGCACCACGCGCAGCGTCATGACGATGGCGACGGCGGCGATCGGCAGGTTGACGAAGAAGATCGCGGACCAGCTCATATGCTCGGTGAGCAGACCGCCGAGCAGGGGGCCGGCCGCGGCGGCGGCCCCGTTGGCGGCACCCCACACGCCGAAGGCCGTCCCCCGGTCCCGGCCCTGGTAGGAATCGATCAGGAGGGCGGGTGCCGTGGCGAACATGGCGGCACCTCCCAGGCCCTGCACCACGCGGGCGGCGACCAGCACGCCCGCGGTGGGGGCGAGGCCGCACAGCAGGGAGGCCGCGGCGAAGAGACCGAGGCCGTAGACGTAGAAGCGGCGGTGACCGAACCGGTCCGCCAGGGAACCGGAGGCCAGCAGCAGGGAAGCGAGGGCCAGGGCGTATCCGTCGATCACCCACTGCAGCGAGGTGAAGGGGGCGTCCAGGTCGTCGGCGATGCTGGGCAGCGCGACGTTCACGATGGTCACGTCCACCAGCAGGATGAAGGCGCCCAGGCAGACCGCCGTCAGGGGCCACCACTTGCGCATGTCGGTTCTCCGTTCGGAGTTCGGGGTCGGGTTCCGGCGGGTTCGGGTCCCGGTGCGAGATCGGGGCCAGGGCCGGGTTCGGGTCGGGACCGGGTCTTTCCGGCGTGTTGTCCGGCTCCGAGCGTTGGGCAGGGCGCTGTGAATCAGTGAGTCAGCGCCCCCGTTTTGCACGGATCCGACACCATGGGCGCTGTGAAGACGTATCTCGACATTCCTCGGCGCCCGGACCGTGGACTCTCGGACGAGGACATGGCGCTCGCGCAGGCGCTGCAGATCAACGGACGGGCCTCGTTCCGGGAGATCGCCGACGCGCTCGGTGTGTCCGACCAGACCGCCGCGCGCCGTTGGGCACGGCTGCGGTCCTCGGGGAGGCTCCGGGTACTGGGACTGACCGATCCCCGGCGGCTGGGGGACTCCGGCTGGCTCGTACGCGTCCGGTGCACGCCCGACGCCGCCGCCTCCATCGGCGAGGCGCTGGCACGGCGCACCGACACGAGCTGGGTCCACATCAGCTCCGGGGGAACGGAGATCAACTGCTCGGTGCGGACCCGCGGCCCGGGTCTGGAGGACTCACCCCTCCTGCAGAAACTGCCGCGCACGCCGCAGGTGGTGGACGTGTCCGCGCACTGCCTGCTGCACGTCTTCTTCGGCAGGGACCTCAGCCCGATCAACAAGCGGGGACCGCTGACCGCCGCACAGATCGAGGCGCTCACACCGCGGGTGGCACCCGAACCGGTCACGGACGCCACACCTGCGGTGACCCTGGACGACAGCGACCGGCTGCTGCTCGACCTGCTGGCCCGGGACGGGAGGGCGGCGGTCGGAGAGCTGGCCTCCGCGACCGGCCTGTCGCCGTCCACCGTGCGCCGCCGCATCAGCGAACTCAGGGTGGCCGGCGCCCTGTACTTCGACGTCGAGTACCACCCCGACGTGCTGCGGCAGAACTTCCGCGCCTCCCTGTGGCTTGAGATCGACCCCTCGCGCCTCGCCGACGCGGGCGCGGCGCTCGCCGCACACCCCGAGGTCGCCTTCGCCGGCGCAGTGACCGGAACGACCAACCTCTACGCCAGCGTCGACGTCCCGACCGCGCAGCTCTTCTACCGCTATCTCACCGAGTCGGTGGCGGCCCTGCCGGGACTGCGCCACACCGCGACCACCCCCGTCCAGCGCACCCTGAAGGGACCCGGCCCCTACCTCCCGGCCGCGGCATGAACCCCGCGGGGGAACGCCACCGGCGCCCGCCGCTCCTACACTGGGGCTGTGGTGAGCACCGACTGGAAGAGCGATCTGCGGCAGCGCGGCTACCGGCTGACCCCGCAGCGGCAACTCGTGCTCGAAGCCGTGGACACACTGGAGCACGCGACCCCCGACGACATCCTCGGCGAGGTGAGGAAGACGGCGTCGGGGGTCAACATTTCCACCGTCTACCGGACCCTGGAACTCCTGGAGGAGCTGGGGCTGGTCAGCCACGCCCACCTCGGGCACGGAGCGCCGACGTACCACCTCGCGGACCGGCACCACCACATCCACCTGGTCTGCCGGGACTGCACGAACGTGATCGAGGCCGACGTCGGCGTGGCCGCGGAGTTCACCGCCAAGCTGCGCGACGAGTTCGGTTTCGACACGGACATGAAGCACTTCGCGATCTTCGGCCGGTGCAAGGACTGCTCGCTCAAGAGTTCAACTACCCCGTCGTAGGCTTGAGACCATGAAGAGTCCCCTGCTGTCCCTGCCCGGCGCCGTCCCCGCCGAGGGCGTGGACGAAGGCGTCGCCGCCCACTACGGCGACCTGTTCCGCGAGCAGCGTGCCCTTGCCGACGGCTCCGGATTCGTGGACCTCTCGCACCGCGGTGTGGTCACCGTCAGCGGCGAGGACCGGCTGAGCTGGCTGCACCTGCTGCTCACCCAGCACGTCAGCGAGCTGCCCGCGCACCAGGCCACCGAGGCGCTGATCCTCTCCGCGCACGGCCACGTCGAGCATGCGCTGTACCTGGTCGACGACGGCGAGACGGTCTGGGCGCATGTCGAGCCCGGCACCCAGCGCGCGCTGATCGCGTACCTGGAGTCGATGAAGTTCTTCTACCGTGTCGACGTCGCCGACCGGACGGACGACTTCGCGGTGGTGCACCTGCCGGCCGGTTCGATCGCCGAGGCGCCCGAGGGGGTGCTGGTCCGCGAGACGCCGTACGGCCGGGACCTGTTCCTGCCGCGAGCGGACCTGGAGTCCTACGCGGAGAAGAACGGCCCCGCGGCCGGCATCCTCGCCTACGAGGCGTTGCGCGTGGAGCAGCACCGCCCGCGCCTGGGCTTCGAGACGGATCACCGGACCATCCCGCACGAGCTGGGCTGGATCGGCACCGCCGTCCACCTCCAGAAGGGCTGCTACCGAGGCCAGGAGACGGTCGCCCGTGTCCAGAACCTGGGCAAGCCGCCGCGCCGCCTGGTCTTCCTCCACCTCGACGGCAGCGAGGTCCACCTGCCCCCGCACGGCACGGAACTGCGCCTCGCGGACGACGGCCCCGACGGCCGCAAGATCGGCTTCGTGACGACCTCGGTACGCCACCACGAACTGGGCCCGGTCGCCCTGGCCCTGGTCAAGCGGAACGTTCCCGTGGACGCCCGCCTGATGGCGGACGAGACGGCAGCGGCCCAGGAGGTCGTGGTCGAGCCGTAGCCCGGCGCGGCTGCGGTGAGCCCGGCGCAGCCGCGGGCAGTCGTGCCTCCCCCAGTGCCTCAACGCCCCTGGGGGACCCCCAGGGGCGGCACGGGTGGGCGCCGGGGGTGCCCCCTGCTCGAAGAGCTTGGCGGAGGCACCCCCTCAGCGCCGGGCTGCACGACCCCCGCCGCCGGGCTCAGATCTCGAGCAGCACCGTGAACGGCCCGTCGTTCGTCAGCGACACCCGCATCGCCGCCCCGAACTGCCCCGTCGCCACCGTCGCCCCCAGCGCCCGCAGCTGCGCGACCACCTCGTCGACCAGCGGCTCGGCGACATCGCCGGGGGCGGCCGCGTTCCAGGTCGGCCGGCGCCCCTTGCGGGCGTCGCCGTACAGCGTGAACTGGCTGATCACCAGCAGCGGCGCGTCGATGTCGGAGCAGGACTTCTCGTCGTGCAGCATGCGGATCGACCACAGCTTGCGGGCGAGCTGGGCCGCCTTCTCCTTGGTGTCGTCGTGCGTCACCCCGACGAGCACGCACAGCCCCTCGCCGCCGATCTCGCCGACCGTCTCACCGTCCACGACGACGCTCGCGCCGTCGACCCTCTGCACCACCGCACGCATGAGGACCATGATGCCGTGCGGCACGGCGGCGCCGGGATACGGCCAACTGGTCGTTCCGCCTTGACCCTCAACACCCCCATCTGGGCTGTCCATGGTCACTTGGCCACATTACGGCTACTTGCAGTGGCACGATGCGTGTGTTAGCGGCGCATCCGTGGGGGGTGCCGCGCCGGTCGAGGGGACGGTAGGTACATGAGCACACCGAGTACCGGGCAGCAGCCCGCCCGTACGGCAACCATGGCGGAGTGCCGGGCGCCCGTGCAGCGCACGGACAGCCCCCCGCTGCCCGTCGATCCTCCCCCGAGCTCTTCGAGCCGGGCGTACCCGCAGGAGCGCCGCCTGTCCGGCCTGGGACTGCCGGAGCTGCGCGCGCTGCGCCGCGACGCCCAGCGGGACGAGGCGGACCTCAGTTACGTACGGCGGCTGCTGCAGGGCCGTATCGACATCCTGCGCGCGGAGCTGGCCCGGCGCGGGGGCGGCGCGGCGCCCGACGGGGTCATGGAACGGCTTCCGGAGATCCTCAGGGACGCCCCCGCCCGCCAGCGGTCCTCGGCCCGGCATGTGACTCTCGGCACACCGCACGGCGAGGAGTACCGGCGGCTGGCGGCCGAGATGCTCGCCGAGGTGGAGCTGTCGGACCTCCAGGCGCGCACGGACGATGAGTTGGGCGCTGGGATGGGGCGGCTCGTGCGCTACGAGCAGCAGGTCTCCCGGCGGCGGCAGGAAGTGCAGCGCACGGCGGACGACTGCAGTGCCGAGATCGCCCGAAGGTACCGTGAAGGGGAAGCGCAAGTAGACGACCTGCTCACGTGACGCCAGGGCCCCGGTATCCCGGGGCCCCTGAGCGTGCCCGCCGCCCGGGAGGGAACCCGTCCCGGGCCGTGCCGGCCAGGTCCCCGTCCCGAAGGGCAGCCCACCCATGTCGACTTCCGCCCAGCCCGCCATATCCGCGCAGTCCTCCGCGCCCCCGGTGCTCGCCGAGGTGGTGCGGTCCGGGTTCGTCGAGGGACGGCACCGGGGGAGTCTGGTGGTGCTCGCCGAGGACGGTTCCGTGGAGTTCGCCGTCGGCGACGTGACGGCGCCCGTCTTCCCGCGCTCGTCGAACAAGCCGATGCAGGCGGCCGGTGTGCTGCGCGCGGGCCTGGAGCTGACGGGGGAGCGGCTCGCGCTCGCGGCGGCGAGCCACTCGGGCGAGACGTTCCACCTGGACCTGGTGCGGAAGATGCTGGCGGAGCACGGGCTGGCCCCCGAGCTCCTGCAGTGCCCGCCGGACCTGCCGCTGGACCCGCAGGAGGCGGAGGCGTACCTGGCCTCGGGCGCCGTCCGCGAGCGGGTCACCATGAACTGCTCCGGCAAGCACACGGCGATGCTGGCGGCTTGCGCCCTGCGGGACTGGCCGCTGGAGACCTACCTCGACCCCGAACACCCTCTTCAGCAGCTGATCCACTCCGTGGTGGAGGAGGCCGCCGGGGAGCCGGTGGCGGCGGTGGGCACGGACGGCTGCGGGGCGCCGCTGATGGCGATCAGCCTGACCGGCCTGGCCCGCGCCTACCGCTCCTTCGTCCTGGCGGCCCCGGGCACGGCCGAACGCCACGTGGCGGACGCGATGCGGGCACACCCGGAGTACGTGGCGGGCACACGTCGGCCCGACACCTGGCTGATGCGCGAGATACCGGGCGCCCTGTCGAAGATGGGCGCGGAGGCGGTCCAGGCGGTGGCCCTCCCGGACGGCCGCGCCCTGGCCTTCAAGATCGACGACGGTGCGACCCGGACCCTGGGCCCGGTCCTGTCCAGGGCACTGACGCTGATGGGAGTGGACGCCCCGGTGGTCCGGCGGATCGGCAGGGCACCGCTGCTGGGCGGGGGCCGTGAGGTGGGCGAGATACGGGCGGTGTTCTAGGAGACCGCTTGGCGCGGACCGCTTGGCGCGCTGCGAGGGCGACGAGGCGGAGACCGGGGCGACCAGCGGGCCCGAGAGCGACGAGCGGGGTCCGGCGGCCCAGGCGTAAATCCACGCGACACCCCCGCCCCCGCGCTCCTACCGTGACCCCATGAGCCGCCATCCTCAGGACCTCGACGTACGCCCCATCACCGACTCCGAGATCCCCGACTGGATCCGTGCCCTGCACACCGGGTTCCTCAGCTCCCCCCACGTCTCCGACCGGGAACTCGCCGTACGCGGCGGCAACATCACGCCCGCCCGCACCCTCGCGGCCTTCGACGACGCCCGCTGTGTCGCCACCTTCCGCTCCTTCCCGCAGGAGCTGACCGCCGTCGGCGGCGCACCGGTCCCCGCCGACGCCATCACCAACGTCTCCGTCACGGCCACCCACCGCCGCCGCGGCCTTCTGACGCGCATGATGGCCCTCGACCTCGCCGCCGCGAAGGACCGCGGCGACGTCGTCGCCACCCTCACCGCCGCCGAATACCCCATCTACGGTCGTTACGGCTTCGGCCCGGCCGCCCACACCGCCGAGTGGACCATCGACGTCCCCCGCACCGGCCTCGAGCGCCACCGCCCGGTCCTCGACGACGGTCGTATAGACCTCGTGGACGCGGACGACGTCCGCAAACTCGGCCCCGAGCTGCACGAGCGCTTCCGTCGCGCCACGCCCGGCGCGGTCTCCCGCGGCGACCGCTGGTGGCAGCTCAACACGGGCGCCCTGCGCTTCGACGACGACTCCTGGACGGAACCCTTCTACGCCGTCCACCGCTCAGCCTCCGGGGAGATCGACGGTCTCGCCGCCTATGTGAGCGACGACCACTGGGGCGACGGCAAGCGGCCGCTGCAGACCGTGACCGTGAAGGGCCTGATCACGACCAGCCCCAGCGCCGAACGCGCCCTGTGGCACTACCTGTGCTCGCTCGACTGGGTCACCACCGTGAAGTCCGGCAACCGCGCCCCGGACGACCTGCTGCCCCACTTCCTCCCCGACCCGCGCGCGGCCCGCCTCACCACGTACGCGGACACGCTGTGGGTACGGATCCTGGACGTCGTACGCGCCCTGGAGGCACGCACCTACGCGACGTCCGGCACGCTCGTCCTGGAGGTGGTCGACGAGGCCGGATGCGCCGGCGGCCGCTACCGGCTTCAGGCCGGGCCGGACGGCGCCGAGTGCCGGCGCACCGACGAGGACCCCGAGCTGACCCTGCCGGTGGGCGAGTTGGCGACCCTGTGGCTCGGGGACGAGTCCGCGGTGCGGCTGGCGGCGCTCGGGCGGGTACGGGAACAGCAAAAGGGCGCCGCCTCCGTCGCCGACGCCCTGCTGCGTACGTCCAGGCGACCGTGGTGCCCGGACATCTTCTGAGCCTCACGGGCTCTCGGGTGGTGCTCCTTCCGTGCGGGTGGTGACTGCTGTGCTTGTTCATCCGTAGCGATTCAGTTGTGGTTGTGGTCGTGCACGCCGGGCTCCCGGCTCCCCTCCGGAAGGGAGCCCGGTCACTCGTACGACCATGTCGGTCAGGAACACTCAAGCTCGTTCAACTTTGCCGGAGTTGGCGGCCAACTCCACCTGACTTATCTCCGCTTGGAGTCGTCTCATAACCACCTTTCCCTTAACTGCCGGAAGATGGCGCGAAGTTGTACGGTTCAGTCGTGGAGCCGGAACACGCTGCCGCGGGCGGGCGGAAGAAGTCACAACGGCCACAGAGATCGCACCGCGAGGTGGCCGACGAGCTGCGCAGCCGGATCAGGTCGGGGGTGCTGCGACCGGGCCAGCGCATGCCCACGCAGGCCAAGCTGGCGGACGAGTTCGGCGTGGAGCGGGGAGCCGTGCGCCAGGCGCTGCGCATCCTGCAGTCCGAGCAACTGCTCACCAACGTCTCCAAGGGCAGTCCGGCGACCGTGGCGCAGCACGCGGGAAGGGCGCCGGCCGGCCCCCAGGCCCCGCCGCAGCCCACGATGGTGGCGTTGGCCCCGCGGATATCCGCCGCCTTCGCGGCCCCGCACGTGGAGATCGACGCCCTGTGCCTGACGGCGGTGTCGCTGACGCTCGCGATGAGCGAGCCGTTGCGCGAGATTCACGCGGGGCGCATAAAACCGGCCAAGGTCGACGTACGCGTACTGCTGCCCAGCGGCCGTATCGACCTGGCGTTCCCCACACCGGTGGAGGGCACGGACGGCGACCGCCTGCACCGCCGCTGGCTGGCCCAGCGCAACGCCCAGGGCCAGGTCCTCAGGCACAACCTGCTCGCGCTGCGCAGCACCCACGGCATCGACGCGCACGTCTCCTTCCGCGCCCTGCCCTTCACGCCACCGGTGAAGCTGTACCTGATCAACGGCGCTGAGGCGCTCTTCGCGTACTACACGCTGACCCGGCGCGAGGCGGAGATCGACCAGGAGCACCTGCAGCTGTACGACGCCGAGGGGACCCGGTCGATGCTGTTCCCGTTCGCGCAGGGGGCCGGGCTGCGGGACACGACGTTCGTGGAACAGTCGCACCTGTGGTTCAACGCCCTGTGGGAGACGATCAGCTCGGAGCTGGATCTCGGCGTCGTCTGACCAGGTCAGAGCGCGGGCTGGGCGACCAGCAGGGCGAGGACGACGGCCCCTATGGAGCTGCAGGCGGGGCTGTTGGCCTTGATCCCGATCGTGAGCAGCGTCAGCCCGATGATGCCGATCGTCCCGTACTTCCACTGGACGAACTGGTCGAATCCGACGACGAAGAGGGCGGAGAGAAGGGCGAGGGCGGGCATGGCGGGACCTCTTTCCAGGGGCGGACCTCGGGGGACCGGGTGGCGGGACAGAGGGATTGAGCGGTCTGCATCCGGGAACTACCTGCGGACGATGTGCGGGAGGAGGAACATCCTCCGCCAACTCTTCCAAGTTGGCGACCAACTGCAATGAAGTTATCCCCAGTTGGCCGTCATCCATAAACAACTTACAAACAACTCCCGGTAGATGGATGGGGGTTGTAGCGTTTGGTCGTGACCCAGGAGAACGTCGCAGTGAACGGCAGCAGAAGGTTCTCGCCCCAGGAGATCGCCGATGCGTTGCGGACCCGGATCCGCACCGGTGAGCTGAAGCCGGGCGAGCGTCTGCCGACCCAGGCCGAACTCGCCGAGGAGTTCGGCGTGGAGCGGGGCGCCGTCCGTCAGGCCCTGCGCGCCCTCCAGGACGACGGCCTGCTCAGCAGCGTCAGCCGGGGCAGCCCGCCCCGGATCGCCGAGCCCTCACCGGCCGCCGACGAGCCGCAGCCGACGATGGTGGCGCTGGCGCCGAGGCTCGCCGAGGCGTTCGCCGCCCCGCAGGTGCGCATCGACGCCGCCTGCCTGACCGCCGAGACCCTGATGCTGGCGCTGGGCGAACCGCTCCGGCTGATCCACGAGGGTCGCGTCCGTCCCCGGTCGATCGACGTGCGGATCCTGCTGCCCTCCCGGAAGATCAACCTGGCCTTCCCGATCTCGGTCGACAACCCGGGCGACGACGAGGACCCGGTCCACCAACGCTGGCTCGAACAGCGCAACGCCCAGGGCCACGTGCTGCGCCACAACCTCCTCGCCCTGCGCTCGTCGCACGGCATCGACGTCCGTGTGACGTTCCGGGCCCTGCCCTTCACCCCGCCGGTGAAGCTCTACCTCCTCAACGGCGCCGAGGCCCTCATGGCGTACTACATGCTCACCAGGCGCGAGGAGGAGGTGAACAGCCAGACCCTCGAGATGTACGACACGCTCGGCGCCGCTTCCCTCCTCTTCTCCTTCGAACGCCGGGCGGGGCGACGGGACGACGCCTTCGTGGAGGAGTCCCAGAAGTGGTTCGACGCCCTCTGGGAAACCATCACCACGGACCTGACACTCTCCTAGTGACTTCTGATGCGAAGCAGACTGCTGCGGTGACGGCAGAGACAGCGAAACTGCGTGAACGGATCACAGGCGCGCGCTTTGTGCTCTTCGACTTCGACGGTCCGATCTGCCGGCTCTTCGCCAGGCACGCCGCCGAGCATGTGGCGAGCCAACTCGTGGAGTGGCTCGAGAGCCGGGGGCTGCGGGGCCTGCTCACCGAGGAGGAACGGGTCCACCCGGATCCGCACTACGTCCTGGAGGCCATCCACCGGCGGCACCCGCAGAGCGACCTGGTGACCGAACTGGAGGAGAGGCTCACCCAGCAGGAGCTGAAGGCGGCCGCGTCGGCCATGCCGACCCCGTACGCCGACCCGCTGATCCGCACCTGGAGCACCGTCGGCGGCCAACTCGCCATAGCGACCAACAACTCAGCACGCGTGGCGGCCGACTACCTGGCGACCCGTGGACTGGCCTCCTGCTTCGCCCCTTACGTCTTCGGACGTACGGTCGACCTGGATCTGCTCAAACCCCACCCGCACTGCCTCAACCAGGCCCTGAACGCCATGGGGGCGGACCGTTCCCTGTCCTTGATGATCGGCGACGCGCCGTCGGACTTCTTCGCCGCTCAGGACGCCGGAGTCGAGTTCCTCGGCTACGCGCGCAACGAGGACAAGGAAAAGAGCCTGCGGAACGCGGGTGCCGACATCGTCGTGCACTCGCTCGAACCGCTGCTCTTGATCCTGCGCGGTCAGGCCTGAGCCATCAGGATGGCGAACACCACCGCGGCTCCCAACGCGAGGCGCGGCCGGTCCGCTCGGACACCCATGAAGACGAGCGCCGCGAGGACGGCTCCCAGCAGTCCGTACTCCGACTGGGCCAGCATCGACAGGACGAACTCGGCGGCGGTGGCGAGCGCTTCCGACTGGATCATTTCCCCCACCCGGCCCTTCCGCTTCCAGTGAAGCTCCCGTTGAGATTCCGTGAACCGATCAACTTGCAGTCCAATTGGACTGGTCGCTCTGAATTGGAAGTGCCCTGCCTGCTTGATCCCTTAACCAGTAGGGCAGTTGGACTGTTGGCTGACCGGAAAGTGTTTGCCTGCCGGGCGGAGAAGGTACGGTCGGTATGTGGACGCAGAACGGGTCGGCGACGGCGGCGGCACGGAGTTCGACCGTGTAGCGGGAGCCCTGCGCATCCGCATAGCCGACGGGACGTATCCGGTGAACGGCACGCTTCCTCCTCAACGGGCCCTGGCCGAGGAGTTCGGCGTGTCCCGGGACACCGTGCAGCGGGTGATCAGGGAACTCACCAGTGAAGGCTGGATCGAGTCCCGGCGCGGCAGCGGATCGCGGGTGATCCGGAGTCAGCGCATCGAATCCTCCACCCCCCGGAGAGTGCACCGGGGTGGTGCCGTGACCGTGGGGTCGTTCATCGAGCAGGCGTTCGGTCTGCAGGAGGTCGCGCTCGACGTCTACACCCTCACCGCGGAATCGCTCGGGATGCACCTGCAGATGCTGCAGGCCGAATGGGTCCGGGTGCGCAGGGCCGAGTCCCACCCCACGCCGCCCCGCGTGAGCGTACGGCTTCTGCTGCCGTCGGAGGACCTGGAGCTTCCGTACCCCAGGGCCATGCACCCCGGCGAGGCCGAGACGGTGAGGGAGCGCCACCTCGGGATCGCCCGGGACGCCATGGCCTCGCTGCCGCGGGTGCTGGCGAGCCTCCAGGCGTCGAAACTCGTCGAGTCCTTCGACCTGCAGGTCCGCCATGTGGCACTGCCGCCGGCCTTCAAGGTCTACCTCTTCAACGAGTCCGAGGCGTTGTTCGGCCCCTATGTGGTGGACGAGCGTCCCATCGTCCTGGACAGCGGCCGGGAGATCGAGGCGCTCGACGTGATCGGGCTCGGTGCCACCCTCACGCACCACATCCGGGACGACGACCCGAACTCGCCCGGCTCCACCTTCGTCGACAGCATGCAGTCCTGGTTCAACTCCGCGTGGGACCTGCTCGCCGAGGCCACCTGACACGGATCCGGCATCCGTGGTATCTCCAGCGGCGTGCTGCTTCTGAGTGCCGCAAGCGCTCAGATGCGTACCGAATGCTGGAGTCAGACGTTCCGCTGCGTTGAGATGCCCTACCGTGTGCCCACCTTGTTCGCGGCGCATGACCATCGCACGCGCCGCACAGCCATTCAGGAGTCACCGTTGGGCGGTCCGCCAGTGCCTAGCAACCGCGCTCTGGAGCCTGCGGCGGACGACGCGTACGAGCGGTTCCTGCGCTACGCCAGGGCGCTGGGTTCCTTCGGACGGGGCCACCACAACCTCAACTACATGGTGCGGCCGCTCACCGAGCAGGACTCCCGGCTGGTGGCCGGAGAGAACCGCGCACCCGTCACGGTGCGGCAGCGGATCCGGTCGGCGCTGTCCGTGGTCATCAGGACGTGGCACGACGAGGCGGAGATCCTCAACACGATCAGCGGGGTCCTCCCGTACGTCCCCCGCTGTCTGGCCAAGTGGGGTGACATCTCCGTCCTGAGTTATGTAGAGGGGGTGCCGCTGTCCAGCATCTGCCCCAAGGGGCAGCCGGTGGACTCGGAACTGGTCGCCGACCTCGCGGGCCTCCTGGCGGACATGACACAGGTGGACAGGCAGCACCTCCCCCCGCTCCCGGTGTCCTGGCCCCGTTCGAGCCGGGACAGCGGTGCCTTTCTGCGGGCGCTGGCGTTCGCGGCGGAGGAGCAGATCAGGCGGCCGAACTGGGCCGAGTTCGGCGGGCTGTTCGCGATGCTGGGCATCCCCGAGGACGCGATGGTGCGTTTCGCGGAGCGGGTCCCGGCCCTTGTGCGACGCCCCTTCAGCCTGCTCCACACGGATCTGCACCGGGACAACGTGATCGTGTCCTACCGCGGCCAACCGCCCCTGATCTGCGTCGACTGGGAACTGGCCGGATACGGCGACCCGTTGCACGACCTCGCCACCCATCTGGTGCGGATGCAGTACCCCGACTACCAGTGGCCCGAGGTCGTGGAGGCGTGGCACGAGGCCATGGGCAGGCGGCGCCCCACGGCCGTCAACGGCCTCGACCGGGATCTGAAGCACTACGTCGCCTTCGAACGGGCCCAGTCCGTCTACCCCGACGTGATGCGTGCGGCGACGTCGCTCGGCGACTCCTTCCACCAGCGTGACCTCGATGCGGCGACGCAGGCGGTGCGCCGGGCGCTGCTCGCGGCCGAGGAACCGTTGCGGCTGGGCCACGTGCCGGACGAGAGCGAGATCGAGCGCATCCTCTTCCGGTGGAGCGAGTCCCACGGGGGCAAGGCCCGGGAGCGGTCCGCGATGGAGATCGTATGGCAGCCGGACGAGCGGGTGCCGCTGCTCCCGGGGTTCCCGGCGGCGGCGGTGAGCAAGGCGTTGTTCGAGGAGGGCGCCGCTTCGGCGGACCGGGTCTTCAAAGGAGCGGCTCACCTCAACACGGCGGTTCGGGTGCCGGGAGTGGCCTCTCCCGTCATGGTCCGCCGGAAGGCCGGCGCGGGGAATCCCCGGGAGCGCAGGTTCCTCAACGAGCACGCCGTCCTGAGGGCGATCGAGCGGTCGAAGGCCGGTGTACGGGCCCCCAAGGTCCTGGCCCTGGGCACCAGCGGGCTGAACGAGCCGTTCACCATTCACTCCTACGAGGGACCGGACGACATCCGTCCGCCGGACCACCCCGTGGACGGGCTCCGGCCGTACGAGGCGGACGACCTGGTGGACCAGCTGAACGCGCTGACCTGCGTCGACTGCACCGACTTCGGTCGCGCCGTGTTCCGGCAGGACTTCTACAAGGGCCTGTGCGACGAACTGGTCCGCCTGGTGGGCGAACTGCCCAAGGAGACGGCGGATCTGGCACGGGAACTCGGACTGCCCAGCAGCCACCGCCTGGGCGAGATCCTCGACCGCCACACCCTGGTCCCGCGCCGGCCGGTGCTCCTGCACGGCGATCTCAACCCGTGGAACCTGGTGCGCCGGCCGACCGGCGGTCTGACGCTCATCGACTGGGAGATGGCGATGATCGGGGACGCCCTGTACGACCTGGTGCGCCACATGCACCTCACGCCGACACGTCCCGAGATCCGGGAGCGGCTGTTCGCCCGCTGGTCCGAGCGGCTGCCGGAGGACTGCACCAAGGGCTGGCAGGACGACTGGCGGGTCTACCGGTGGATGGAGGTCGTCCGCTCGGCGTACGTCGACCTCGACCGTCTCGTCACCGGCGACGGCCTGGACGCCCCCAACGTCCGCCGGGCGGTGGACACGTACGCGATGACCCTGTTCGAGGCCACGGCCGCGCTCGGGCTTCCGGCGAAACTGACGGCGAATCCCCATCTTGCCCGCGCGCTCCCGCATGGGGGCCATGGACGCGGGCGGACGGCCGGGCTCTCCGCGGACGTGTGACCTGCCGCCGGGCGCCGGCGTGAAGCCCGTCACCGGACGACCCGGGCGCGGGACGAACCGGGCGCCCCGGGCGCGGGCCGACCGGGCGAGCGGAGGCGGCGCGGGCCGAACCGGGCGCGGGCCGACCGGGCGAGCGGAGGCGGCGCGGGCCGAACCGGCCGCGGGACGACCAGGCGAGCGGAGGCGGCGCGGGCCTCCCCGGCTGCCCCGGTGAGCCCTCGACGACCCACCGGGGTGTCCCGGGATGTCGCGGTGGCGCGACCCGCAGGCGTCCTGGTCAGCCGAGCACGGCTGCCAACTGCTCCTCCTCGTACGTCAGGTGCGCCTCCAACTCGTCGGTGAGGCGTTCCACCTCGGGCAGAACACGCGCCGGGTCGGCGTCCGCTGCCGACACGACCCGGCGCAGATCCTCCAGGAGGGCGGCGATCCGCTGGTGCTCGCGGCGCAGCCGGTCGAAGGCCGGCGCCAGCTCGGGGTGGCGGACTTCGAGGGACGGGAACAGAGCGATGTCCTCGCCGGCGTGGTGGTTGCCCAGGCCCTTGCAGAGGGTCAGACAGTTGATCCGGAGCTGGGCGCCCACCGAGGAGCCGCCTCCGGAGGCCGCGAACTCCTTCCTGATCAGGGCCAGCTCGCGGCGGAAGACGTCATGGACCGCCCGGATGGCTTCGCCGGGAGAGGACGCCTCGATGCGCGGCGGGCCCGGCCTCGGGTTCTCCCGGAGGGCGACGACCGGGATGACACGGTCCGTCTTCGCCTGGTACTCGGCCCAGCCGGGGTCGGACTCCACGGCGCGGGCGAAGGCCTCGTCGCGTGCGGCGCGGTCCAGGACGACCGCGGTCGCCTCGTAGGTGAACACGCCCGTCTCCACGGTGACCTGGGGATGCGCGAGGAGGTTGTGGAACCAGTCGGGGTGCCGCGGCGCGCCCCCGGCCGAGGCGATCACGAGGACGCGCTCGCCGCCGTCGGGGTAGTAGCCGAGAGGGGTGGTGTGCAGGGCGCCGGTGCGGGCGCCCTTGGTGGTGAGGAGCAGTAACCGGGCGCCCTCGAAGGGGCCGCCCACGCGGCCGCGGTGGGCGCGGAACTCATCGATGATCTGCTGGTTGAAGAGGTTGGGCATGCTCTGCTGTCGCTGCCTTCTTCTGTTCGGCGTGGTGGGATGGCGATACGCGTCGGAACAGAAAAGGAGCGGCGGGCCTCTCGCCCGCCCCCGCCTCACTCGGAGGCCGGGTGCCCCACTCGTGAACGGCCCAAGGCCGACCCGGCAGTCATGGACGGCAGGTTATCGGGGTACGCGATCTCGTGCCAACGGTTTGTGACGTCACCCGTCCGCGCACCGGCGCCTCCCACGGTCCCGGGAGGGGAGGGTGTGGGATGGACGGCGGTGGTGCAGGCCCTGAGCGGTGACGGCGGGGCTCTCCCCGTGGCGCGGCGCCTCTCCCGCGTGGTGTGGCGCACTTTTGCAAGCGGGTGCTTGCAATTGTTAGCGCTTCTGGGGCAAGGTGGAGGCATGGCATCGCTGAACGTCGGCAACCTCGGTGAGTACCTGCGTGAGCAGCGGCGCAACGCGCAGCTGTCGCTCAGGCAGCTTGCCGACGCCGCCGGCGTGTCCAATCCGTATCTGAGCCAGATCGAGCGCGGGCTGCGCAAGCCGAGCGCGGAGGTGCTGCAGCAGGTCGCCAAGGCGCTGCGGATCTCCGCCGAGACGCTGTATGTGCGGGCCGGCATCCTCGACGCCGAGCGGGACCGGGACGAGGTGGAGACGCGTGCCGTCATCCTCGCCGATCCCACGCTGACCGAGCGGCAGAAGCAGGTGCTGCTGCAGATCTACGAGTCGTTCCGCAAGGAGAACGGCTTCGAGATCGCCCGGGCGGGCGCGCCGGACGAGGTCGGCCAGGCCGTTCAGGAGGCTCGGACCCGGGAGGCTCAGCAGTCTCGTGGGGCGCACGGCATGGACGACGCCCAGGACACCGCCGACGCCGGCCCCCGCACGGCCGACGGCAGCGATGCCGGTCCGCGGCAGGCAGCCGGCTGACCGGGAGACCGGGACCACCGGGACCACGGACAGCGACCGGACCACCGGGACGACGGCTCGACGTCCCGCGGACCGCCCAAAACCCTCGACAAAGCCGAAACGGGAGGACCATCCCATGGCCATCACCAACGACCTGCGCAAGACCCTCAGCGACCCCACCCCGCTCTACTTCGCCGCCGGCACCGCCGACCTGGCCCTGAAGCAGGCCAAGAAGGTGCCCGCGCTGGTCGAGCAGCTGCGCGCCGAGGCCCCGGCCCGCCTCGAGGCCGTCCGCAACACCGACCCGAAGGTGGTCCAGGAGAAGGCCGCGGCCCGCGCCAAGGAGGCCGGCGCCCGCGTCAAGGAGACGCAGTCGACCATCCAGGCCAAGGTGGGCGAGTTCCTGGGCGGCCTCGACTCGGACCTCAAGAAGTTCGGCAGCAGCCTGGACGCCGACCTGAAGAAGCTCGGCGAGACCGCCCAGGACCTCGCGCTGCGGGGTGTGGGCGTCGCCGCCGAGTACGCGGTCAAGGCCCGGGAGACCTACGAGAAGGTGGCCGAGCACGGCGAGCAGGCCGTGAAGACCTGGCGCGGCGAGGCCGCCGAGGAGATCGAGGAACTGGCCGTCGCGGTCGAGGGCAAGCCCGAGCCGGTCGAGGTCAGGACCGAGCCGAAGCCGGCCGAGGCCCCCAAGGCCCAGCCTGCCGCGGAGCAGAAGCCGGTGGCGAAGAAGACGACTCCGGCGGCCCGCAAGCCGGGGGCGGCGAAGAAGACCACGCCTCCGGCCAAGTGAGTCACGCGTGGCCCCGGTGGGGGTCGCGTGACGGATGACGATGACGGACGACGGGCCGGGCACTTCCGAGGTGCCCGGCCCGTTGTACGGGTACGCGGTGGCCGCAGGCGGGTACGGTTGGCCGTGGAGACGACTCGACTCGGGTGGTGGGCATTGTGCTGATGACGGCATTCGGCGGCCTGATGTGGCTGCTCTTCACCGCCATGCTGGTGCTCGCCGTGGTGGCGCTGGCCATGGCCGTGCTGTATCGGGAGGACGCGTACCGCGCCGCCGACAAGCAGAACAAGGGCTTCTGGCTGATCATCCTCGGCATCGCGGTCGCGGTGAACCTGTTCGTGCCGATGCTCTTCCTGCAACTCGCCGGCCTCGTCGCCACGATCGTCTTCTTCGTGGACGTCCGCCCCGCCCTCAAGCAGGTCTCGGGCGGCGGCTGGGGCCGTCGCCGCCGGGGGAGCAGCAGCGACGGTCCGTACGGGCCGTACAACGGCGGGCGGTAGACGGCGGGAGGCCCGGGCGGGCCGTGCGGCGGCGGGCGGTTGCGTACGGGCCGTGCGGCGGCGCGCCGTCCGTGCGGCGGCGGGCGGCGGTCCGTCGTGGCCGGCCCGACGTCGTGGGTTACGGCGCCCGGTCGAGCAGGACCACCGCCACGTCGTCCGCCAGTTCCCCTCCGTTGAGGTCGCGGACCTCGTTGACCGTCGCGCGCAGCAGTTCCTCGCCCGTCAGGCCCTCGGCCAGCCGGCGGCGGACCAGTTCCACCATGCCGTCCTGCCCCAGGCGCTCCCCGTCCTGCCCGACCCGGCCCTCGATCAGTCCGTCGGTGTAGAGCATCAGGCTCCAGACCGGTCCCAGCTCCACCTGCATCCGCGGCCAGCGCGCGCCGGGCAGCAGGCCGAGGGCGGGGCCGTTGTTGTCGTACGGCAGCAGCTCGGGGACGGGGGTCCCCGCTGCTCGAGCGGAGCCGAGAGCTCGGGGGAGGCTGGGGCGCGCGATCAGCGGGGCCGGGTGGCCGGCCAGGCACAGCCCCGCGCGGCGGCCGTCCGGCGCGATGTCCACCGTGCACAGCGTGGCGAAGATCTCGTCGTTGTCCCGCTCGTGCTCCAGGACCTGCTGCAGCGTGGACAGCAGCTCGTCCCCGCACAACCCGGCCAGCGTCAGCGCACGCCAGGCGATGCGCAGCTCCACACCGAGCGCCGCCTCGTCCGGTCCGTGCCCGCACACGTCACCGATCATCGCGTGCACCGTGCCGTCCGGCGTGCGCACCGTGTCGTAGAAGTCACCGCCGAGCAGGGCACGCGAGCGGCCGGGCCGGTAGCGGGCGGCGAACCGCAGCGAGGACCCGTCGAGCAGCGGCGTGGGCAGCAGGCCGCGCTCCAGGCGGGCGTTCTCCTGCGCGCGCAGCTTGGACTCGGTCAGCCGCCGCTCGGCCGTGTCGGACCGCTTGCGCTCGACCGCGTACCGGATCGCACGGCTCAGCAGCCGCCCGTCCAGCTCCTCGCGGAACAGGTAGTCCTGGGCGCCGACGCGCACGGCCTCGGCCCCCCGCTCCGCGTCACCGGACGCGGTGAGCGCGAGTACGGCATGGCGGGGCGCGAGCTGCAGCACGTGCCGGAGCACGGCCAGCTCGTCGTCCTCCTCTGCGGCCCGGCCGGGCGCGGGCAGCGCGAGGTCCAGCAGGATGCAGTGGACGTCGTCGGTGAGCAGCCGCTCGGCCTCGGTGAGGTTGCGGGCGGTGCGCAGCCGTATGGGGCGGCCTGCCGAGTCGAGCATCTCGGGCACGATCGGCGAACCGGCCGGATCGTCCTCGATCACGAGCAGGGTGAGCGTGTCGTTCTGGGCCTTGGCACGGGCGAACGGCCCCTGTGCGGTCTGAGCGGTCTGAGCGCCGGGCAGGGACGCGGCTTGAGCCTGACCACCCTCCACGGCCGGGATCGCTCGGGGCCGCGGCACGGGTACGGGCATCGTCTTGGGTTCCTTCCCTCCCCCCGAGGGCACGACGGGACGAGGGACTCGACCCATCGACGGGGACCATAGCGGTAGCCGAGGCCGCAATGGAATGCCGGACGGGGTGGGGTGGTGCATCCGGCCATCGGCATATGCCGCATCCCCTAACGCAGTTGGACACGGAACCGCCCCGGCGAGGATGACGAAAGTCACGTCCCGCGCAGGTTTCAACCGGAGGGAGGGTGGGCCGCGTCACGTGGGGCCGGTCACGTCATGACGCGGTTCTGCTTCGGGTGTCCGTGCGGCTCAGTCGGCGTCCGGGCGCACCACCCCGAGGATCGGCATGGACCCGGCCCCCGCGATCGTCACCGTCCGCCCGGGGCGCGGGGCGTGGACGATCGCGCCGTCGCCGATGTACATCGCCACATGGCTGGCGTCGAAGAAGTAGATGATCAGGTCGCCGGGGCGCATGTCCTTGATGTCCACATGCTTGAGCTGCCTCCACTGCTCCTGCGAGGTGCGGGGGATGGGCGCGCCGGCCGCGGCCCAGGCCTGGGACGTCAACCCCGAGCAGTCGTACGATTTCGGCCCTTCTGCTCCCCATACGTACGGTTTACCGATCTGATCGGTCGCGAACCGGACGGCTTTTTGCCCCTCTTCGGACGCTCTGCCGTGAATGTCCCTCAGTATCCCGGAGCCGAGCCACGCGTCCTGTGCCTGGTGGGCGGCCTGCTCCTCCAGCTTCCGCAGTCGCTCCAGCTCCTGCTTCTTCAGCCTGGACTGCAGCTCCTCGGCGGCGGCGATCTGCTTCTCGATCTCCTTCTTGGCCTCGGCCTTGGCCTTGCGGTTGGCGTCGAGCCTCTTCCATTCGTCGGCGGCGTCGCTCGCGTACTGCTTCAAGTCCTCCTGTGTACGCGTCAACTCGGCGATCAGTCCCGTGGTCGCGTGTTCGCCCTGGCGGACCGTGCCCGCGTCGTCCAGGAACTCCTGGGGGTCGCGGCTCAGCCAGAGCCGCATCTCGGGCGGCAGACCGCCGCCGCGGTACTGGGCGCGGGCCGCTGCGCCCGCACGGTCCTTCAAATCGGCCAGCCGCTCCTGGCCCTTGACGATCTCCCGCGCCAGCCGGACGATCTGCGCCGACTGCTTCTCGGCCTTCTCCTCGGCCGCGTTGTAGGCGTCGGTGGCGACCGCCGCGTCGTGGTACAGCGCGTCCAGTTTTCTGCGGACCGATTCGAGAACCTCATCGGACGCCGACGCCGACGCCGACGCCGACGCCGACGCCGACGCCGTGGCCGGGCCGTCGGACGGGGTGGGTCGCGGGTCCGGCCGCTCCGGGCTCGCGTAAGCCGCGCCCGGTGCGCCCAGCACGGTGACCGCGCAGACCAGGGCGATGGCCGCTGTGACCAGGGTCCGCTTCCCGGATCCCATACCTTTCCCCCAAAGCTGATTAACCGTCAGTAACCTACGAGACGTCTGGGGATCGTGCCACGCTCGGGCGCAAAGTGACAGAGGCGGGACTTAACCGCGCAAAAAACTCCCCCACCTGCCGCACCTCGTACGACGATCTCCCTCCCCTGTCACCGGCCCGCGTACGGCGATCTTCCCGCGAATGTGACGAAGGACTCAGGAAGATCGTTCCCCGCGGGTCGGGCAGGGGTCATGTGCGGGGTGCCAAGGCACCCCAGGCCACGGTGACTTCACCCTGGCGCCAGCGCGCCGGGCCGTCGGTGACCGGCCAGTCCGCCGTCAGCCGGCGGACGGTGCGTATCCAGCGCTGGCGCGCGCCGTACGCGGCGTAGGGCGCGGCGGCGGCCCAGGCGCGATCGAAGTCGCGCAGGAAGGCGTGCACGGGCTCACCCGGGACGTTGCGGTGGATGAGCGCCTTCGGCAGCCGCTCGGCCAGGTCGGAGGGGCGGTCGAGGGAGCCGAGCCGGGTGGCGAACGTCACGGTGCGCGGACCCTCGGGGCCGAGGGCGACCCACACATGACGGCGGCCGATCTCGTCGCACGTGCCCTCGACGAGCAGCCCGCCGCGGGATCCGGACGCCGGGTCGGCGGGGGCGAGCCGGGCGCACAGCCGCTCCCAGACGGCGGTGACCTCGCCCTCCTCGTACTGTCGCAGGACGTTCGCCGCCCGGATGAGCGAGGGCCGCCCCGGCACGGGCACCTCGAACCCGCCGTGCCGGAAGACCAGCCCCTCACGGGCGTACGGCTGAGCGCCCACGACCCGGGCGGGCTCGATCTCCACCCCCACGACCCGGGTACGGGGCGCGGCGGCACGCAGCCGCCGCAGCAACTCGACCGCGGTCCAGGGCGCGGCCCCGTACCCGAGGTCGACGGCCACGGGCTCCGCCGCACGACGAAGCTCGGCCCCATGGACCGCTGCGATCCAGCGATCCATCCGGCGCAGCCGATTCGGATTGGTCGTCCCGCGCGTCACCGTACCCACGGGGCGGGACTCGACGCGGGTTGACATGCCTACGAGAGTAAGGGGGCGGGGCGGACCGCCGGACCGGCCTGTGGACAACTCCGACGCCGGGGCTGTCCCCCGGGCCGGTAAAGGATTCGGCATCTACGGTTCAACGATCTTGTCCTGTGCATGACTCAGTGGGTGGGATGTGCGGAGACCACTTCGTGCGACTCCGGACCACTCAGGGGGATTCATGCATATAGCCCGTACCCGGCGGGGCGCCGCGGCCTCCACGGCCGCCACCGCCGCCCTCGCCGTCGCCGCGCTGGCGACCGCTCCGCTGGCCGGCGTCACCACCGCCGCGCCCGCCGCCGTACCGCACACCAAGGCGGTTCCGGCCGTCGTCGGGCACACGCTCGTCCATGGTGTGGCCAGCCCGCTGACCAGTGAGCAGTGCCAGGCCAAGTGGCACATCGCCTGCTACAACCCGCTCCAGTACCGCACCGCGTACAACCTCGACCCGCTGTACAAGAAGGGCATCACGGGCAAGGGGCGCACCATCGTCATCGTCGACTCGTTCGGCTCCCCGACGGTCCAGCACGACCTCGACGTCTACAGCAAGCAGTTCGGGCTGCCCAGCACCAAGATCAAGGTGGTCAAGTGGGGCAAGGTGCCCCCCTTCGACCCGAAGAACTCCGACATGACCGGCTGGGCCGGCGAGACCTCCCTGGACGTCGAGATGGCCCACGCCGTGGCGCCCGACGCCAAGATCGTCCTGGTGGAGACGGCGGTCTCCGAGACCGAAGGCACCACCGGTCTCCCGGAGATGATGAGCGCCGAGAAGTACCTGATCGACCACGGGGTCGGCGACGTCGTCAGCCAGAGCTTCGGCGCCACCGAGAACACGTTCCCCGGTTTCGACAAGGGCGACTTCTCCAGCATCAAGAACCTGCGCTACGCCTTCCAGGACGCGAACCGCAAGCACGTGACGGTGCTCGCCTCCTCCGGTGACGGCGGCGCCACGGACCTCATGGCGGACGGCAAGACCTACTACAAGAAGCACGTCAACTCCTGGCCGTCCTCGGACCCGCTGGTCACCTCCATCGGCGGCACCCAGCTCCACCTGAACGACAAGGGGCAGCGCGTCAAGCCGGACAGCGTCTACAACGACTACGGCGCGGGCGGCGGCGGCCAGTCCCACGTCTTCACCCGTCCGGCCTTCCAGAACGGCGTGAAGAACGTGGTCGGCACTCGCCGCGGCACCCCCGACGTGTCGATGGCCGCCGCGGTCAACGGCGGCGCCTGGGTCTACTCCAGCTACGACCCGACCGCCACCGGCTGGGACGTCTCCGGCGGCACCAGCGAGGCCAGCCCGCTCTTCTCCGGCATCATCGCCCTCGCCGACCAGGCGGCCGGCCACCGGGTGGGCAACATCAACGGGGCGCTGTACAGCCTCCTCAAGCAGAAGAACTCCGGCATCGTCGACGTGAACGACGGCACGGACAACAGCTATGAGGGCGTCACCGGCTACAAGGCCGCCAAGGGCTACGACATGGCCACCGGCGTCGGCACGGTGGACGCCCTGCGCTTCGTGCAGGCTCTCGCTCAGGCGAGCCGCCGCGGCTGACGCCTCGGTGCTGCCGCAGGGCTTCGCCGTCCACGAGTCCCTGGGACGGCCCGAGTCGCGCACTCGGGCCGTCCGCCGCGCAGGCCGGGCGTGTCTCAGGAGGACGCCGGGGCAGCGGTCGGGGCGTGACTTGCGCCCCCGGCTCGGGGAGTTCAGTGTGCGCGCAGGCCGCTGACCGAGGCCGGGTGCAGTCCTGATGGGCGGGTCGACCTCGTTGGCTCTGTCCACGAGAACGGGTTCTGGCTCAGGTTCTGTGACGTGGCACTCTGAGTGACATCCGGACACCTTCGAGCCGTGCGCGAAGTCGCCCGAAAATGGCCCGTCGGCCCG
>NZ_JBIAUC010000029.1:0-70427 GCF_042892355.1 Streptomyces sp. NPDC001796 | reverse complement strand
CGGCGGAGACGGGGGCGGGGGTGTCGAACTTGTGCATGATGCTCTCCTGTCGGCTTGTTGTTTCTGACATTGGAAACGCTACGTTGCGTTCGGAGTGCAGGCAATGAGTTCGTTGCATAAAAACATCATTATCGCACGTCAAAGCGGCGAAATCATTGCAATGGTTCTGTGGCGTAACGCAACGGCCGTATGTGTTCGTTGCAATGGATTGGAGGTGAACGCTATGGTGGGCCCGTCACGCACCACGAAGGAGGCCGCGATGCCGGGCGGCAGGCTCACTCAGCAGGAACGCCAGCAGATCGCGCTGGGGCTGGCCGACGGGCTCGCCTACGCGGAGATCGCCAGACGTCTCGACCGTCCGACCTCGACCATCACCCGTGAGGTCATGCGCAACGGCGGCCCCACCGGCTACCGAGCCGACCTCGCCCATCGCGCCACCGAACGCCGCGCCCAGCGCCGCAGGCGGGCCGCGCCCCGCGGTGCGGAGGCGCCCCCGCAGGAGTACGGACGCGATCCCGAGGCCGTGCGCGCGTACGAGGAGACGCTCACCACCGTCTTCATGCAGTCCGGCACGCCCCAGATGATGGCGCGGGTGATGGCCTGCCTCACCGTCAGCGACACCGGCAGCCTCACCGCGTCCGAACTCGTCCAGCGCCTCCAGGTCAGCCCGGCGTCCGTGTCCAAGGCCATCGCGTACCTCGAGAGCCAGGACCTCGTCCGCCGGGAACGCGACGAACGCCGCCGTGAGCGCTATGTCGTCGACGACGAGGTCATGTACCAGGCGATGATGTCCAGCGCCCGGGCCACCGCCCAGGTCGCCGAGACCGCACGGCAGGGCGTCGGCATCCTCCGCCCCGGCACCCCGGCCGGCGCCCGCCTCGAGAACACCGCCCGCTTCCTCGACTTCGTGTCCGAGAGCCTCGCCCGCGCCGCGGAGCAGGCCCGCGAGATCCTCCACACGCAACCCGAAACGACCTCGGACGGGACGTCCGCGCCGCGTTCGGACCGCGGATAGACAGCCGCCTCGACGGGCGCAGCCATTGGTGCCCGCGCCGGATCCGTCACCCCGAGCCGACGCCATCGCGGGCTCGCGGGCTCGCGGTTCGGGGCAGAGAGGAGTCGGGGCCGTGTCGGGCGCGGGGCGGACGGCCGGCTTGCATATCGCCATGCAGGGTTCTCGGTGCTTGAATAGTCGGGCGGTGATCACGGACCCTGGGAGGGGGAGCACGTCATGAGCGTGGCCGACAGCCCTGCCGCACGGCTGCAGGCGCTCTTCGAGGGGCACCGGCTCACGCCGACCCAGCGGCGCATCGCGCACAGCATGGTGCGCCGGGCCGCCGACGTGCCGTTCCTGTCGAGCGTGGAACTTGCCGAACTCGCCGGGGTCAGCCAGCCGTCCGTGACCCGCTTCGCGGTCGCTCTCGGCTTCGACGGCTACCCGGCGCTGCGCCGGCACCTGCGCGAGGTCGCGCCCCCGGAGCAGACGGCGGGGGCCGGGGCGTACAACGAGTACCAGCAGGCCGTGGAGGCCGAGATAGAGAACCTGAGGCATCTGGCGGAGGCGCTGGCCGACCCGCAGCCGGTGCACAAGGCCGGCCGGATCCTCGCCGCCTCGCGCCCCCTGCCGGTGCTCGGCCTGCGCGCCGCGGCCTCCCAGGCGTACGGCTTCGCGTACTTCGCGGCGAAGGTCCACCCGGACGTCCGGCTGCTCGACGAGGGCGGCACGATGCTCCAGGACCGTATCGACGCGGCCGTACGGGCGGGCGCGAGCGCGTTGCTCTGCTTCGCGCTGCCCCGGCATCCGCGTGAGGTCGTCGACACGCTGGCGTATGCCAGGGAGGCCGGCCTGACGGTGGTCACGGTCGCCGACTCGGCGTTCGCGCCCGTGGCCAAGGTGTCCGACCTGCTGTTGCCGGCCGCCGTCGGCACGGGCCTCGCCTTCGACACGGCCTGTGCCCCGATGCTCCTCGGGCGGGTCCTCCTCGAAGCGATGTGCGACGACCTGCCCGACGCCCAGGCACGCCTGGAGGAGTTCGACACGCGGGCCGCGGCCCGGGGGCTGTTCGTCGAGTAGCCCGGTCCGCACGCCTTGGCACGGGGTTTTTCAGACTCGTCTCACGTTCCCTCGCTAGCCTCCGTGTACTGAGGCGCTTCACAGGAGAAGACGGGAGGCCGGACGTGGTGCGCGGAGGACAGGGACTGGCTCGGGTGGCCGTCGTCGTGCGGGCGGGGGCGGCACCGCTGTGGTGGCTCGGAGTGTTCGCGGCCGGCATCGGGATGCTCGTGCCGGGTGTGACCGGACGCCGGATCGGCGTCCTGGCCGGGGCCGCGCTGTTCATCGTCGCGACCGCCGTCGTCGCCTTCTCCCGCCGCAAGCGGTACGCCGCCCTCGCCGGCGCCGCCGCCCGCGCCGGGAAGTACGACGTCCTCCAGGACCGGGCGGTCACCGTCCGCACCTGGCGGCGCGGGCACCGCTGGTGGCTGCTCGCCGCATTCGCCGCCGCGCTCGGCAGCTCCTTCGCGGCGCCCGCCGCCGGTGGCATGCTGCTCGCCGGAACCGGCGCCGGGCTGCGCCTGAAGGCCGCCTGGCTCGGGCGGCGGGAGAAGGCCGACGACGTGCTGCTGTGGGTGCGCGTCGACTGGCTCGACCGCCGGGGCGGCGGCCCCGCGGGCAAGCCGGTCAAGGGGTACCGCAGCACCGGCATCGCGGCCGGCGACGCGGCCCCGGGCGGGGCGCGCCGCCGTACCGCTGAGCTGGTGTAGCGCCCCTGTCGGGCACTGGCGCGGCAGCGGCCGGGCGGAGGGTCAGACCTCCAGTTCCTCCTCGATCTTCTTCAGCTGGTGGCGGGCCATCGCCAGGTTGGCCCGCTTGGCGTCCAGGACGAGGTAGAGGAACAGGCCGTTGCCGCCGCGGCCGGTGAGCAGCCGGATCAGGTGGTACTGATCGGACAGCGTGATCAGGATGTCCTCGATCTGGGCCTTGAGGCCGAGGTGTTCCATGGTGCGCAGCTTGGCCCGTACGACGTCGGTGTTGCCGGCGGCCGCGACGGTGAGGTCGAAGCTCTTGCTGCCGCCCATCGTGCCCAGCGCCATGCCGCTGGTGTAGTCGACGAGCGCGGCTCCGGTCGCGCCCTCGATGGAGGCGAGCGCCTCTTTCAGCGCGGTTTCGGTGTTGGCCATTTCGGGGTGAGTCCTTTCAACTTTCGGTGGTGGTGCGCGCGTTCGCGGCTGGGCGTGGGCTCGCTGCGGTGCGCGCGGTGCGGGTCCGCGTGGGTGCGGGCCTGGTGGGTGGGGGCTGGGTGGGGGTCCATGGGGCGGGGGGTTGCGGCGGCGGCTCGGCTCGGGCGGCGGCCTCGTCGACCAGCTCGCCGATCCGGGCGCTCGCACGGCGGCCCTCCAGGTGCAGCCGTCCGACGTTGACGCGGTCCTGGGCGAGTACCGTCAGGACGGCGTTGCGGCCCGCGGCGTACGTGGCCACGTAGCCGTGGACGCCGCGGACGAGCACCTCGCGGAAGTCGCCCTGTCCCGTCGCCTGCGCCAGCCGTACGGCGACGCCCAGCGCGGCCGCGGTGAGCGCGGCGACGCCTTCGGGTTCGACGCCGGGCGCGTCCTGGGCGAGGACGAGTCCGTCGACGCTGGCGGCGAGGGAGCCGGTCAGCTGGGGGATGCGGGATCTCAGTCGGCGGAGTTCGTCCAGGACGTCCGCCTCGGCTGTCATCAGCTGTCTCCTCTCGGCGCGAGGTCGCTGCCGCGCGGGGCGGTCAAAGGGCCTCCAGCGCATCTCTCAGCCTTTTCAGCAAGGTGATGTGGGGGTCTTGGTAGGGCAGCGGCTCTTCGGCGGGTGCGGGTGGTGTGCCGCCGGGTGCCGGTGTGGGTGCGTGTGCGGGTGCTGGTGCCGGCGCGGCGGTGACGGCCGATACGAACCCCGCCGCTGCCAGGCGCCTTATGTCCACGAGCGTGTGGAACGCCGGGCGGCCCAGTGCCCGTGAGATGTCCGCCGCCGTTCGTGTTCCGTCGACGTGGCCCAGTACGGCTTCCTGGCGGGGCGTGACCGCGGGGACCGTCGGGCGGTCGGCGCGGACCAAGGGGGCCTCGTCGATCGCCGGGTCGGGCCAGATGGTGTGGAGCAGGTCCCGGCGGCGCAGAGTCTCCCGCTCCAGGGCGGTCACCGGAACAGGGTGCACCGGCCCGAGCCAGTGGGCCCCGCCGTAGCGGAAGCGGGCGGGGGCGCTGCTCGGGCCCAGCACGAAGTACGCCGCGTCGAACAGCGCCCCCAGATGGCACAGCTCCAGCGCTCCCTGGACGATCCGGCCGCTGTCGACCAGGAACCGGCCCACCAGCCCCCGCGGCCCCGCCTGCGCGAGCGCCTCCCGCCAGCCCTCCTCGTCGAGCACGCCGTGCGCGATGAGCAGGCTGTCGAGGCCAGGGGTGGCCGGGCTCTCCGCGTACACCACCTGACCCTCGGACAGGTGGAGCATCCCGCCCTCGCGCATCAGCACACCGGTGGCCCGCTCGGCGGCGAGCCGGCTGAGCATGGGGGACAGGCCGCCGCCCGGGATCCGCGTCCCCTGCCGTACCGGCAGCGGGGGCGGTGAGGGCACTCTGACCATCGTCATCCCAGCACCAGCCGTCCGGCCATCTCGCCGAGCCGGATGCGGGCGAGGGCGAGGTTGCCGTCCTCGCGCGCCAGCCACAGGTGCAGGAAGACGCTGCTGTCGAAGGTCGTCGGGACGAAGCGCAGCAGGTGGTAGCTGTCCCGGTTGGCGATGATCAGGTCCTCGACCGGGCAGGCGTCCTCGGACCAGTCGGCGTCCCCCTCCGGGGCGAACGCGCGGTGTTCGGCGGCCAGCCGGGCCAGTTCCGCCGCCTCCGCCGCCGTCGTCTCGTGGTCACCGCCGGGTGCGTCGCCGACCGTGCCCAGCGCGAGCCCGCTCGTCCAGTCGACCACCGCGGCACCCCGGGCACCGGGCAGGCGCATGGCTTCCAGCAGACACTCGTCGATTCCGGGCACAGCGGCTCCCCTCCCGCCTCGGGTACGGCTGAGTGACACAGACGCTACGCAACGTGTGCGCGAGGGGTGAGGGATCTGGCATTTTCCAGTGGAACATGCGCGGGACCACTAAGGTGGGTCAACTGACCATGTTCACGGGGGTGTTGGGCGCGAGCAGGGCTCCTCCGCGCTGACGTGCGGGTATGCGGACCGCGTGCATACCGGAGGGGGCGCCGGGGAGGGCGCGCGGTTTCCTCAGAGCTCCGACAGAGCTCCCGCGCGCCCCCCGCCCGACTCCGCAACGATCTCCTCGACCGACTGCGGCTCCCGTACGACGGCGAACCGGATCCCGCCGTCCCCGTCCGGCGCGTAGCCGTACACCGCCGGCCGGGCAAGGGAGTTGTAGGCGTAGTGGTGCGCGAAGTAGTACGCGCCGGTGTCCAGCACCGCCACATGGTCGCCCTGCTGCAGAAGCGGCAGCGCCCGCGCCTCGGCCAGCAGGTCGCCCGCGAAGCAGGCCGGTCCCGCCACGTCCTGCACCACCTCGGGTCCCTCCTTGGGGCGCCCCTTCGCGTCGTAGGCGGCGATCCGCAGCGGCCAGGACGCCGGCGCGTACACCGTCCGCACCGCGACCTGCACCCCCGCGTGCGTGACCGCGACGGCCCGGCCACCCGCGCTCTTGGTGTACTCCACGCGCGCCACCAGCGTCCCGTGCTTGGCCAGCAGCGACCGGCCGAACTCCGTGACCAGTCCGTACCGCCCGTCGAACAGCCCCGGCACCGCCTCCGCCAGCAGCCGCGCGTACTGCGCGTGCGTCGGTGTCGTGACATCGGAGCCGAAGTTGACGTGCAGCCCGCCGCCGATGTCGATCGTGTCGATCTGCCGGCGCCCGACGTGCCGGTTGATCTCCTCGGCGAGCGCGTACGTCTCCGCGACACCCCGTGCCATCAGGGACAGCGGCACCCCCTGGGAGCCGGAGTGCGCGTGCAGCCGCGTCAGCCAGGGCCGCTCCGCGCAGGCGCGGACCACCCACTCGCGCGCCCCCTCGTCCCGCAACGCCACCCCGAACTTCGAGGTCGCCGTCGCCGTCGACAGCGCCTGGATCGAACCGGCCCCGGTCTGCGGATTCACCCGGATTCCCAGCGGGGAGTCGGTCCGCACCGCGCGGACCAGCTCGTCGAGCCGCGCCAGCTCCTGGGGGCTGTCCGCGTTCACGGCGGCGCCCAGCTCCAGCGCCTGACGCAACTCGGCCGTCGTCTTGGCGGGCGAGTCCAGCACGATGCACTCCGGCGCCACCCCGGCCGCCCGGGCCAGCGCCATCTCGCCCGGGCTCGCCACCTCCGCGCCGATGCCCGCCTCGCACAGCAGCCGCAGCACCGGCACCAGCGGGGTCGCCTTGACCGCGAACGCGTGCAGCACCGGCGTCCCCGGCGCCACCACCGCGTCGAAGGCCGCCCGCAGCGCCGCCGCCGAGTCCCGGATGCCCACGACGTCCAGCAGGCCGACGAGGGGGCCGTCCGGCCCCAGCAGCCCGTGTTCGACGGCGGCCCGCACGGCGTCGTCGCGCCGCGCCACCCGCTCGGCGTCGCGGCCGTCGCCGCGTGCCCCTGTCCCGCTGTTCGCCACGCCCACCGCGTCCCCCGTCCCCGTGTCACCGTCTGCGGTCATGCCTCCAGCCAAACATCCCGGCCTCCGCCCTGCTGACGCAAGGACGTATTGACTAGTTCTATTCAGGAAGTCAGGATGTGAATAACCACTGCAACAGTCCCGCGCGCCCCCGCCGCGTGACGCCGTCCACCAGGAGGCAGACCATGTCAGGACCCCTCCCGCCCGTCTCCCGCCACCACCCTCAATCGAGGCCCTACGGGCCGCCCCCCGGTGGTGTCCGAGCGCCCCGCGGCACCGAACTGAGCGCCCTGGGATGGCAGCAGGAGGCCGCCCTGCGGATGCTGCAGAACAACCTCGACCCCGAGGTCGCCGAGCACCCCGACAAGCTCGTCGTCTACGGCGGCACCGGCAAGGCCGCGCGCGACTGGCGCTCCTTCGACGCGATGGTCCGCACGCTGCAGACCCTCAAGCAGGACGAGACGATGCTCGTCCAGTCCGGCCGCCCCGTCGGCGTCATGCAGACCCACGAGTGGGCGCCGCGCGTCCTCATCGCCAACTCCAACCTCGTCGGCGACTGGGCCAACTGGGAGGAGTTCCGCCGCCTGGAGGCCCTCGGCCTGACGATGTACGGGCAGATGACCGCCGGCTCCTGGATCTACATCGGCACCCAGGGCATCCTGCAGGGCACCTACGAGACGTTCGCCGCCGTCGCCGCCAAGAAGTTCGGCGGCACCCTCGCCGGGACGATCACTCTTACCGCCGGGCTCGGCGGCATGGGCGGCGCCCAGCCGCTCGCCGTCACCATGAACGACGGCGTCGCGATCTGCATCGACTGCGACCCCCGGGCCATCGAGCGCCGCATCGAGCACCGGTACCTGGACGTGAAGGCCGACTCCCTGGAGCACGCCCTCCAGCTGGCCGTCGAGGCGCGCGACGCCCGCCGTCCGCTGTCCATCGGCGTCCTCGGCAACGCCGCCGAGCTGGTGCCGCAGCTCCTCGCCATGGGCGCCCCCATCGACATCGTCACCGACCAGACCTCGGCCCACGACCCGCTGTCGTACCTGCCGGTCGGCGTCGCCTTCGAGGACATGGCCGCATACGCCGCCAAGGACCCGGCCGGCTTCACCACCCGTGCGCGCGAGTCGATGGCCCGGCACGTCGAGGCCATGGTCGGCTTCATGGACGCCGGTGCGGAGGTCTTCGACTACGGCAACTCGATCCGTGGCGAGGCGCAGCTCGCGGGTTACGAGCGGGCGTTCGCCTTCCCCGGGTTCGTCCCCGCCTACATCCGGCCGCTGTTCTGCGAGGGCAAGGGCCCGTTCCGGTGGGCGGCGCTGTCGGGCGACCCGGCGGACATCGCGAAGACCGACAAGGCGATCCTCGAGCTCTTCCCCGAGAACGAGTCCCTCGCGCGCTGGATCAAGATGGCCGGTGAGCGGGTCCACTTCCAGGGCCTTCCGGCGCGTATCTGCTGGCTCGGGTACGGGGAGCGGGACAAGGCCGGTGAGCGGTTCAACGACATGGTGGCGAGCGGGGAGCTGAGCGCGCCGATCGTCATCGGCCGTGACCACCTCGACTGCGGGTCCGTCGCCTCGCCGTACCGAGAGACGGAGGCGATGCTCGACGGGTCCGACGCGATCGCGGACTGGCCGCTGCTGAACGCCATGGTCAACGTGGCGTCCGGCGCGTCGTGGGTGTCCATCCACCACGGTGGTGGTGTGGGGATGGGCCGGTCCATCCACGCCGGGCAGGTGACGGTGGCCGACGGCACCGCGCTGGCCGGCGAGAAGATCCGCAGGGTCCTCACCAACGACCCCGGGATGGGTGTCATCCGGCACGTCGACGCCGGGTACGACATCGCGGAGTCCGTCGCCGGGGAGCGGGGCGTGCGGGTCCCGATGCGCGAGGGTGACGACGCGTGACCTTCCACAGCATGTGGGCGGAGTTGCTGCCGGTCGGCCGCGACTCCGCCTCCGGCGGCTACCGCCGCTTCGCCTGGAGCGGTGCCGATGCCGAGTGCCGTGCCTGGTTCGAGGAGCAGGCCGAAGCCCGGGGGCTGGTCCACGAGGTCGACCGGAACGGGAACCAGTGGGCCTGGCTCGGGGACCCCGCCCAGGGGGACGCCGTGGTCACCGGCTCCCACCTCGACTCCGTGCCCGACGGCGGGGCCTTCGACGGGCCTCTCGGGGTCGTGTCCGCCTTCGCCGCGCTCGACGAGCTGCGGAGCAGGAACGTCCGGTTCGCCAAGCCCCTGGGCATCGTCAACTTCGGCGACGAGGAAGGCGCCCGGTTCGGGCTCGCCTGCGTCGGGTCGCGGCTCGCCGCCGGGCAGCTCACCCGCGAGCAGGCGCACCGGCTGACCGACGGTGACGGGGTCACCTTGCCGCAGGCCATGGAGGCCGCAGGGTACGACCCCGACGCCATCGGGCCCGATCCGGAGCGGCTCGGCCGTATCGGCGCGTTCGTCGAGCTGCACGTGGAGCAGGGGCGGGCGCTCGACCTCAGCGGGGACACCGTGGGAGTCGCCAGTGCCATCTGGCCGCACGGGCGGTGGCGGTTCGACTTCCGGGGCGAGGCCAACCACGCGGGGACCACCCGGCTCGCCGACCGGCGCGACCCCATGCTGCCGTACGCCGAGACCGTGCTCGCCGCCCGTCGCGAGGCCGAACTCGCCGGTGCCGTGGCCACCTTCGGAAAGATCGCCGTCGAGCCCAACGGGGTCAACGCGATCCCGTCCCTCGTCCGGGGCTGGCTCGACTCCCGCGCCGCCGACCAGGCGAGCCTCGACACCGTGGTCGGCGGCATCCAGAAGGCGGCCCGGGAGTACGCCGAGACGCACGGTGTCGATCTGGACGTGGTGCGCGAGTCGTTCACGCCGGTCGTCGAGTTCGACCACGCCCTGCGGGACGAACTTGCGCGCATCCTCGGCCGGGACACCGACCTGGCCGTGCCCGTCCTCGGGACCGGGGCGGGACACGACGCCGGGATCCTCTCCGGGAGCGTCCCCACCGCCATGCTGTTCGTGCGCAACCCCACGGGCGTGTCGCACTCCCCGGCCGAGTACGCCGCCGAGGACGACTGCCTGGCCGGGGTGGCCGCACTCGCCGACGTACTGGAAGGGCTGGTGTGCAGGTGACACGGACGTACTGGCTGGAGCACGCCTGGCTCGACCCGGTCGTCGAGCCGGGTGTCGCCCTGGAGGTGGCCGACGGGCGCATCACCGCGGTCCGCACCGGCGTCGGCGCCCCACCGCCCGGCGCCGAGGTCCTGCGCGGGCTGACCCTGCCCGGACTCGCCAACGCCCACAGCCACGCCTTCCACCGTGCCCTGCGCGGCACCGTCCAGATCGGCTCGGGGACCTTCTGGACCTGGCGTGAGGTCATGTACTCGTTCGCGGACAGACTGACCCCGGACACGTACCACGCGCTCGCCCGTGCCGTGTACGCGGAGATGGCGCTGGCCGGGGTCACCGCCGTCGGCGAGTTCCACTACGTGCACCACGCCCCCGGCGGCACCCCCTACGCCGACCCCAACGCCATGGGGGAGGCGCTGATCGCGGCCGCCGCCGAGGCCGGTATCCGCATCACCCTCCTCGACACCGCCTACCTGTCCTCCGGCTTCGGGCAACCGCCCGACACCCACCAGCTCCGCTTCTCCGACGGCACGGCCGAGGCCTGGGCGGAACGCTGTTCAGTTCTCAAGGAACGCGATCACGCACGGATCGGTGCGGCGATCCACTCCGTACGGGCGGTGCCCGCCGGACAGCTGGAGACGGTGGCGCGCTGGGCGCAGGAGCGGCGGGCCCCGCTGCATGTGCACCTGTCCGAGCAGACGGCCGAGAACGACGCCTGCCGGCAGGCACACGGCCGCACTCCGACGCAGCTCCTCGCCGACCACGGCGTCCTCGGGCCGCGCACCACCGGCGTGCACAACACACACCTGACGGACGAGGACATCCGGCTGATCGGCTCCACCGCCACCGGCACCTGCATGTGCCCCACCACCGAGCGGGACCTGGCCGACGGCATCGGCCCGGCCCCGGCCCTCCAGGCGGCCGGCTCGCCGCTCAGTCTCGGCTCCGACAGCCACGCCGTCATCGACCTGTTCGAGGAGGCCCGTGCGATGGAGCTGAACGAGCGGCTGCGCACCCGCACCCGCGGCCACTGGACGGCGGCCGCCCTGCTGCGGGCCGCCTCCGCGGACGGGCACGCCGCGCTCGGCTGGGACGGCGCGGGTGTCCTGGAGCCGGGTGCGCTCGCCGACTTCACGACGATCGCGCTCGACTCGGTCAGGACCGCGGGGCCCCTGCCACGGCTGGGCGCCGAGACGGCCGTATTCGCCGCGACGGCAGCGGATGTGCGCCATACGGTCGTGGGCGGCAGGCACGTCGTCCGCGACGGAGCCCACCTGCTCGTACCCGACGTGCCACGGGCGCTGGCGGACGCCGTCGAAGCCCTGCGCGCCTGACGACCCGAAGCCACACGTCCGCGACGCCGCCCGCCGACGGCCCGGCCACCCACGAGGAACCCATGAGCAGCACCGTCATCACCAACATCGCCAGCCTGGTCACCAACGACCCCTCCCTCGGTGACAGGTCCCCCCTTGGACTGATCCGGGACGCGGCCCTCGTCATCGACGGCGACCGCGTCTCCTGGACCGGTGAGTCGAGCAAAGCACCCGCCACTGACAATCGGGTCGACGCCGGCGGCCGCGCGGTGGTCCCGGGCTTCGTGGACTCCCACTCGCACCTGGTCTTCGCGGGCGACCGCACCGAGGAGTTCAACGCCCGCATGTCGGGCCGCGGTTACTCGGCGGGCGGCATCCGCACCACGGTGGCCGCGACGCGGGCCGCGACGGACGCGGAACTGGAGACCAACCTCGTCCGCCACCTCACCGAGGCCCTCCGCCAGGGCACCACCACCCTGGAGACCAAGTCCGGCTACGGCCTCACGGTCCACGACGAGGAGCGCGCCCTTCGGATCGCCTCCGCGCACACCGACGAGGTCACCTACCTCGGCGCCCACATCGTCTCCCCCGACTACGCCGACGACCCGGCCGCCTACGTGGCCCTGGTCACCGGTGAGATGCTCGACGCCTGCGCACCGCACGCCCGCTGGATCGACGTCTTCTGCGAGAAGGGCGCCTTCGACGGCGACCAGGCCCGCGCGATCCTCACCGCGGGCCGGGAGAAGGGCCTGCACCCGCGGGTCCACGCCAACCAGCTGTCGTACGGCCCGGGCGTGCAGCTCGCCGTCGAACTCGGCGCGGCCAGCGCCGACCACTGCACGCACCTGACGGACGCCGACGTCGACGCCCTCGCGAACAGCGACACGGTCGCCACCCTGCTGCCGGGCGCGGAGTTCTCCACCCGCGCCGAGTGGCCGGACGCCCGCCGCCTCCTCGACGCGGGCGTCACGGTCGCCCTGTCCACGGACTGCAACCCCGGCTCGTCCTACACGTCCTCCGTGCCGTTCTGCATCGCCCTCGCCGTGCGGGACATGCGTATGACCCCGGACGAGGCGCTCTGGTCGGCCACGGCGGGCGGCGCCCGCGCCCTGCGCCGCACGGACGTCGGCCGTCTCACCCCGGGCGCCTACGCGGACCTGGCGATCCTCGACGCCCCGAGCCACGTCCACCTCGCCTACCGCCCGGGCGTGCCCCTGGTCGACGAGGTGTGGCGCCGGGGCCGGAGGGTCGCCTAGCCCTCGGACACCCGTCAGGCCGCCCCCGCCTTCCAGCGCTGGCCGTCGGCGCCCTGATCGGGTATCAGGAACACCGTGTCGTCGCCGTAGGGCGTGACCGCGTGGTCGGGAGCGATCGCCGGGCGGATCACTCCGCGGGAGTCGACCGTGAAGCGCAGGTTCTGCCCGTTGCGGCCGTCGACCGAGGAGCACTCCCAGATGCCGACGCCCCGGTAGGTGGAGCCGCGGCTGTCCAGGCAGAAGGCCGGGTCGGCCTCCGACTGCAGGACGCCGCGCGCCGTGTCGACGCGCCAGCGCTGCGTCGGGGACGACGTGCACGGGGCGGTGACGACGTCCGTGCCCAGGTCCATCACCCCGTCGCGGATGTCCAGGCACAGACCCGAGGCGACGTTCACGACCTGGGCGTACGTGCCGTTCGGCGGATGCGCGGCGGGAGGCTTCGGTTTCGGGGACGCCGGGTGCGTGGTCGCCGTGCGCGAGGGCGCCGGCGCCGGGCTCGGCGACGTCGCCGCCGGAGTGGGGGAGGGGGACGGCGAGGGCGAGGACGACGGCGTCACCGAGACGGTCGCCGTCACCGTCACCACGGGCGGCGGCGTCGGCCTGCGGATCTCGCTCGCGGCCCGGGCCGGCTGCGAACCACCCGAGGTCATCAGGTAGACCAGCAGCGGAGCCAGCGCCACGCCCACGGCCGTCGCCGCCAGCGCGAACCGCCGCGACGGCCACCAGTCGGCGAGCCGGGGTCCGGCGGCCGCGCTCTGCTCCTCCCCGTCGCCCCTCACGTACGCGGCGCCGCCCCACGGCAGCAGCCCCTCCGCCAGTGCCGTACGCGGGGCGTCCCGCAGGTGCGACAGCTCCTCGTACGCGGTGGCGCAGTGCACGCAGTACGCCATGTGGGCGTGCAGATCGGCGCTGTAGCGAGGCTTGTCGGGGCGCATCGACTCCTCGATGAGCCGCCGGAAGTCCTGGCAGCGGGGGTTGCCCGAGCCGGCGAGCCGGTTCTTCAGGACCGACTCGCGCAGCGCCTTGAACGCCGGTTCGATGTCGTACGCCACGTCCTGCGGGGACAGGCCGAGCAGGACCGCCGTGCGCTCCGGCGGCTCCTGGTCGACGACGCCGTACCAGACCAGCCCCTGCACCCGGACCGGCAGCGCCTGGAACGCCGTCAGCATGGCCGGAGCCACGCCCTCGGGCCCGGCCGTGCGCAGCTGCGCGAGCAGTCCCGGATCGAGCCGGGCGGCGCGCTCGTCCGTCGCCCATGCCTGGGTCGCCCGGCCCGCGAGCAGCAGGAGCCGGTGGCGCCAGGGGCCGCGCGGGTCGGTGCCGCGGGCGGTGTCGCGGGCCGCGAGCGCGAACGCCTGCGCGGTCAGCTGCCGGGCCGCCGTCTCGTCGACCGTGCACAGCCGTGCGTAGTCGAGGACAGCGGTGCGATGGCGGATGCGTAGTTCGCGCAGAGCTGGATACGCAGTGGGGGTGTCCGTCCTCAGCAGATCGGTGAGGCGGGCGTCGGGCACCGTACCGTGCATGCCGCCGCCGGCCTCGACGTCATCGTCGTCGTCCCGCTCCGCCCGGGTCATCCCGCTGCCTCCTCGCAGCCCGCGTGTGTCGGCGGGCATGCCTGGGACCCAGACTTACCGGCCGGTATGGGGTGACCATAGTGAGGGAAGTCACTCTGCGGGAAAAGGGGTTCCCGCGGGTAACCAGGGAACACGTTGTGAGCAGGTGATGAACGGCCGGGGAACGACCTGTGAGGCGGCTGCCGAACGCAAGTCGCCCGGTGCCCGGCCGAGTTCTGGGATTCGGCCGGACACCGGGCGGCTGGTGCCACTCGGCAGGTGCCACATGGCGTGCGTCACTCACCGCACATCGCGGCGCGCCTCACTCGCTGCCCACCGCGGCGGGACTCACTCCTCGACGGTGAGTCCCTTCCGCAGGCGTCCCAGGGTGCGGGACAGCAGCCGTGACACGTGCATCTGCGAGATGCCCAGCTCCTCGCCTATCTCCGACTGCGTCATGTTGGCCACGAAGCGCAGCGAGAGGATCTTCCGGTCACGCTGCGGAAGTTCGGCGATCAGCGGCTTCAGGGACTCGACGTACTCGATGCCTTCGAGCCCGTGGTCCTCGTAGCCGATGCGGTCCGCGAGCGCGCCCTCGGAGTCGTCCTCCTCGGGTTGGGCGTCGAGGGAGCTGGCCGTGTACGCGTTCGACGCGGCCATGCCCTCGACGACCTCCTCGTTGGAGATGCCGAGGCGCTCGGCCAACTCGGCCACGGTGGGTGCGCGGTCGAGCTTCTGCGCCAGTTCGTCGCCGGCCTTGGCCAGGTCGAGGCGCAGCTCCTGCAGCCGGCGCGGGACGCGGACCGACCAGGACGTGTCGCGGAAGAAGCGCTTGATCTCGCCGACGATCGTCGGCATCGCGAAGGTGGGGAACTCCACGCCCCTGCTGAGTTCGAACCGGTCGATGGCCTTGATCAGGCCGATCGTGCCCACCTGGATGATGTCCTCCATCGGCTCGCTGCGCGAGCGGAAGCGGGAGGCGGCGAACTTCACCAGGGCCAGGTTCAGTTCGACGAGCGTGTTGCGCACGTACGAATATTCGTGCGTGCCTTCTTCGAGTGACTCGAGCCGCTCGAAGAGAGTCTTGGAAAGGGCCCGGGCGTCGACCGGTCCCACTTCGTCGTACGGGGGAATCTCCGGTAGATCGGCAAGGCCGTCGGACCCGGTGGGGCCTTCGTGGTCGGCCAGGCCGTAGCCGTGGTCCGGTCGATCCAGGGGGGGTGTCGACGTCGCCCTCTGGGTCTGCGATGCGTCGAGCCGGGGTGACATGATGTCCTCCATCGTTGTCGGCATATGGCCGCCGATGCCCATATGTGCACTGCGGTGTGCGGCGCCCTCCAAAGCCGGCCGTGTTGAATAGGTGTCTGTACTAGCCCTACCCGCTTTCGTTGACCGTTCGCAAGTGCGTACTGTGGCGAAATGTCCGAATTGGTGGGGTTGTTCGGGTGTCGAGAGGCGCACAGAGGGCGTAATGTTCGAGGGCGTCCAGCATCAACCACGACGGTCGGGAGAGAGACGGCATGGACCGCGGGACGGTCGGCAGCGCACAGTCGGGCCGGCTTCTGGTCGAGGTGCGACAAGAAGGCACGAGTGCCGTCGTGACCCCGGCGGGTGAGTTGGATCACCACACCGCCGATCTGCTGCGCGAACCTCTCGAGGACTGCCTCGAGAAGGGGTTCTCGCGCCTGGTCGTCGACTGCTCGGGGCTGGAGTTCTGCGACTCCACCGGGCTGAACGTCCTGCTCTCCGCCCGGCTGAAGGCCGAGTCCGCGGGCGGTGGGGTCCATCTCGTGGGGATGCAGCCGGTGGTGGCCCGGGTCTTCGAGATCACCGGGGCGGACGCCGTCTTCACCGTCCACGACACGCTGGACGCGGCGCTGGCCGAGTGACACCGCCGATGGTTCGCGTCCCGGATCCCTCCGCGTTAGCAGCACGTTACGCGCGTCACAGTTCCCCGGCCGAATCCATGGGTGTTCCAGCGGTCCGCTCGGGCAGGAGACATGCTGACCACGTCGGCAGTGAGGGCGAAAGCCGCAAGAAAAGGGCCTCGAACGCACGGCACGAGCAACAACCGACGGATACGACGTCGGCCCCCGTACTGAGTCTTGAATCGTGAACTGGTGAATCGGTGAGGTGAAGCGCTGATGAGCACCACCCGGCCCTACTCGCCGGGCGACCGCGGCCCCGAGCCCAGCGGCGCTTCCGGAACGCCCGCGCAGGGCCCGTCGGGTGAGGGCGCCCCGTCCGGTGCACCCGTGGAGGCGGAGTCCTCCTCCGGCCGGCAGGTCCGAAGGATGAGCTTCGCGGGCGAGAGCGGTGTCGTTCCGCTCGCCCGCGACTTCACCCGCCAGGCGCTGTACGCATGGGGCTGGCTGCCCGCCGCCACCGCCGACCAGCGGGCCGCGGCCGAGGACGTGCTGCTCGTCGTCTCCGAACTGGTCACCAACGCGTGCCTGCACGCCGAGGGTCCCGAAGAACTGTGGATCGCGTGCGACAACAAGGTGCTGCGCATCGAGGTCTCCGACCGGGGCTCCGGCCAGCCCGCCCCGCGCACTCCGCACCGCGCCGGACGCCCCGGCGGCCACGGGATGTTCATCGTGCAGCGGCTCTGCCTGGACTGGGGCGTCGTCAGGACCCCCGGCGTCGCCGGCAAGACGGTGTGGGCGGAGCTCGGCGCACCCGCGTGACACGGCTCGGTGCGCCCGCGTGACACGGCTCGGTGCACCCGCGTGAAGCGGCCAGGTGGGCCGGCATGACGCGGCTACGCGCGCCCGCGTGACTCCGCTCGGCCGCCTCCTGGGTGGCTGACCTCCGGTTACCCGCGGTTCGAATCCTCCTTTCGTGCGACACGCCTCGCGCGCCGGATCGCCACGGATCCCGCGCGCACTGTGTCTTCCCTCCCCACGGCCCCGGGCGTACCTTGACGGCCGATCTGATGTGCCGTCAGGAATGAGGGGACCGTGTCGTACCACAAGCGAAGCGCGGCGCTGGCGTCCGCCGCTGCCCTGGCCGGCTCGGCGGTCCTGATGGCCGCTCCCGTGGCCCGGGCCGACGTCGTCGACGTCAACTACCAGTGCAGGACGCCGATCGGCGACAAGAGCGCCGTCTCGCCCATCGACATCAAGGGCGTCAGGAGCGGCAGCGGCTACGGGATCACCATGTCCTGGCAGAAGGGCGTCTCCTCCAGCCCGGTGGAACTGGGCAAGGGCGCGATGAACCCGAGCGCCACGATCGTGCTGGGCGGCGCCGACAGCGGCACCCTGACCGTCACGGGCCCGGCCAACCAGGCGGCGATCCCCGCCGACACCCCCATCAAGATCAGCGACTTGAGCGGCACGTACACGCCCAGGAAGACCGGCAAGGTCACCTTCACCGCGGGTGTGCTCACCATCAAGGCGCTCGGTACGACGACCACGTGCACGCCCGCCAACCGCCCCGGCCCGTCCCTGACCCTCGACGTCACGGCGGCCGGCGGCGGCACATCCGGTTCCGCCCCGAGCGGCTCCGCCTCCGGCGGGCGGCTGCCGCAGACCGGACCCGAGGACTCCGTGGTCGCCCTCGGCACCCTCGGCGGCACCGTCCTGCTCGCCGGCGCGGCCGGGGTGCTGTGGCTGACCCGCCGCAACCCGGCGGTACGGCACTGAGCCGCACCCGTACCAGCAGGAGCCGCCATGCCGTACGTCCGCCCCGCCTCCGCCCTCGCTCTCGCCGTCGCCTGTGCGAGCCCGCTGGTCGCCGCGCCCGCCGTCGCCGACGCCGGCTGGTCCCTGGGCGGTGCGGGCGGGCGGCCGTACGTATACGCGGAGGGCGAGCCCGGGACGGTCCTCGAGGACGCGGTGTCGGTGCGCAACCCGGGCGGGCGGCCGCTGACCGTCCGGCTGAGCGGCGACCACGGGGAACGGGGAGCGCCGGGGGACTCCGGCCCCTGGATCGCCTTCGCACGCACCACGGGAGGGCACCGGATCCCGGTGCGCACCCTCGCGGTGACCGTGCCCGCCCGTACCCGCGCCGACGTGCCGTTCACCGTGGTGGTGCCCGCGGGAGCAGCACCCGGCGACCACCCGGGCTCGATCGTGGCGAGCGCGGGCGGCCGTTCCACCGCCCTGCGCCTCCGACTCCGCGTCGTCGGACCTGCGTTGTCCGCGCTGACCGTGGAGCACGTGGCGGTGGGCGGCGGACGGATCTCCTACGAACTGGTCAACCGCGGTACGACCGTGCTGACCCCGAGGCTCGCCGTGCGTGCCGACGGTGTCCTCGGCCGGGTCCTGGACCGCCCGGAGCGCACCCTGCCCCTCGACCTGCCGCCCGGCCGCCGGGTCCGGCTCGCCGAGCCGTGGCCGCACCATCCGGCGCTCGACGCGGTGCACGTCCGGCTCATGGTCACGGCGGCGGGCGGGGCGCACGCTTCCGGGGGCGCGTCGGCGCGGTTCGTGCCGTGGGGCGCGGTGGCGGGCGGCGGGACGGGGCTGCTCGCGGCTGCGGTCGCCGGTGCCGTCGTACGGCGCCGCAGGCACCGGCCGCCGGACCGGCTGACCGGCGGACGAGCGCGGCCCGACGCCGAGTTGACGGGAGCGCCGAGGTGAAGGGGCGTGTCTCCGCACTGGTGGCGGTGCTGGTGCTCGTCCTTGCGCCCCTGGCGGCACCCGCCTGGGGCGCCGCCGAACCGGCAGTCGAGCTGTCCGTGTCCCAGGCGGGCACGGGAGGTTCGGTCACCGTGTCGGGCAGCGGCTGGCGGGCGAAGACCCTGCTGATGATCCTCATCTGCGGGCAGGCCGCGCCGTCCCGGGGAGTGATCGGCGGCACCAACTCCTGCGCCAACGCGGACGGACGGGCCGTCACGACGGACGCGCGGGGCCACTTCAGCAAGAGGCTGCCGGTGGCCGAGCCGCCCGCGCCGTGCCCTTGCGTGGTGCACGTCGCCACCGTCACCGGGGCCGGGGTCACCGCCGACGCGGCCTTCCAGGTCGCCGGGCACCCCGTCAAGCCGCTGCCCGCCGAGTCCGCCGCCGGACGTCTTTCGGTGCTGACGGACACCCGTCTCGACGGCTCCAGTGGGCTGCTGACCTGGTTCGGGGCACCACCGCAGCGCACGGTCGTGTTCACGGTCGGCAACGTGGGCTCGTCGCCGGTGAAGGATCCCGTCTTCCGGGTCGGCACCTCGCACGGCGTGTTCGCGCCGCAGTGGGACGAGCGGCAGTGGCACGGCACGGTCGCGCCCGGCAGGAAGGCGGAGATCAGGCTGCCGGTGGAGCTCACGGCGGGCGCCCACGGCGACTACACGGTCTCCCTCGAATACGGCGGCAAGGTCCTCGCGGAGCAGCCCTGGGGTGTCGCCCGGCCCTGGGGCGTGACCGTCTTCTGGGTCCTGGTCTGCGTGGTCGTGCCGGCGGCCGCCTACCGCGTCGGCATGGCGGTCGTGGACCGGGTCCGGCCGCGCGGCGCGGTGGTACGCCACCGGGGCCTTCGGCTGCCCGGCGTCGCCCTGCCCCTGCCGAAACCGCCCGCTCCCGCGAGGACCAGCCCCACTTCGGCCCTGCCGTGGTTCACCCCGGACACGGATCCGGGGACCGCGGCGAGTGGCCGGCTCTCCGCACCGCACGAGGACGGTCCGGCGACCCCGACGAAGGGAAACACGTGAGAACGCAACGGAGAGTGTCCAAGGCGACAGGCGGAAGGAGCGCGGCCGGGAACAGCGGCGGAAGGGCGGCCGCGGCCGGAGCGGCAATGATGCTGTGCGGTGCGGGGCTTCTGCTCGGCGTCGCCGTGGCACCGGCCCAGGCGGCCGAGGTGTCGTACGCCACCGAGTGCATCCCGCCCTCGATCTCCGGGCTGCCCCCGGTCGAGGGCACCACGAAGGTGGAGATCACGGCACCGGCCGAGGCCAAGGCCGGCGACGAGGTCACGGTCGGCTGGAAGTTCGTGCAGGCCGCGTCCAAGAACCCCGACGTGCTCGACCTGGACAAGGACACGGTCAAGCCGACCGGCACGCTGAAGGCGGGCGGCGCGCAGACCGCCGACATCGCCATGGAGGGGCCGCGGTCGAACCCGCCGATCCCCAAGAACAGCGACATGAAGCTGTCCGGCATGACGGGCACCCTGAAACTGACGGCGGCGGGCGAGGTGACGCTGACACCGGACGCGTACACCATCAACGTCAACAAGCCGATCTCCACGGACACCAAGTGCACTCCGAAGGAGACGGTGGGACCGGCGGCGACCATCAAGGTGACCGGCGGGAGCGGCGGAGCGGGCGGTACGACGGGCGGGCTGCCGACGGTGGTGCCGACGACGCTCCTCCCGACCACCCCGCCGACGGGCCTGCCGACCGCGTCCTCCACCGCGACGTCCCCCACGGCCACCTCCTCCGCGACGTCCCCGACGGCGAGCGCGAGTGCGACCGGCGGGCAGACGGACTTCACGGGCAAGGAGGTCCAGGTCCCGTACGCCTGCAAGACGCCCATCGGGGACAAGAGCGCCACGTCGCCGGTGCAGATCGACGCGAAGAAGGCGGGCGGGAACTTCGATCTCACCGTGCGGTTCAAGAAGTCGGTGATGAACAGCCCGGCGGACATCCCCAAAGGCTCGGTGAAACCGTCGATGGAGGTCGTGGTGGGCGGCGCGGACAAGGGTACGGTCCACGTCGAGGGCCCGGCGAACGCCCAGGACATCAAGTCGGGCGAGCCGATCGCGATCCCGGATCTGACGGGAACCTACAGACCGGGCGCCGACGGGGAGTCGACGCTGTCGCCGGGCGTGCTGACCATCAAGGCCCTCGGCACCACCACGACGTGCACACCGACGAAGACGGAGGTGTCGCTGACGCTGGACACCGCGCGGCAGCCGGGCGGGACGTCCGGAGGCACGTCGTCGGGCGGTACGACGGGCGGCGGGACCGCGGGCGGCGGCACGACGGCCGGGGGTACGACGGCCGGGGGTACGACAGGCGGCGGCCTGGCCCAGACGGGCGCGGACGACCACGGCACCCTCAAGGCCCTGGGCCTGGTGGCGGGAACGGCGATCCTGCTGGGCGGCGCGGTCTTCACGTTCCTGCCCCGCCGCGTCCGCTGACCCCGGAGAACGGCGGAGGGCCGCCGCACCCACGTGGGTGCGGCGGCCCTCCGAGAGCCGGGGACAGACGTCAGTGCACGTCGCCCATGAGCTCCTTGACCTTGCTGCGGTACATCCACACCGCAAGACCGGCGACCACGGCGAGCGCGGCCTGCAGGGTCACGATGCCCGTCTTGTTCAGGTCGACGCCCGCGATGGACAGCAGACCGGTCGTGGCGTCACCGGCGGTGACGGCCAGGAACCAGACACCCATCATCTGGGAGGCGTACTTCGCCGGCGCCATCTTCGTGGTGACCGACAGACCCACCGGGGACAGCGTCAGCTCACCGATGGTCTGCACGAAGTAGATCGCCACCAGCCACATCGCGGCCGCCTTGTGACCGCCGTCGGCGATCGCCAGCGGGGCGAGGAAGAGGAAGAAGGACGCGCCGATCAGGACCAGGCCCATCGCGAACTTCACCGCGGTGCTCGGCTCCTTGCCGTGCCGGGCCAGCGCCAGCCACGCCCAGGCGAAGACCGGGGCCAGCGCCATGATCATGACCGGGTTGACCGACTGGTACCAGGAGACCGGGAAGTTCCAGCCGAAGATCGTGTTCTTCGCCGCGGAGTCGGCGAACAGCGAGACCGTCGAGCCGCCCTGGTCGTAGATCATCCAGAACACGGCCGCGGCGACGAAGAACCAGATGTACGCCGTCATCCTCGACTGCTCGGTGCGGTCCAGTTCCTTGTCCCGCTTGATGCGGGCGATGACCAGGATCGGGATGATCAGGCCGGCGAGGGTGATCGGGACCAGCAGCCAGTTCAGCGTGTAGACGCCGGAGAAGCCGACGATCGCGTAGAAGACGACCGCGACGCCCGCCCACAGGGCGGCCTTGGTGAGGGTGGCCTTCTTCTGCTCGGCCGACAGCGGGGTGGGCACGACCTCCGAGCTGGGGCTCAGGTGACGGCGGCCGAGCAGGTACTGGCCGAGGCCGAGCGCCATGCCGAGCGCGGCGAGCGCGAAGCCCAGGTGCCAGTTGACGCTCTCACCGACGGTGCCGATGACCAGCGGCGCGGCGAAGGCGCCCAGGTTGATGCCGATGTAGAAGACGGTGAAGCCACCGTCGCGCCGCGGGTCGTCCGGGCCCTCGTAGAGGTGGCCGACCATCGTCGAGATGTTCGCCTTCAGCAGGCCCGAGCCGATCGCGACCAGGCCGAGACCGGCGAAGAAGGTGCCGGAGGACGGCAGGGCCAGCGTGAGGTGGCCCAGCATGATGACGAAGCCCGCCACGGCGACCGTCTTGCGGGGACCGAGGACGCGGTCGGCGAACCAGCCGCCCGGCAGGGCGAGCAGGTACACGAGCGACACGTACACCGAGTAGATCGCGGTCGCAGTGGCCGCGCTCAGGTGCAGGCCGCCCGGTGCCACCAGGTACAGCGGGAGGAGGGCCTTCATGCCGTAGTAGGAGAAACGCTCCCACATCTCCGTCATGAAGAGTGTGGCCAGTCCGCGGGGGTGGCCGAAGAAGGTCTTCTCGGATCCGGGGGTGCCCGGGCGGACCGAGTCCTTCGTCAGGCTGGACGCCATGGTCGTTCCTTGCTGGTCGGGACGCGCTGCACGAGCGGCACGCGCCCGTGGGGGGACGGCCGGCACCGGCGGGATCGGACGTCCGCCCCACGCCCACGGGGTGTACGCCCCGGATCACGGAGCGATGGACGGCGACCACCGGCATCCACGCCTCTACGCGCGTTGAGCGCTCAAGGCCCGGCCACAGGTCATTCCTTCAAGGCTGGGAGGAGGCCAGCCCGCACACAAAAGAGACCTTCAGCGTCGAGCTACCGCCAAAGGTCCCTGTTGGTGCTACAGGCGTTCTCTTCACCATACGGCAGGGCAGGGCCGGATATGGAAGGACTTGAGACGCGGATCACAGGTAGTTACGGAACTATGGTCACCCATTCGAAGGTCTATGCCCAAATGGCCCCCAAGAGGTGCAGGCGTGACCACACAGCGTCACGGACGGCGACGCCGCCGCATCGTCCCAGGTACAGGTAAGAATTCGCAGCCGCCATCACACTCGCGCTCACACCTTTGCTCTTGTCCTGGGCGGACTACCATCACCCCATGACCCGTGTACTGCTCGCCGAGGACGACGCGTCCATCTCGGAGCCGCTGGCCCGTGCCCTGCGCCGGGAGGGTTACGAGGTCGAGGTGCGCGAGGACGGACCCACCGCGCTCGACGCCGGAATGCAGGGCGGCGTCGACCTGGTCGTGCTGGACCTCGGGCTGCCCGGCATGGACGGTCTGGAGGTGGCCCGCCGGCTGCGCGCCGAGGGCCACACCGTCCCGATCCTCATCCTGACCGCACGGGCCGACGAGGTGGACACCGTCGTCGGCCTCGACGCGGGCGCCGACGACTACGTCACCAAGCCGTTCCGGCTCGCCGAACTGCTCGCCCGGGTCCGCGCCCTGCTGCGGCGCGGCGCCACCGAGCCCGCGCAGCCGCCCGCCACGCACGGCGTGCGTATCGACGTGGAGTCGCACCGGGCGTGGATGGGCGACGAGGAGCTGCAGCTCACCGCGAAGGAGTTCGACCTGCTCCGGGTCCTGGTCCGGGACGCGGGCCGGGTCGTCACGCGCGACCAGCTGATGCGCGAGGTCTGGGACACGACGTGGTGGTCGTCCACGAAGACCCTCGACATGCACATCTCATGGCTCCGCAAGAAGCTGGGCGACGACGCGGCGAACCCGCGGTACATCGCGACGGTACGGGGCGTGGGCTTCCGGTTCGAGAAGAACTAGGCGCTGCCGCTGGGCTCCGCCGGGATCCGTGTGGTTCGGGGTGGCCACAGGGCGTCACGCAGTTGTGGCCGGTGTGCACGGCCGTGGGTCCGGTGTGCGTCCACGGCCGCGGGTCTCCTGTGGCCGGTCGCGCAGTTCCCCGCGCCCCCTCAGGGCGCGGCCCCACCCCATGGCCCAGACCTGCCCGGGGGACACTGGTCGTCGTAAAGCCACCGCCCGGAGGGCCCCGTGCGTCGTCGTCTCATCCAGTCCACCCTCGCCGTCGTCCTCGTGGTGATCGCGGTCTTCGGCGTCTCGCTCGTGATCGTCGAGACCCGGACGATCAGCAACAGCGCCCAGGAGCGCGTCGACTCCGAGGCGCTGCGGCTGGCCAGCATCGTGGACAGCCGGATCCTCGGCGACGAGAAGGTCAGCGCCGCGGTCTTCAAGGACCAGGTCACCGGCGACAGGTACGCGGTGATCGACATCCCCGGCCAGCCCAGCATCCGGGTCGGCAACCAGCCCACGGGTGACGTCATCCACTCCACGACCAAGGGCGAGGAGGGGGAGACGGTCCGCGTCGAGGAGCCCCGATCCGCCGTCACACGCGAAGTCGGCCGTACGCTGCTGATCATCGCCCTGGTGGCGCTGCTCGCGATCATCGCGGCGGTGCTGCTCGCGGTGCGCCAGGCCAACCGTCTCGCCTCCCCGCTGACCGACCTCGCCGAGACCGCCGAGCGCCTCGGCTCCGGCGACCCGCGGCCGCGCCACAAGCGGTACGGCGTCCCGGAGCTGGACCGGGTCGCCGACGTCCTCGACTCCTCCGCCGAGCGGATCGCCCGCATGCTGACCGCCGAGCGGCGCCTGGCGGCCGACGCCTCGCACCAGCTGCGCACACCCCTGACGGCGCTGTCCATGCGGCTGGAGGAGATCACGCTCACGGACGACCCGGACACGGTGAAGGAAGAGGCGACGATCGCACTGACGCAGGTGGAGCGGCTCACGGACGTCGTGGAGCGGCTGCTGACGAACGCCCGTGACCCGCGCACCGGCTCCGCCGTCTCCTTCGACCTGGACGAGGTCATCCAGCAGCAGCTCGCCGAATGGCGGCCCGCCTACCGCAGCGCGGGACGTGCGATCGTCAGCTCCGGCAAACGGCATCTGCGGGCCGTGGGGACGCCGGGGGCGGTCGCCCAGGTGCTGGCGGCGCTGATCGAGAACTCGCTCATGCACGGGGGCGGCACGGTCGCCCTGCGCACCCGGGTCACCGGCAACCAGGCGGTCGTGGAGGTCACGGACGAGGGGCCGGGGGTGCCGCCGGAGCTGGGCTCCCGGATCTTCGAGCGCACCATCAGCGGCCGCAACTCCACGGGCATCGGTCTCGCGGTGGCGCGTGATCTCGCGGAGGCCGACGGGGGCCGTCTGGAGATGCTCCAGGCCAAGCCCCCGGTCTTCGGCCTGTTCCTGTCCCGGACCCCGCTGAAGGTGCCCGCCGAACCGGAGGAACCGGAACCCACTGTGAGGTGAACCGGGAGCGGGGGTCCCGGTGAAGCGGTCGGTCAGGAGCCGGCTGCTTCGCCGCATCACGCCGGGCGAAGTCCTTCGCAGCATGACGCCGGGCGAGGTGCTGCACCGGCGGCAAGGCGATGCCGCCGGTCAGCGGTTCGTGCCGGTCAGCGGTTCGCGTGCTCGTCGTGGCGCCGCTGCTGTGCCTCCTGGAGTATCGACTCGGCGCCCGCCACCGCCGACCCCGCCGGAATGGCCCGGAACACCCAGGTGCGGTACGACCAGAAGCGGAACAGCGTCCCGAGGCCGATGCCGAGGAACTTGAAGACGTTGCTCTGCAGCGGGCTGTCCCAGCCGAACCCGTACGTCGCCAGGTACAGCACACCGTTCTCGATCACCAGTCCCGCCGCGCTGAACACCAGGAACAGGGTCATCTCACGGGTGCGCCCGCTCTTGTCCCGGTCCCGGTAGGTGAAGTAGCGGAAGCCGATGTAGTTGAAGACGATGGCGACGACCGTGGCGATGATGCTCGCCCGGACCACCTGGAGCCCCGTGACGTTCCGCACGAGGTTGAACACCAGGAGGTTGACCAGCAGTCCCGCTCCGCCGACCGCGCCGAACTTGGCGACCTCGCGCAGTACCCGGTCGAACTTCCGGCGCACCGCGCCCTGGGGCCTGTCCGTCAGACTTGTGGAACCACTGCCCATGGTGTCGCCAGCCCCCGTCGGGTCGGTCGTAATCGGTCGCGTCACTGGTGTCGTTCGTGCCGCTCGGTGACAACAGGCCCTCGGCGGAGGGCGCCGAACGGCTCCGTCAACCCGGCCATGCTAACGAGCGCCGGTGAACGATGTCCGGGGACCATACATGAGGACGGAAAGAAAGCCACCTGGACCCCGTTCCGCAAACCCCCCGAGTTTTTCTTCGCGTACCCCTTCGAAAGTCCCTCGGAATCGGCACTCCAAACGCCCTCCGCTGGGACGGAAACCGGCCTCCCTGGCCGGGCCGATACCCTGGGTCCGTGACATTCCCGGTAGTCGGCATGGTCGGCGGTGGCCAGCTCGCTCGTATGACCCACGAGGCAGGCATCCCGCTGGGCATCAGGTTCAAGCTCCTCAGTGACACACCCCAGGACTCCGCGGCACAGGTCGTCGGCGACGTCGTCGTCGGCGACTACCGCGACCTGGACACGCTGCGTGCCTTCGCGCAGGGCTGTGACGTGATCACCTTCGATCACGAGCACGTGCCCACCGAGCACCTGCGGGCCCTGGAGGCGGACGGCATCCCCGTGCGCCCCGGCCCCGACGCGCTCGTGCACGCCCAGGACAAGGGCGTGATGCGCGCCAAACTCGACTCGATCGGTGTGCCGTGCCCGCGGCACCGGATCGTCAGCGACCCCGAGGACGTCGCCGCGTTCGCCGCCGAGGGCGATGGTTTCCCCGTCGTCCTGAAGACCGTCCGCGGCGGCTACGACGGCAAGGGCGTGTGGGTGGTGGACTCCGTCGAGGAGGCCGCCGACCCCTTCCGTGCCGGCGTCCCCGTCCTCGCCGAGGAGAAGGTCGACTTCGTCCGGGAGCTGGCCGCCAACGTCGTACGGTCGCCGCACGGGCAGGCCGTCGCCTACCCGGTCGTGGAGTCCCGGCAGGTGAACGGCGTCTGCGACACCGTGATCGCCCCGGCCCCCGACCTGGACGACGAGCTGGCCCTCGAGGCCGAGCAGCTCGCGCTCACGATCGCCAAGGAACTGGGCGTCGTCGGTCACCTCGCCGTGGAGCTGTTCCAGACGCGTGACGGCCGCATCCTGGTCAACGAGCTGGCGATGCGCCCGCACAACTCGGGCCACTGGTCGATGGACGGCGCGATCACCTCGCAGTTCGCCAACCATGTCCGGGCCGTCCTCGACCTCCCGCTCGGCGACCCGCGCCCGCGCGCCAAGTGGACGGTCATGGTCAACGTCCTCGGCGGCGACTACCCCGACATGTACTCGGCGTACCTGCACTGCATGGCGCGCGATCCGCAGCTCAAGATCCACATGTATGGCAAGGACGTGAAGCCCGGCCGCAAGGTGGGCCACGTCAACACCTACGGCGACGACCTCGACGACGTGCTGGAGCGCGCCCGTCACGCAGCCGGCTACCTGAGAGGCACGATCACCGAATGAGCCCTGTTGTTGGCATCGTCATGGGGTCCGACTCCGACTGGCCCGTCATGGAGGCCGCCGCCAAGGCCCTCGACGAGTTCGAGATCGCGTACGAGGTCGACGTCGTCTCCGCGCACCGCATGCCGCGCGAGATGGTCGCCTACGGCGAGCAGGCGGCGGAGCGCGGTCTGAAGGTGATCATCGCGGGCGCGGGCGGCGCCGCCCACCTGCCCGGCATGCTCGCCTCCGTCACCCCGCTGCCCGTCATCGGCGTGCCGGTCCCGCTGAAGTACCTGGACGGCATGGACTCGCTGCTGTCGATCGTGCAGATGCCGGCCGGTGTCCCCGTGGCCACCGTGTCCGTCGGCGGCGCCCGCAACGCCGGGTTGCTCGCGGCGCGCATCCTCGCCGCTCACGACGAGGACCTCCTGCAGCGGATGCGGGAGTTCCAGCAGGAACTCAACGACCAGGCCACCGAGAAGGGCAAGCGCCTGCGCTCCAAGGTCGAGGGAGCGGCGGCGGGCTTCGGCTTCAACTCGGGGAAGTGACGCGATGACCTCGCCGTCCTTGCAGTCCGCCCGGGAACTCCTGCGGGAGTTCCCGGTCGTCGACGGGCACAACGACTTGCCCTGGGCACTGCGCAAACAGGTCCGGTACGACCTCGACGCCCTGGACGTCGCCCGGCACCAGAACACCCGCCTGCACACCGACCTGCCCCGGCTGCGCGAGGGCGGGGTCGGCGCCCAGTACTGGTCGGTGTACGTGCCCTGCGACCTGCCCGACCCGGTGCCCGCGACGCTGGAGCAGATCGACTGCGTACGGCAGCTGCTCGCCCGCTACCCGGCTGACCTGGCCCCCGCCCTGACCGCCGCCGACATGGAGACGGCGCGCAAGGAGGGCCGTATCGCCTCCCTGATGGGTGCGGAGGGCGGCCACTCCATCGCGAACTCGCTCGGCACGCTGCGGGGCCTGTACGCGCTCGGTGTGCGCTACATGACCCTCACCCACAACGACAACGTGGCGTGGGCGGACTCCGCGACGGACGAACCGGGCGTCGGCGGCCTCTCGGAATTCGGCCGTGAGGTGGTCCGGGAGATGAACCGCCTCGGCATGCTCGTCGACCTCTCGCACGTGGCGGCGACCACGATGCGCGACGCGCTGGACACCACCGACGCCCCGGTGATCTTCTCCCACTCCTCGGCCCGCGCGGTGTGCGACCACCCGCGCAACATCCCCGACGACGTCCTCGAACGCCTGCCCGCCAACGGCGGAGTGGCGATGGTGACGTTCGTGCCCAAGTTCGTCCTCCAGGCGGCCGTCGACTGGACGGCCGCGGCGGACGACAACATGCGCGCGCACGGCCTGCACCCCCTCGACACCACCCCCGAGGCGATGAAGGTCCACCGCGCCTTCGAGGAGCGCACCCCGCGCCCGGTCGCCACGGTCGCGACGGTCGCCGACCACCTCGACCACATGCGCGAGGCGGCGGGCATCGACCACGTCGGCATCGGCGGCGACTACGACGGCACGGCCTTCACCCCGGACGGCCTCGGCGACGTCTCGGGCTACCCGAACCTGATCGCGGAGCTGCTGGACCGCGGCTGGTCGAGGGCCGACCTGGCGAAGCTGACCTGGCAGAACGCGGTACGGGTGCTGGGCGCGGCCGAGGACGTGGCGCGCGACGTGCAGACCACCCGCGGGCCGTCCCACGCGACCATCGAGGACCTCGACGGCTGACCGTCCGGGACGGAGCGGGATGACGGTCCGGTACGCCCCACCGAGTCCGAGCCGCCCTCCTCCCGGCCCTGGGGGTCGCGCCCGCACCCGAGCTGCCGCCCACCCGGCCCGCGCTGTGGGCGGCGCGGTCCGGTCAGGGCAACGGCCGGTTCAGGTGTGCTCGATCCGGCACAGGCAGAAGGGGTGTCCCGCCGGGTCGGCGTACACCATGAAGTCCTTCTTCTCCCGGTCCGCCACGTCCAGTGGCTGCGCGCCCAGCGCCAGCACCTTCTCGTGCGCCGCGTCCACCTCCTCCCAGGTGGAACCCGCGTCGAAGTCGAGATGGAACTGCTGCGGGTTGCGGTCCGCGCGCGGCCATTCCGGCGGGGTGTAGCCCTCCACCCGCTGGAAGCCGATCCGCGGCCCGTCGGGGATCCGCAGGACGACCCACTCCTCGTCCTCGGCCTTGGGTGTGCCACCACCCACGCGCGCGTAGAACTCGGCGAGCGCGCGGGGGTCCGGGCAGTCGATCACCACGTTGCGGAAACGTGCCACAGCGGGCATGAGGGGCCTCCTTCGGCGTCAGCAGGCGCAGAGACAGAACGGGTGCCCGGCCGGGTCCGCGTAAACGCGGAAGGTGCGCGAGCGGTCCTCCGCGTCGAGCGGCTTCGCGCCCAGCTCCAGCACCCCCTTCTCCGCCGCGTCCAGGTCTTCCACCACCAGGTCCAGGTGGAACTGCTGCGAGTGGTCGGGCGCGGGCCACTTCGGCGGTACGAATCCGGGCGCCGCCTGGAAGGCCAGCGCCTGCCCGCCGGGCACCCGCAGGTCCACCCAGTCCCCCTCGCCCTCGACGCTGCCGCCGAGCACCTCGGCGTAGAAGGCCGCGAGCGCGCCCGGGTCCGGGCAGTCCAGGACGACGGGGCCGAGCTTGGCGAGAGCCATGACTTCCTCCTCCAGATCGCGGTCACCGATGGAACTCTGGCACCTGTTACCGAAAGAAGCCGTCAACAGGTAACAGCTGCTGCGTGGTCATGCTCCCGGTCATGAGGTGACGGCGCAAGAGGTACACGCCGGCCGGCCCCGGTTACCGCATCAGGGGCAGCTGGAGGTAACGTCGCGGGCATGAGTGAGAGATCGCCCGCTCCCGGCGGACTCGAACTCGTCCAGGCCCTGGTGAACACGCTGGACATCGAGTCGGGCACCGACTCGCTGGACACCGTGGAGGGCCGGTCCCGTTTCGCTCTCACCGAGGACGAGCTGCCGCGCGCCCGCGAACTGCGCGAGTCGTTGCGGGCCGCCCTGCTCGCCCACGCGGGCCACCCGCCGCACCGCGAGGTGACCCCCCTGACCCGTCTGCTGGCGCAGGCCCCGCTCTATGTGGCCGTCGACGAGCGGGACGGCTCGGCCCGTCTGACCCCCGCCGGCGAGGGCACCTTGCACGCGCGCGTGGCGGCGGCGGTCGCCGAGGCGCTGACAGCGGGCACCTGGGGCCGTCTGAAGGCCTGTGAGGCCGTGACGTGCCACTGGGCGTACTACGACCGCAGTCCGGCCGGACGTGGCCGCTGGTGCTCGATGGCGGTGTGCGGGGCGCGCGCGAAGATGCGGCGGTATCGGGCGAAAGAGGCGTGATCCACAGGGAGTTCACCGGTCGGACGGTGACCCGGTGGTGCAGAATGCAACAGGACGCCGGTCCGGCCGACTGAGCCTCGGCCGGACCGGCGTCACCCGTACGGCTATGCGGTGGGGCGGCCCATCGCCCGGTACGTCCACCCGGCCCGGCGCCAGACCTCCGGGTCGAGCGCGTTGCGGCCGTCGAGGAGGATGCGGGAGGCCGTCGCCTCGCCCAGCTCCGCCGGGTCCAGCTCGCGGAACTCACGCCACTCGGTGAGGTGCAGGACCACGTCCGCGCCCCTGACCGCCTCCAGCGCGGAGTCGGCGTAGCCGAGCGTCGGGAAGAGCCGCCGGGCGTTGTCCATGCCCTTGGGGTCGTAGACCGTGACCTGGCCGCCCTGCAGGTGGATCTGCCCGGCGACGTTCAGCGCGGGCGAGTCACGGACGTCGTCGGAGTCCGGCTTGAAGGTGGCGCCGAGCACCGCGACCCGCTTGCCGAGGAACGAACCGCCGCCCAGCGCCTCCCGCGCCATCTCCACCATCTGGCCGCGCCGGCGCATGTTGATGGAGTCGATCTCGCGCAGGAAGGTCAGTGCCTGGTCGGCGCCCAGCTCACCGGCGCGCGCCATGAAGGCCCGGATGTCCTTCGGCAGACAGCCGCCGCCGAAGCCGATCCCCGCACGGAGGAACTTCTTGCCGATCCGGTCGTCATAGCCGATGGCCTCCGCCAGCTTGGCCACGTCGCCGCCCGCGGCCTCGCACACCTCCGCCATCGCGTTGATGAAGGAGATCTTGGTGGCGAGGAAGGAGTTCGCGGCGGTCTTCACCAGCTCGGCGGTCGGGAAGTCGGTCACCACGAACGGCGTGCCCTCGGCCAGGGGCGTCGCGTACACCTCGCGCAGCAGCTTCTCGGCCCGCTCACTGCGCACGCCGATCACGATCCGGTCCGGGTGCAGCGTGTCCTTGACGGCGAAGCCCTCGCGCAGGAACTCGGGGTTCCAGGCCAGTTCGGCGTCCCCGCCCGCGGGCGCGTGCTCGGCGAGGTACGTGGCGAGGCGGTCCGCGGAGCCGACGGGCACGGTCGACTTGCCGACGACGAGCGCGGGGCCCTTCAGATGCGGCGCGAGGGAGGCGATCGCGGCGTCGACGTACGACATGTCGCAGGCGTACTCGCCGTGCTTCTGCGGGGTGTTCACACACAGGAAGTGGACGTCGCCGAACTCGGCCAGCTCGGCCCAGTCCATCGTGAAGCGCAGCCGCCCGCTGGATCCCTCGATGCCCGCGACGTGCTTGCGCAGCAACTCCTCGAGCCCGGGCTCGTACATCGGGACCTCGCCCCGCTGCAGCATCTCGATCTTCTCGGGCACGACGTCCAGACCCAGCACCTCGAACCCCAGCTCGGCCATGGCCGCGGCGTGCGTCGCGCCGAGATAGCCGGTGCCGATCACGGTGATCTTGAGGCTCATGGGTGCTCCAGAACGGGTAGGGCGGTGACCGGTGCCCGAGCATAGCCGGGCGCCTTCCCGGGCAATTTCCCAGCTGTCGCCAAGCTCACGTACCCGTCCCGTGGGCGGGCCCCTAAAATTCGAGTTACTTAACGGTAATTAGCGTCAGAGCACTGCGTCTTCCTGGAGCGTGAGAGACCTTGGCCGGATCGGCTGACTTCGACCTGTACCGCCCGTCCGAAGAGCACGACATGCTCCGTGACGCCATCCGCTCGCTGGCCGAGGCGAAGATCGCGCCGTACGCCGCCGCGGTGGACGAGGAGGCCCGCTTCCCGCAGGAGGCGCTGGAGGCCCTCGTCGCGAACGACCTGCACGCGGTGCACGTACCGGAGGAGTACGGCGGCGCGGGCGCGGACGCGCTCGCCACCGTCATCGTGATCGAGGAGGTGGCCCGTGTCTGCGTCTCCTCCTCCCTCATCCCGGCCGTGAACAAGCTCGGCTCGCTGCCGGTGATCCTCTCCGGCTCCGAGGAGCTGAAGAAGAAGTACCTCGCGCCGCTGGCCAAGGGCGACGCGATGTTCTCGTACTGCCTCTCCGAGCCGGAGGCGGGCTCGGACGCGGCCGGCATGAAGACGCGGGCCGTGCGCGACGGCGACCACTGGGTGCTCAACGGCGTCAAGCGCTGGATCACCAACGCGGGCGTCTCCGAGTACTACACGGTCATGGCGGTGACCGACCCCGAGAAGCGCTCCAAGGGCATATCCGCCTTCGTCGTCGAGAAGTCGGACCCGGGCGTGTCCTTCGGCGCCCCGGAGAAGAAGCTCGGCATCAAGGGCTCACCCACCCGTGAGGTCTACTTCGACAACGTCCGCATCCCCGCCGACCGCATGATCGGCGAGGAGGGCACCGGCTTCGCCACGGCGATGAAGACCCTGGACCACACCCGCATCACCATCGCCGCGCAGGCCCTCGGTGTCGCGCAGGGCGCCTTCGACTACGCCAAGAACTACGTCAAGGAACGCAAGCAGTTCGGCAAGCCGATCGCCGACTTCCAGGGCATCCAGTTCATGCTGGCCGACATGGCGATGAAGATCGAGGCCGCCCGCCAGCTGACCTACGCGGCCGCCGCCAAGTCCGAGCGTGGCGACTCCGACCTCACCTTCCAGGGCGCCGCCGCCAAGTGCTTCGCTTCGGACGTGGCCATGGAGGTCACCACGGACGCCGTCCAACTGCTCGGCGGCTACGGCTACACCCGGGACTACCCGGTCGAGCGCATGATGCGCGACGCGAAGATCACCCAGATTTACGAGGGCACGAACCAAGTTCAGCGGATCGTGATGGCAAGGAACCTTCCCTGACGGGAGAACGGGAGACCGCCTTCACCTGCGCCAGACACCTCGGCCCCCGGCATCGCCGGGGGCCGTTCGCATGGGGTGGTCAGAGGCGCACAGATGGCCGGTGGGGACCGGACGGCGCCGACGGGAAAAGAAGCAGGCCGGAAAAGAAGCAGACTGGAAAAGAAGCCGACGGGGAATGAAGCCCACGGGGAATGAAGGAGGTGTCAGGGAAGGGGCGACGCATCTCATGTGCGGCAGCCCCCAGGGCGCGCCGGGCGCCGGCCGGCTGAAGGGCGTAATCCCATGCCTGAGCTGCCAGACGTCGAGGGATTCCGGAAGGTGTTCGAGTCCTGCGCGAAGGGCAGGGTCGTTCAGCGCGTCGACGTGCGCGACGCAGGCGTCCTGCGCGGGGTGAGCGTTCGGCGGCTGCGCGACGCGTTGGAAGGCCGGCGGTTCACCGAGCCGCGGCGGCACGGGAAGTGGCTGCTCGCCCGTACCGGCGACGGTCCCACTCTCCTGCTGCACTTCGGCATGACGGGCCGGCTGGTCTGCGGTCACCCCGAGGATGCGGTCGAGGCCCATGACCGCGTCCTGTTCACCCTGGGCGGCGACCGCCAGCTCCGCTACCGCGACCAGCGCAAGCTACAGGGACTCTGGCTGGCCGACGACTGCGACGTCGCCCGGCTGCTGGGCCGCCAGGGCCCCGACGCCATGGCCGTGGACGGCAGGGAGTTCGGGGCCGCGCTCTCTTCCCGCCGCGGCCGCGTCAAGAGCGTCCTCATGGACCAGTCGGTCCTGGCAGGGCTGGGCAATCTGCTCGTCGACGAGATCCTGTGGCGCGCCGGGCTTCCTCCCACCCGCAGGGCCGGCGATCTCACCCAGGCCGAACTCCGGCGCCTGTACACACACATGCGCCGCACGCTGCGCTCCGCGGTCACCGCCGGCTGCGTGCCCCCGCGCGACTCCTGGCTCACCGGCCACCGCGACGACCCTTACCCGGCCTGTCCGCGCTGCGGCGAGACCTTGCGTCGTTCGCGCATCGCGGGTCGCGGGACGGTGTGGTGCCCGCGGTGCCAGCCGGGCGGGTCCTTGACCGTCCCGCCCGGTCGGTGAGGTGGGAAGGGCGCGGTTCCCTTCCCCACACGTGCCGCACGCCGCCGCGACGGCGTGTCGCCGCGTGAGGGACTAGTTGCCGGAGACCGTCACCGTCTGGTCGTTCTTCAGCTCGTCTACCAGCGTCTTGACCTTCGCCTTGTCCCACAGCAGGTTGCCGCCGGTGGAGCCGGAGATCGGCATGTTCATGGACTTGCCGTCGCCGCCGTTGACGCCCTTCATCGCCCAGAACATGGAGGCCAGGTCCCACAGGGACATGTCCTTGTCCACGGTCAGCGCGTCCAGCCCGGCGCCCATCGTCGGGTAGAGCTTGAACGGGTTGAGGACCGTCGAGGGGGTCGCGACCTGGTGGGCGAGCGCCGCCAGGAACTTCTGCTGGTTCTTGGTGCGCTGCAGGTCGCTCTGCGCGAAGGCGTGCCGGGTGCGGACGAAGGCGAGGGCCTGCCCGCCGTTCAGTTTCTGGGTGCCCGCCTGGAAGTCGGCGCCCGAGTACTTGTCCTTGAAGCCCTTGTCGATCGTGATCGTGACACCGCCGACCGCGTCCACGATGTTCGCGAAGCCGTCGAAGCCGATCTCCGCATAGTGGTCGATACGCAGCCCGGTGTTGTACTCCACCGTGCGGACCAGCAGCTCCGGGCCGTCCTCCGCGTAGGCCGCGTTCAGCTTCACATGGCGTCCGGTGCCCTGGTAGACCTTGCCGGACGTGGACCCCTTGTACGTGGGTATCTGCACGTCCGAGTCGCGCGGCAGCGAGATCAGCGTGTCGCCGTTGTCGCCGACGTGCAGGATCATCATGGTGTCCGTGCGCTTGCCCTCGGCGGACCCGGTGTGCAGCTTCTTCTTCTCCGCGTCCGACATGCCGGCGCGGCTGTCGGATCCGACGATCAGGTAGTTGGTGCCCTTGCCCGTCGCGGGCCGGTCGATGACCTTGGAGAGGTCGACGTCGCGGTGGAGCTTGGAGTCGGCCCAGAAGTAGGTGGCGACCGAGGTCACCGCCAAGGCGGTGACCAGCGTGATCGCGGTCCACTTGATCCGGCGGCGCCAGTTGGGCGCGGTGCGCGCTACGCCGGGTCCGCCGCCGCCCGGTCCGTGGGGTCTGCCGGCCGGGCTTCCGTAGACCTGGCCGGTGTTGTAACCGCTGCCATAGCCGTTGTCGTAGCCGCCGTACCCCCCCTGGTCGTCGTACGTCGGCTGCTGCGGCACCCCGCCGTACGGCGGCGCGGCCTGGGGGCCGCCCGGTGCGCCGGGCGTACGCCGGACCTGCCGCATCACGCGCGCGCCCTCGGGCTGAGCGCTGGTGCTGCCGCGTCCGTAGCGGTTGCCGCGGCTGTCGTCGGACCATCCCTCGGGCCAATTGTTCATGCGCCCCAGTGTGCAGGGTCGGGCTGTGGGCCGTACAAGAGCCGAGGAAAAACAGGGTCAGGGCTGTTGCGAAGCCGACACAAAGTCTCCGGATCGTGGCGCCGCATAAGGTGGAGGCCATGACAGACCAGGCCCCCGCCCCGGAATCAGAAATTCTGGGCGAAACAGAGGCTGCACTTCCGGGGAAGCCCACCTCCGCGTCCCGGACCACGCTCAGCCACATCATGACGCACAACGACACCAACCTGCTGGGCACGGTGCACGGCGGCGTGATCATGAAACTCGTCGACGACGCGGCGGGCGCGGTGGCCGGCCGGCACAGCGGCGGACCCGCGGTGACGGCGTCGATGGACGAGATGGTGTTCCTGGAGCCCGTCCGGGTCGGTGACCTGGTTCATGTGAAGGCGCAGGTCAACTGGACGGGCCGGACATCGATGGAGGTCGGCGTACGGGTCCTGGCCGAACGCTGGAACGAGTCCACCCCGCCCACCCAGGTCGGCTCCGCCTACCTGGTCTTCGCCGCGGTCGACGCGGACGGCAAGCCCCGCCGGGTCCCGCCGGTGATCCCGCAGACGGACCGGGACAGGCGCCGCTACCAGGAAGCCCAGATCCGCCGCACCCACCGCCTGGCCCGCCGTCGGGCGATCAAGGAACTACGCGAGAAGAGGGCGGCGGAGGGTTTCGAGGACTGACGCACGGTAGTCCGTTTCGTGCCCGGCGTCCTCTACGCCGGGCACACCACCTGATCCCCCGTCACCACCGCCTGCTGCGGCGTCGGCGAAGCCTTCGGTTCCGGTGTCCGCACCCTCACCGGCCGCACCTCCTTGAAGTCCGTCCCCACGATCACCCGCAGCGCCGCCCCCTGTCCCGGCACCGCCCGCAGTTCGCTCCCCGGCAACGCCGCCTCCAGGACCTTCGCCGAGCGGTCCCAGCGCGGGTCGTAGATCACGACCGTGCGCCGCACGCCGCGCTCCGCCGCGTTCACCGGCTGCCGCGTCGTGCGGAACCCGGCGGCCGCGAGCCCGTCGTCCGCCCTCCTGCCGAGCCCCTCCGTCAGCGTGCCGTTCTCCACCTGCACCGGGATCTGCTGCGGAGGCACCTCCACCTCCGCGGCCGCGGGTGCCCGGGCAGGAGCCTCCGGCTTCGCCTGCCCCTTCGGCCGTGGCTCGCGAGGAGTGAGCGGCCGGTCCTCCCGCAGCGAGTCGAACAACGCCTTCGCCTTCGCGTCGTCCCACTTCACCGTCGACCCCAGCCCCTTGACCTCGTACTCCATCTGCCCGATCGGCACGGTCGTGAACTCCGACGACCGCGGCGAGAAGTTCCGCATCGCCTGCCCCAGGTCCAGCAACTGCTCCGTCCCGAACCCCTGATCCGCCCGCACCGCCCCGAGCGCCGCCTGCGCCACGGCCCGGAGCTTCATCGGGTTCAGCAGCACACCCGACGACGTCGCCCGGTCGATCAGCGCCGCCAGGAACCTCTGCTGCCGCTGCATCCGCCCCAGGTCGGACGCCCCGTCCACATGCCGGGACCGCACGTACTGCAGCGCCTGCCCGCCGCTCAGCACATGTGTGCCCGTGGCCAGATCGAGCCCGGTGTAGGTGTCCTTGAGCGGCTGCGTGGTGCACACCCGTACCCCGCCCAGGACGTCCACCGTCTTCATGAAGCTGATGAAGTCGACCTCCAGGTAGTGGTCGATCTTCAGATGGGTCATGTCCTCGACCGTCCGCACGGTCAGGTTCGGCCCGCCCTCCGCGTACGCCGCGTTCAGCCGGACCGGATGGGCGGGGCGCCGCTGCGCTGTCGCCTCGTCGGTGTGCTCCGGCACCTCCGCGTAGGAGTCGCGGGGCAGGCTGACCACGGTCGCCCGCTGCCGGTCCGCCGAGATGTGCACGATCATGATCGTGTCGGTGCAGTGGCAGGGTTCGCCGCCCAGGTGGAACGCCCGCCGCTCCCTCTCCGTGATCCTGTCGCGCCCGTCGGTGCCGACCAGCAGGACGTTCATGCCGTTGCCCGCCGCGGGACGGTTCTTCATGTCCTTGAAAGGGTCGATGCGGGAGATCCCGTCGTCGAGGTTGGTGATCACCGCGTGCCCGATGCCGGCCGCGACCAGGACCACCACCGACAGCGTTGTGGTCATCCGCACGGTCCAGCCGCGCTTCCGCGGCCGGACGGGCGGCCGCCTGGCGGGGGAGCGGCGGACCTGCTCGCGGCGCGCGGGCGAGCGGGTGGGCGTGGGCACGGGGGAGACCTCCGCGGGGCTGGGCATGGGTCCGGGAGCACCGTAGGCCCTCGTGATCTTCGGCCCTCGGCGGCGCCCGGGCGGCGCGCAACGGTGTCCCCCGTTCGCGGTAACGTGAGGCTCCTATGAACGACAAGCCCGACGTGCAGCTGCCTGCCGTGTCCGTGATCATGCCCGTGCTCAACGAGGAGCGGCATCTGCGCGGAGCCGTCCGAGCGATCCTCGCGCAGGAGTACGGCGGCGAGATGGAAGTCGTGATCGCGCTCGGCCCGTCCACGGACCGCACGGACGAGATCGCGGCCGAGCTGGTCCGGGAGGACCCCCGCGTGCACACGGTCCCGAACCCGACGGGCCGCACGCCCGCCGCGCTCAACGCAGCGATCAAGGCGTCCCGGCACCCGATCGTGGTCCGCGTCGACGGCCACGGCATGCTCTCGCCGAACTACATCGCGACCGCCGTACGCCTCCTGGAGGAGACCGGCGCGCAGAACGTCGGCGGCCTCATGCACGCCGAGGGCGAGAACGACTGGGACCGCGCGGTCGCCGCCGCCATGACCTCGAAGATCGGGGTCGGGAACGCCGCCTTCCACACCGGCGGCGAGGCCGGCCCCGCGGAGACGGTTTACCTCGGCGTCTTCCGCAGGGAGGCCCTCGAGCAGCAGGGCGGCTACAACGAGGAGTTCATCAGGGCCCAGGACTGGGAGCTGAACTTCCGCATCCGCGAAGCGGGCGGCCTGATCTGGTTCTCACCGGAGCTGAAGGTGTCGTACCGGCCCAGGCCGTCGGTGCGCGCGCTCGCCAAGCAGTACAAGGACTACGGCCGCTGGCGTCATGTCGTCGCCCGCTACCACGAGGGCTCCATCAACCTGCGCTACCTCGCCCCGCCGACCGCCGTGTGCGCGATCGCCGCGGGCATCGTGGTCGGGGCCGCGATCACCCCGTGGGGCTTCGTGATCCCCGGCGGCTATCTCGCGGCGATCGCGCTGGGCTCGATCCCGGCGGGCAGGGGCCTGCCGTTGAAGGCCCGGCTGCAGATCCCCGTCGCCCTCGCCACGATGCACATGTCGTGGGGCTGGGGCTTCCTGACGAGCCCCAGGTCCCTGGCGAGGAAGGTCATCGCCTCCCGGCGGCCGGCAGTGGTCAGCCAGGCCTGACCGGTCTGCTTTCCCGCAGCCGCCGGCGGACACACATCAGCCCCGGAAACCCGGCGTGCCTCGACTCGTCACCGGAGCCGGCCCCTTGGACCGGCTCCGGGCGCTCACCACCGGTAGGGGGCGTAGACGTCCATGCACTGGCCGGCGTCCGAGCTGTTGATGGCGTCGGAGTTGCTGGGGAGGTCCCCGGGCTTCGGAGTGGACTGCTTCGGGTAGCTGGTGCCGGTACGCCAGTCGGAGCCCACGATGACCGTGACGCCGGACACGTCGGTCGACTTCTTCACGGCGCTCATGGGAATGCCCAGTGCCGTGGCGACGCTCTTGGCGTCACCCTCCAGGTCCGCGCTCGGGTAGCGCACGACCGTCTGGTCCTCGGACAGCGCCGCGGTGGTGTCGGGCACAGCCCTGGCGAAGCCCTTCTCCACGAGCGCCTGGCTGATGTCGCGCGCCCGGCCGGGCACCGGGGCCTGGGTGGACGTCCTGGTGGCGTTCTGCACCACCACGCCCAACCGGTCGGCCGCGACCGTGGCCGACGGAGCCTTGGCCGCCTGGGTCGTGCCCGCAGTATTCTTCGGCGCCGGCGTCGTGCCCTTGTCGTCGAACGGCACGTCGTCGCGGATCATCTCCCAGATCTTGTCCGCGTTGGCACCGTCGGGGACCACGTGGTCGTCGTTCTGCGGGTCGGTGACATTGGGCATCGTGGTCATCGTGATGCGGTTCGTCGGGACCGTCTTGAGCTGCATCGCCAGGTCGTAAAGCTCCCTGACCGAGCCGATCTCCTCGGAGACCTGCAGGGACTTCGTGGCAGCCTCGGCCAGGCCCATCAGCCGGCCGGTGTCGGTGAAGACGTTCTGGCTCTTCAACGTGCGGATCATCGAGTTCAGGTACATGTGCTGCGCCCTGGCCCGCAGCAGGTCACTGCCCCAGGCGTGGCGGGTGCGCAGCCACTGCAGAGCCTGTACGCCCTTGACGTTGTGCGTGCCGGCCGTCATCTTCAGGCCGGAACCACCGGGTACCTTCGGCAGTGGGCGGTCCCAGACGTTCTGGTTCACGCAGACGTCGACGCCGCCGATGGCGTCAGCCATCTTCACCACGCCCGCGAAGTCGATCATCATCCAGTGGTCGATGTAGACCTTGGTCAGGTTCTGCCAGGTGGCCAGCGTGCAGCCGGGGCCGCCGCGGGCCAGCGACTCGTTGATGATGGCGTTGGTCGGCGGGTACTCGTGGCCGGTCGCCGGATCCTTGCACTTGGGGATCTCGACCCGGGTGTCGCGCGGGATGCTCACCACGGCGGCGCTCTTGCGGTCGGCGGACAGATGGATGAGCATCTCGACGTCGGCCAGCGGCGGGTTGCCGCGGTTGTCCCTGCTGCCGCCCAGCGCCACGTTCGCGTCGGAGTTACGGCTGTCGGAACCGATCAGCAGGATGTTCACCGGCGTCTGGCCGGCCGCGTTCGGCTGGGTCCTCTGTGCCTTGGAGTCGCCACTGCTGCGCTCGCCCTTACGGATGTTGCCGTTCAGGTGCTGGTAGTAGAGATATCCGGCGCCGGCCGTGCCGAGTATCACGACCGACAGAACCGTCGCCGACCACCGCAGCGCACGCCTTCTGCGGCGTCTGTTGCCGCCGTCGCGTCCGCCGTCGCCAGGCCCTCGCCCCCCGCTCGAGCCATGGCCGTCCGGCGTGTGCCGTTCCCGAGGTGAGAGGGACATGGCCTCTTCGACCGCAGATGCTTCCCCCCGCAGACCGTACTGCGTCAACTACCCATCCTCCCCACCCTTGCGGCACCTGACGGGCCTGCCAGGCGTCCTGTTAGACGCACGACAGGCCCGTAAGGTGGCGCTGTGCGCTCAACTGGCGCACTGAACCTTGTCCGCCGTGGACTTGTTGGGGACGTCCGGCGCCTTGGTCGGAGCGGTGAGCGGCGTGCCCGGGCCCTGGAAGTCCTGTCCGAGGGTCAGCACGATCGCGGGCAGCCCCTGGTCGTTCTTCTCGCTCTTGCCCGGCTTCAGCGCCGAAGCGGGCAACCCCATGATGTCCGCCAGCTTCCGCGCCTGGTCGGCCTGGTCGGGAGAGTACTCGAGCGTCGTCTTGCTGAGCGTCTTGCCCGCGTTGCCGAGCTGGCTGGACTTGGTCACGCCCTCGTTGTTCTGCAGCCAGCTCAGCGTCGACTGTGCGCTGCCGGCGGGGGCGCCGCCGTTGTAGATGTCGACGCGGATGGCGGAGGCGGCGGAGCGCGAGCCCTTGAGGGGGTCGTTCGCGGCGGTCTTCTCCGCCTGCTGCTTCTTCTTCACCGCGGTGAAGGACACGTCGTTCTTGATGGCGTCGAAGACCTGGGGAGCCGAGTTCGGGTCGACGATGACCGTCTTGTGCACCGGGCCGTCCGCCGGATTGTCGAGCACCGGCACGGTCAGGAAGCTGATGTTCTTCGTCGGTACCTTCTTCAGCTCCAGGGCCACGTCCTTGAGCGTGCTCACCTTGTGCAGGCCCGTGTCCACGGTCAACGCCTTGGTGGCGGCCTCGGCGAGGTCGAGCAGCTTCGACGGGTTGGTCAGCGTGTCGCTCGATGACATCTTGCGCATCAGCGACGCCATGAACTGCTGCTGCACCTTGATCCGGTCCAGGTCGCCCTTATTGCCCCAGGCGTGCCGCGTGCGCACGAACGCGAGGGCCTGCTCGCCCTCGATCTTGGACGGACCGGCGGGCAGTTTGAGGTGCGACTTCGGGTCGTTGACCGCGTGCTTGAGGCACACATCGACGCCGCCCACCGCCGTCGTCAGCGTCTTCACCGCGTTGAAGTCCAGCATCATGAAGTGGTCGGGTTCTATGCCGGTGACTTCCTTGACCGTGCGCATGGTGCAGCCCGGGTCGCGGCCGTCCTGCCCGAGGCTCGTGTTGAAGCGGACGTCCCGCGTACCGGGGATCACCTTGGTGGTGCCGTCGGGCTGTTTGGTCGGGCAGTCCGGCACATCGACGACCAGGTCGCGCGGGATGCTCAGCGCGGTCGCGTTCGTCCGGTCCTTGGAGACGTGCACCAGGATGTTGGTGTCGGCGTGGCCGACGCTGCCGGCGTCGCCGTAGCCCTCGTTGCCCGCGCCGGTGCGCTTGTCGGTGCCGATGATCAGGATGTTGAACGCCTCGTCCTTGCTGAAGCCGTTCTTCGCGGCGTCACCCACGTCCGTCGTCGAGACGTTGCCCTCGAGGTGCTGCAGGTAGAAGTAACCGGCCGCCGTGACCGCGACGAGCACGAACGCCATGCTGCCGCCGGTCCACAGCAGTATCTTCTTCGCTTTGCCCTTCTTGGGCTTGGTACGGCCCCGGCGGCGCCCCGGCGGCTCCGGGGGCGCCGCGCGGCGGCGGCGCTGACCGGGGAGGACGTCCGGGGCCGGTTCCCCCCGGCCGGGTGCCGTGCGGGTGCCCCCCTGCGCGCTGCCGGCGGGGGTCCCCCTGCGCGGTCTCGGCACGGACGACTGCGCTCCGGGAGCGGCCAGTCGCAGTTCGTATTCGCCGGTGTTCGGGTTGAGCACCCACTGGTCTGCGGGGTCGATGTTGTCCGCCCGCCCACGGCCTTGCGCGTCCACGGTTGTCCGAATCCTCCGTCGGGGCCACGCGGCGCCTTCCCCCTCAAGGCGCTCGGGTCTCTTCAGCCAGTGCGTTTGCCCAGGACGGACCTCGGGGCGTGGCACCGGATCGCTCACACTATCCGCCCAGTTCGGCGTCGAGCGACGGCGGTGACAAATTCCACTTCCCTACAACCGGGCAATCCGCCCTATTTCTCAGACACTTCTTAGCTCACGCGTTCCCCGCCATGGGGTGCGCTTTACCCGCAGGCGTCCTGGGCGGCGGTGTTGCCGGTGAAAGTGGGCGTGGGCCCGGATGGTGTCCTCTCCCGCGAACCGGGTCCGGAACCGGGCGGCGTATTGCTCGTTTTTGCGGCTGAATTACCCGGAACTTCCTTGGTGACCTCGACCGGCTGGTCCGCACGCAGGCGCCGGAAGAGCCTGTCCGCCGCCGGCTGCACGAGTTCGTCACGATTCATGTCGCCCGGGTACGGGGTGCGCGGGGCCGTCAGGAACCGTACATTTTCCGCGGAGAGGTTCCCGAGCCCGCGCACGAGTGCATAGAGTCCGCGCAGACTCGCCAGGCCCGGGTCCGTGGTGAGGGCCGAGGTGGCCGCGTCCAGCACCGGATACAGCCTCACGGGGTTGAGCAGGACGCCGTTGCTGCGCACCTTGGTCACCAGCGCGCCGAGGAAACGCTGCTGGCGCTCCATCCGCTCGGTGTCGCTGCCGTCGCCGAGGCTCTTGCGGGCCCGTACGTAGCCGAGCGCCTGCTCGCCGTCGAGCTTCACCTTGCCCGCGGGCAGTCTGAGCCTGGCGGCCGTGTCGTCGATCGGGTGCCTCAGGCACACCTGGACGCCGCCGAGCGCGTCGATCATCTTCTTGAAGCCGTTGAAGTCGACGACCATGTGATGGTCGACGCGGATGTTCGTCAGCTTCTCGACGGTACGGATCGTGCAGGCCGAACCCCCGGTCGCGAAGGCGTGGTTGAACATGGTGAACTGCGCCTCGCTGCGGCTGCCGTCCGGCCGGCCGCAGCTCGGCACGTTCACCATGAGGTCACGGGGCAGGGAGACGGCGGTGGCACTGCGCCGGTCGGCCGCGAGGTGCAGCAGGATCGTGGTGTCGGACCGCTCCGTCCCGGAATCCCGCCCGTACCGGCCGTTGCCGGCGCCCGCGCGTGAGTCGGACCCGATGAGCAGGATGTTCCGCGCGCCGCGCACGAGCGAAGTGGGCCGCTCCTTCTCGTACCGGGCGAGCTCGGCGGCGGCTGCCTCGTCCGCGGTGATGTTCGAGTCCAGCTTCTCGTACGCGACCCAGCCGGCCCCGGCGGCGCTCAGCAGGAGCGCGGCCAGTCCGACCGCACACCATCGCGCCCAGCGCCATCGCCGATGACGTGCTCTCACTGCCGGGTCCACCGCCTTGCGTCGTATGAACGGAAGCTGCTGTTACGACGATGGCCCGGGGCCGGGTCGCGGGGCGTCCGGAACTGGTCCGGATGGACGCCGACCGCGCCCCTATAGAGGCGCGGGGCTGTGACATCGTGCGGCTTCGCGGCGTGGCGTGATCAGCCGCAGGGGACGCGCGGCCGGACAACGGGCGGCAGCCGCACGGCGCTGATCAGCCGACAGCCGTCGCCGTCACCTTTTCGCTCTCGATCCGCTTGGCCAGCCCTTCCTCTCCCAACCGCTCGAGGTGCCGGCACAACACGACCGAGCCCCCCGCGGCCAAGGGCGCGTACAACCCGGCGCTCAATCCCTCCCACGTGTCATACGGCAACCCCGACAGCAACCGCGCCCCGGGCCCCGTCAGCCCGAGGGGCAGCGCGTCCGCCCGGGCCCGTTCCACGACCTCCGCCGCCGTGTGCTCGGCCCCGGAGACGATCAGCGCCGGCTCGTCCGGGTCGACGGGGGCGTAGGGCTGGAAGCGGTCGCCCTGGCTCGGTACTTCGACGGCGTAGTCGACGAAGCCGTCCGGGGTCTGCGGGAAGCGGCCGCCGAGTGGGCGCAGGGCGAGGGCCACGCGCTCCCCGGAACAGGCACGCGCCGTGTCCAGCGTGTCGGGACCGCTGACCACGAGGTCGGCGGCGGCCGGGTCGCCGCCGACGTCCGCGAGGACGCCCACGGACGAGCAGGCGAGCAGCCACACCGCCGTCTGCCAGTGCGCGGGCAGCAGCAGCGCGACCCGGTCGCCGGGCTCGGCGGCGAGGTCACCCTGAAGGAGGTTGGCGGTCTTGGCCACCCAATTGGCGAAGGTGGCGACGGAGAGTTCGACGCGTTCGCCCGTGGCGTCGTCGTAGAAGGTCACCAGGGGGCGCGCGGGGTCCGCGGCGAGCGCGGATCGCAGCAGGTCGGAGGGTGTGCGATCGGTGGCGGTCACGGCGCCAAGAGTACGCGGGGGCGGACGTGCGCGCGTCGGCGGCGGGGTGTCGGGCGCCACCGGTTCGGCCGAGTGCGGCCGACGGGCCGTCAGATTCCGTATGGACATACATGTCTGACTATGTCCAAGATTGTGTGCATGCGTGGATATCTTGCTTCCTCGATCGGCGTCACCTGTGCGGCGGTGCTGACCCTTTCGCCGGCGATCCCGGCCGCGGTGGCCGGAACGGGTGTGCGGGGTCCGTCGGCTTCGGCGGCCGTCCCCGGCAGTACCCAGTCCCTCCCCCTCCTGCCCTTCACCCGCGCCGCCGGGGCGGTGGTCGAAGCGGGCCTGAACCCGCGGACGGTGCGACCCTTCTCGCTCGTGGGCGTCGTCTGGGACGACCCGGGCGCCGAACTCCACGGGCACGTGGAGGTCCGTACCCGTGCGAGCGGGACGCACCAGTGGTCCGAGTGGCAGGAACTCGAGACGCACCACCAGGGCCACGGCCCCGACCCCGGCACCGCGGAGGGCCGGACCAGCAGGGCACGCGGGGCGACCGCGCCACTGTGGGTCGGCGACTCGGACGGAGTGGCGGTACGGGTGAGCGCCGAGGGGGACGACGCCGGAACAACGCGATCACCCATGCTCCCCAACGGACTCCGTGTCGAACTGGTCGACCCCGGCGTGGACTCGAAGGCGGGCGCCCCCGGTCCCGTCGCACACACGGCCGCGCCGGCCCCGTCCGACGGGGGCGCACCCGACACCGCGGCCGGCGCGGGTTCCAACGCGTCCGGCCGGGACGTCGATCGCGCGTCCCTGAATGACGGCGCGGCCCCGTCACCCTCGTACCAGGCGCAGGAGCCGCAGGGAGCGAAGGGAACGCAGCGCCCGCAGGGGACCGTGAAGGAACCGCCGGGCACGGCGGAGGAGACCGTCACCCCTGCGCAGGGCACGGTGAATCCCGTGAAGGAGACTCCGAACCCGACCCAAGGGGCCGATGATCCGGCGCAGGAGACGACAAACCCGGCAAAGGGGACCGCAAGCCCCGCGGACACCACCGGCCCCGCAAAGGAAACCTCCGACAGCGACCAGGAAGCATCCCCTCAGCAGCTCCCGGAGCACTCGGGGACCCACACCGCCCCGCGCCCGAAAATCGTCACCCGCAGCGGCTGGGGCGCCGACGAGACTCTGCGCGAGGCGGGCTTCGTCTACACGGACAGCGTGAAGGTGGCGTTCGTGCACCACACGGCTTCGGGCAACAACTACACCTGCGCTCAGGCGCCTTCCGTCATCCGGAGCATCTACCGCTACCACGTGGTGAGCAACGGCTGGCGGGACATCGGCTACAACTTCCTCGTGGACAAGTGCGGAACCATCTACGAGGGCCGCGCCGGAGGCATCGACAAGCCCGTGCTGGGCGCCCACACCATGGGGTTCAACAGCGACAGCATGGGCGTCGCCGTTATCGGCACCTACTCGGGCAACACCAAACCGCCGGCCCAGACGCTCGACGGCGTGGGCGCACTGAGCGCGTGGAAACTCGGTCTGTACGGTATGGATCCGCGTGGCACGACCTACCTGGTGTCCGCAGGTGGCAATCTGTACCCAAAGGGCGAGAAGGCGCGACTGAACGTGCTCTCCGGCCATCGCGACGGGTACCCCACGGACTGTCCTGGAGAGCAGCTCTACGGCAAACTCTCCACGATCCGCTCGACCGCTGCCCGCCTGCAGGGCCGCTGAGGACCAAGGCCCGCCGCATGACGAAGGTGCCTGAGAGGGACCTCTCTCACGGTCCTCATAACGCCCCTTGCGGTCCCCGCAACACGGTCTGCATACACTGGTCGGCCGATTCACAGTTTGGCCGGTCCCGGCAGGAAGCAGAGACGACAGGTGACAGAAGCGATCCTCCTGGTCGGCGGTAGAGGCACCCGACTTCGCCCGCTCACGGTGAACACCCCCAAACCGATGGTTCCGGCGGCCGGGGTCCCGTTCCTCACACACCAACTGGCGCGGGCGAAGGCGGCGGGCGTGGAGCACATCGTGCTCGCCACCTCCTATCTGGCAGAGGTCTTCGAGCCGCACTTCGGTGACGGCTCGTCCCTCGGCCTCCGCCTCGAGTACGTCACGGAGGAGGAGCCCCTCGGCACGGGTGGCGCCATCCGCAACGTGGCGAGCCGCCTCCAGTCCGGTCCCGAAGATCCGGTACTGATCTTCAACGGGGACATTCTCACGGGCCTCGACATCCGCGCCCTGGTCGACACCCACCAGTCGACGGGCGCGGACGTGTCGCTGCACCTGACGAAGGTGACGGACCCGAGGGCGTACGGCCTGGTCCCCACCGACGAGACGGGCCGGGTGACGGCGTTCCTGGAGAAGCCGCAGACCCCCGAGGAGATCGTCACCGACCAGATCAACGCCGGCGCGTACGTCTTCCGCCGCTCGGTGATCGACACGATTCCCGTGGGCCGCCCGGTGTCGGTGGAACGCGAGACGTTCCCGGACCTGCTGGCGGCGGGAGCCCATCTGCAGGGCATGGTCGACTCCACGTACTGGCTGGACCTGGGCACCCCGGCGGCCTTCGTGCGCGGCTCGGCGGACCTGGTCCTCGGGCGGGCGCCGTCCCCGGCGGTGCCCGGCCGCTGCGGCGACCGTCTGATCCTGCCGACGGCCTCGGTCGCGTCGGACGCGAAGCTGACGGGCGGCACCGTGGTGGGCGAGGGTGCGTTCGTCGGAGAGGGCGCCCGGATCTCCGGCAGCACGGTGCTCTCCGGCGCCGTCGTGGAGCCCGGGGCCGTCATCACGGACTCCCTGATCGGTGCCCGCTCCCGCATCGGCGAGCGCTCGATCGTCACGGGCGCGGTCATCGGTGACGGCGCGGTGGTCGGCGCGGACAACGAACTCCGAGAAGGAGTGCGGGTCTGGTGCGACGCGCGGATCCCGGCGGGCTCGGTGCGCTTCTCCTCGGACCAGCAGTAGCGCCTTTCGACGACGCCGGGTGTCCTGTGTCACGTGGGCACCCGGCGTCGCGCTACAACCGTCCGATATCGCCCCGCCGCATCCGCGGGGCGCGCCGTGGCGGCGCACACCCGCTCAACAGGATCAGCCGTGCCGCCCGGTGCCGCTGGCCCGCGTACGGCTCAAGCAGCGACAGCATCACGGAGTCGTCCGCGTCCCGGTCCCCGGCCAGCGCGTATCCGACGATCCCGGGCAGATGCAGATCCCCTACGGTCACCGAGTCCGCCGCCCCGTGACTGCGCTGCACGGTCTCCGCCGAGGTCCACGGCCCGATCCCGGGGACCACCTCGAGCCGCGCCTGCGCCTCGGCCGGCTCCATCCCCACCGCCTGCTCGAGCCGGGCGGCGACCCGCACCGCCCGCAGGATCGTCGACGCCCGCTTGTTGTCCACCCCGGCCCGGTGCCACTCCCAGGACGGAATGAGCGCCCACGACCGGGGCGCCGGCATCACATGCATACGCCCCGGCGCGGGTCCCGGCGCCGGTTCCCCGAACTTCCGTACGAGCAGCCGCCAGGCCCGGTACGCCTCGTCCGTCGTGACCTTCTGCTCCAGGATCGACGGAATCAACGACTCCAGTACCAGGCCGGTCCGGGTGAGCCGCAGTCCCGGCCGGCGGTGCCGTGCCTGCGCGACCAGTCGGTGCCGTGGCTCGAAGGCGTCGGGATCGTCCGACGCGCCGAGCAATTCCGGCAGTTGGTCCAGCAGCCACTCCGCCCCGGGCCCCCAGGCCTCCGCCTCGGCGACCCCGCACCGGAGCGCGACCCGCAGCGTGCCCGGACCGAGCGGCGTACGGCTGGCCCGCCACACCGAGCCGTCGGGCGTCGCCCGGAAGGTGGGATCGGCGGGACCGCGCCGCAGCGGCCCGAGCACCAGGCCCAGGTCCAGTGGCCCGGGCGGGGCCCAGGTCCGCCGCCGACCGGGTGCCGCGGCCGGCCGCGGAATGCCCGCGGGCACGACGACATGCCCACCGCGCGCGGTCGTGGGGGTGGGGCGGGGAGCGAATCGTCCGGCCACGGATGAGGTCCTGGTGGATAGGTGTCGTGGAGTTCTGGGTGTCGTCCTACGAGGGTAGGGGGCGCGTGCCCGGCCCGGGGGCGCCTTGCGGCTGCCCCCGCTCACCGCACCTCGATGAAGGCCCCCGCATCCCGCTCCGGCCGCGGCTTCGGTTCCTCAGCCGGATGCCCCACCGCCACGGCGCCCATCGGCTCCCAGGTCCCCGGCAGTTCCAGCACCTCCCGGACGACGTCCCGGCAGAACATCGTCGAGGACACCCACGCCGACCCCAGCCGCTCCCCGGCGAGCGCGACCAGGAGATTCTGCACCCCCGCGCCCGTCGCGACCACGAACATCTCCCGCTCGGCCGCGTCGCGTCGCGCGTCGCCGTAGGTGTGGGAGCCGTCCATGACCATGCACGGGACGACGAGGCAGGGGGCGTTGCGCAGCACGTCCCCGCGCCGGACGCGCTTGGCGATGGACTCCTCGGTCTTCCCGTCCCGGCGCAGATCCGCGATCCACGCGTCCCGCATCGCGTCGAGCAGCCGCGTCCGTGACTCCTCGGACTCCAGCAGCACGAACCGCCACGGCGTCGTGTGGTGCGGCGCGGGAGCGGTCACGGCGGCGGCCACCGCACGGCGTACGGCACCGGGGTCGACGGGCTCGTCGGTGAACGCCCGCACCGTACGCCGTTGGGTCACCGCCTCCCGTACCGCCTCGGACGTGCCCAGCCGGAACATGTCGTCGCGCGCGCCGCGCACCATGGCCCGCGCGCCGTCGCCGTGGTCGCCGGTCACCACGTGCGGCAGCCCGCGGACCACCGCGACGGGCAGCCCGGCGGCCTTGCCCTTGACCAGATCGCCCGCGGCCGCCAGCTCGTCGGCGGTGGCGACGACGGTCGCGCTCAGCGGGTTGCCGTGCGCGTCCGTGCCGCCGCGCAGGTCGTCGAGGACCCGTACGCCCGCCGCCCCGATGGCGACGTCGGTGAGCCCGGTGCGCCAGGGCCGCCCGAAGGTGTCCGTGACGATCACGCCGACCTCGACGCCGAGCGTGTCCCGCAGACCCTCGCGGATGGCGCGCGCGGACGCGTCGGGGTCCTCGGGCAGCAACAGCACGGTGCCCGCAGGGGTGTTGGAGGCGTCGACACCGGCGGCGGCCAGCACCAGACCCTGCCGGTTCTCCACGATCCTGAGCGGACCACGCCGGGCCACGACCCGCACGGTCTCGGCGTCGATGGCGGACTCCCGGTCGTCCGCCCGTACGACGCGTCCCTCCGCCTTCGAGACGATCTTGGAGGTGACCAGCAGGACGTCGCCGTCGACGAGCCCCGGCTCGGCCGCGGCGATCACCTTGGCGAGGTCGTCGCCCTCTCGGATCTCAGGCAGTCCCGCAAGCGCCCAGACCCGGTAGGCGGGTGCCGCGACGGGTGCACCGCCGCCGGACCCGGCATCCATGGAAAGCCCGCCGCTCAAGCCCCCCGCACCTCCTCCGCCAACGCGAGGGCCTCCTGGGCCATCCGCGCCGTCGCCTCCAGGTCCGTCATCATCAGCGGTACCGCGCGGCAGCGGATGCCCGCGGCCTCCACGCGCTCCACGGCGGCCGCGTCCACCGTGTCGACGAGCCAGCCGTCCAGCAGCCCCGAGCCGTAGTGCTCGGCCACCGCCGCGGCCGTGGACTCCACTCCGACCGCCGCGAGCACCTTGTCGGCCATCCCCCGCACAGGAGCGTCACCGATGATGGGGGACAGGCCCACCACCGGGACCCCGGCGTCCGCGATGGCCTCCCGGATGCCGGGGATCGCGAGGATCGTGCCGATGGAGACGACGGGGTTGGACGGCGGGAAGAGGATCACGTCCGCCTCGGCGATCGCCTCCAGGACACCCGGCGCGGGCTTCGCCTGCTCCGCGCCGACCGGCACGACCGCCTCGGCCGGGACGGAGGCGCGCAGCCGCACCCAGTACTCCTGGAAGTGGATCGCCTTGCGCTCGCCCGGGCCCGCGGCCGAGCCGCCGTCGGGCAGGGTGACGGCGACATGGGTCTCGACGCGGTCGTCCGACATGGGGATGAGCCGGACCCCCGGCTTCCAGCGGTCGCACAGCGCCTCCGTCACCGCGCTCAGCGGGTAGCCCGCGCCCAGCATCTGGGTCCGCACGATGTGCGTGGCGAAGTCGCGGTCGCCGAGCCCGAACCACTCCGGCCCGACGCCGTACGCGGCGAGCTCCTCCTTGAGGTGGAAGGTCTCGTCGGCCCGGCCCCAGCCCTGTTCCTCGTTGATGCCGCCGCCGAGCGTGTACATCACCGTGTCGAGGTCCGGGCAGACCTTCAGCCCGAAGAGATGGATGTCGTCGCCGGTGTTGCCGATGACGGTGATCTCCGCGTCGGGCACGGCCCGCTTCAGACCCCGCAGAAACCGGGCACCGCCGATGCCGCCTGCCAGAACCACAATGCGCATGGATGCAGTCTTGCAGGCGCCTGCGACTACGCGTGACCCGGCGGTGACACCCGAGGCGCCGCCCGGCGCCGGCGGGCCCCGACCCGCCGCCGGGCTCCCCTGCCGCGCGGGGCTCCTCTTCCGTCCGGGGCGCTCAGGCTGTGACCGTGTCCACCGTGCCGCGCTCCGCCGCGCACGCCCTGGTGTGCATCGGCATCTCCGTCAGGCCGGGGAAGTAGACGTGCAGGCTGACCGCCGGTTCCAGCGCGTCGTTCACCACTTCGTGTACGTAGCCGGGTGCGAACACGCGCTGCGCCCCCGTGCGCAGTGCGCGCGTGCCACGCTCCGTGCGCTCCGTGAGTGCGCCGTGCAGGACGGTCAGTACGCCCGACGAGCGCCCGTGGTCGTGCAGCCCGCTGCCCTGCCCGGGCACCCAGGACAGCAGCCACACCTCGTAGCCGGGTCCGGTCTGCAGCCGGTGGTACCAGCGGGAGGTCGCGTCGTACCGGACCAGGTGCTCCCACCGGGAGCGGTCGGCGGCGATGGTGCGGGCGAGTCCGGCGAACTCGGCCACGGTGACCGGGTGCTCGCGCGGCGGCTGGAGCAGGTGCGGTACTTCCAGGATGTCGCCGGCGATCTGCAGGTCGCTGTCGCTGTTCATGGGTGCGGTGGTTCCTCGGCGGGAGAGTGCGGGGTGGGGTGTCGCGTGTCGTCCGCCCGGGTCACGGGCGTGGCGCGAGCCCTGGTGCGGGCGGAGGGAACTACAGCCGGGCCGTGTGGACCCGGGAGCGGCCGGAGCGCGGGGGAAGGCTCAACAGCCGGAACAGCAACAGCTACAGCGAGCGCGGGCAGCACCGTGGGACCCGGCGGTGCGGGTCTGGGTGAGTGCCGAGTTCGCGAGCATGCCCACAGGACATCGGTTCACACCTTTCCCTGTCAACTTGACGTCCGCCATGTGGGAGCTGTTTCACCTCATCCGGTTCATCCTGCAGAGGAAAGGTTTGTTCACTGCAGTCGGGGGGACACATGGCGCACCGCCGGGCGCGTGGACGTCGTTGCGATCTCGTGATCCGAATGTGATCCGGTTCGCTTCGGTGTGCGTGTCGGAACGAGATCGAACTGCTGGGCGTCCTTCTCGGTGAGGGGTCGCAGGGCCACCTGGACCCTCACAGGCTGTCAGGGTTTATGTCGATTTGAACACTTTCCGCATAGCCTTGGTTCCGCAGAGTGAATAAGGGGCCCAATAGCAGATCTCGGCTTGACTGGCCCGGATCGGCACACTTGTAATTTCACTCGTGTCGTTCAGCCGGATTCGGTAACGGCTACATCACGGGGACGCGAAAGACAGACGAGGGGCGCACATGACCGAGCTGGTGCAGCAACTGCTGGTCGACGACGCGGACGAGGAACTCGGCTGGCAGGAGCGCGCGCTGTGCGCCCAGACCGACCCCGAGTCCTTCTTTCCCGAGAAGGGCGGCTCCACCCGCGAGGCCAAGAAGGTCTGCCTCGCCTGCGAGGTCCGCTCCGAGTGCCTCGAGTACGCGCTCGCCAACGACGAGCGGTTCGGCATCTGGGGCGGTCTGTCCGAGCGTGAGCGCCGCCGTCTGAAGAAGGCCGCCGTCTGACGTCGCTGCGGTCACCGTGAGCAATGTCCGAAAAGAGTCGTTCAGGACGTCGTAAAGCAGTCGCATGCGGGCGTGGCGGCCGGTCCGGCCGACGACGCGGCGAAAAGCCGCACATCCTTTCGTGACGAATGGCCCGTCGCAGGTGGGTTGTCCACAGGCGGCGGGCCGTGATCTTGTCCAGCCGTTAGTGTGGGCCTCCGTCCGAGACGTCCCGCTGCCCCCTCGGGGCACAGGCGTCCACCGCAGTCCAACGAACCGGGGCCTGTACCTCGATGTCCGTGCACAGCCATACGGCGGTCCAACACGACCCGTCTCCACCAGAGTTCCCGCGTCATGTGGTCACCGCGGTGCTCGTCGCCCACGACGGCGCCCGCTGGCTGCCCGACGCGCTCGCCGGCCTGCTCGGCCAGGAGCGCCCCGTGCAGAACGCCGTGGCGGCCGACACCGGCAGCGCGGACGACTCCGCCCAGCTGCTCACCGACGCCCTCGGCCCCGACCGCGTCCTGCACCTGGCCCGGCGCACCGGTTTCGGCCAGGCCGTCGAGGAGGTGAGCCGCTCCGCGCCCGTACCGACCCCGGACGACCTGCCCTACCTCAAGCGCCCGAGCGGCTGGGACCCCGTGACCCGCACCTGGCGGGACGAGGCCTACGACATGCCCGAGCTGCCGTACGGCGAGCCGGTGCAGTGGCTGTGGCTCCTGCACGACGACTGCGCCCCCGAACCGGGCGCACTGGCCGAGCTGTTGCGCGTCGTGGAGCACGAGGCCGAGCTGGGGCGCGAGGTCGCCGTCGTCGGCCCCAAGCTCCGCGGCTGGTACGACCGCCGGCAGCTGCTCGAGGTCGGCGTCACCATCGCCAACTCCGGCCGTCGCTGGACCGGCCTGGACCGCCGTGAGCAGGACCAGGGCCAGCACGACCACGTCCGCCCGGTGCTGTCCGTGTCCACCGCCGGCATGCTGATCCGGCGCGATGTCTTCGAGCAGCTCGGCGGATTCGACCGGAACCTGCCGCTGATGCGTGACGACGTCGACCTGTGCTGGCGTGCCCAGGCCGCCGGCCACCGCGTCCTCGTCGCCCCCGACGCGGTCGTACGCCACGCCGAGGCGGCCTCCCGCGAACGCCGCACCGTCGACTGCGTGGGCCGCACCGCGGCCTCCCCGCACAAGGTCGACAAGGCGGGCGCGGTCTACACCCTCCTCGTCAACGCCCGTTCCGCTCAGCTGCCCTGGGTCCTGCTCCGTCTGGTGCTCGGCACCCTGCTGCGCACGGTGGCCTACCTCGTCGGCAAGGTGCCCGGGCAGGCCGTCGACGAGATCCGCGGCCTCCTCGGGACACTGCTGCGGCCCGAGCGGATCATCGCCGGACGCCGCGGGCGCGGCCGTCCGCAGGTCGACAAGGGCGAGCTGCGCGCGCTGTTCCCGCCGCCCGGAGCGACCGTCCGGGCCACCGTCGAACAGGTCGCGAGCAACCTGGTGGGCCGCTCCGACCCCGAGGTGTCCTCGGCCGGCCGGCACGGCGGCGGCCTGGAGTCCGGACCCGGAGGCGACGACGCCGACTTCCTGGAGGTCGAGCAGTTCGCACGGCTCAAGCGCATCGCCCGTAAGCCCGGACCTGTGCTCTTCGGCGTCCTCCTGCTCGTCTCGCTCGTCGCCTGCCGCGCGCTGCTCGGCGGCGGCGCGCTCGCGGGCGGCTCGTTGCTGCCCGCGCCCGCCGACTCCTCCGAGCTGTGGTCGCGCTATCTCGACGCCTGGCATCCGGTGGGCGCCGGCGGCACGCACTCCGCGCCGCCCTATCTGGCACTTGTCGCCCTGCTCGCCTCGATGCTGCTCGGCTCCACAGGTCTCGCGGTCACGGTGCTGCTCGTCTGTTCGGTGCCGCTCGCCGGGTTCACCGCGTACTTCGCCTCGCGTCCCCTCGTCGAGTCGCGGCTGCTGCGCGCGTGGGCGTCCGTCGCCTACGCCTTCCTGCCCGCCGCCACCGGCGCCCTCGCGGGCGGCCGCATCGGCACCGCGGTCCTCGCGGTCCTGCTGCCGCTCATCGCGCGCGCGGGCATCGCGGCCAGTGGCCTCGCCCACACCTCCGGCGCGCGCGGCAGCTGGCGCGCCACCTGGGCCTACGCACTCCTGCTGACGATCAGCACCGCGTTCACACCGATCGTGTGGCCGATCGCGCTGGTCCTGGGCGTCGCGCTGCTCGTCGTGCGCCGCAACGACATCGTCGCCCACGGTCTGCGCCTCCTCGTCCAGGTCGGCACCCCGCTGCTGCTGCTCGCTCCCTGGTCGCTGTCGCTGCTGCCGTTCGGCTTCTTCAAGGAGGCCGGTCTGGCCTACGGCGCGAGCGCGGCTTCCGCCTCCGACCTGCTCGGCGCCAGCCCGGGCGGACCGGGCACGGTCAGCGGGCTGATGCTCATCGGCGTCGTCCTCGCCGCGCTGGCCGCCCTGATGCGCGGCGAGCGCCAGGCCGCCGTCTGGACGGCGTGGGCGGCCGCCCTGGTGGCGCTCGTCTTCGCGGTCCTGTCCAACCGCTCCGCCTGGGCCGGACCCGCGACCCTCGTCTACGGCCTCGCGCTGCTGGCCGCCGCGGCGGTCGGTGCGGACGGCGCACGCGCACGCGTGGCCGAGCAGAGTTTCGGCTGGCGCCAGCCGGTCGCCGCCCTCATCGCGTTCGCGTCCGCGGCCGGTCCCCTGCTCATCGCCGCCGGGTGGATGATCCGCGGCGCGGACGGGCCGCTGGAGCGGCGCGACCCCGTGCAGGTGCCCGCGTTCGTCGCCGAGGAGAGCGGCACCAGTGACCAGGCCCGCACTCTGGTCCTCGACGGCGAATCCACCGCGCGCGTCGGCTACACCCTGGTGCGCGGCTCCGGCGCCCGCCTCGGCGACGGTGAACTGGCCGCCGAGGACGGCGAGAACAAGCAGCTCGACAAGGTCGTCGCCAACCTCGTCGCGGGTTCCGGCGCCGACCAGGCCGACGAACTGGGCGGCTTCGCCGTGCGCTACGTCCTGGTCCGCAAGGGCGCGCCGCGCGACATCAGCCGCGTCCTGGACGCCACGCCCGGCCTGTCCCGGCTCAGCCAGCAGGACGGCAGCGCCCTGTGGCGCGTCGATCACGAGGTCTCCCGCGCCGCGATCGTCGGCGGCACGGGCGCGCCGCAGCCCGTCGAGGCCGGACCCGTGGAGATCCACACCACGATCCCCTCGGGCGGCGAGGGCCGCATCCTGCGGATCGCCGACACCGCCGACCCCGACTGGACCGCCACCCTGGACGGCAAGCCGCTCACCCCCACCACGGTGGACGGCTGGGCCCAGGGCTTCCGACTGCCAGCTTCCGGCGGCACGTTGGACGTCACCTATGACACTCCGATGGGCCACACGGCCTGGCTGTGGGCGCAGGGCGCGCTCGCCGTCGTCCTGGTGGTGCTCGCCCTGCCCGGGCGCCGCCGTGACGTCGACGACGACCTCCCCGAGGAGCGGGTTGCGCCCGCGCAGGACACCGCCGGCGAGGGCCGCCGCGCCCGCCGGCTGCGGGCGCAGGCCGAGGTGGAAGAGCCCGCCCAGGACGCCGACACCCCGCCCGCCCCTCCGCAGGAGCCGCCCGCCGACGTCCCGCACCAGCCGGCGTACGGGGAGTGGGACACGGCGGGCTACGCGGACACCGGGTACGGCTCCTACGGCGGCGAGCACTACCAGGGCGTCCCCCAGCAGTACGCGCCGGGCGCCTACGAGCAACAGCCGTACCAGGCCGACCCGCACCAGAGCGCCCAGTACGACCCGTACGCGTACGGCAACACGGCGCCGTACGACCCGACGTACACCCAGGGCTACGCCACGCCGTACGACCCGGCGCACGGCACCGACAGTGAGCGCCCCGACGGGAGCCAGCAGTGAACCGCACGACCCTGTCCCTGATCGCCGGCGCGACCGCGCTCGCCGCCGTCACCGGATTCGCGGCACTCGGCGCGCCGGCCGCCTCCGGCAGCGACACTCCGAAGTCGGCCGCACGGCTGCCGGTGGAGCAGACCCGGCTGCTGTGCCCCCAGCCGAGCAACTCGGACATCGCCGACACCTCGTACACGTCCTTCACGCCGGTCTCGCCGAGCACCGGCGGCAGCGGCAAGGCCCAACTGGTCGCTGCCGCCGAGCAGTCGGCGGACAGCACGGGCAACGGCAAGAGCGGCAAGTCGGGCAAGGGCAAGAAACAGTCCGACGCGCCGGCAGTGACCCCCAAGCAGCCCGGCACCCCGGCGACCGGGGACGGCTCGGGCGCCGACACGCCCGCGCTGATCGGCACCGCCACGGGCAGGTTCGCGCCCGGCTGGACGGTCCAGGAGACCACCGCGGTCGCCGCCGGCTCCGGGCGCGGCCTGCTCGGCGTCAACTGCACCGCTCCCGACACCGAGTTCTGGTTCCCGGGTGCCAGCACCGCCGCCTCGCGCACCGACTACGTGCACCTGACCAACCCCGACGACTCCGCCGCGGTCGTCGACATCGAGCTGTACGGCAAGGACGGCAACCTGAAGTCGGCGGTCGGCGAGGGCATCACCGTCCAGCCGCACTCCAGCGAGCCGGTCCTGCTCTCCACGCTCACCGAGGCGAAGGAGAGCGACCTGACGGTCCACGTCAGCGTCCGCAGCGGCCGGGTCGGCGCCGCCGTACAGGCCCTGGACGACAAGCTGGGCGGCGACTGGCTGCCCGCCTCCACGGACCCGGCGGGGTCCCTGGTGCTGCCCGGCATCCCCAAGGACGCCACCGACGTGCGTCTGGTCGCCTTCACGCCCGGCGACTCCGACGCCGACCTCAAGGTGCGCCTCGCCTCGCCCTCCGGGGAGATCACCCCGGCCGGGAACGAGACGGTGCACGTGAAGGCCGGCATGACCACCGCCGTGGACCTCGGCGACATCACGCGGGGCGAGGCCGGCTCCCTGGTGCTGACGCCCACCGGCACACCGGTCCCGGTGGTCGCCGCGCTGCGCGTGGTGCGGGGCAAGGGCGGCGGGCAGGAGTCCGCGTTCATCCCGGCCACCGCGCCGGTCGGCACGCGCGCGTCGGTCGCCGACAACAGCGCCAAGGGCACCACGCTCGCGCTGGCCGCACCGGGCGCCGCGGCCACCGTCAAGGTCACCGCGTCGGTGGGGAGCGGGGGCGGCACGGCCGTGACGAAGCAGTACACGATCAAGGGCGGCACGACGCAGGACGTGGACGTGCCCGTGCCGAGCGGCCTGAAGGGCACCTACGCGCTCACCGTGGAGACGCTCTCCGGCGGCCCCGTCTACGCGTCCCGCACCCTCCGGACGACCATCGAGGGCCTGTCCGCGTTCACCGTGCAGACCCTGCCGGACGACCGGGGCACGGTGGCCGTGCCGGAGGCGCGACAGGACCTGTCGGTGCTGCTGGAGAAGTGACGGGTAAGGAGAAGTGACGGAAGGATCCGTCAGCATGCGGAGGGTTCCGTGGGCGCGCGGGGCTCAGTCCTCGCCGTAGCGCGGATCCACCGTCTCCGGTGTCAGGCCGAGCAGCTCCGCCACCTGCTCCACGACCACCTCGTGGACCAGGGCGGCACGCTCGTCGCGGGCCTTGGTGCGGATCTCGACCGGGCGCCGGTAGACCACGACGCGAGCGCGGCGGCCGTCGCGGGCAGGGATGGTGCCTCCCAGAGGTACGGCCTCATCGCTCCAGCCCGCGCCGGGGCCGTCCAGGCGCGGCACCTCCAGAACCAGGAAGTCGATGTCGGCGAGCTGCGGCCAGTGCCGCTCCAGGCGCTCCACGGAGTCCTGCACCAGATCCGCGAACACCTCGGCGCGGCTCGCGGAGAGCGGCACCTGCGGCGGCGCGACGGGGCCGCGCATGCCTCGGCCGTGGCGATCACGGCGGCGTGGCCCGGGTGCGGCGGCGCGGGGTGGTACGGGGGTGTCCATCACTGAAAGAAGCGTAGTCCCCGCCGGGGCGCCACGCCCGGCCCCACGCGAACCCGCGCAGCTTCCTCCGCGCTCCTCCGACGGCTCAGCCCGGACGTTCGGGCCCCCGACGGGCGGAGGTCACACGGCATGTCGCCGGATGACCATTCCAGCCAAGCTTGAGCTCGATTCCATAGCCTCCGAGACCACCGAGCTCATGAACTTTGATGAGGTTTGTACCAAGTGGTGACCGGTTTCAGAGTCGTCCGGTATCTCGGCATGGGCTGTCCACGCAGGTCAGCCAGGCGGCCCCGAAAGGGGGTGTGGGGTGTTTCACAGCACGACACGGTGGAGTGACCTGGGGGAGAGTCGTCGCGGCCCGCTCAAGAGTGCGGTACCGTCCAACGTCGTGAGCCCTGTACGTCGCTGTTCGCGCACCGCTTGCGGCCGACCCGCCGTCGCGACGCTGACGTACGTCTACGCCGACTCGACCGCGGTCCTCGGCCCGCTCGCCACCTACGCCGAACCCCACTGCTACGACCTGTGCGCCGAGCACTCCGAGCGCCTCACCGCCCCGCGCGGCTGGGAGGTCGTCCGGCTGCTGGACGGCTCGGCCCCCACGCGCCCGAGCGGCGACGACCTGGAAGCGCTGGCCAACGCGGTTCGCGAGGCGGCCCGCCCGCACCAGCGCACGGCCGAGGCGGGCGGCGGCGGCAGCGCCCGTACGGCCGACCCGATGGAGGTCGCACGCCGCGGCCATCTGCGGGTCCTGCGCTCACCCGACAACTGAGCGTCCACGCCTCCTTGTCACTCCTCCTCCCCACCCCGTGATCCCTTCCACCTCCTGATCGCACACGCTGCCCCCATCAGGTGTGGTCCCGCGGACCCGTGTGCCGGTGAGATCAGGTATGAACTCCGTCCGAACTGTTCGTCGGATGCAAGGGCCCGCGGCCGGGCACCGGTCCCAGCAGGTAATTTGGGGGCACCGTTGAGAACTCAGGAGGGTTGGCCGTGGCTGCTGATCTGTCGCAGATCGTGAAGGCGTACGACGTACGCGGGGTGGTCCCGGACCAGTGGGACGAGACGCTGGCCGAGCTGTTCGGCGCGGCTTTCGCCCAGGTGACCGGTGCGGACGCGATCGTGATCGGCCACGACATGCGGCCCTCGTCCCCGGGCCTGGCGGACGCCTTCGCGCGTGGAGCCGCCGGACGCGGTGCCGACGTCACGGAGATCGGCCTGTGCTCGACGGACCAGCTGTACTACGCGTCGGGCGCGCTGAACCTGCCGGGCGCCATGTTCACCGCCTCGCACAACCCGGCGAAGTACAACGGCATCAAGATGTGCCGCGCGGGTGCCGCACCCGTCGGCCAGGACACGGGCCTCGCGGAGATTCGCGCCCTGGTCGAGGAGTGGCTGGACGGGGAGGCGCCGCAGCCGGTCGGGACGCCGGGCACGATCACCCAGCGCGACACGCTGGACGACTACGCGGCGTACCTGCGCTCCCTCGCCGACCTGACCTCCATCCGCCGGCTGAAGGTCGTCGTCGACGCCGGCAACGGCATGGGTGGCCACACGGTGCCGACCGTCCTCGCCGGACTGCCCGTCGACCTGGTCCCGATGTACTTCGAGCTGGACGGCACCTTCCCGAACCACGAGGCCAACCCGCTCGACCCGAAGAACATCGTCGACCTGCAGAAGCGGGTGCGGGAAGAGGGCGCCGACATCGGCATCGCCTTCGACGGCGACGCGGACCGCTGCTTCGTCGTCGACGAGCACGGCGACCCGGTCACCCCGTCCGTGATCACCGCGCTGGTCGCCGCCCGTGAACTGGCCAAGCACGGCGGGAAGGGCACGATCATCCACAACCTGATCACGTCCTGGTCGGTGCCCGAGGTCGTCCGGGAGCACGGCGGCACGCCGGTCCGCACCCGCGTGGGCCACTCCTTCATCAAGGCCGAGATGGCCCGCACCGGCGCGATCTTCGGCGGCGAGCACTCCGCGCACTACTACTTCAAGGACTTCTGGAACGCCGACACGGGCATGCTGGCCGCGCTCCACGTCCTCGCGGCCCTCGGCGGCCAGGAGGGCCCGCTCTCCCAGCTCGTGGCCGAGTACGACCGCTATGTGGGCTCCGGCGAGATCAACTCCACGGTCGACGACCAGAAGGGCCGCCTCGCCGCCATCAAGGCCGCCTACGAGGGCCACGAGGGCGTCGAACTGGACGAGCTGGACGGTCTGACCGTCTCCTCCGCCGACTGGTGGTTCAACGTCCGCCCCTCCAACACCGAACCGCTCCTGCGCCTGAACGCCGAGGCGAGGGACGAGGCGACCATGGCGAAGATCCGGGACGAGGTGCTGGAGATCATCCGGGCCTGACGCCCCGCCACACGCCGCGCCGGGCGGGGCGGGCGCACGACAGCGCCCGCCCCGCCCAACCCCCGCACGCCGCCGTCCGCAGCGGTAGTCTGACCAGGCCAAGCGCACCAGCCCGAAGGGACCCGTCATGCCGCTCGAAGCCGGCCTCCTCGAGATCCTCGCCTGCCCGGCGTGCCACGCACCGCTCAAGGAGGAGGAGAACGAGCTGGTCTGCACCGGCCAGGACTGCGGCCTCGCCTACCCCGTCCGGGACGGCATCCCGGTCCTGCTCGTCGACGAAGCCCGCCGCCCCGCCTGACGCACCCGGCGATCGGAGGCTGCCGCCCATGCTCGACGAATCGCTGCTCGACGACCCCGAGGCGCTGGCGCGGGCCGACCGACGCGGACTGCTCCGGGGCGCCGCCGAGGCAGGCGCCCGGGTCCGCACGGCCGTGCGGTTCGCCGCCGAGGCGGGGGTCAACGACCTGAGGCCCGATGGCCGGCCCCGAGCCGTGCTCATCGCGGGCCCCGGCACCGCCTCAGTGGGCGTCGCCGAACTCCTCGACACCCTCGCCGGCGCCGCCTGCCCGGTCGCCCGCATCCACCCCACCGGCGTCGCCCCCGCGGCCGGCGCGCTGCGCTGGGAGCTGCCCGGCTGGGCCGGGCCCGTCGACCTGCTGCTGATCGCCACCCCTGACGGTTCCGAACCCGGCCTCGGCATCCTGGTCGAGCAGGCCTACCGCCGCGGCTGCACCGTCGTCTCCGTGGCCCCCGCCCGCTCCCCGATCACGGAGGCGGTGGCCGCCGCCCACGGCCTGTTCGTGCCCATGGCGACCGCCCCGTACGAGCAGGAGGAACCCCTCGCCGCCTCCGCGCCCGGCGTCCTGTGGGCCCTGCTCACCCCGCTGCTCGCCCTCCTGGACCGCACCGGCCTGCTCTCCGCGCCGCCCGACGTCCTGGAGAAGGTCGCCGACCGCCTCGACCAGGTCGCCGAACGCTGCGGCCCGGCCATCGCCACCTACAGCAACCCCGCCAAGAACCTCGCCGCCGAACTCGCCGAAGCGCTCCCGGTGATCTGGACGGAAGGCGCCTCCGCCGCACCCGCCGGCCGCCGCTTCGCCGCCGCACTCGCCGAGCTGGCCGGCCGTCCCGCGCTCACCGCGCAACTGCCCGAAGCACTCGCCTCGCACAGCGTCCTGCTCTCCGGCGCGCTCGCCGCGGGCGCCGACCCCGACGACTTCTTCCGCGACCGCGTGGAGGAGGCACAGGCCCTGCACGCGCGCGTGGTGCTTCTGCGCGACCGCCCCATCGGCGGCCTCAGCGCCGCCCCCGCCGCCCGAGACCTGGCCCTCAGCCACGACACGGCGATCAGCGAACTGGAACCCGAGGACGGCGACGAGCTGGAGACCCTCGCGGAACTGATCGCCATCACGGATTTCGCCGCCGTTTACGTGGCGCTCGCATCCGGGGCCTGACCTGGCGCTGTCACCGGAGAGGTCCACCGGGGACCTTTCCGGCCACAGCACTAGCTTCCGGCCACAGCACTAGGCTCACACCATCTGACCAGCGCGCACCGGCCCACCCGTCCACAGCGGCGCCGACCGGGAGCGTACGTACGGAGACGAAGAAGACTCATGGATCGCCTCGACAACACCATCCGCCCCTACGCCTGGGGTTCGACCACCGCCATCCCCCGGCTCCTCGGCGTGGAGCCGACCGGTGAGCCGCAGGCGGAGATGTGGATGGGCGCCCACCCCGGCGCACCCTCGCGCACCCCGCGCGGCCCCCTCAACGAGGTGATCGACAAGGCTCCGGAAGGCGAACTGGGGCAGCGGACGGTCGCCCGTTTCGGCCCCCGGCTGCCGTTCCTGCTGAAGATCCTCGCCGCCGGCGCCCCGCTCTCCCTCCAGGTCCACCCCGACCTGGAGCAGGCGAAGGAGGGCTACGCCGACGAGGAGCGCCGCGGCATCCCCGTCGACGCGCCCCACCGCAACTACAAGGACGCCAACCACAAGCCCGAGCTGATCTGCGCCCTCACCGAGTTCGACGGCCTGTGCGGCTTCCGCGCCCCTGACGCCGCCGCCGACCTGCTCGCCGGCCTCGACGTCGACTCCCTCAAGCCGTACGTCGACGTGCTGCACGCCCACCCCGAAGACGCCGCCCTGCGCGAGGTCCTCACCGCCGTGCTGAGCGCCGACCCCGAGGAGATGACCCACACGGTCACCGAGGCGGCGGCCGCCTGCGCCCGCCTCGGCGGCGCCTACGCCCCGTACGCCGACATCGCCCACCACTACCCCGGCGACCCCGGCGTGATCGCCGCGATGCTGCTCAACCACGTCCGGCTCCAGCCCGGTGAGGCCCTCTACCTCGGAGCCGGTGTCCCGCACGCCTACCTGAGCGGTCTCGGCGTCGAGATCATGGCCAACTCCGACAACGTGCTGCGCTGCGGCCTGACCCCCAAGCACGTCGACGTCCCCGAACTGCTGCGGATCGTCCGCTTCGAGGCGAGCGACCCCGGTGTCCTGCGCCCCGAGGCCTCCGCGGACGGCGAGGAGGTCTACGAGACCCCGATCGACGAGTTCCGCCTGTCGCGGTACGTGGTGACCGAGGGCGCCGCCCCGCACGACCTCACGCGCGCGACCCCGCAGATCCTGCTGTGCACGGCCGGTTCCGTCCGCGCGGGCGACCAGGTGCTCGCGCCCGGCGAGTCGGTGTTCGTACCGGCGGAGGACAAGGCCGAGGTGTCCGGCGCCGGCACGGTCTTCCGGGCCACGGTCGCCGCCTGACGCGGCCGCCCGGCCCCCGGGCCGGGCGCCGTCGCGGTCCCGGCCTGGCGCACCGCTGTCGGAGCCTGCTGCAACAATGGCCCACCGGCAAAGGACGGGCAAAGCCCCGGACGGCGTACGGTACGTACGGACGTCCCGGGCGCGACGGCTATGAAGGGAACAACGCGAACACATGAGCGCGTCAGGCGGCACCAGGGCGATCGTGGCGGCACTCGGCGCCAACCTCGCGATCGCGGCATCGAAGTTCGTCGCGTTCGCCTTCAGCGGCTCGTCGTCGATGCTCGCGGAGGGCGTCCACTCGATCGCCGACTCCGGCAACCAGTTCCTGCTGCTGATCGGCGGCAAGCGCGCCCAGCGGGAGGCGACCCCGCAGCACCCGTTCGGCTACGGCCGCGAGCGGTTCATCTACGCCTTCCTCGTCTCGATCGTCCTGTTCTCCATCGGCGGCATGTTCGCCATCTACGAGGGCTACGAGAAGATCCGGCACCCGCACGCGCTCGAGAACTGGTACTGGCCGGTGGGCGTCCTCGTCTTCGCGGTCATCGCCGAAGGCTTCTCCTTCCGCACGGCGATAAAGGAGTCCAACGAACTGCGCGGCAAGCTCTCCTGGGCGCAGTTCATCCGCCGGGCCAAGGCCCCGGAGCTGCCGGTCGTCCTCCTGGAGGACTTCGGCGCGCTCATCGGTCTGGTCCTCGCCCTCGGCGGCGTCGGCCTGGCCCTGCTCACCGGCGACGGCATCTGGGACGGCATCGGCACCGTCTGCATCGGTGTCCTCCTCGTCCTGATCGCCCTGGTCCTCGCCGCAGAGACCAAGTCCCTCCTCCTCGGCGAGGCCGCGGGCGTCGACGTCGTCAAGCAGATCGAGGCGGCGATCGTCGACGGTGAGACGGTCACCGGCCTCATCCACATGCGCACACTCCACCTGGGCCCCGAGGAACTGCTGATCGCCGCCAAGATCGCCGTGCAGCACGACGACACGGCCGCTCAGGTCGCCTCCGCGATCAACGCCGCCGAGGACCGCATCCGCACCGCCGTCCCCATCGCCCGCGTCATCTACCTGGAGCCGGACATCTACAGCGAGGCCGAGGCCGCCAAGGGCCCGGACCCCCAGGCGACGCCGGGCGGCCCGGGACCGAGCACCGGTCACTGAACTCACCGCCGAGCCGCTGCCGGCCGCAGCCAGTCGGACGTCTTCCGAGGCGGACTGGGGACGGCTGGGTCCTCCGGTGTAGCTTGGAACGGAGCCAGACGTCGCTGCTGATGGCGGTCGGGCGGTCCAGGACGGGCCGTCCGAGGGAGAGAGGGCCTCCGACGGACTGCGCTGCGCGCACGTGGGCATGCCTGTGTCCTCTTTCGGGCACCCTGTGCCCGCCGCCGCGCAGACCAGCCGTACCCACCTCGACCCAACCCCGAGGAGCAGCTCGCAATGACGACTGTCGAGAACCGACAGGACTTCAAGGTCGCCGACCTCTCGCTGGCCGAGTTCGGCCGCAAGGAGATCACCCTCGCCGAGCACGAGATGCCCGGCCTGATGGCGATCCGCAAGGAGTACGCCGAGGCGCAGCCCCTGGCCGGCGCCCGTATCACCGGCTCCCTGCACATGACCGTCCAGACCGCCGTCCTCATCGAGACCCTCGCCGCTCTCGGCGCGCAGGTCCGCTGGGCGTCCTGCAACATCTTCTCCACCCAGGACCACGCGGCCGCCGCCATCGCCGTCGGCCCGAACGGCACGCCCGACAACCCCCAGGGCATCCCCGTCTTCGCCTGGAAGGGCGAGACGCTCGAGGAGTACTGGTGGTGCACGGAGCAGGCACTGACCTGGCCCGACAGCCCCACCGGCGGCCCGAACATGATCCTCGACGACGGCGGTGACGCCACCCTCCTCGTCCACAAGGGCGTCGAATACGAGAAGGACGGCAAGGTCCCCTCGCCCGACACCGCCGAGTCCGACGAACACCGCGTCATCCTCCAGCTGCTGACCCGCACCCTGGCGGAGAACCCCCAGAAGTGGACCCAGCTGGCGTCCGAGATCCGTGGCGTGACCGAGGAGACCACGACCGGCGTCCACCGCCTGTACGAGATGCAGCGCGAGGGCACCCTCCTGTTCCCGGCGATCAACGTCAACGACGCGGTCACCAAGTCGAAGTTCGACAACAAGTACGGTTGCCGCCACTCCCTGATCGACGGCATCAACCGCGCCACGGACACCCTCATCGGCGGCAAGACCGCGGTCGTCTGCGGCTACGGCGACGTGGGCAAGGGCTGCGCGGAGTCCCTGCGCGGACAGGGCGCCCGCGTGATCGTCACCGAGATCGACCCGATCTGCGCGCTGCAGGCCGCCATGGACGGCTACCAGGTCACGACCCTGGACGAGGTCATCGACAAGGCCGACATCTTCGTCACCACCACCGGCAACCGGGACATCATCATGGCCAGTGACATGGCCAAGATGAAGCACCAGGCGATCGTCGGCAACATCGGGCACTTCGACAACGAGATCGACATGGCCGGCCTCGCCAAGGTCCCCGGCATCGTCAAGGACGAGGTCAAGCCGCAGGTCCACACCTGGACCTTCCCCGACGGCAAGAAGATCATCGTCCTTTCCGAGGGCCGCCTGCTGAACCTGGGCAACGCCACCGGTCACCCGTCGTTCGTGATGTCCAACTCCTTCGCGGACCAGACCCTGGCCCAGATCGAGCTGTTCACCAAGCCCGACGCGTACCCGACCGGCGTCTACGTGCTGCCCAAGCACCTCGACGAGAAGGTCGCCCGACTCCACCTGGACGCGCTCGGCGTGAAGCTGACCAAGCTCCGCCCCGAGCAGGCGGCGTACATCGGCGTCGAGGTCGAGGGCCCGTACAAGCCGGACCACTACCGCTACTGACCGAGCCCCGGTCCCAAGGCAGGCCCCCGCACCCCCGTGCCGGGGGCCTGCCCCCTTTCCAGACCACTGGGCCCTCCGGACCACTGGGCGGACCGGCCCGTCAAGCCCCAGGACCCTCATGCCCCGCGGCCGATATTCGCTTCACGACCCGCACGACCAGACCCTCCTCGCCGAAGAACACTTCCAGTGCGCGCCGGGCCCCACCGGCTGGCGCTATGTCTCCCAACTGACCACCCCCTCCGGCGATCACGCAGGCTCCGTCGACCTCGCCCTCGACGAGCTCGGCCGCCCCATCCGCCTCGAACTCCACGCCGCGAGCTGGCAGGTGCGGGGCGCCGCCCTCGACGGCGTCACCTGGGTCCGCACCGACCCCACCGGCACCCATGCCACCGAAGGCAATGTCCGCGCCCACGCCTTCACCGGCACATCCCCCGCTTTCCTCGTCGCCACCGCCCGTCTGCTCCGCCTCACCCCCTCCTCCTCCGCGACGCGCGTACGCCTCGTCGCCTTCACCGATCCGGTCCTCGCCCCCCGCACCGTGGACCAGTCCTGGGCCCTGATCGCAAGAGAAGCACACACCACTGACAACGCCCCCCTCGTCGTGGACGAATACCAGGTCACAGCCCTGGACACGGGTGAGCGACACACCGTGCACATCGCAGGAGACGTGGTGCTGGCGGCACCGGGCATCGAGCTGGAGGACCTCCAGTCGCCGCCGTCGGTGTTCCGGTGACAGCGACCGGCGGTGACCGCGGTTACGCGGGCGGCGCGAAGCCGGTGGAGGGCCGAGCCGGCGGTTCGGAGTGTGTGGGTCGCGTGGGTTGAGCCGGTGCCGGCTGCGGGTCCTGCTGAGAGACGGGGCCCGGGGCCCGGGGCGGGGCGTAGGGCTGCTGAGCCGCGGCGCCGGTCTGCGGACCCCCCTCGACGACCTCGACAGTTCCCCGACCGCCGGATGCCCGCCGGGCCTCCCGTGCCTGCCGTTCCTGCACCACCGCCGCCAGATAAGCGGCCGGCGGCACCTCGGACGGCGTCGGCACGCCCGTACGAGCCGCGAGGTCCGCGGCGAGACGTTCCGCCATCGTCCAGCCCACCTGCGGATCCAGCTGGTGCATCCGGGTCAGGTACTGCCGGATCGCCAGCCACAGCCCGTCCGGAACAGCCGAGAGGTCGAGCGCGGAGAACCGCCCGGCCAGCCACGGGGGCGGCGGAGGCACGAAGGACGCACGGCCGGCGGGCACGCGCTCGCGTACGACGAGCGTGCCCGCGAACACGTCACCGAGCCGCCGCCCCCGTGCCGAAACGAGCGAGGCGACGCACGCCACGACCCCGAAGGTCATGAGGATCTCGACCACACCGACCGCGCCCCGTACCAACGCGTGCCGGAATCGGATCGGCCCCCCGTCGTCTCGCACCACCCGCAGCCCGCACGCCAGCTTGCCCAGCGAACGGCCATGGCTCAGCGTCTCCACCGCGATCGGCCCACCCACCAGCACGAGGACGAAGGCGGCGATCGACACCGCCATCTGCGCGGCCTCGTCCAGGCCGGACGTGGACGCCACCAGAGCGATCACCACGAGGACGTAGGCGACCACGGCCACCACCAGGTCGAGCAACACGGCCAGCGCCCGGCTCGGCAGCTTCGCGGGGCGCAGCTCCAGCGCCACCGCCTCACCCGTCACTAGCTCACTCACGCCGACCGTCCTTCCCCTGACCCTCCCCGGAGTACGACAGTCTGCCAAGCTGAGGGCACATCGCGCCGCAGTACGAGGAGCAGCCCATCCATGGACCTCGACGTGTTCGTGTCCACCCACCGCGCCGAGTGGGACCGCCTCGAGGCCCTGCTGCGCCGCCGGCGCCGCCTCACCGGAGCCGAAGCGGACGAACTCGTCGCCCTCTACCAGCGCACCGCCACCCATCTCTCGCTGATCCAGTCCAGCGCACCCGACCCCCAGCTCACCGGCCGGCTCAGTCAACTGGTGGCACGCGCGCGCAGCGCCGTGACGGGCACGCGCCGCGCCTCATGGCGCGATGTCACGCGCTTCCTCACGCACGGTTTCCCCGCCGCCGTCTACCGTTCGCGCCGCTGGTGGATACCCACGGCACTGCTCTCCACGGTGGTGGCGGTGCTCCTGGGGTGGTGGATCGGCACCCACCCGGATGTCCAGGCATCGATCGCCGCCCCCAGCGAACTACGCGACCTGACACGCCCCGGCGGCGAGTACGAGACGTACTACTCCAGCCATCCCGCCGCCGCGTTCGCCGCCCAGGTGTGGACGAACAACGCCCGAGCTGCCGCGATGTGCCTGGTCCTGGGCATCTTCCTGGGTCTCCCGGTGCTGTGGATCCTCTTCGAGAACATGCTGAACCTGGGGGTCGGCATCGGCCTGATGTCCTCGGCCGGCCGCCTCGACACCTTCCTTGGTCTGATCCTCCCGCACGGGCTGCTGGAACTGACGGCCGTCTTCGTGGCCGCCGGAACCGGGCTGCGACTCGGCTGGACCCTCATCGACCCGGGTCCCCGGACCCGCCGCACCGCCCTCGCCGAGGAGGGCAGGGCCGCCTTGGGCATGGCCATAGGACTCACGCTGGTCCTGTTCGTCTCGGGCGCCATCGAGGGGTTCGTGACCCCCTCCGGCCTTCCCACCTGGGGCCGGATCGCGATCGGCATCGCCGCTGAGCTGGCCTTTCTCGCGTACGTCTATGTCCTCGGCGGACGCGCGGCGCGGGCCGGGGACACAGGGGACGTGGACGCGGACGAGCGCAGCGCGACCGTTCCGACGGCAGCGTGACCGGGATGGCCCCCTCCGGATGTGCGTCTTCCGGCGCCGGCCTGCTACTCTCCTCTTCGCCCCACGGGACCTGTTGACACGGGTGGCGTGGGGAGGTAGATTCAGACAGTTGCCTGGAGGTGGAGGTATCCACCCACAACAGGAACAGTGAGCATCTGCCGGCTCTCGGGACGATCAGTTCCGAGGAGCCTCCCCCGATTGAATCAGAAGTGGTCGGCGGTCAGTCCGCCCCAAAACCTCTGATAAAGTCGGAACCGCCGGAAAGGGAAACGTGAAAGCGGGAACCTGGAAAGCACCGAGGAAATCGGATCGGAAAGATCTGATAGAGTCGGAAACACCGAAGGGGAGCGCCCGGAGGAAAGCCGAGAGAGTGAGTCTCTCCGGTGAGTACGAAGGAAGCGTCCGTTCCTTGAGAACTCAACAGCGTGCCAAAAGTCAACG
>NZ_JBIAUC010000028.1:0-72702 GCF_042892355.1 Streptomyces sp. NPDC001796 | reverse complement strand
AAGCCTGAAGAACTCCCATCATCGCAGGTCACAAGGCACTTCCTCGTTTCAAGAAGACTTATCCACAGACATCGAATCGGTGGATCAAGGCTAAGCCGACCTGCGGAAACGCTCCGCGATCGATCAAAGCGGTGGCGGTCACCGGCGGTCTGGACAAGACTGCGAGGCCATGCCCATACCCCTCCCGACCGGCCCTCTTGTCACCAGGGACGGTCTTCGCGCACAGCTGAGCGCGCTCGGCGTCAGGCCCGGCGAGATCCTCCTTGTGCACTCCTCGCTCAGTTCGCTCGGCTGGGTCAGCGGCGGTGCCGTCGCGGTCGTCCAGGCACTGCTCGACGCCCTCGGCCCGGACGGCACACTGGTGGTGCCGACGCAGTCCGGCGATCTGTCCGACCCGGCGTTGTGGAGCAATCCGCCGGTGCCCGAGGAATGGTGGGAGACCATCCGGGCCACCATGCCCGCCTACGACCCGCGGACCACGCCCACACGCGGGGTCGGCGTGATCCCGGAGACCGTACGCACCTGGCCGGGCGCCCTGCGCAGCGCGCATCCCCAGACGTCCTTCGCCGCGGTCGGCCCGCACGCCGCGGAGATCGTCGAGGCCCACTCGCCCGACTGCCGCCTCGGCGAACAGAGCCCGCTGGCCCGGCTGGAGGCCCTGGGCGCCCGGGTACTGCTGCTGGGCGCCGGATACGACTCCTGCACCTGCTTCCATCTGGCCGAGTACCGCATACCCTCGCCGGTCGTCCGGGTGGGGCGGCCCGGACCGAACGGGTGGGAAGTGGTGACCGAGGTGTCGATCACTTCGGAGCGCTTCGACGAGCTGGGGCACGACTTCGAGCGGGACCGGCCCGTCGTACGCGGAAAAGTGGCCGCGGCCGACGCGCGGCTGTTCCCGGTCGCCGACGCGGTGGCCTACGCGGAACGGTGGCTGGCACTGCACAGGCCGCGTGACGAGTAGTTTCCGGACGTGATCGGGCTCGGTGCAATCGGTTTCCGGCCCCCCTCGTCCGGTGCCCGACGCGCCTACCTAGACTCTGGACCCATGGGAAGCGAGCCGGTCGTCCAGGTACAGGCCCTGGTGAAGCGGTATGGCACGAAGACCGCGGTGAACGGGCTCGACCTGGTGGCCCGGGCGGGCATCACCGCTGTTCTCGGCCCCAACGGGGCGGGAAAGACGACCACGGTCGAGACCTGCGAGGGCTACCGGAAGCCGGACTCCGGCACGGTGCGCGTCCTGGGCCTCGACCCGGTCCGGGAGGCCGCCGCGCTGCGCCCCCGGATCGGCGTGATGCTCCAGTCCGGCGGGGTGTACTCGGGTGCCCGGGCGGAGGAGATGCTCCGCCACGTGGCCAAGCTGCACGCGCACCCCCTCGACGTGGACGCGCTCATCGAGCGGCTGGGACTCGGCAGCTGCGGGCGGACGCCGTACCGGCGCCTGTCGGGCGGGCAACAGCAGCGGCTCGCGCTCGCCATGGCCGTCGTCGGCCGCCCCGAGCTGGTGTTCCTGGACGAGCCGACCGCCGGCCTCGACCCACAGGCCCGCCGGGCCACCTGGGACCTCGTCCGCGACCTGCGCAGCGACGGCGTCTCCGTGATCCTGACCACCCACTACATGGACGAGGCGGAGCAGCTCGCCGACGACGTGGCGATCATCGACGCGGGCCGGGTCATCGCCCAGGGCCACCCGGAGGAGCTGTGCCGCGGCGGCGCGGAGAACACGCTCCGCTTCACCGGCCGGCCCGGCCTCGACGTCGGCTCCCTGCTGAAGGCGCTCCCGGCCGACTGCTCCGCGGCGGAGCTGACACCGGGCGCGTACCGGGTCATCGGCAAGGTCGATCCGCAGCTGCTGGCCACGGTCACCTCCTGGTGCGCGCAGCACGGGGTGATTCCGGACAGGATCTCGGTCGAACGGCACACCCTGGAGGACGTTTTCCTCGAGCTCACAGGCAAGGAGCTGCGCTCGTGACCACCGTCGGCACCTACACGCCCAAGCCCGGCGCCGCCCCTCTGCCCCGCATGATCGCCGCGCAGGCCGCGCTCGAGACGCGGATGCTGCTGCGCAACGGCGAGCAGCTGCTCCTGACAGGCGTCATCCCCACGCTGCTGCTGGTCCTCTTCAGCTCGGTCGACATCATCGACACCGGAGCGGGCAAGGCCGTCGACTTCCTCGCCCCCGGCATCCTGGCGCTCGCCGTGATGTCGACCGCATTCACGGGACAGGCCATCGCGACCGGCTTCGAGCGCCGCTACGGCGTGCTGAAGCGGCTCGCGTCCTCCCCGCTCCCCCGCTGGGGGCTGATGACCGCCAAGACGGCCTCCGTCCTCGTCACCGAGGTCCTCCAGGTGGTCCTGCTGACGGTGATCGCGTTCGCGCTGGGCTGGTCGCCGCACGGCAATCCCCTCGCCGTGCTGTTCCTGCTGGTCCTCGGCACGGCCGCCTTCTCCGGGCTCGGCCTGCTGATGGCGGGCACGCTGAAGGCGGAGGCCACCCTGGCCGCCGCCAACCTGGTGTTCCTGCTGCTGCTCGTGGGCGGCGGTGTGATCGTGCCGCTGGACAAGTTCCCCTCCGGCGCCCAGGACGTGCTCGGGCTGCTTCCGATCTCCGCCCTCTCCGACGGCCTCAGGTCCGTGCTGCAGCACGGTGCCGGAACGCCCTGGGGCGACCTGGGCATCCTGGCGGTGTGGGCCGTGGTGGGGCTGGCAGCGGCCGGGAGGTTCTTCCGCTGGGAGTGACCCGTTCCGCGTGGGCCGACCCCTCGTGAAAGCGTGCACAAGCGGCCCCCTACCATGAAAGGCGTGCCAAACGTGACCCGCGCCGACGCCGTAGCGGCCGTGCGCAACCCGCTCGCCTTCATCGCCGCACGCTGGACCCCGCATCCCAGGACGGTTCAGCGGGCGGCGCTCGCCGCGCTCCTGATGTCGGTGGTGATCGTCGTGACCGGCGGTGCCGTGCGCCTGACCGGCTCCGGGCTGGGCTGCCCGACCTGGCCGGAGTGCACGGACGGCTCGCTGACCACGACCCGCGCCATGGGCTGGCACGGCGCCATCGAGTTCGGCAACCGCATGCTGACGTATGTGCTGTGCGCGGCCGTCGGCTGGGCGATCGTCGCGGCCCGTTCGGAGAAGCCGCGGCGGCGCAGCCTCACCCGGCTCGGCTGGACGCAGTTCTGGATCGTGATGAGCAACGCGGTCCTCGGCGGCATCGTGGTCCTGGTCGGTCTCAACCCGTACACCGTCGCCGCCCACTTCCTGCTGTCCACCGCGCTCATCACGGTGGCCACGGTGATGTGGCAGCGCACACGGGAGGGCGACGAGGCACCGCGCCCGCTGGTCGGCAAGGCCGTCCAGCAGTTGGTGTGGTTCCTGGTGGTCGCCTCGGCGCTGCTGATCGCGGTCGGCACGGTCGTCACCGGTGCGGGACCGCACGCGGGCGACTCCCGCGAGGTCGATCGGATGCACGTCGACTGGGAGACCGTCGCCAAGGGGCACGCCGTGCTCGCCTGGATCGTGGTGACGCTGACGTTCGCCCTGTGGTTCGTCCTGAAGGCGGTCGACGCGCCGGTCGGCCCGTTGCACCGCACCCGTGAGCTGTTCCTGATCCTCCTCGGCCAGGGCGTCATCGGCTACGTGCAGTACTTCACGCACCTTCCGGAGCTTCTGGTCGGCTTCCACATGTTCGGCTCCTGCCTGGTGTGGATCGGGGTGCTCCGCGTGTTGCTGTCGCTGCGGGAACGCACCGGCGTGACCGCCGGCCTTCCGGGTCCGTCGACGGAGTCGGCCCTCACCAACGCCTGACGGCCCCGCGCCCCGGCCGTACGGCTCACTCCAGCCCGTAGACCCGCCGCGCGTTCCCCGCCGCGATCATCCCCGCCACCCGCTGCGCGTCCGCGAGCGACCAGGCGCCCTCGGCGACCCAGCCGCCCAGCAGCCGGGACAGCGCCTCGCGGAAGAGGCGCGCGCCGATCACATGGAGTTCGGGCAGGCCGTGGGCGCCGCTGGAGAACAGGACCTTGCCGAAGGGCGCCAGCTCCAGGACCTCGGCCAGGACGGCGGCGGCCCGGGCGCCGGTGCGCACCAGGGCCGCGCCCAGGTCCGCGTAGACGTGCGGGAAGACACCGGCCAGGTGCGCCGCGTGCCGGTGGTACGGATAGCCGTGCAGCAGGACGAGGTCCGTTCCGAGACCGGCCGTGGCGCGCACGAAGTCGGTGAGCAGGACGGGGTCGGTGCGGTCGATGCGCAGGCCCGGTTCGCCGAGGCCCGCGTGGAGCTGGAGCGGCCGGCCCGAGGCGACCGCGCTCCACAGCAGATGGCGCAGCAGCACCGGGTCCGAGAGGGTGCCTCCGACTCTGCGGCCCGCCAGCCAGCGGCCGGCCGCGCCGCGCACCTCCCCCGGGCCCGGCGGCTCCGGCGCGAGCGCCAGACCGTGCCGTACGCCGGCCACCGAGGTGAACGCCACCGCGTGTGCCGCCGCCCCGTGGATCGACTCGGCGAGATTGGCGAGGAACCCCTCGACGGTGCCGGAGGTGTCGGCCACCTGTTCGGCGAGCAGTTCCAGCCGGACGATCTCGTGAGCCTCGGCTTCCCCGGCGGACGCCATCTCGGCGGGCCCGGTCAGATCGCCGGGCAGCCCCGTGTCGACGAGGTAGGTGGTGATGCCGCTGCCGCGCAGCAGCCTGCGCCCCGCTTCCAGGACGCCGAGTTCCCGCCGACGGGCGAGATAGCGGGCCGGCGGGCAGTGCGGCTCCAGACCGAGCAGCGGCGGACACCAGCGGCGTACCGCGAAACCCGTCTGGGTGTCGAAAAGGGTCGTACCGGCGGCCGGCGGGCCCTCGGTACGGGCGAGGTGGGCCTCGAAGGTGCCGAGGCCCAGCTCGGTACGGACCACGCCGTGGCAGTACTGGTCCACCAGGGACGGCGTTTCGATCATCCGGGCTCCCGTGACTGGACCGTGCATCCTGAAGGTCCTAACGGGTGAACCCGGCGTGAGGTGTTGCTACTGGGCGGAGCGCGTGCCGCCCACCTGGATCCCCGCCATGCGCGTCCACTCGTACGGGCCGGTCTTCACCTTGCCCGCGAACTCACCGTCGAACGCCTCGTGGACGGTGATGCCGGACTTCTCCACCGCCTTCTCGGCCACGGCGTGGGTGGGCGCCACGAGGTCGCCCCAGGTGCCGTCCTCGCCGACGAGCACGATGCGGGCCCCGCGCTGCCCGATGTACGCGACCTGGCCCTCGGCGCCGCCGTGGGCCTTGGAGAAGGAGTCGATCCGCCGGGCGATCCGGGCCGCCCTGCGCTCGTCCTTGGGGTCAACCTGCTGCGTGTCTGCCATGGTCAGGATGCTACCGACGAGTAGATCGACTGGCGAGAGCAGTGCCCTGTGACGTACGTCGGCTACCGGAGGTGTTCGTCAGCGGAGGAACGGATCCACCGCCACCGCGACGAACAGCAGCGAGACGTACGTGATCGACCAGTGGAAGAGCCGCATCTCCTTCAGCTTGGCCCCGGTGGCCTCCGCCTTCGCCCGGTTCTGCAGCGCGTGCGCCTCCCACAGCCACCAGCCGCCCGCCGCCAGTGCGACCGCCGTGTAGAACCAGCCGGTGTAGCCGAGCGGGGTCAGCAGCAGGGAGACCACGACCATCACCCAGCTGTAGATCACGATCTGCCGGGCGACCACCTTGTTGGAGGCGATGACCGGCAGCATCGGCACGCCCACGCGCGCGTAGTCCTCCCTGACCTTCATGGACAGCGGCCAGTAGTGCGGCGGCGTCCAGAAGAACATGACGAGGAAGAGGATGACCGGCGCCCACGACATGGAGTCGGTGACGGAGGACCAGCCGATGAGCACCGGCATGCAGCCGGCGATGCCGCCCCACACGATGTTCTGCGAGGTACGGCGCTTGAGGATCATCGTGTAGACGACGACATAGAAAAGGAGGGCTCCGAGCGACAGCCACGCCGACAGCCAGTTGACGGTGAAGCCGAACAGAAGCGTCGAGACGACCGCCAGCGTGATGCCGAAGGCCAGGCACTCGCGCGGGCTGACCATGCCGGTGACCAGCGGGCGCTGGGAGGTGCGGTCCATGAGCGCGTCGATGTCGCGGTCGATGTACATGTTCAGCGCGTTGGCGCCGCCCGCGGACAGGTAGCCGCCGATGCAGGTGAGCAGGACCAGCTTCAGGTCCGGCACGCCCTGCTGGGCGAGGAACATCACCGGGACCGTGGTGATCAGCAGCAGCTCGATGATCCGCGGCTTGGTCAGTGCCACGAACGCCTTGACACGGGCCCCGAACGGCCGGTGGCTCGGGCTCTGGCTCGCACCGAGCTCCCCCTCCCCCAGTGCCTTAAGGGCCTGGGAGGTGCCCCCAGGACGGGATTCGACGGCCGTCACGCACACCCCTGACAGAGACATCCCAGCGAGCCGTGGCTGTGAACGCCCAGTAAAGGCTCGCGCGTACTCACGCAACTTTAGACGTTGCCCGAAGCGCGCCCTTCGCGGGGGGTGGGTCGTGTTGGGCGGTGGCCGTGCCGCTGGTGAGTGAGGGGTGAAGCGCGAGCCGGACCGAGCTCGATTGAGCGATCGGATGAGCGGGTCCGTATTCAGTTGCCGACTACGGATATGGCGGGTCGGGAGGCGGACTTCCTGGACTCCCGGCAGTCTGGAATGACCCGAAAAGACGCACGTACTTGCAGGGGTAGGCTCAGCAGCGGCCGGTGGGCGCCCAGTGCACCGGCATTCGACATGTGGAGAGGAGCCCTGACCCAGGGTGAGCACCAAGCCGACCACCACAGACCTCGAGTGGACCGAGTTGGACCAGCGTGCGGTCGACACCGCGCGTGTCCTGGCCGCCGATGCCGTACAGAAGGTCGGAAACGGCCATCCGGGTACGGCGATGAGCCTGGCTCCGGCCGCCTACACCCTCTTCCAGAAGGTGATGCGCCACGACCCGGCCGACGCCGACTGGGTGGGCCGTGACCGCTTCGTGCTGTCCGCCGGCCACTCGTCCCTGACCCTCTACACCCAGCTCTACCTGGCCGGTTTCGGCCTGGAACTGGACGACCTGAAGGCCTTCCGCACCTGGGGCTCGAAGACCCCCGGCCACCCCGAGTACGGGCACACGGTGGGCGTGGAGACGACGACCGGCCCGCTGGGCCAGGGGGTCGCCAACGCCGTGGGCATGGCGATGGCCGCCCGCTACGAGCGCGGTCTGTTCGACCCGGACGCCCCGCAGGGCGAGTCCCCCTTCGACCACTTCATCTACTGCATCGCCGGCGACGGCTGCCTGCAGGAGGGCATCTCCGCGGAGGCGTCCTCGCTGGCCGGGCACCAGAAGCTCGGCAACCTGATCCTGCTGTGGGACGACAACCACATCTCGATCGAGGGCGACACCGCGACCGCTGTCTCCGAGGACACGGTCAAGCGGTACGAGGCCTACGGCTGGCATGTGCAGCGCGTCGCCCCGAAGCCGGACGGCGACCTCGACCCGCACGCCATCTACAACGCGATCCAGGCGGCGAAGAAGGTCACGGACCGGCCGTCCTTCATCGCGATGCGTTCGATCATCGCCTGGCCCGCGCCGAACGCGCAGAACACCGAGGCCGCGCACGGCTCCGCGCTGGGCGATGACGAGGTCGCGGCCACCAAGCGGGTCCTCGGCTTCGACCCGGAGAAGTCCTTCGAGGTCTCGGACGAGGTCCTGGCGCACACCCGCGAGGCACTGCAGCGGGGCCGTGAGGCCAAGGCCGAGTGGGAGAAGTCCTTCCAGCAGTGGCGGGACAACAACCCCGAGCGCGCCGCCGAGTACGACCGGATCAGCAAGGGCGAGCTGCCCACCGGCTGGGAGGAGAAGCTCCCGGTCTTCGAGGCGGGCAAGGGCGTCGCCACGCGTGCCGCCTCCGGCAAGGTGCTCCAGGCCCTCGGTGCGGTGATCCCCGAGCTGTGGGGCGGCTCCGCCGACCTCGCCGGGTCGAACAACACGACGATCGACAAGAACAGCTCGTTCCTCCCGGTCGGCAACCCGCTGCCGGAGGCGAGCCCCTACGGCCGCACGATCCACTTCGGCATCCGTGAGCACTCCATGGCCGCGGAGATGAACGGCATCGCGCTGCACGGCAACACCCGTATCTACGGGGGCACGTTCCTGGTGTTCTCCGACTACATGCGCAACGCCGTGCGCCTGTCCGCGCTGATGCACCTGCCGGTGACGTACGTGTGGACGCACGACTCCATCGGCCTCGGTGAGGACGGCCCCACCCACCAGCCGATCGAGCACCTGGCCTCGCTGCGCGCGATCCCGGGCCTGAACATCGTGCGCCCGGCCGACGCCAACGAGACCGCGATCGCCTGGCGCGAGATCCTCAAGCGCTGGACGAAGGAGTTCGGCAAGGGCGCCCCGCACGGTCTGGCGCTGACCCGTCAGGGCGTGCCGACGTACGAGCCGAACGAGGACACCGCGCGCGGCGGTTATGTGCTGTTCGAGGCGGAGGGCGGCGAGCCGCAGGTCATCCTGATCGCCACCGGATCCGAGGTGCACGTGGCCGTGGAAGCGCGCGAGCAGCTCCAGGCCGACGGCGTTCCGACGCGGGTGGTGTCGATGCCGTCCGTGGAGTGGTTCGAGGAGCAGGACCAGGGGTACCGGGACAGCGTCCTGCCGCCGTCGGTGAAGGCGCGGGTCGCGGTGGAGGCCGGGATCGGGCTGACCTGGCACAAGTACGTGGGAGACGCCGGACGCATCGTTTCCCTGGAGCACTTCGGTGCTTCGGCCGACGGCAAGGTGCTCTTCCGCGAGTTCGGTTTCACTGCCGAGAACGTTGCATCCGCCGCCCGGGAATCGATCGCCGCAGCCCAGCGCTGACGCTGATACACGACACGTAGGAGATGCAATTTCCATGACAGACGCACTCAAGCGCCTCTCCGAGGAAGGCGTCGCGATCTGGCTGGACGACCTGTCGCGCAAGCGGATCACGTCCGGCAACCTCGCCGAACTGATCGACCAGCAGCACGTCGTGGGCGTCACCACCAACCCGACGATCTTCCAGAAGGCGATCTCCGAGGGCGACGGCTACGACCAGCAGCTCGCCGACCTCGCCGCCCGCAAGGTCACCGTCGAAGAGGCGATCCGCATGATCACCACGGCGGACGTCCGGGACGCCGCCGACATCCTGCGTCCGGTGTTCGACGCCACCGAGGGCCAGGACGGCCGGGTGTCGATCGAGGTCGACCCGCGGCTCGCGCACAACACCCGGGCCACCGTCGCCGAGGCCAAGCAGCTGGCCTGGCTGGTCGACCGTCCGAACACCCTCATCAAGATCCCGGCGACCCGTGCGGGCCTGCCGGCGATCACCGAGACGATCGGCCACGGCATCAGCGTCAACGTCACGCTGATCTTCTCGCTGGAGCGTTACCGCGAGGTCATGGACGCCTACCTCAGCGGCCTGGAGAAGGCCCGCGAGAAGGGCCTGGACCTCTCCAAGATCCACTCGGTGGCGTCGTTCTTCGTCTCCCGGGTCGACACCGAGATCGACAAGCGGATCGACAAGTTGGGCACCGACGAGGCGAAGGCGCTGCGCGGCAAGGCCGCCGTCGCCAACGCGCGCCTGGCCTACCAGGCGTACGAGGAGGTCTTCTCCTCGGACCGGTGGAGCGCGCTGGAGAAGGCGGGCGCGAACAAGCAGCGTCCGCTGTGGGCCTCCACCGGCGTGAAGGACAAGGCGTACAAGCCGACCCTGTACGTGGACGAGCTGGTGGCGCCGAACACGGTGAACACCATGCCGGAGGCCACCCTGGTGGCCACCGAGGACCACGGCGAGATCACCGGCAACACCGTCGCCGGCACCTACGAGCAGGCGCGCGCCGACCTCGACGCGCTCGCGAAGCTCGGGATCTCGTACGACGAGGTGGTCCAGCTCCTGGAGGACGAGGGCGTCGAGAAGTTCGAGGCGTCCTGGAACGACCTCCTCAAGTCGACCGAGGCGGAACTGCAGCGCCTCGCGCCCTCGGAGGGCTGAGATCTTGACATCCGTACACGGAGCGAATCCGCTTCGTGACGCCGCGGACCGACGGCTCCCGCGCATCGCGGGGCCGTCGGGCCTGGTGATCTTCGGCGTTACGGGCGATTTGTCACGTAAAAAGCTGATGCCGGCCGTTTACGACCTGGCAAATCGGGGTCTGCTGCCCCCGGGCTTCTCGCTCGTCGGCTTCGCCCGCCGCGACTGGGAGCACGAGGACTTCGCCAGAGTGGTCCACGACGCCGTCAAGGAGCACGCCCGCACGCCGTTCCGCGAGGAGGTCTGGCAGCAGCTCCTCCAGGGGATGCGCTTCGTCCAGGGCACCTTCGACGACGACGACGCGTTCGAGCGGCTGCGCTCGACGATCGAGGAGCTCGACAAGGCGCAGGGCACGGGCGGCAACTTCGCCTTCTACCTCTCCGTGCCGCCGAAGTCCTTCCCGGTCGTCATCCAGCAGCTGAAGAAGCACGGCCTGGCCGAGCAGTCGGGCGGTTCCTGGCGGCGCGCGGTCATCGAGAAGCCGTTCGGCCACGACCTGAAGTCGGCCGAGGAACTCAACAAGGTCGTGCACGAGGTCTTCGCCCCGGACCAGGTCTTCCGCATCGACCACTACCTGGGCAAGGAGACCGTCCAGAACATCCTGGCGCTGCGGTTCGCCAACACGATGTTCGAGCCGATCTGGAACCGGTCCTTCGTGGACCACGTGCAGATCACGATGGCCGAGGACATCGGCATCGGCGGCCGCGCGGGCTACTACGACGGAATCGGTGCCGCCCGTGACGTCATCCAGAACCACCTGCTCCAGCTGCTGGCGCTGACGGCCATGGAGGAGCCCGCCTCCTTCGACGCCGACGCACTCGCCGCGGAGAAGACCAAGGTGCTCGGCGCCGTCCGGCTGCCGAAGGACCTGGGCACCTCGACCGTGTTCGGACAGTACTCGGCCGGCTGGCAGGGCGGCGAGAAGGTCATCGGGTACCTCGAGGAAGAGGGCATCGACAAGAAGTCGAAGACCGACACCTATGCCGCGGTGAAGCTGGAGATCGACAACCGCCGCTGGGCGGGCGTGCCGTTCTACCTGCGCACCGGCAAGCGGCTGGGGCGCCGGGTGACGGAGATCGCGGTCGTCTTCCAGCGCGCCCCGCACTCCCCCTTCGACACGACGGCCACCGAGGAGCTCGGCCAGAACGCGGTCGTCATCCGCGTCCAGCCGGACGAGGGCGTCACCGTGCGCTTCGGCTCCAAGGTGCCGGGCACCTCGATGGAGATCCGGGACGTGTCCATGGACTTCGCCTACGGCGAGTCCTTCACGGAGTCCAGCCCGGAGGCGTACGAGCGCCTGATCCTGGACGTGCTGCTGGGTGACGCCAACCTCTTCCCGCGGACCGAGGAGGTCGAGCTGTCCTGGAAGATCCTCGACCCGATCGAGGAGTACTGGGACGAGCACGGCAGGCCCGCTCAGTACCCGGCCGGCACCTGGGGGCCCGTCGAGGCGGACGAGATGCTTCAGCGAGACGGACGGAGCTGGCGCCGGCCATGAAGATAGACCTCACGGACACCACGGCCAGCAAGATCAACAAGGCGCTGGTGGAGGGCCGCCGGGCGATCGGCACGCCCGCCGTCGGCATGGTGCTCACACTGGTCATCGTCACCGACGAGGAGAACGCCTACGACGCGCTGAAGGCCGCGAGCGAGGCCTCCCGAGAGCACCCCTCGCGCACCCTCGTGGTCATCAAGCGCGTCTCGCGTTCGCCGCGCGACCGCACCTCCTCGCGTCTGGACGCGGAGGTGCGGGTGGGCGCGGAAGCGGGCACCGGCGAGACGGTGGTGCTGCGGCTCTACGGCGAGGTGGTGGACCACGCCCAGTCCGTGGTGCTGCCGCTGCTGCTGCCGGACGCGCCGGTCGTCGCCTGGTGGCCGGTCAACGCGCCGCTGGACCCCGCCAACGACCCCCTCGGCGCGCTCGCGCAGCGCCGGGTCACGGACTCCTACACGGCCGAGGCACCGGTGCGGGAGCTCAGCGCCCGCGCCGACGCCTACACGCCCGGCGACACGGACCTGTCCTGGACCCGCATCACGCCCTGGCGCTCGATGCTGGCCGCGGCCCTCGACCAGGTCACCTGCGAGGTGCGGAGGGTCGAGGTGGAGGGCGAGGAGTTCAACCCGAGCTGCGAACTCCTGGCGATGTGGCTGGCGGACCGCTTGGACGTCCCGGTGAAGCGCTCGCTCTCCTCCGGCCCAGGCCTGACCGCGGTCCGCATGGAGACGAACTGCGGCCCGATCGCTCTGGACCGCGCGGACGGCTCGCTCGCGACCCTGTCCGTCCAGGGCCAGCCGGACCGTGCCGTGGCGCTCAAGCGCCGGGAGACGGCCGAGCTGATCGCAGAGGAGCTGCGGCGACTGGACCCGGACGACACGTACGCGTCGGCGCTGCGGTACGGGGTGGACCGGCTGAACACGGGGGCCGCCGAGGCTCCGGCTCGCGAGCCGGAGGCGGGCGGGCCCGGGGCCGGCGACCCCGCGGCCGACGAGCCTGCGGCTCAGGAGCCGGTGGCGGTCGAGGCCCCCGTGGAGACGGCCGCGAAGACACCCGCGAAGAAGGCCACAAAGAAGGCCCCGGCGAAGAAGGCGGCCGCCAAGTGACTGCTCCCCAGCTCGTCGTGCACCGCGACAAGGAGTTGATGGCCCAGGCCGCGGCGGCCCGGCTGATCACGAAGATCGTGGACGCTCAGGCCTCGCGCGGCTCCGCGTCGGTCGTGCTCACCGGTGGCCGCAACGGCAACGGCCTGCTCGCCGCGCTCGCCGCCGCACCGGCCCGGGACGCCATCGACTGGGGTCGCCTGGACCTGTGGTGGGGCGACGAGCGGTACCTGCCGGAGGGCGACCCGGAGCGCAACGTGACCCAGGCCCGGGAGGCTCTGCTGGACTCCGTGCCGCTGGACCCGAAGCGCGTGCACGCCATGCCCGCGTCGGACAGCCCGTACGGTGCGGACGTGGAGTCCGCGGCCGAGGCGTACGCGGCGGAACTGGCCCGGGCCGCGGGCCCCGAGAACCACGGATCGGTGCCCACCTTCGATGTGCTGATGCTGGGCGTCGGCCCGGACACGCATGTGGCGTCGCTGTTCCCGGAACTGCCGGCGGTGCGGGAGACGGATCGAACGGTCGTCGCCGTCCACGGCGCGCCGAAACCGCCGCCGACTCGTATCTCCCTGACGCTGCCGGCGATCCGGGCGGCGCGCGAGGTGTGGCTGCTGGCGGCGGGTGAGGACAAGGCGCAGGCGGCGGCGATCGCCCTGTCGGGCGCGGGCGAGATCCAGGCACCGGCGGCGGGCGCGTACGGCCGCTCGCGCACGCTGTGGCTGCTGGACTCGGCGGCGGCGTCGCAGCTCCCGCGCTCTTTGTACCCACCGGCGTCGCCGTGAGGAACGGGGGCGGCAGCGGATGGCCCGACTGCCGCCCCCGTCACCACGGGGGCGGCCGACTCCCAGGCCTGCCCCCGCACGAGTCGCCGTCACGGGCTCGGTCACTTGACCGAGCCCGCCATCACCCCCTGCACGAAGTGCCGCTGGAACGCGAAGAACACGACCACCGGCACGATCAGTGACAGGAACGCCCCCGGCGCCAGTACATCGATGTTGCTGCCGAACTGCCGTATCTGGGACTGGAGTGCGACGGTCAGCGGTTGTGAGGAGCTGTCCGCGAACAGCAGCGCGACCAGCATGTCGTTCCACACCCACAGGAACTGGAAGATGGCGAGGCTCGCGATGGCGGGCCGCCCCACCGGCAGGACCAGCCGGGTGAAGATCCGCCACTCGCTCCCCCCGTCCATCCGCGCCGCCTCCAGCATCTCCTTCGGCATCTCCGCGAAGTAGTTCCGCAGCAGGAACACCGCGAACGGCAGCCCGTACGCCACGTGGAAGAGCACGACGCCCGGGATCGTGCCGAACAGGCCCAGCGCGCCGAAGAGCTTCGCCACCGGCAGCAGACCGATCTGCACCGGCACCACCAGCAGCGCCACCACCAGCAGGAACAGCGGCTCCCGCCCGGGGAAGTCCAGCCATGCGAACGCGTACCCGGCGAGCGCCGCCAGCACGACCACCAGCACCGTCGCCGGCACCGAGATCAGCACGGTGTTCCAGAAGGCCTGCGTGATCCCGGCGTTCTTCAGCAACGCCGAGTAGTTGTCGAAGGACAGCTGCCCGGGACTGACCAGCGCTGTCCACCAGCCGCCCTTCGCCGTGTCCTGCGACGACCGCAGCGACGACACGAACAGCCCCGCCAGCGGGGTCAGCCAGATCAGGCCGACCACCACCAGGAAGGCCTGCACCAGTCCGTTGCCCAGGCCCCGCCTCACCGCGTTCATCGCTGACTCCTTCGAAAGCGCCGGACGTTGAAGACCATCGCGGGGATCACCAGCAGCAGGAGCAGCACACCCAGCGCACTGCCGAGGCCCTGGTTGTTGCCGCCGCCGAACGAAACCAGCCACATCTGGGTGGCGAGCACGGTCGCGTCCTCCTGCACCGGCCCGGGCGCGATGATGTAGACGAGGTCGAACACCTTCATGACGTTGATGACGAGGGTCACGAAGACGACGGTCAGCACCGGCGCGAGCAGCGGCACCGTGATCCGCCGGAAGATCTGCCACTCGTTCGCCCCGTCCATCCGCGCCGCCTCCAGCGCGTCCCGCGGGAGCGTCGACAGCCCGGCGCCGATCAGCACCATCGCGAAGCCGGTCCAGATCCACAGGTACGCCCCGATGATCGCAGGCGTGACCAGTGTCGGCCCGAGCCAGGACACGCCCTGGTACGGCGCCGCGAAGTTCGAGGACGGCAGCTTCACCGTGTACGAGCCGGACTTCAGCCCCGGGAAGCGGAACGAGCCGTCGGCCGCCGTCGTCGTACCGGCCACCGTCCGCCCGTCGCGCACGGCCTCGACCTTCATCCCGGGCAGCCCGCTCTCCCGCGGGTCGACCCTTCCCTGCTTCCCGCCGCCACCGGGCGTGAAGTCCAGGTAGACCACTCCGCGCAGTTCGTCCGCCGCGGCCTTCTTCCCGGCCGCCGCGTACGCGGGCGAGGCGTCCTTCGGCAGGTCCTTGGGCAGCACGCCGACCATCGGAAGCGCCACCGAGCTGCCGGGTGAGACGCCCGCACTCGTCGCGTACGACCCGTCACGGCCCTGCGTCAGGCCCTGCCCCTCGCGCGCCCGCGCCGTCGGATACGACGACGCGCCCTTGAACGCGTCGTGGATCGAGACCGCGGCCGCGTTCAGTACCCCCTTGTTGGGGTCCTCGTCGTAGGCGAGCCGGAAGATGATGCCGGCGGCGAGGAAGGACACCGCCATCGGCATGAACAGCAGCAGCTTGAACGCCGTCGCCCAGCGGACCTTCTCCACCAGCACGGCAAGGATCAGGCCGAGCCCCGTCAGGAGCGCCGGAGCCACGACCACCCAGATCGTCGTGTTCCGGATGGCCTTCAGCGTCGCCGGGTCGCGGAACATCTCGGCGTAGTTGTCCCCGCCCACGAACCGGGTGCCGGAGGCGTCGAAGAAGCTGCGGCCGATCGAGAACAGCACGGGGTACACGACGAGCGCACCGAGCAGCAGCAGCGCGGGGAACACGAACAGCAGGGCGATGATCCGCCCCCGCCGCCGGGTGCGGCGCCTCACGGCGGCACCGGCGGCGGTCGGCGGGCTCGCCTCATTCACGAGCGTTGCGGTCATGACCCGTCAGCCCTGGTAGGCCTTGGCCGCCGCGTCCTCCAGCTGGGCCGCGGTCGCCTTCGGGTTCGACGGGTCGCGCAGGAAGTCCTGCAGCAGCTTCCACTCGCCCGCGCCCTTGGTGCCGCCGAAGGCCGCCGGCGCCTGGTCGGACATGTCGAAGCGGACCGAGTCGCCCGCCGCGATGAGGGACTTGGCCGTCGCCCGCGTCACGTCGTCGCCGTAGGTGGAGAGGTCCAGCTTCTTGTTCGGGGACAGGAAGCCGCCCGCCTTCGCCCACACGGCCGCGGCCTCGGGGGTCGCCAGGTACTCCAGCAGCTTCATGCCGGCCTTGGCGTTCTTGCCGTCCTTGAGGACGACCGCCGCGTCACCGCCGCTGACGACCGGTGCCGTGCCGCCGTCGACCGAGGGGAACGGGAAGAAGTCCGCGTCCTTGCCGATGGTCTTTCCGAACTGGTCGTGCGCGACCCCGGCCACGAAGTCGCCCTCGTAGACCATGCCCGCCTGCGGCTTGGGTCCGAAGACCTTCTCCACAGAGCCCGGGAAGTCGGTGTTCAGGGCTTCCTTCTGCCCGCCCGCGATCAGCTGCTTGTCCTTGAACAGCTTGCCCAGCGTGGTGAGCGCCTCGACCACGCTCGGGTCGGTCCACTTGAGCTTGTGCGCGGCGAGCGCGTCGTACTTCTCGGGACCGGCCTGGGACAGGTAGATGTTCTCGAACCAGTCGGTGAGGGTCCAGCCGTCCTCCCCCGCGACCGCGAAGGCGGCGAGGCCCGAGTCGGAGACGGTGTGCCCGGCCTTCAGCATCTCGTCGTACGTCTTCGGCGGCTTGACCCCGGCCTGGTTGAGCGCGTCGGGGCTGTACCAGACGGTCGACTTGTGGGCGGCCTTGAAGTACAGGCCGTACAGGGTGCCGTCGACGCTGCCGTACTTCTTCCACACCGGTGCGTAGTTGCTGTCGACCGACTGCTCGGTGGTCGCGGACAGCTTCTGGAGCCAGCCCTTCTTGGCGAACTGCTGGAGCACGCCGACCTGCGGGACCATCACGACGTCCGGCGCGTTGCCGCCCTCGATCTTGCTGCCGACGACGGTGGAGACGTTGTCGCCGGTGGAGATGAACTGCGTCTTGGCGCCGGTCTTCTCGCTGAACGCGTCCAGGACCTTCTGGAAGTTCTTCTGCTCGCTGCCGGTCCAGACACCGGCCACGGTGACCGTCTGGCCGCTGAGCGCCTTGTCACCGCCGCCCGCGGTGACGGGGCCGCCGCCGCAGGCGGTCGCGCCGAGTGCGAGGGCGAGTGCGGTGCAGCCGGTGAGCAGGGTGGTACGTCGTCGCATCATCGTTGATGTCCCTTCGGGGATGGGGGAATGGACGGGGTCAGAGGTCGGTGCCGTCGCTGATCCACCAGGCGGCCGTCGAGCCGGGGAGCACCCCGGGCGGGCAGGGGCCGCTGGCCAGCAGGGGGGTACCGGAGATCGGCGCCGGCGTGGGAGCGGTACCGAAGTTGACGGCGCAGACGAGGTCGTCGCCGCGTACGAAGGCGAGGACGCCGGGCGGGGTGTCCAGCCAGCGCAACGTGCCCTCGCCCAACTGCGGTAGGGAAGAACGCAGTTGGAGGCCGTCGCGGTACAGGTGCCAGAAGGAGCGGGTGTCGGCGAGGGCACGGTCGGTGGCGTGCTCGGCGAACCACTCGGGCTGCGGCAGCCAGGGCCTCGCCCCCTCGGCGCCGGAAGTGAAGCCGAACGGGGAGGCCTGCCCGGACCAGGGCAGCGGCACCCGGCAGCCGTCGCGGATCCGGGCGCGGCTTCCGGTGCGGCGGAAGATCGGGTCGGTGAGCACGTCGTCTGGCAGGTCGACGACCTCGGGCAGGCCCAGCTCCTCGCCCTGGTAGATGTACGCGGCTCCGGGCAGCGCCAGCATCAGCAGCGCGGCGGCGCGGGCACGGGCGGCACCGAGGCCGCTGCCCTGCGGGGTGGGTTCTCCGTAGCGGGTGACGGTGCGGACCTGGTCGTGGTTGTTGAGGACCCAGGTGACCGTGGAGCCGGTGCCCGCGATGTCCTGCATGGCCTCGAAGATCACCTTGCGGAAGGCGTCGGGGTCCCAGGGGGCGCTGAGCAGGTCGAAGAAGAAGGCCTGGTGCAGTTCGTCCGGGCGGACGTACTTCGCGTGCTCGCGGGCGGTCGGCACCGAGACCTCGCCCACCAGGAGGCGCTCACGGCCGTCGCGTGCCGTGTACTCCTCGCACACCGATCGCCAGTGGCGCCAGACGTCGTGCACCTCGGGCTGGTTCCAGGCGAGGGGGTTGACCGAGTCGCGGGTGCGGGCGTCGGCCTCCGGGTCCGGGGAGTCGGGCAGCTCCGGGTGCTTGAACAGGCCGGCGGCGACGTCGATGCGGAAGCCGTCGACGCCCCGGTCCAGCCAGAAGCGCAGCACCCGGTCGAACTCGGCGGGAACCTCTGGGTTGCGCCAGTTCCAGTCGGGCTGCTCTGGCGTGAACATGTGCAGGTACCACTGGCCGGGGCGGCCGTCCGCCTCCGTGACACGGGTCCACGCCGGGCCGCCGAACATGGCGTGCCAGTTGTTGGGCGGCTCGGAGCCGTCGGGCCCGCGGCCGTCGGCGAAGTGGAAGCGGGCGCGGGCCGGGCTGCCGGGCGGCGAGGCCAGGGCTTCGCGGAACCACGGGTGCTCGCTGGAGCAGTGGTTGGGGACGATGTCCAGGAGCACCTTGATGCCGAGCCGCCGGGCGGCGGCCGTGAGCAGGTCGAACTCGGCGAGGTCGCCGAAGAGCGGGTCGACGTCGCAGTAGTCGGAGACGTCGTAGCCGTGGTCGTGCTGCGGGGAGGGGTAGAAGGGGCTCAGCCAGATCCCGTCGACGCCGAGCTTCTTCAGGTACGGCAGGCCGGCCCTGACGCCGGCCAGATCGCCGATGCCGTCGCCGGTGCTGTCCAGGAAGCTACGGACGTACACCTGGTAGATCACTGCGTCGCGCCACCAGCGGCGGGTGTCGATGTGCTTGGGACTCACCCCGTTGACCTGTCTGTGCGTGCTGACGGTTATGCATGCATGTTAAGTAGCGGTTTCACGAGGGTGTCAACGAACAGTACGAAAGCTACTGGGAAGTTGGGGGACGAAATCCGGACTTATCGGGGCATCGCGAGACCGGTTGAGACGTCCGCGTTACCTAACAAGTAACTAGCGATGCGAAATGGCGGCCAGCTCGCGAGCCAGGCGTCGCACTGCCGACTCGGGCGTCTCCTGCCCTGCCAGCGCGTCGTGCACCACCGCCTGCACCGCCAGGCTGACCTGGTCGTAGCGCGGGCTCTTGGGGCGCGGTGCGGCCGCGAGCACGGCGGCGCGCAGGGTCGGCAGATACGGGAACTGCCGCACGAGTTCGGGGTCGTCGTAGAGCGCGGCACGCACGGGCGGCAGCGCGCCACGGGTGAGCACCTGGCGCTGGACGCCCTCGCTGGTGAGGTACGCGATCAGACGCGCGGCCGACTCGGGGTGGCGCGCATGGGTGTTGACGGCCAGGTTGGAGCCGCCCAGAACACTCGTCCCCGGCCCGTCAGGCCCCGGCAGCGGGACGGCGCCGATCCTCCCGGCCACCTTCGACCCCGGGGCGGAGGCGGCGACGTACGCGTACGGCCAGTTGCGCAGAAAGAGCAGCCGACCGTCCTGGAAGGCCTGCTTGGACTCCTCCTCCTTGTACGTCAGCGCCTCCTTGGGAATCCACCCCTCGCGGATCCCGCGGACGAGGAACCCGATCCCCTGGCGGGCCGCGTCGGAATTGACGGTGACACGGGCGCCCTCGTCGCCGAGGATGGTGCCGCCCGCCGAGTACACGGCCTCGGCCGCGTTGACGGTGAGGCCCTCGTAGGGCAGGAACTGGCCCGCATAGCCACCGAGCCCGTACTTGGGCGCGACGGTCTTCGCGTCGCGCTCCAGCTCGGCCCAGGTGCGCGGCGGCGGCACGCCCTCCTTGGCGAGGATGTCCTTGCGGTACAGGAGAAGTCCGGCATTCGTGACATACGGGACTGCGTACAGCTGTCCGTCGTAGGTGGCCGTGTCGACGACCGGCGGCAGGAAGGTCCTCAGCGGGAACCGGTCGCGCGGCAGCGGACGGATCCAGCCGGCCGCCGCGAACTCGGAGGTCCAGGCGACGTCGATGTTCAGGACGTCGAACCGGCTCCGGTCGCCGCCGCGCAGGTCGGTGGTCATCTGCGCATGCGTCTCGTCGGCGGAGTCCGGCAGCTCGACGAGGGTGACCTTCTCGCCGGGATGGGTGCGGTTCCAGCCCTGAAGGAGCGGGCCGAGATAGCCGGTGAGGTCTCCCGCGGTGGCCAGGGTGAGCGGGCCACGGCCCCCGGCACTCCCCTCTTCGGCGTGGGCTCCGGAGGCCACGTAACCGGTCATGACCACGGCAAGGACGAGGAGGCACCTACCGGCGGCGCGTATCCACCGCATAGGTTCCTCCCTGTACACATGCACATGGCTCCGGGCACCTTCGCCCAGGAGTCAGAGGCCATGTATACCTGTTAGGTATGGGCGATACTAGGGCCTGGAGCACATTGTGAGCAGACAGGAGGACAGCACGAGTGCGCCTGCCCCTCCTGGCACTCCTCGCGCGCGGCCCCGCCCACGGCTATGAGCTCAAGCAGGACCTTGAGCAACTGCTGGGCTCCGCGTACCCTCAGCCGAACGTCGGCCAGATCTACGTCACCCTCGGCCGCCTCGAGAAGTCGGGACTGATCGAGGGCGAGGACGTCGAGCAGTCCAGCCGGCCCAACAAAAAGGTCTACCACCTCACAGACGCCGGGCGGGAGGCGCTGCACGCCTGGTTCGAGGAGACCGAGGACGAGCCGCGGGTACGGGACGAGTTCTTCATGAAGCTGGCGCTCGCTCCGCGGACCGGTCTCGCCGACCAGATCGCCCTGATCAACAAGCAGCGGCGCCAGTACCTCAACACCATGCGCGACCTGTCGAGACTGGCAGCCGCCGAAGACCGCGACAACCGTATCGCCCATCTGCTGATCGAGGGCGCGATGCTGCATCTGCAGGCCGACCTCGACTGGCTGGAGCGGTGCCAGGAGGAACTGGAGGAGCTGGAATGAGCGAGCGCCCCACTCCTCTGCTGCGCGCCGAGGGCCTGGTCAAGACCCACTACGGCGAGGGAGCCCCGGCACACGCCGTACGCGGGGTCGATCTCAACCTGTCGCACGGTGAGTTCGTGGCGGTCACCGGCCCGTCCGGCGCCGGGAAGTCGACGCTGCTGCACCTGCTCGGCGGGTTGCAGCGACCCGACGGCGGCAGCATCTGGCTGGACGGCGAGCGCACCGACTCCTACAGCGAGGCCCGCTGGGCCGTGGAGCGCAGGAAGCGCATCGGGATCGTCTTCCAGTTCTTCAACCTGGTCTCCGACCTGTCGGTCGCGGACAACGTGGAGCTGCCCGCCCTGCTCGCAGGTGTGCCGCCGAAGCAGGCGCGGGCCGAGCGGGAGGCGCTGCTGGCCGAGCTGGGCCTGACCGGCAAGGAGCGCAGCATGCCGGGCGAGCTGTCCGGCGGCGAGCAGCAGCGGGTCGCGCTCGCCCGCGCCCTGGTCAACCATCCGCCGCTGCTGCTCGCCGACGAGCCCGCGGGCAGCCTCGACAGCAAGGGCACCCGCGAGGTGATGCGACTGCTGTCCCGCTTCCACCAGCGCGGCCAGACCATCCTGCTGGTCACCCATGACGCCCGGCTGGCGAGCGCCGCCGACCGCGTCATCAGCTTCTTCGACGGGCGCATCGTCGACGACGCGGAGCTGGACGCCACACCGCCGCGCCGGGCCGGGACATCCGGTGTGGCCGGCGTGCTGGAGTTGAAGGACTGAGTGCGGTGTACGACCACCTGACGTGCTCGGGTGCCCTCCCAGGGACCAGGGGCTGAAGCCTGTGCGAGCCACCCTGCGCTGGGCGCACTCCGATCTGCGCACACACCGCGGCGAGGCACTGTTCATGGTGCTCGCCACCGCCGGCATCGTCGCCTCCCTGCTGCTGGCCACGGCCCTGTTCGGATACGCCACCAACCCCTGGCAGCGGATCTTCACGCAGGCGCGCGGCGCGCACGTGTGGATCCACACCGCCCGTTCCGCCGACGCGGCCGTCCTCGCCCGCCTGGACGGCGTCGAATCCGTCGCCGGGCCCTATGCGACCGAGTCCGCGACCCTCGCCTCCCGTGGCACCCGCGCCTCCGTCGAGCTGCGTGCCACCCCGGGGCAGCCCTCCGTCGGCCGGCCGCTGCTCACCTCGGGCCACTGGCTGGATCCCGCTGACCCGGGCGGCGTGGTGCTGGAGAGCCGGCTCGCCCGGGCGCTGCTGGCCGAGCCCGGGGACACGCTGACGGTGGCCGGTACGGTCCGGACGCTGACCGTGGTCGGCATCGCGGACAGCGCCGAACCCCGCTACCGCCCCGGTGAACAGCCCGGGCTCGTCTGGGCCCTGCCGTCCGCCGTACGCGATGCCGGCGGAGAGGTGACCGGGCTGCGCCTGTCCAACCCCGACGACACGGACTACGCCGTCCAGCGCGCCGTCACCGTGCTGGGAGCCGGCGCGGTCACCGAGGTCTCGACCTGGCAGCAGGCGCGGGCCGAGGCGCAGGGCGACAACCGGCTGCTGGGGCAGGTCCTCGGCCTGTTCGGTCTGGGTGCGCTGGTGGCCGCCGGGTTCGCCGTGCACGGGGCGATCGGCACCCGGGTGCGGGGGCATCTGCGGGACATCTCTGTACTGAAGGCGATCGGCTTCACCCCCGGCCAGGTCGTCCGCGTCTTCCTGCTCCAGCACGTGGCCTACGCCCTGCTCGGCGCCGTGGCCGCGGCCGCGTTCACCCAGGGGCTGGGCCGCCGGATCCCCGGGCGCTTCGGGGACGCGGTCGGCGTGTGGCAGGGGCTGCCGGGACACACCGTGGCGCTGTTCGCGGTCCCGGCCGCAGCGGTGCTGTTCATCGCCGCCACCACCGGGCTCGCGGCCTGGCGGGCGGGACGGGTGCCTCCGGTGCCGGTGCCACGGCCCGCGGCCCCGGCCGGTGGACGTCTGACGGCCCTGGCACGCGGCGCCCTCGGTCTGCGGCTGCCGCCCGCGCTGGTCCTGGGCTGGCACCGGGCGTTCGCACGCCGCCCCCGGTCGCTGGCCACGGTCGCCCGGCTCGCCCTGCCGCTGCTGCTGATCGTGGTGGCGATGAGCGCGTGGACCACCATCGACCGCTTCCACTCGAGGCCCGACGAGGTCGGCCTCGCCGCCGGCCTCACCGTGCGCCCCGACAGCGGTCTCGGCGAGGCGGCCACGCGCACCCTGCTCGAACGCGACCGGCAGGTCGCCGACGCCTACCCGGGCGTCGAGGTGGCCGCCCTGGTGCCGGGCCAGACGGCCACCATCGCCCTGCGCGGCCTGGGCACCCGCGGGAATCCCTACCCCTACGCTCTCGCCGAGGGCCGTCCCGCGCGGGGCCCCGACGAGGCCGTGGCCGGGCAGGGGCTGCTGGACCTGCTGGATGTGCGGGTCGGCGACTGGGTCCGGATGACGGTGGGCGACCAGCCACAGATCCTGCACATCGTGGGCCGCAGCATCGAACCGGAGAACGCCGGCCGGGTCATCTCCACCTCGCTCGACACCCTCCGCGAGAACGACCCGGGCCTGCGTCCCACCCTCTACGAGCTCCGGCTGCGCCCGGGCGCCGATCCGCACCAGGTCGCCGGCGACCTGGCCAGGGCAGCCCACGGACACCTGGACGTGCACCCCGTGGCGAACCCGGCGGACGGTCTGTCACCGCTGCGTGGAGTCGTCGCCGGACTGATCGCCGTGCTCGCGCTCATCGGGATCGTCGAACTGCTGACCGCGATCGGCGGCACCGTCCGCGAGGGCGAACGGGACCTCCTGGCTCTCAAGGCGATCGGCCTGTCCCCACGGCAGATCACCGCGATCACGGTCACGGCCACCGCCTGCACGGCCCTGGCAGCGGTGGTCGTCGGTACGGCGCTGGGACTGCCCCTCGCCCACTGGCTGATCGACGCCCAGGGCCGCTCCAGCGGTATCGGCGCCGGGCTGGCCCGGGGGCCCTCCCCCGTCCTCCTGCTGCTGTTCGGTGCCGCGGCCGTGGCGGGAGCCGCCGCGCTCGCCGCCCTGCCCGCGGCCCGCGCGGCCCGCCGCCGGCTCGCGGACACGTTGAGCGCGGTGGCCTGAGCATGATGGCCTGAGCGGGGAGCCGGGGGCGGACGGTCGTGCCGCCCGCCTCCCGGCCGTGGCTCTAACGACCGCGCCACTCCCGGTACTTGGCGACCAGGGCCTTGCTGGACTCGTCCAGGCCCGGTACTTCGGCGCCCTCGGTCAGCGCGGGCTCGACACGCTTGGCGAGGACCTTGCCCAGCTCCACACCCCACTGGTCGAAGGAGTCGATGTTCCAGATCGCGCCCTGGACGAACACCTTGTGCTCGTAGAGGGCGATGAGCTGGCCGAGGACCGACGGGGTCAGCTCCTTGGCGAGGATGGTGGTGGTCGGGTGGTTGCCCTTGAACGTCTTGTGGGGCACCAGCTCCTCCGGCACTCCCTCCGAGCGCACCTCGTCCGGGGTCTTGCCGAAGGCCAGCGCCTGGGTCTGGGCGAAGAAGTTCGCCATCAGCAGGTCGTGCTGGGCCTTCAGCTCGTCGGCGAGCTCGGCGACCGGCTCGGCGAAGCCGATGAAGTCGGCCGGGATCAGCTTGGTGCCCTGGTGAATGAGCTGGTAGTAGGCGTGCTGCCCGTTGGTGCCCGGGGTGCCCCAGACGATGGGACCGGTCTGCCATTCGACCTCGCGCCCGTCCCGGCCGACGTACTTGCCGTTGGACTCCATGTCCAGCTGCTGGAGGTACGCGGTGAACTTGGACAGGTAGTGCGAGTAGGGCAGCACGGCGTGCGACTGGGCGTCGTGGAAGTTGCCGTACCAGATGCCCAGCAGGCCGAGCAGCAGCGGCACGTTGGACTCGGCCGGCGCGGTCCTGAAGTGCTCGTCGACGGTGCGGAAGCCGTCGAGCATCTCCCGGAAGCGGTCCGGACCGATGGCGATCATCAGGGACAGGCCGATCGCCGAGTCGTAGGAGTACCGGCCGCCGACCCAGTCCCAGAACTCGAACATGTTGGCCGTGTCGATGCCGAACTCCTCGACCTTCCCGGCATTCGTCGACAGCGCCACGAAGTGCTTCGCGACCGCCTCCTGGCCGGCCTTCAGCTCGCCGAGCAGCCACTTGCGGGCCGAGATCGCGTTGGTGATCGTCTCGATCGTGGTGAACGTCTTGGAGGCGATGATGAACAGCGTCTCCGCCGCGTCCAGGTCGCGGGTCGCCTCGTGCAGGTCGGCGCCGTCCACGTTGGACACGAAGCGGACCGTCAGGTCGCGGTCGGTGTAGGCGCGCAGCGCCTCGTACGCCATCGCGGGGCCCAGGTCCGAGCCGCCGATGCCGATGTTGACGACGTTCTTGATGCGCTTGCCGGTGTGGCCGGTCCACTCGCCCGACCGGACCCGGTTCGCGAAATCGGTCATCCTGTCGAGTACCGCGTGCACCTTGGGCACCACGTTCTCGCCGTCGACCTCGATCACCGCGTCCCGGGGCGCGCGCAGTGCGGTGTGCAGGACCGCGCGGTTCTCGGTGGTGTTGATCTTCTCGCCGCGGAACATGGCGTCCCTGAGGCCGAAGACGTCCCGCGCGGCGGCCAGCTCGCGCAGCAGCCGCAGCGTCTCCTCGGTGACCAGGTGCTTGGAGTAGTCGACGTGCAGATCGCCGACCTGGAGGGCGTACCCGCTGCCGCGGCCCGGGTCCGCCGCGAACAGCTCGCGCAGCCGCACCTCGCCGAGCTCCTCGCGGTGCTTGGCCAGAGCGGTCCACTCGGGCGTCTGGTTGAGCCTGGTACGGCTGTCTGCGTTCATCTGAGAGTTCAGCCTTCTTCCTTGCCTGTGCTGCTGCGTAGCTCGCCCCGCTGCCGGTCCCAACCTAATTGATGCCGATGCGGCCTGACCTCTTGTCACGCCGTCGTCCGGGGCAACAACAGGTACGTCCGCCTTGCGCGCGTGTGTCAATGAGGTGACGGCCAGCGCGAAGAGCGCAGCGGCGAGCAGCGCGGGCCCGTTCAGCCCGTATACCCGTGCCACGGCTCCGCCGAGCAGGGCGCCGAGCGGTGCACCCGACGTGGAGGCGGTGCGGAAGGCGGCGGCTATACGGCCCACCATGGTCTCGGGGCTGCGGTGCTGCATCAGGGTGACCTGGTTGACGTTCCACACCATGCCCATGGCGCCGAACAGCAGCATGCCCGCGAGCAGCGCTCCTGTGTGGCGGACGGTCCCGATGAGCAGCAGGCACGCCGTCTGGACGCCGCCCGCGACGAGCAGGGCGCGCAGGCGTCCCGTGCGGCGCGCGACCCGCTGGGCGGTGAATCCGCCGATGAGGCTGCCGGCCGAGTACGCCGTCATCGCGGCCGCGTATCCGGCGTCGCCCGCGTCCAGCCAGCGCGTCACGTGCAGCACCAGGGTGGCGATCAGGGCGCCCATGCCGATGTTGCACAGCAGCGTGGCCAGGCAGGCCGCGCGCAGAACCCGGTCCTGCCACAGGGCGCGCAGCCCTTCGCCGATCTCGGCACGCAGGGTGCTGCCGGACGGGCGCGGCTCCCGATCGGCCGACTCCGTCCGCAGGGAGGCGACGAGGGCGGCGGCCAGCAGGAAGGTGCCCGCGTCGGCCGTGAAGGGCATGAACGCTCCGGCCGCCAGGAGCAGCGGCACGAACGGCCCCGCCAGCAGACCGCCCGCGAGCTGCTGTCCGGTCATCAGCCGGGCGTTGGCGCTGCCCAGGGCCTCACGGTCGACCAGGGAGGGCAGCAGGGCCGTGGAGGCATTGTCGAAGAGGGTCTGGAGGGTGGTGAGCGTGAAGGCGAGGAGCAGCAGCAGCGGGATCGAGGCGTGCCCGAGCCCCACCGTGAGCGCGAAGGCCGCGACGAGCAGTCCGCGCACGGTGTCGACGGCCCACATCGCCCGCCGCTGGTCCACCCGGTCGGCCACAGCCCCGCCGAGCAGCCCGAACAGCAGCCACGGGACATAGCCGCAGGCCGTGACCGAGGCGACGACGAGCGGCTCGTCCGTGAGCCGCACGGCGAGCAGGGGCAGCGTGGCCGTCCGCAGCGCGTCCCCGAACCGGGAGACCACGGCAGCGGTCCACAGCCGCCCGAACCCTCCACGCCACGCGGGCCGCCGTAGGGTGCCCGCCACCTCGACCGTCGCCATCGTCCCCCCTCACGATTCGCCGATGGACAAACCGTAGAGGGCACCACTGACAATCGGGCTGAGCTGCGGAAACAGGCCGCTCGGGAGGCTGAGGAGCGCACCCCGCTGCGGGGCTGCCCCGGCCGTACGAGGCGCCGGCCACGGCCCGTGAGGGGCCGCTCCGACGGCACGCGCAACCGCGGTACCGAACGCGCACCGACCGGGTGCCCGCAGACACCCGGCCGGTTCAACTCCTAGATCTCGCCCCGCAGTTTGGCGAGCGCCTCGGCGAGGATCGCCTCGCCGTCCGCGTCGCTGCGCCGCTCCCGTACGTACGCGAGGTGCGTCTTGTACGGCTCGGTGCGCGGCGGGTCCGGCGGATTGTCCCGGTCCTGTCCGGCCGGAAAGCCGCAGCGGGGGCAGTCCCAGGTGTCGGGAACCTGCGCGTCGCTGGCGAAGCTGGGCTGTGTCTCGTGCCCGTTGGAGCACCAGAAGGAGACGCGCAGACGCGGAGCGGACTCGCCGCGCTCGGCCTCGCCCATCGGCCCCGCCCCGACCCGGCTTCCTCGGATCGCGTTGCCACTTGCCACGGTCGTAACTCCCTGCGTGATGGTGCCGCGAAGCGAGTCGGCGTTTCGCTTCGCTGCGAGCGCCTCAGTCTACGTAAGGCCCAACGCGCGTCCAGTGATGGGAGTTACCCCCGCCCCCAGACGCAAGCCCCATGATAGGCCGCGTCCGAAGACCCGTACCGAACATGGGGCGTTACGTGCTTTATATGCGTTTTGTCCGACCTGCCGATGCCGACCGCCGCTAGTGGTTGGTCTTCATCAGGATGCCGAGCACCACGATGCAGGCGAGCCAGAGCAGACCGATCACGACAGTGATCCGGTCGAGGTTGCGCTCGGCGACCGACGAGCCGCCGACGGAGGACTGCATGCCGCCACCGAACATGTCGGAGAGGCCGCCGCCCTTCCCCTTGTGCATCAGCACCAGCAGCATCAGCAGCAGGCTGAAGACGATCAGGGCGATCGAGAACCCCAAAACCACGGCTGGACCAACTTCCTCGGATTCGGATGGACGACGGGGGCAGGGTGGTGGACCACCTTGCCCCCGCAAGAGTACGACGGATCGCCCCCGGGAAGCACTTACTGGTCGCGGAAGCGGACGATCTTGACGAACTCGTCGGCGTCGAGGGAGGCGCCACCGACCAGCGCGCCGTCGATGTCCGGCTTCGCCATGATCTCGGCGACGTTGCCGGACTTCACCGAGCCGCCGTACTGGATGCGCACCTGGTCGGCCACCTCCTGGGAGTACAGCTCGGCGATCTTGCCACGGATCGCCGCACAGACCTCCTGGGCGTCGTCGGAGCCGCAGACCTTGCCGGTCCCGATGGCCCAGACGGGCTCGTAGGCGATCACGATGGTCTCGGCCTGCTCCGCCGGGAGGTCCTTCAGACCGCCCTCGACCTGGGCCAGCGTGTGGGTGACGTGCTCACCCGCCTCGCGGACCTCCAGCTCCTCACCGACGCACAGGATCGGGGTCAGGCCGTGCTTGTAGGCGGCCTTGACCTTGGCGTTCACGAGCTCGTCGGTCTCGTTGTGGTACTGGCGGCGCTCGGAGTGCCCGATCACCACATAGGTGCACTTCAGCTTGGCCAGCATCGAGCCCGAGATCTCGCCGGTGTAGGCACCGGAGTCGTGCGCCGAGAGGTCCTGGGCGCCGTACTTGATCTTGAGCTTGTCCCCGTCGACCAGGGTCTGCACGGAGCGCAGGTCGGTGAAGGGCGGCAGGACGGCGACCTCGACGGCCTCGTAGTCCTTGTCCGCGAGGGCGAAGGCGAGCTTCTGGACGTGGGCGATGGCCTCGAGGTGGTTGAGGTTCATCTTCCAGTTGCCCGCCATCAGCGGCGTGCGCCCAGAAGAAATCGATGCTGCCAAGGTTCAGTCCTCCAGTGCGGCGAGGCCGGGGAGCGTCTTGCCCTCGAGGTACTCGAGGGAGGCGCCGCCGCCGGTCGAGATGTGACCGAATGCCGATTCGTCGAATCCCAGGATGCGGACGGCCGCGGCGGAGTCGCCGCCGCCGACCACGGTGAAGCCCTGGGAGTCGACGAGGGCCTGGGCGACCGCCTTGGTGCCCTCGGCGAAGTCGGGGTGCTCGAAGACACCCATCGGGCCGTTCCAGAAGACGGTGGCCGCGTCGGCGAGCTTCGAGGCGTACAGCTTGCGGGTCTCCGGACCGATGTCCAGGCCCTCCTGGTCGGCCGGGATCGCGTCCGCGGCGACGGCGGTGGGGTTGGCCGGGGCCTTGGTCTTCAGGTCCGGGAAGTCGGGCGAGACGAGGGCGTCGACGGGCAGGACCAGCTCGACGCCGGTCTTCTCGGCACGCTCGATGTATTCCTGGACGGCCGGGACCTGGTCCTCCTGCAACAGCGACTTCCCGACCTCGTAGCCCTTGGCCTTGAGGAAGGTGTAGGCCATGCCGCCGCCGACGAGAAGACGGTCGGCCTTGCCGAGCAGCTGGTCGATGACGGCCAGCTTGTCGGAGACCTTGGCGCCGCCGAGAGCGACGACATAGGGCCGCTGGACGTCCTCGGTGAGCTTCTTCAGTACGCCGACCTCGGTGGCGATGAGGTAGCCGGCGTAGTGCGGCAGCCGGGCCGGGAGGTCGTAGACGGAGGCGTGCTTGCGGTGGACCGCACCGAAGCCGTCACTCACGTACACATCGGCGAGGGCGGCGAGCCGGTCCGCGAACTCGCCGCGCTCGGTGTCGTCCTTGGACGTCTCGCCGGGGTTGAAGCGCAGGTTCTCGATGACCGCGACCTGACCCGGCTGCAGGCCGTCGACCGCGTCGTGGGCGGCGGGGCCGACGGTGTCCTGGGCGAACGCCACGGGGGCGCCGAGGAGTTCACCGAGGCGCTCGGCGGCGGGCAGCAGCGAGAAGGCCGGGTCCGGGGCGCCCTTGGGGCGGCCCAGGTGGGAGGCGACGACCACCTTGGCACCCGCCTCGGCGAGGGCCTTGACGGTGGGCAGGACGGCACGGATGCGGCCGTCGTCGGTGATGAGGCCGTCGGCGAGCGGCACGTTGAGGTCGGCGCGGACGAAGACCCGCTTGTTGTCCACGCCTTCGGAGAGAAGTTCGTCGATCGTCTTCATGGGTCGGACTCCTGGGGAAAGCTCTTGATCGTACGAGGGCTGATCGATCCGGACGGCCGGTCCGGGCCGATCGGTCCGTGGGCGCGCCGGGGCCCGCCGCACGTGCGTCAGGGCTCGGGCAGCGCGACCGTGTGCTGCCCGAGCCCTGCTACCGCATGGGATGCCTGCTTGGAGCGATCAGAGCTGGTTGCCGACGAAGACCGTGAGGTCGACGAGGCGGTTGGAGTAGCCCCACTCGTTGTCGTACCAACCGATGACCTTCACGTTCTTGCCCTCCTGGACCATGGTCAGGGAGGAGTCGAAGGTGCAGGACGCCGGGGCGTTGACGATGTCGGAGGAGACGATCGGGTCCTCGGTGTACTCGAGGAGGCCCTTGAGCTCGCCCTCGGCGGCCTTCTGGAAGGCGGCGTTGACCTCTTCCTTGGTGACCTCGCGGGAGAGCTCGACGACCAGGTCGGTGACCGAGCCGGTCGGGACCGGGACGCGCATGGCGATGCCGTCCAGCTTGCCCTTGAGCTGCGGCAGGACCAGGGCGGTGGCCTTGGCCGCACCGGTGGTGGTCGGGATGATGTTCTCGGCGGCGGCACGGGCGCGGCGCAGGTCCTTGTGCGGGAAGTCCAGGATGCGCTGGTCGTTCGTGTACGCGTGCACCGTGGTCATCAGACCCTTGACGATGCCGAAGTTCTCGTCGAGGACCTTCGCCATCGGCGCCACACAGTTGGTGGTGCAGGAGGCGTTGGAGATGACGTGGTGGTTCGCCGGGTCGTAGACGTCCTGGTTGACGCCCATCACGATGGTGACGTCCTCGTTCTTGGCCGGAGCCGAGATGATGACCTTCTTGGCGCCACCGGCGATGTGCTTCTCGGCGTCTTCCTTCTTGGTGAAGATGCCGGTCGACTCGATGACGATGTCGACGCCCAGCTCACCCCACGGGATGTCGGCGGGGTTGCGCTCGGACAGGACCTTGATGGTCTTGCCGCCGACGGTGATGGTGTCCTCGGTGTGGGACACCTCCTCCTTGAGGCGGCCGAGGATGGTGTCGTACTTCAGCAGGTGAGCGGTGGTCGCGGTGTCACCCAGGTCGTTGACAGCCACGATCTCGATGTCTGCACCCTGCTCCAGCAGCGCGCGGAAGTAGTTACGACCGATGCGGCCAAAGCCGTTGATGCCTACGCGGATCGTCACGAACCGATCTCCTCGTTGGTACGCCGGGTTCGACGCCGGCGAGCTGTATGGGATGTCCCCGACCGCCTACGACCCTACCTCCCTGAGGCAGCCGTGGTGACATCGAGATGCCTCATACACGGCAGGGCGGTCCGTACCCGCCAGTAGGGGTACGGACCGCCCGGGCACGAAGGCCCCGCCACTCGTTCCGGCGACATGGGACCAACTGCCGTTGACTACCGGCCGTCAGAGGCCGAGCGCGTTGAGTGCCTTGCCGATCAGGGCCGTCCGGCCGGTCGCGGAGGTCAGGTGCTCCAGGCCGAAGCCGAGCAGCACCGTGCGGTCCGTGGTGACCGCTCCGTAGGTGCTGAACAGGGTTCCGGTGCGCGCCCAGTCCTTGAGGACGGCCGGGCTGCCGGCGGGCGGTCCCGCCACGTGCCAGGCTCCGAGGGACGTCTCGAAGCCCTCGGTCTCGACCGCGGTGCCGCCGACGACGAGCGAGGACTCGTCGGCGAGGACGCCGTGGCCGCCGGTGCCCGGGTCGGTGATGTAGCTCAGCGAGACCTCGACCGTCTTCCCCGCGTACGCGCTCAGGTCGAAGTTCACCTGTTGCCAGCCGTTGGAGGCGCCGGTCAGGCTGTGCCACGTGCCGGTGGTGCCCTTCGCTCCGCAGCCGCCCGACGCCACGGTCAGATAGTGCTTGAGCCAGGGGTGCTCGCCCACCAGGAACCCGGCGTCGCAGTCCGCCGGCACGGCGTCGCTCGTGGCGCCGCCGGCCTCCGGCAGCGTGGTCCAGTCGTCGGCCCCGACGGTGTGGACCTCGACCACCGCGTGGTCGTAGCCCCGTTCGGTGTCCCACAGCAGGCGGGTGCGCAGGGCGGGTGTGTCGGCCGCGCTCACCTTGGTGAGGTCGACGGTGCGGGTGAGCCGCTTGTAGGCGTTGTCGGTGTGGGCGGCCGCGGCCATGTACGAGCCCGCGTAGGGCTGGTACGGGTTGGCCGCCCCTGTGAACAGGCCCGCACCCGCGCCGGCGAACTGGGGGTACTTGTCCGCGGGCAGTTCCTCGGAGGTGACGCCGTACGCCCCCGCCTTGTCCAGCGGGTTGCCGGGGGCGTCGCCGAGGCCTGCGGTGATGCCGCCGAGCTTGCCGGAGCCGGCGAATCCGGTGACCCCCGGGGCCGGCGTGCGGGAGTAGGCGCCGAGGTAGTACTGGCTGAAGTCGTCCGAGAGGCTGCCGTCGCCGAGGTCGACGGCGCCGCCTGCCTGCTCCCCCGCCTCGATCAGCTTGCCGCCCTCGTTGAGGTAGGCGCGCAGCTGGAGCTGGGTGGCGTTGCCCGGAACACTCGCGCCCGTGTAGTGGACGACCGCCTTGAAGCGGTCGAGCACCCCGAGCGCGTCGGGCACGCCCTGGGTGGCGACGTCCCAGACGATCGCCTTGCGGCCCGCTGCCTTCAGGGCGTCGACGTAGGTCTGGGCCTGGGCGGCCTTGGCGCCCTCCTCGGCGACGACGAGGACGTCCGCTTGGGGCCGCTCGGCCACGGTGTAGGTGAAGTGCTTGCCGGCCGTCTTCCGCCCGCCGCGGGTCTCGCCGGTGAACCAGACCTCGACCTTGTCACCCGGGTCGCCGCCTCGGACCTCGGCCCGGTACTCGTCGAAGTAGAGGTTGTCGTCGCCGCCGTAGGTCTCCCCGCCCTTCCACGGCCTGAGCGCCCGGCTCTGGACGCGGCCGCCGTTGACGCGGTACTTCAGCTCCTTGTCACGTACGGACTTGCGTACGACGACGGAGACTTGCTGGTCGGCGCCGCGTGCGTAGGAGGTGGAGAACGCCGCCGGGGTGAAGTCGGGTGCGTCGATGCCGACCGAGGAGGACGGCCGGTCCGGGTGGGAGGCGGTCTCTGCGACGGAGAGCGCGAACGGGATGTTCTTCCGGAACTCCTGCTGGATCAGTTTCTCGTCGTCGGGGAAGTTGAAGACCGACTGGCAGTCGGACGCGTTCCAGGCGTCGTTCGGGTCGAGGTTCGACGCGGTCTGGCAGGTCGACATCTCGGGGGTGAACATCGCCATGCCGTTGACGTTCGACGCGTGGCCGTCCGCCTCGCCGTTGGTGGTGTACAGCTCCGAGGACACCTGCGAGCGGTAGCCGGGGATCGCGGGCTTGTCCGGGGTGCCGGCGAGCGCCTTGTAGAGGACGTCGTCGGGGGTCGGGGTCGCCACCTGCCAGCCGACGCCGTAGAGAAGCAGTTCGGCGGCGGAGTGGTAGTTGATGCCGTACCTGAATCCGATGCGCTTCTCGAAGCTGTCGAGTGCCCGGGTCTCGGGCTCGGACTGGGGGCTCGCGCCGCGGTAGGTCTCGCTGGTGGGCAGGGGGGACGAACCCTCGTCGTCGTAACCCCACTTGTAGGCGAAGTTGCGGTTGAGGTCGACTCCGTCGCCGACTCCGATCACGCCGTCGCCGTTGACGTCCCGCAGGTTCTTGCGCCACAGACGGGTGTCCGGGTCCTTGAACGTGTAGTCGTAGCCGTCCGGGTTGGCCGACAGGACGAACCACAGTTCGGTGGAGTCGACGATCTTCTTGATGCGCTTGTCCGTGGCGTAGTGGTCCAGGTAGTAGTGCATCAGCCGGCGCGTCATCTCCGGAGTGATCCACTCGCGTGCGTGCTGGTTGGACATGTACAGCACGGAGGGCTTGGAGCCGTCCCTGGACTTCCTGGCGTTCCTGGTCAGTTTGAGCGCGAGGATGTCCTGGCCGTTGATCGTCCTGCCGAGGGAGACGACCTTCGTGAGACCGGGGTGGGCCTGGCCCGTTCTGACGATCTCCTCCTTCAGACCGCCGCTTCCGCTGTACGGGCGGAACACGCCCTGGGCCGCCTTCTCGACGCGCGTTTCCGCCTTCGCCGACAGCGCGTGTTCGGTGAGGTGGACGCCCTGCTTCCTGAGCTTTCCGGCCTGCCGGTCGGTGAGGTAGACCTCGACGGCGCTCCTGCCGCTGCCGGTGGCCTGCTCGCCGAGTTCATGACCGTCCTGACCTGCCTCGAGCAGCAGGGGTATCTGCTTCTGGGTCACCTCGGCGCGGAAGACCCCGACCTCCTCCGGGTCGGGCAGGGAGGACGTCCCGCTCTGTGCCTGGGCGATGGGTGCGAGGCCCGCTCCACCGAGCAGGAGTGTGCCGACAGCGAGGATCGATCTCGCTCTGTGTCTCATGGATCCCCCTAGCGATGGTTCGCCACGGCGGCGAATCAGATGCCAGGCTCATGACAATCGGTGATCGAGTCAAGGGCGCCTCAAGGACGCACAAAAGCCGGTGCCGACGGCTCAACTGAGCGTCGGCACCGGCCTGTTGGGGTTACGGGGTCACCCCACCATGTTGTCCGCCATCTCCTCCGTCAGATTGGACTCGGTGCCCGGGATGCCGAGGTCCGCGGCGCGCTTGTCGGCCATCGCCAGCAGTCGGCGGATACGGCCCGCGACCGCGTCCTTGGTCAGCGGCGGGTCGGCGAGGGCGCCCAGTTCCTCCAGCGATGCCTGCTTGTGCTCCATGCGCAGCCGGCCCGCGGCCGCGAGGTGCTCGGGGACCTCGTCGCCGAGGATCTCGAGGGCACGCGCCACCCGTGCGCCGGCGGCGACCGCGGCGCGGGCCGAGCGGCGCAGGTTTGCGTCGTCGAAGTTGGCGAGGCGGTTCGCCGTGGCGCGGACCTCGCGGCGCATCCGCCGCTCCTCCCAGGCCAGCACGGACTCGTGCGCGCCGAGGCGGGTGAGCAGGGCGCCGATCGCGTCGCCGTCCCGTACGACCACCCGGTCCACGCCGCGCACCTCGCGGGCCTTCGCGGCGATCGACAACCGCCGGGCGGCACCCACCAGGGCGAGCGCGGCCTCGGGGCCGGGGCAGGTGACCTCCAGCGACGACGAGCGGCCGGGCTCCGTCAGCGAGCCGTGCGCCAGGAACGCACCGCGCCAGGCCGCCTCCGCGTCACACGTGGCCCCGGAGACCACCTGCGGGGGCAGGCCGCGGATCGGGCGGCCCCGGCCGTCGACGAGGCCGGTCTGGCGGGCCAGCTGGTCACCGCCCGCGACCACCCGGACCACGTAGCGGGAGCCACGGCGCAGACCGCCGGGCGCCATCACGATCAGTTCGGAGCTGTGGCCGAAGATCTCCAGGATGTCCCGCTTGAGCCGCCGCGCCGCCATCGCGGTGTCCAGCTCCGCCTCGATCACGATGCGGCCGCTGACCAGGTGGAGTCCGCCCGCGAACCGCAGGATCGCCGAGACCTCCGCTTTCCTGCAGCAGGTCCGGGTGACGGGAAGCCGGGAGATCTCGTCCTTCACCGCTGCCGTCATCGCCATGGGCCGATCCTTCCATGCATCCGAAAAATACGGTCGTACGCGGCGGCCAACAGCTCCGGGTCGTGCCGCGGGGTTCCGTCGGTCCGGGCCACCGGGGCCAGCTCGACCGCGGCACCGAACCGCTGGGCGGCCTCGGTCAGCAAGGCGCGGTCGAGCACGGCGGCCTGGTCGGCCAACACCACATCCAGGGCGAGTTTAGGGGCGTGTCGTCCCAAAACCTCCAAATGACGCTGCGGGGAGAAGCCCTCGGTCTCTCCGGGCTGCGGGGCGAGGTTCAGGGAGAGGACCCGGCGCGCCTTCGTCTCGACGAGGGCGTCCAGGAGCTCGGGCACGAGCAGATGCGGGATCACCGAGGAGAACCAGGACCCGGGCCCGAGTACCACCCAGTCGGCGTCCAGGACCGCTTCGACGGCCTCCGGGACCGCGGGCGGGTCGTTCGGCACCAGGTGCACGGACTGCACCTCGCCCGTGGTGAGCGCGACGGTCGCCTGTCCCCGTACGGTGTCGATCTCGTCCGGGCGCTCCGGGTCGTGGCCCTTGACCAGCGCCTGGAGTTCCAGCGGCACGGCGGACATGGGCAGCACCCGGCCGTGGGCGCCCAGCAGCCTGCCGACCAGGTCCAGGGCCTGGACGTGGTCGCCGAGCTGCTCCCACAGGGCCACGATCAGCAGGTTGCCGACCGCGTGGTCGTGCAGGTCGCCCTTGGACTGGAAGCGGTGCTGGATGACGCGGGCCCAGGTCTGGCCCCAGTCGTCGTCGCCGCACAGCGCGGCCAGCGCCTTGCGCAGGTCGCCGGGCGGGAGCACACCCAGTTCGTCGCGCAGGCGCCCGCTGGAGCCGCCGTCGTCCGCGACGGTGACGACGGCGGTGAGGTCGCCGGTGATCCGGCGCAGCGCGGCGAGCGAGGCGGACAGGCCCCTGCCGCCGCCGAGGGCGACCACCTTGGGCTGGGTGCCCCGACGGCGCGTCCGACCGCCACGGCCCTCGGGCACCACCCGGCGCAGCCTGCTCAGCCGCGGAGTACGTCCGGTCACTCGCGCCCCATGTCCCGGTGCACGACCACGGTCTCCACTCCCTCGGCGGCCAGTCGGGCGGCCAGCTTCTCCGACATGGCGACGGAGCGGTGCTTGCCGCCGGTGCAGCCGATGGCGATGGTCACGTAACGCTTGCCCTCACGGCGGTACCCGGCCGCGACGAGTCGCAGCAGCTCTGCGTAGCGGTCGAGGAACTCCTTGGCGCCGGGCTGGTTGAAGACGTACGCGGCCACCTCGTCGTTGAGGCCGGTGTAGGGGCGCAGCTCCGGGACCCAGTGCGGGTTGGGGAGGAAGCGCATGTCGGCGACGAGGTCGGCGTCGACCGGGAGGCCGTACTTGAAGCCGAAGGACATGACCGTGGCCCTCAGCTCGGGCTCCTCCTCGCCGGCGAACTGGGCGTCCATCTTGGCGCGCAGCTCGTGCACGTTCAGGCTGGAGGTGTCTATCACCAGGTCGGCGTCGCCGCGCAGCTCGCGCAGCAGCTCCCGCTCGGCGGCGATGCCGTCGACGATGCGGCCGTCGCCCTGGAGGGGGTGCGGGCGGCGCACGGACTCGAAACGGCGCACCAGGGCCTCGTCGGAGGACTCCAGGAAGACGATCCTCCGGGTGACGTTCTTCGCCTCGAGGTCGGCCAGGGACTCGCGGAGGTTGTCGAAGAATCGGCGGCCTCGGACGTCGACGACGACCGCGATCCGGGCGACGTTGCCCTGGGAGCGCGCGCCCAGCTCGACCATGGTGGGGATCAGAGCGGGCGGCAGGTTGTCGACGACGAACCAGCCGAGGTCCTCCAGACACTTGGCGGCCGTCGAACGGCCGGCGCCGGACATGCCGGAGATGATCACCAGCTCGGGGATGGCCGCCTCGGGGATCCCGGCCGTTTCACTGCCCGTACTCACCTGTGCTCCGTTGTCCTGGGCGGCCTGCTGCCGCCCCTGGTCCTCGCCCGACTCCCTGCGGTCCGGGCGATCCGTGCGATCCGGCTGGTTCAGCGCCGGTCGTTCCTCTGTGTGCTGGTCGTGCTCGGTCATGTCTCCTGCCCCCGTCGCTCGTGCGGGGCTCCCGTGGACACGGGTTCCCCGGAGGAACCCGCCGTCGTAACGGGTTCCTCCTCATCCATGATCTCTCCAGTCGCCGTGTTGACGGCGGGTGCGGCCGGGGCCGCCTGGGCGAGGGCCACGGCGATGGTCTCGGCCGTCTTGCGGCCGATGCCGGGAACCTCCTGAATCTGGTCGACTGTCGCGGAACGCAGTCTCTTCACCGAGCCGAAATGCTTGATCAGCGCCTGCTTTCGGGTCTCACCGAGACCCGGCACGTCGTCCAGGGGGCTCGACCTGAGGCGCTTGGTCCGCTTGCTGCGCTGGTAGGTGATCGCGAAGCGGTGGGCCTCGTCCCGCACCCGCTGGAGCAGGTAGAGACCCTCGCTGGTGCGGGGCAGGACCACCGGGTCCTCCTCGTCCGGCAGCCACACCTCCTCCAGTCGCTTGGCAAGGCCGCACACGGCGATGTCGTCGATGCCGAGCTCGTCCAAAGCCCGCCGGGCCGCGGCGACCTGCGGCTGCCCGCCGTCGACGACGACGAGCTGCGGCGGGTAGGCGAACCGCTTGGGCCGCCCGTCGTCCTCGGTGAGCGCCTCGCCGTCCGCCCACTCCCCCGTCTTCTCCTTCTCGGACAGGTAGCGCCGGAAGCGGCGGGTGATCACCTCGTGCATGGACCGGACGTCGTCCTGGCCCGCGAAGCCCTTGATCTGGAAGCGGCGGTACTCGCTCTTGCGCTGCAGCCCGTCCTCGAAGACGACCATGGAGGCCACGACGTCCTCACCCTGCAGGTGCGAGATGTCGTAGCACTCGATCCTCAGGGGGGCGCTGTCCAGGTCGAGGGCGCCGGCGATCTCCTCCAGCGCGCGCGAGCGGGTGGTCAGGTCGGAGGCGCGCTTGGTCTTGTGCAGTGCGAGCGCCTGCTGGGCGTTGCGCTGCACGGTCTCCATCAGAGCCTTCTTGTCGCCGCGCTGCGGGATGCGCAGCGACACGTTCGACCCGCGCCGGCCGGTGAGCCAGTCCTGGACGGGCTCTATCGGGTCGGGCAGCGCGGGCACGAGGACCTCCTTGGGCACCGAGTCGCCCGTCTCGTCGCCGTAGAGCTGCTGGAGGGCGTGCTCGACGAGGGCGCCGGTGGTGATCTCCTCCACCTTGTCGGTGACCCAGCCGCGCTGGCCGCGCACGCGTCCGCCGCGCACGTGGAAGATCTGCACAGCTGCTTCGAGTTCGTCCTCGGCGACCGCGATGAGGTCGGCGTCGGTCGCGTCCGTGAGCACGACCGCGTTCTTCTCCATGGCCTTCTTCAGCGCCTCTATGTCGTCGCGCAGTCGGGCGGCCCGCTCGTACTCCATCTCCTCGGCCGCCTCCATCATCTGCTTCTCCAGGCGACGGAGGTACGTCCCCGTGCGGCCCGCCATGAAGTCGCAGAACTCCTCGGCCAGTTCAGCGTGGTCCTCGGAGGAGATCCGGCCCACACAGGGCGCGGAGCACTTGCCGATGTAGCCGAGCAGGCAGGGGCGGCCGGTGCGGGCCGCGTTCTTGAAGACGCCGGCCGAGCAGGTGCGCACGGGGAAGACGCGCAGCAGCAGGTCCACGGTGTCGCGGATCGCCCAGGCGTGCGAGTACGGTCCGAAGTACCGCACGCCCTTGCGCTTCTGGCCGCGCATCACCTGCACCCGCGGGAACTCCTCGTTCATCGTCACCGCGAGGTACGGGTAGCTCTTGTCGTCGCGGTACTTGACGTTGAACCGGGGATCGAACTCCTTGATCCAGGTGTACTCCAGCTGCAGGGCCTCGACCTCCGTGGACACCACGGTCCACTCCACGGACGCGGCCGTGGTGACCATGGTGCGGGTGCGCGGGTGGAGGTTCGCCAGGTCCTGGAAGTAGTTCGCCAGGCGCTGACGCAGGCTTTTCGCCTTTCCGACGTAGATCACCCGGCGGTGCTCGTCACGGAACCTGTAGACCCCGGGAGAGTCCGGGATCTCTCCTGGCTTGGGGCGGTAGCTGGAGGGGTCGGCCATGTCTCACACCCTACTGGCGGGGGCCGACAGCGCGGCGCCCCTGTGGACAGCGGCCGGGGTGCCACGGACCGGCTCGAGCGGGACGTCCCGGCTGACGGCCACCCCACCGGCGGCGGTCCCGCCCCGCAGCCCGCCGGGGCTGCCCGCGGCCGTCGGCGGGCTGCGCCCGGACCGCCGGGAACGCCGGTCGCACGTCGGGCACCCTCCGCTGCCGCGCGGCCACCCACGGTCCCACGAGCCGGGGTTCGTGCCCGTCCCACCGAACGCGTTCCGGACACCGCCCGGCTAGGAGCCGGCATCAGGTGTTGTCGGGGCTTGGTCAACACGCTTCAATGCGGGGAAACTTCGGGCGCGAACGGAGAGGTTCGCTTGTGAACGGGCCTCGCACGCCCCGGGCGCCCCGGCACCACCCTGCGCACGGTCTGACCAGCCGTCGCGCACGTTCACAGAAAGGCCCCCTGTATGCGGCACGGCACACAGCACGCGGACGTCGTCCCGGTGGAGTTGGAGGCGGCTCTGCGCGGCGGCCCCTTCCACGTCGCACTGCGCGCCGCGATCGCTGCCCGAGGACTGCCGCTGCAGCGCGTGCAGCACCATCTGTCGCGACACGGGGTCAGGGTCGGGGTGACGAGCCTGAGCTACTGGCAGCAGGGTGCGCGCCGCCCCCAGCGGCCCGAGTCGCTGCGCGCGGTGCGTGCCCTGGAGGAGATCCTGCGGCTGCCGGACGAGTCCCTGATCCGGCTGCTCGCCACCTCCGACGAGCAGCCCGGTCCCGATCGTCCCGCGGGCCGTTCGTACCGAGCCCTGGTGGAGGCCTCCGGCGTCCTGGAACAGCTCCTCGCCGAGCTGGAGGCGCCGCTCGACGACGGACTGCTCACCATCGGCCACCACGACCGCGTGCGCATAGGATCACGCCGGGAGCTGCTGGCACGGGAGTCGCACCACATCGTGCGCGCCCACCGGGACGGCGTGGACCGCTACGTCGCCGTTCACCACGGTGATCCGGGGTGCGCCCCCGAGCGGATCGCGGTGCACGCCCTCGAGAACTGCCGCACGGGACGTGTGCGCCGGCACCATGACACGGGCCTGATGGTCACGGAGCTGCTCTTCGACACGCGGCTCCACTCCGGCGATACGTTTCTGTTCCGCTACGCCTTCGAGGACGGGACCGCAGGCACCTCCTGGGAACACGTCCGAGGGTTCCGCGTGCCGGGCGGGCAGTACGCCCTCCAGGTGCGCTTCGACGAGACGGCGCTGCCGGTGCGCTGCCACCGGTTCACCCAGCAGTCCGCAGCCGCCCCGCGCAGCGGCCGCCAGGAGCTGCGGCTGAGCGGGCTGCACCACTCGGTGCACCTGGTGGAGCCGCGCGTGCGGTCAGGGATCGTGGGGATCTGCTGGGAATGGGACTGACCGGGGCGGGGTGAGCGTTTCAGGCCGCCGGGCCCGCCACGATCCTGCCGTTCCTCAGCTGGACGGGCAGCTCGTGCAGCGGCTCGGTGGCCGGGGCCTGCACCACCTTGCCGGTGAGGGCGTCGAACTCGCTGCCGTGGCAGGGGCAGACGAGCGTCGTCCCGGAGAGCTTGTTGATGGGGCACCCGGCGTGCGTGCAGATCGTGCTGTACGCCTTCAGGGAGCCGTCCGCCGCGCGGCTCACCACCACGTTCTCGTCCCGGTACAGCTTCGCGCCGCCCTCGGGGACCTCGCTCTCGGGGCCCAGCGCGACCGGTGCGGTCGGGGTCGCATCCGGTGCCGTTCCGCCCTCGCCGGCCGCCGAACAGGCCGCGAGGCCGAGTCCGGCGACCGGGGTGAGCGCCGCCCCGCGCAGGACGGTGCGACGGGTCGCGGAGGGACGGGCGGGCATGGCGTCTCCACTGGTTGCGATTGGCCCCGCCGGGGCGGCGTGGGCACACCGACGATAGCGGCACCGACCATTCCGCTTTCGGCCGGGGCGCAGGGCCGGCGCACGGAGACCCGCTGCGCCAGCACGGCAGCCCGGCCACGGGGTCGGGGCGACGAGGTCGAGGGCGACGAGCCCTCAGCCGGACCGGCCCCGAGGCAACGAAGTGACGTAAACGCTTGCGCAAGCGTTTACGTCGGCCGCCGAATGGGATACGTTCGCCGCCGGACGGCCCGAGAAGGGAAGACGGCCGAGGAGGGGACCCGATGGCAACCATGGCCGATGTCGCACGGAGTGCGGGCGTGTCCGTCGCGACGGTCTCGCACGTCCTGAACGGCACCCGTCCGGTACTGCCCCGCACCCGCCAGGCCGTGCTGGACGCCATCGACGAGCTGGCCTACACACCGAACACCCTCGCCCGTTCCCTGGTGACCTCGCGCACCCGGTCGATCGGGCTCGCCGTGTCGGCGATCAGCAACCCGTACTTCACGGAGATCCTCCAAGGCGTGGAGGCAGCCGCCCTGGAACACGGCTACAGCCTGCTCATCGCCGATCCGCACGACGACCCGGAGCACGAGCGCAAGGTGGTCGAGCTGCTGCACGGGCGCCGCGTCGACGGCCTGATCGTCGCGCCCTCGGCGGACCCGCGGAAACTCCTCGCGCTTCTGGGACGGCACAGCATGCCGACCGTGTTCCTGGACCGCCTGGTCGACGGCATCCCCGGCCCGACGGTCACGCAGCGGCCGGACTCGACCACCGGGGATCTCGTCCGCGAGGAGGCGGCTGCCGGGCGCGTCCCCGAGGCCGGGGACGGCACTGAGGCGAGCGACGGCACTGAGGCGGGAGACGCCACAGAGGCGGGGGACGCCACAGAGGCCGGAAAGGCGGCCCAGCCGGGCGAGCCCTCCGTCGCCGCCTTCCGCTTCGACCAGGTCTGTGCCGAGAACGCCGAGCCCATGGCCCACCTCGTCACCCACCTCGTCCAGCTCGGCCACCGGCGCATCGGTCTTGTCGCGGGCCTGCCCGGCCTCAGCACCACCTCCGAGCGGATCAGCGGTTACCGGCACGCCCTCGCGGCCGCCGGGCTGCCGTACGACGAACGGCTGGTGGTCCACGGCGACTCCGCGGCCGAGGGCGCCGAGCGCGCCACCGGCGCCCTGCTGACGCTCGCGGCACCGCCCACCGCCCTGGTCACCGCCAACAACGCGATGACCATCGGAGCGCTGCGCACCCTGCGCACGCTGGGCCTGTCCGTACCGGACGACGTGGCGCTCGCCTGCTTCGACGACTTCCCCTGGGCGGATCTGTTCTCACCCCGGCTGACCGCGGTCTCCCAGCCGAGCCGGGAGATCGGTGCCCGGGCCGTACGACTCCTCCTGGACCGGCTCGAGGCGCCGGACCGTCCCTCCCGCACCCTGCGGCTCCCCTGTGCGTTCGTCCACCGCACGTCGTGCGGCTGTCCCGACACCCCGTCCCAGAAGGGAACCCTCTCGTGATCGTCGTCGCCGGTGAGGCCCTGATCGACCTGGTCCCGCAGGGCCGGGGCGCGCTCGCACCGCTGCAGCCGGCGCTGGGCGGCGGCCCGTACAACACCGCCGTCGCGCTCGGCCGGCTGGGCTCCCCCACCGCCTTCTGCTCCCGTACCTCATACGACGCCTTCGGTGAGGCCCTGCTGGGCGGGCTGCGCCAGGCGGGCGTGGACGTGTCGGCCGTACAACGCGGAACCGAGCCGACCACGCTGGCGGCCGCCACGATCGACGAGCACGGCTCGGCCAGCTACTCCTTCTACGTCGAGGGCACCGCCGACCGGCTCTTCACCGCACCGGCGCGCCTTCCCGAGGGCACGCGGGCCGTGTCGTTCGGTACCTGCTCGCTGGTCCTGGAACCAGGGGCGAGCGCGTACGAGGAGCTGATGCGCAGCGCCGCGGCTCAGGGTGTTTTCACGGCCCTCGACCCGAACATCCGCGCAGGCCTGATCCCGGACCCCGACGCCTATCGGGCCCGTTTCAAGAGCTGGCTGCCTTCGGTTTCGCTGCTCAAGCTCTCCGCGGAGGACGCCGCGTGGCTGGGCGGCAGCCCGCGGGAATGGCTCGCCTCCGGCCCCGCCGCCGTGGTGGTCACCCATGGCGGCGACGGGATCACGGCGTACACCGGGGACGGGGCGGAGCACTCCGTGCCGGGGGTGCGGGTCGACGTCGTGGACACGATCGGCGCCGGCGACACCGTCAACGCGGCCCTGCTGCACGGCCTGGCCACCCGTGAGGCCCTCTCCCCCGCCGCCATGGCGAGCCTGGGCGCCGACGGCTGGACGGAACTACTGCGCTACGCGGCCCGCGCCGCGGCGATCACCTGCTCCCGGGCCGGCGCGGAACCGCCCTACGCGTCCGAACTCCCGGGCGCTTAGCTCTTGGCAACGATTCGGCCGCCCTGCCGATGCGGTTCGTGATTCCGCAGGGGCAGGGCGGCCGACTGTGCGACGTGCGGTGCTCTGCGGGGAGTTCCCGGGCTTCCCGGTTCCCGGGAGTTCCCGCAGAGCACCGCACGTTCCGGATGTCTCAGGCCTTGCGTGCCCGCGTGGTCTTCTTCGCCGGTGCCGCCTTCTTCGTGGTGGCGGCGGCCTTCTCGGTCGCCGTGTTGTTGGCGGTCGTCACGGCCCTGGCCGTCGCCGTCTTCTTCGCGGTCGAGCCGGCCGCGACCGCCTTCTTGGCCGCGGTCCTGCGCGGTGCCTTCACCGAGGCGGCGTCGCTGATGCGCTCGGCGCCGAGGATCTCGCGCAGGAACTTGCCGGTGTGGCTGGCCGGGACGCCGGCGACCTCCTCCGGCGTGCCCTCGGCGACCACCAGGCCGCCGCCCGCGCCGCCCTCGGGACCCATGTCGACGACCCAGTCGGCGGTCTTGATGACGTCGAGGTTGTGCTCGATGACGATGACCGTGTTGCCCTTGTCGACCAGGCCGCCGAGCACCTTGAGCAGCTTGCCGATGTCCTCGAAGTGCAGGCCGGTGGTCGGCTCGTCCAGAACGTAGACGGTGCGTCCGGTGGACCGCTTCTGCAGCTCGCTGGCCAGCTTCACGCGCTGGGCCTCACCGCCGGACAGGGTCGTCGCGGACTGCCCGAGCCGGACGTAACCGAGACCGACGTCGTTCAGCGTCCTGAGGTGACGGGAGATCGCCGGGACCGCCTCGAAGAAGTTCATGGCCTCCTCGATCGGCATGTTCAGGACGTCGGCGATGGACTTGCCCTTGTAGTGGACCTCCAGGGTCTCCCGGTTGTAACGGGCTCCGTGGCAGACCTCGCACGGGACGTAGACGTCCGGGAGGAAGTTCATCTCGATCTTGATGGTGCCGTCGCCCGCGCAGTTCTCGCAGCGGCCGCCCTTGACGTTGAAGGAGAAGCGACCGGGCTGGTAGCCGCGGACCTTCGCCTCGGTGGTCTCGGCGAACAGCTTGCGGATGTGGTCGAACACGCCCGTGTACGTCGCCGGGTTCGAGCGCGGGGTGCGGCCGATGGGCGACTGGTCGACGTGCACGACCTTGTCGACGAGATCGTCGCCGTCCACCCGCGTGTGCCGCCCGGGGACGTTCCGCGCGCCGTTCAGCTCACGGGCCAGGTGCGTGTACAGGATGTCGTTGACCAGCGTCGACTTGCCGGAACCGGACACGCCCGTGACCGCCGTGAACACGCCCAGCGGGAAGGACACGTCGATGTCCTGGAGGTTGTTCTCCCGGGCGCCGTGCACCGTCAGCTGCCGGGAGGGGTCGCGGGGACGCCGGATGTCCGGCAGCGGGATCGCCTTCTTGCCCGACAGGTACTGGCCGGTCTGCGACTCCTCGTTGGCGAGCAGCTCCTTCAGGGAGCCGCTGTGCACCACCTTGCCGCCGTGCTCGCCCGCGCCGGGGCCGATGTCGACGACCCAGTCGGCGGTCTTGATGGTGTCCTCGTCGTGCTCCACGACGATGAGCGTGTTGCCCATGTCGCGCAGCCGGACCAGGGTCTCGATCAGCCGGTGGTTGTCGCGCTGGTGCAGACCGATGGACGGCTCGTCGAGCACATATAGCACGCCGACGAGGCCGGAGCCGATCTGGGTGGCCAGACGGATGCGCTGGGCCTCGCCGCCGGAGAGGGTGCCGGCCGCGCGGTTCAGCGAGAGGTAGTCCAGGCCGACGTCGACCAGGAACCGCAGCCGCTCGTTGACCTCCTTCAGGACCCGCTCGGCGATCTTCTTGTCCCGGGCGTCGAGCTTCAGCTCGCGCAGGAAGTCCGCGCAGTCGCTGATCGACATCGCGGAGACCTCGGCGATCGACTTGCCCATGATCGTGACCGCGAGGACGACCGGCTTCAGGCGGGTGCCCTGACAGCCGGGGCAGGGCACCTCGCGCATGTAACCCTCGAAGCGCTCACGGCTCGCGTCGCTCTCGGCCTCGCCGTGCCTGCGTCGCACGAAGGGCACCGCGCCCTCGAAGGGCGTGGTGTACACGCGCTCGCGCCCGTACCGGTTGCGGTAGCGCACCTCGATCTGCGTCTTGTGGCCGTAGAGCAGGGCCTTCTTGGCGCGCTGCGGCAGGCCCGCGAAGGGGATGTCCGTCCGGAAGCCCAGCGCGTCCGCGAGGGCACCGATGAGGCGGCCGAAGTAGTCCTTGGTGTGCCCGTGCGACCAGGGATGGATGGCTCCCTCGTCGAGCGTCTTCTCCTCGTCGGGAACGATCAGCTCGGGGTCGACCTCCATGCGCGTGCCGATGCCGGTGCACTCGGGGCAGGCGCCGAAGGGCGAGTTGAAGGAGAAGGAGCGGGGCTCCAGCTCCTCGAAGGACAGGTCGTCGTACGGGCAGTAGAGGTGCTCCGAGTACATGCGCTCGCGCTCGGGGTCGTCCTCCGGGAGGTCGACGAAGTCGAGCACGACCATGCCGCCGGACAGGCCGAGCGCGGTCTCCACGGAGTCGGTGAGGCGGCGCTTGGCGGAGTCCTTCACCGTGAGGCGGTCGACGACCACCTCGATGGTGTGCTTCTCCTGCTTCTTCAGCGTGGGCGGGCTGGACAGCTGGATCGTCTCGCCGTCCACCCGGGCGCGGCTGTAGCCCTTGGTCTGGAGGTCGGCGAAGAGGTCGACGAACTCGCCCTTTCGCTCGCGAACCAGCGGCGAGAGCACCTGGAAGCGGCTCCCCTCCGGCAGCTCCAGGACCTTGTCGACGATGGCCTGCGGGGACTGGCGCGAGATCGGGCGGCCGCACTCGGGGCAGTGCGGCTTGCCGATGCGCGCGAAGAGCAGACGCAGGTAGTCGTAGACCTCGGTGATCGTGCCGACCGTGGAGCGGGGATTGCGCGAGGTCGACTTCTGGTCGATCGAGACGGCCGGCGACAGACCCTCGATGAAGTCGACGTCCGGCTTGTCCATCTGCCCGAGGAACTGCCGGGCGTAGGAGGACAGCGACTCCACGTAACGGCGCTGCCCCTCGGCGAAGATCGTGTCGAAGGCCAGCGAGGACTTGCCCGACCCCGACAGGCCCGTGAAGACGATGAGCGCGTCGCGTGGCAGGTCGAGCGAGACATTCTTCAGGTTGTGCTCGCGCGCTCCACGGACGATGAGACGGTCGGCCACGCCGGTCCGCACCTTTCTTGAGAGAAGCGACAGGGGCGAGGCCCCCGCTTTCCCAGACTAGGGGGAGCCACTGACAACGCCGGTCGGATTCCAGGGTTCACAACAATCCCCGGCCATCCAGCATGCCCGACGCCGGACTCGACCATATAGCACGTGCATTCGATTTGAGGGTCGGGTCCGCCTCCTTCACCCGAAGGAGTGGCGGGGCTAGGGTCGGCGTCATGATGGATCACGCGCGCGACCTGGCATCTGTACGCGATGCGACCGAGCGACTGCTCAACGCAGCCACCAAACTGGACAACGCCGCTGTGGCCGAACCGTCACGCCTGCCCGGCTGGAGCCGCGGCCATGTCCTCGCCCACCTCGCCCGCAACGCGGACGCCCTCGTGAACGCGCTGCAGGGGCGTCCCATGTACGCCTCGGCCGAAGCCCGGGACGCCGACATCGAACGGGACGCTGCACGGCCTGTGGAGGTCCAGCTCGCCGACCTGCGCGAGAGCGGGGCCCGCTTCCAGGAGGCGGGAGCCGCGCCGGCGGACTGGTCGCGCACGGTGGAACTGCGCAACGGGGTCACCGACAAGGCGGCCCGGGTGCCGTTCAGGCGCTGGGTCGAGGTGGAACTGCACCATGTCGACCTCGGGATCGGCTACGAGCTGGAGGACCTGCCGGCGGAGTTCGTCGAGCGGGAGATCGACTTCCTCGGGGAGCGGTTCACCGGACACCCCGATGTGCCGCCGACGCGCGTCACCGACGGCACGCGCGCGTGGAGCACGGGCCGCGAGGCGGCCGAGCCCGAGGTCACCGTCCGGGGCCCCGCACCCGACCTGCTCGGCTGGCTCTCCGGCCGCCGCGACGGAGCCTCCCTCACAGCCGAGGGAGGACCACTGCCGACGCTTCCGCCGCTGTAGGTCTCGGACGGCCACCGCGGCCCCTCGCCGCTATAGGCTGCCGACATGACGTACAGCGGAGAGGTGACGGTCGGCGGCCCGGCGGATGTGCACGAGCTGAAGGACCTGATGATCACCAAGATCGCGGTCGGCCCGATGGACAACAACGCCTATCTGCTGCGCTGCCGGGCCACCGACGAGCAGCTGCTGATCGACGCGGCCAACGACGCCAGGACGCTCCTCGGCATGATCGGTGACGACGGCATCGCCTCAGTCGTCACCACCCACCGGCACGGCGACCACTGGCAGGCGCTCGCCGAGGTCGTGGCGGCCACGGGTGCACGCACGTACGCGGGCCGGGACGACGCCGAGGGCATTCCCGTGCCGACGGACGTCCTGGTCGACGACGGCGACACGATCCGGGTGGGGCGCGTGGAACTCACCGCGCGCCACCTGGTGGGCCACACGCCCGGCTCGATCGTCCTCGTCTACGACGACCCGCACGGCCACCCGCATGTGTTCACCGGGGACTGCCTCTTCCCGGGCGGTGTGGGGAACACGCACAAGGACCCGAAGGCCTTCGCCAGCCTGATCCACGATGTCGAGACGAAGATCTTCGACGTGCTGCCGGACGAGACCTGGGTGTACCCCGGGCACGGCAACGACACCACGCTGGGCGACGAGCGACCGCACCTGCCGGAGTGGCACGCCCGCGGATGGTGAACGGCCGTGGCACGCGCGCGGCTGGTGAACGGCCCAGCTGGTGTGCGCCCGGCGTGACAGCCGGGCGCACGCGCCCCGTGTGAACCGTTCGCACGCGCTGGCCTCGTGCGCGCGCTCCCGGCGCGCCCGGTGGTGCAGTCCACTGGAGGCAGCCCCGCACAGGATGACGGCTCCTGCGCGGTGACGGGCCGCCGGTCCCCCGATCCCCGCCCTCGACCGGCGGCCCCGGCCCGCGTTCCGCCCCGGCGTTCACAGGAATGCAACACTCGTTCCCACCATGCGGACAGTTGCTGACCTGACCTCGACAAACAGGGCGTCGCGCTGCCAATCTCCCGCCATGCATCTCGCCCAACGCGCCCTGCGCCGCGCCGCGTCCAGCGCCACCGTCGCCCTGCTAGCCCTCGCCGTGGGCTGCGCCCCGCAGCCGGAGGAGAACGCTTCCTCCAAGGCCTCCGGGACGGGCGCCCAGACGTGCGCAAAGGGCAAGCTGGCCACGAAGACGTCCGGAAAGCTGACGATCGCGACCGACGAGCCCGCCTACGAGCCCTGGTTCAAGGACGACAAGCCGGCCAACGGCAAGGGCTTCGAGTCGGCCGTCGCCTACGCCGTGGCGCAGCAGCTCGGTTACGGACAGAGCGCCGTCGTGTGGCAGACCGTCCCCTTCAACAAGGCCTTCGCGCCTGGGGAGAAGACCTTCGACTTCGACATCAACCAGGTGTCGATCAGTGCCGAGCGCAAGAAAGCCGTGGACTTCTCCTCCGGCTACTACGACGTCCGCCAGGCCGTCATCGCCCTGAAGGGTTCCAAGGCCGCGAAGGCGAAGAGCATCGCGGAGCTGAAGGACGTCAAGCTGGGTGCGCAGGTCGGCACCACGAGCCTCGACTACATCACCGACGTGGTGAAGCCGAAGCAGCAGCCGGCCGCGTACGCCAAGAACGACCAGGCGAAGTCGGCCCTGAAGAACGGTCAGGTGGACGCCATCGTCACCGACCTGCCCACCGCCTTCTACATCACCGCGGCCGAGGTGACCGACGCGAAGATCGTCGGCCAGTTCGAGAACCAGGGCGGGACGCCCGAGCAGTTCGGGCTCGTCCTCGACAAGGGCAGCGCGCTCACCCCGTGCGTGAGCTCCGCCGTGGACGCCCTGCGCAAGGACGGCACCCTGGCGAAGCTGGAGAAGCAGTGGCTGTCCGACGCCGTCGACGCTCCGGTGCTCAAGTGACCGTCGTCGAGGAGGAATCCGGAGAGGACTCCGGCGAAGCCGGTATGCCGAGCAGGGGGGTCGTGCCCGGCGGGGACGACACGTACGTCCCCTCGCAGCGGCGGATCGAGCGCGAGCGCCACAAGCGCGCACGCGCCCGGCGCGCCACCGCGATCGCGGCACTGTCGACGCTCGTCACCGCGGCCGTCGTCTACTTGATCGTCGTCAACGCGCCCGGCTGGCCGCGCACCAAGGAGACGTTCTTCAACGCGCACTACGCGCGCGAGGCGCTCCCGAAGGTCCTCGACGGGCTGTGGCTCAACGTGCGTCTGCTGCTGGTGTGCGGTGTCGCGGTCCTCGTCCTCGGCATGCTGATCGCCGTCGCCCGCACTCTGCGCGGGCCGGTGTTCTTCCCGCTGCGTGTCCTGGCCGCCGCCTACACGGACTTCTTCCGCGGGCTGCCCCTGATCATCAATCTGATGATCGTGGTCCTCGGCGTGCCCGCGCTACGGCTGCAGGGCGTCACCGTCGACCCCGTGCTGCTCGGCGGGACGGCGCTCACACTCACGTACTCGGCTTACGTGGCCGAGGTGTTCCGAGCCGGCATCGAGTCCGTCCACCCCTCGCAGCGCGCCGCGGCCCGCTCCCTCGGCCTGACGAACCGCCAGGCGCTGCGTCATGTGGTGCTCCCCCAGGCAGTACGCCGCCAGGTGCCGCCCCTGCTCAACGATCTGGTGTCGCTCCAGAAGGACACGGGACTGGTCTCGATCGGCGGCGCGGTGGACGCCGTCCGGGCCTCGGACATCATCGTGGGCCGGAGCCTCAACTACACGCCGTACATCGTCGCGGGGCTCGTCTTCGTGGCGCTGACCATCCCGATGACCCGCTTCACGGACTGGGTGACCGCCCGGATGGACCGGCGGCGGGCGCAGGGAGGGAACCTGTGAGCGACATCCCCGAGAAGTCCAATGCCGCATCCGGGGCGCCGGGCGGCACCCCCGTGCTGCGTATGGAGTCCGTCCGCAAGACCTTCGGCGACTCGGTCGTTCTGCGGAACGTCGATCTGGAGGTCGCCCCGCACACGGTGACGGCCCTGATCGGCGCTTCCGGCTCCGGCAAGTCGACGCTGCTGCGCTGCGCGAACCTTCTGGAGGCGATCGACGACGGCGCCATCTGGCTGGACGGCGAGGAGATCACCGACCCGCGTGTCGACCAGGACGCCGTACGACGCCGGATCGGCGTCGTCTTCCAGGCGTACAACCTCTTTCCGCACATGACCGTCCTGGAGAACATCACGCTCGCCCCCCGCCGGGTGCACGGCGTCGCCCGGGCGACGGCCGAGGAGCACGCCCGCGATCTGCTGGAGCGGCTCGGACTCGCCGCCAAGGCGACCGAGTACCCGGACCGGCTCAGCGGGGGCCAGCAGCAGCGCGTCGCGATCGTGCGGGCGCTTGCCGTACGCCCCCGGCTGCTGCTCCTGGACGAGATCACCGCGGCCCTCGACCCGGAACTCGTGGGCGAGGTCCTCAGCGTGGTCCGGGACCTGAAGAACGACGGCATGACCATGGTGCTCGCCACCCACGAGATGGGCTTCGCCCGCGAGGTCGCGGACCAGGTCTGCTTCCTGGAGGGCGGCGTGGTACTGGAGCGCGGTACTGCCGAGCAGGTCTTCGGCGATCCGCAGCAGGAGCGCACACGGCGCTTCCTGCACCGGATCGTGGAGGCGCGGCGGCTCTGAGGCGGGGGCTGCTCCCCCGCGGTCACGCCTCCGTCCGCCCCGCCCCCGCGAGCGTCGCGACCCGCTCCACCGCGAACGCGTAGCCCTGCACCCCGCACCCGGCGATGACCCCGTCGGCCCTCAGGGATACGTAGGAGTGGTGCCGGAACTGCTCACGCTGGTGGATGTTGGAGATGTGGACCTCCACCACCGGCAGCCCGTCACAGGTGTTGAGGGCATCGAGGATCGCGACGGAGGTGTGCGAGTAGGCGGCCGGGTTGATCACGATCCCGGCGTGGTTCAGGCGCGCCTCGTGGATCCACTCCACCAGCTCGCCCTCGTGGTTGGACTGCCGGAAGTCCACGGAGCCGCCGTAGGCGGCCGCCGCCTTCACGCACAGCGCCTCGACGTCCGCCAGCGTGTCGGAGCCGTAGATCTCCGGCTGGCGCTGCCCTAGAAGGTTCAGGTTGGGGCCGTTGAGGATCATGATCGGGGCGTCGGCGAGGGTGCGGGGCACATTTCCTCCGGTCCGTTTCAGGTCTTCCGGTCCTTGGCGGACCGCTGATCAGCCCCCGGTCTATCACGATGCGCCGAGCGCGTGACCGGGCCCGGTGCGGGCTGGGGCAGGCGCCGTGCGCGCGGAGGGTCCCGCCTGGCGCATCACCGTCACCCACTGACCGCGCCGTTCGCTCGGGCGCACGCCCGCCTCATCGGTCCCGGCACCGAGCCCCCGTGCGCCCCCGTAGCGGGTTGTTACGGTGGGTAGTTGATCCGGCATGCACGATGCACGCTCGGTAAGGGCTCCTTCCATGCTCCGGCTCGCGGCCGCCTCGCTCGCCGGAACCGCCGTCGAGTTCTACGACTTCTTCGTCTACGGGACCGCGGCCGCCCTGGTCCTTGGCCCGCTGTTCTTCCCGACGTTCTCCCCGGCGGCGGGCACACTGGCGGCGTTCGGGACCTTCGGGGTCGGTTTCGTGGCGCGGCCGCTCGGCTCGGTGCTGTTCGGGCACATCGGGGACCGGCGTGGGAGACGGCCGGTTCTCATCGCCTCCCTGCTGCTGACCGGCACGGCGACGGTGGCGGTCGGCTGTCTTCCGACGTACGAGGCGATCGGCACGGCCGCTCCCGTGCTCCTTCTGGTTCTGCGCTTTCTCCAGGGTCTGGGGCTCGGCGGGGAGTGGGGCGGTGCGGTGCTGCTGACCGTGGAGCACGCGCCCGCCGGGCGGCGCGTGTTGTGGTCCAGCTTTCCGCAGATCGGCCCGTCGCTGGGTTTCCTGCTGGCCAATGGCGTGATGCTGGGGCTGTCGGCGACGCTGTCGGACGCGCAGTTCGCCTCCTGGGGGTGGCGGATCCCCTTCTGGGCCGCGGGGGTGCTCGCGACGGCAGGCCTGTGGCTGCGCAGCGCGCTCGCCGAGAGCCCCCTCTTCCTGGACATCGACGACCACGCGCGCGTGCCACTCGTCGAGGTCGTGCGACGCCACTGGCGGCTCGTCCTGCTGACGGCCGGCGCACTCGCGATCGGGTACGCGGTCTTCTACACCACGACGACCTGGTCCCTGGCGTACGCCACGGAGCGGCTCGGCGTGAGCCGCACGGTCATGCTGGCCTGCGTCATGGCCACCGTCGTGGTGCAGGGGATCCTGACCCCGCTGTTCGCCCTCGTGGGTGACCGTTGCGGGCGGCGTCCACTGTGTCTGACGGGCTGTGCCTGCGCCGCTCTGTGGATGTTCCCCATGGTGGCGTTGCTCGCCACGGGCGAGCCCCTGCTGATGTTCCTGGGGTTTCTGGGGGCGGGGCTGGCCCTCATCATGATGTTCGCCGTGATCGCCGCCTATCTGCCGGAGCTGTTCGAGCCCCGGGTGCGCTGCACGGGTGCGGCCGTGGGGTACAACCTGGGCGGCGTACTCGGCGGCGCCCTCACCCCGATCGTGGCCACCACGCTGGCCGAGCGCGGGGGCCGGGTGCCCTGGGGTGTCGGCGCCTACCTGACGGCCATGGCCCTGCTCAGCCTCGGGTGCTTCGCACTGCTGCCGGAGACCCGCCCGGTGCACGTTCCTGTGTCGGAGCCGGCCCGCGGATGAGGCGCTGGGGCACGACGATGGTCGCCTGTTGTGCCTGGACTACGGGTTGACCGCCAGCTCCAGGTACGCCGCGAACACCACCAGATGAACCCCGCCTTGAAGCGGTGTGGCCCGCCCCGGCACCACCGTCAGAGAGCTCACCACCACGGTCAGCGCCAACAGCACCATGTGCACCGGGCCGAGGCCGAGGACAAGAGGTCCGGGCAGCCACAGGCTCGCCAGGGCGACCGCCGGGATGGTCAGACCGATACTGGCCAGCGCGGAGCCGAGACCCAGGTTGAGGCTGGTCTGCACCCGGTCGCGGCGCGCCGACCGCAACGCGGCGATGGTCTCGGGCAGCAGCACGAGCAGCGCGATGACGACCCCGACGACGGCCTGCGGCATCCCGGCCGCCGCCACCCCGGATTCGATGGTGGGCGACACTCCCTTGGCGAGCCCGACGACCCCGACGAGGGCGAGGCCGAGCAGACCCAGGCTCAGGGCCGCGGTACGCGCGGACGGCGCTTCGGCGTGGTCGTCCGCGTGGATCACCTCGCCGTGCCGGGTGATGGGGAGGAAGTAGTCGCGGTGGCGCACGGTCTGGGTCGCCACGAACAGGCCGTACAAGACCAGTGAGGAGAGCGCGGCGAAGGTGAGCTGGGCCGGGGAGAACTCCGGGCCGGGCTTGCTGGTGGTGAACGTCGGCAGGACCAGGCTGAGGGTGGCGAGCGTCGCGACGGTGGCCAGGGCCGCGCCGGTGCCCTCGGGGTTGAAGACCGCGATTCCGTGGCGCAGTGAGGCGACAAGCAGGCACAGCCCGACGACGCCGTTGCAGGTGATCATCACGGCCGCGAAGACGGTGTCCCGGGCCAGGGTCGCGCTCTTGGCTCCGCCGTCCGTCATCAGGGCGACGATGAGCCCGACCTCGATGATCGTGACGGCGACGGCGAGAACGAGCGAGCCGAACGGCTCGCCGACCCGATGCGCCACCACTTCGGCATGGTGGACCGCGGCCAGCACGGACCCGGCCAGGACGAATGTGATCACCGTGACGACCGCGCCGGGCACGGCACGGCCCCAGGTGAGGGCCAGCAGGACCACGGCGGCCACCGGCACGGCGGCCGCCCACCGCGCCGCGAGTGACCGAAGCCCCACGATCATGCGGCGATCGTCCCAGACGCGCCCGGAGCCCGCATTCCGGCTTCTGCCCATCGTGTGGCCCCGATGGCGGCTGCGGTCTGTATGAACGTCACCGAGTCGGTCATGGCACCTCCTGGGTTCGTCCCCGCGCCGGGCACGCCCGGCACGGTCGTCCGGAGGGGTGCCCGGCAAGGTGCTGGCCACCCCTGTCAGCCGTATCGGCCGCGGCTGTCAGGCCTCGACGCTGTCCTTGGCATTGCTCTGTTTGGCCTTGTGTGTCGCGTCAGCCGCTGCCTCCTGTTTCCGGGAGGCGATCAGGCTGGTGATCGTCGTGACGATCAGTACGCCACAGATCACGCCGAGGGAGACCGGGATGGAGATCTCGGGGACGTGGACCCCGGACTCGTGGAGCGCGTGCAGCACCAGCTTGACGCCGATGAAGCCCAGGATGATCGACAGGCCGTAGGACAGGTGGACCAGCTTCCTGAGCAGGCCGCCGATGAGGAAGTACAGCTGCCTCAGACCCATCAGCGCGAACGCGTTGGCCGTGAAGACGATGTACGGGTCCTGCGTCAGCCCGAAGATCGCCGGAATGGAGTCGAGCGCGAACAGTACGTCGGTGGTGCCGATCGCCAGCATCACCACCAGCATCGGCGTCATGACCCGCTTGCCGTTCTGCTGTATCCACAGCTTGGTGCCGTGGTAACGGTCGGCCACGCCGAAGCGGCGCTCGGCGGCCTTCAGCAGCTTGTTCTCCTCGTACTCCTCGTCCGCCTCATCGGCCCGCGCCTCCTGTATCAGCTTCCAGGCAGTCCAGATCAGGAACGCACCGAACAGGTAGAAGACCCAGGAGAAGGACGCGATGATCGCGGCGCCCGCAGCGATGAAGACCGCCCGCAGGACCAGGGCTATGAGCACCCCGACGAGGAGTACGCGCTGCTGGTACTGCGACGGCACCGCGAACTTCGCCATGATCAGGACGAAGACGAAGAGGTTGTCGACGCTGAGCGACTTCTCGGTGATGAAGCCGGCGAAGAACTCCCCGGCGGGCTGACCGCCGCCGAAGACGAGCAGGCCGAACCCGAACAGGGCCGCCAGGGCGATCCAGACGACCGTCCAGATCCCGGCTTCCTTGATCGATACGTCGTGCGGCTTGCGGCCTATGAAGAAGTCGACCGCGATCAGGGCGGCAAGGCCCACGATCGTCAGGACCCACAGGGTCATCGAAACATCCACTGCACCCTCCGGCAGTACGTACGTCACGGCAGATGTCGGCGTCGTCGCCACCGGAGGTCTCTTCCACCCACCGGCGCAGGCGCGGGGCGCCCGGTTCGGTGGGCCGACGCCCCGGGATCTGGCCTGATCCGTACTGACGGGTGCGCCGCAGCAGATAGGGAGTACTCCCCTCCGTGCCACCAACGGTACGCGAATCACCAAGAGAAGGTAAAGCGATTGGCAAAAGAAAGGTCAACGTTGCTGGTCAAGTGCCTTCCGTATCCCAGCAAACAGGGGGGACGCCTCAGCGGTTCCAGGAGCGTCGGGCCTGGGCGACCTGGGTGAGCACCCGGTCGAGCACCTGGCTGCCGCTCGGAAGCCGCGGCGGCTCGTAGGTCCAGGCGTGGCCCACCCAGGGGTCCGCGAGGTGGTCGTCGGGCACCGGGGTGAGCCGCAGCAGTGAACGCCAGAGCGGGTCGAGCAGCGGCCCGTAGGCGGCGGCGTCGTCCTGGTCGGCGACCATCATCAGATGGACACCCACGTCCGGGCCTTCGTCCGCGAGGTAGCGCAGCTGGTTCACGGCCCGGTCGTCGAAGCCGTGCGGGAAGTCGTTGACGATCAGCAGCTGCTGGGCCGTGTCGAGGCCGGGGGGCAGGGAGTCGGACGCGCCGCCCCGCACCGCCATGTGCACAAGGTCGACGCGCTGGGTGAGCCGGGTCAGCACGTCGGCCACCCCCGAGGCGCCGACGGCAGGCGGAGCGGCGAGCACCCCGGAGTGCACAAGGGGCGCGAGCGCGGAAGCGCCGGCGCCCGCCGGGTCGATGACGTGCACCGCGAACGCGCCGGGCGGGTACACGGCAAGAAGCCGGGACGCGTGGGTGACCGCGATATCCATCGCGAGGCGGCGCAGCTCGTCCGGGTCCACGAGCGGGTCAGGGGATCCGGAACGGCCGCTGTCGATCCACAGACCGCGCTGCAGGGGCAGCCTGACCAGCATGGGAATGCGGAGGCTCTCGCTCTCGGGCAAGTGCAGGTCCCCGAGGCGCACTGCCATGGGAAGGTCCCTCGGTACCCGGTGCCCCTGCCAGACGGGGCTGTCCCAGCGTGCGAACGCCTCGGGCAGCGCCGGTTCGAGGACATCGGACTCGGCGATGAGCTGAGTGAGGTCGCGGTCGAGCGCGGCTCTCGCCTGGTTGACGAGGTGGGCGTGCTTGGCCTCGGCAGCGTCGCGTGCGGCGTCGCCCTGCCCGCCGAGGCGCGCGCGCGGATCGGCCAGAGCCTTGTCCAGCTCCTGCTCCAGGCGCGAGTCGGCGAAGTCGACAGCGCTGCGGTAGGCGGCCACCGTACGCGCCAGGTCCTCGAACATGCCCCACACCTGGTTGTACAGGCGCTCCTCCATGGACCAGCCGGTCGCGTCGCCCGCGACCGGCTGCGCGGCCTGACCCGCCGGGGCGCAGGGCGGGGGCGGCGGCGTGGCGTGGCGACCGGGGTGGTGGTAGTCGACCGGCCCGCCGAGAGCGGGTTGTGCGACAGGGATCGGGGCGTCGGTGACGTCGTACGGCGATTCCTGCTGCGGTACGCCGGAGGGCCCCTGGTGCTGCGCCGGCGCCTCGGCGCCGGGCGGTCCCTGAGGAGGCGCAGGGGCGGTCGCCTGCCGTGTGCGGTCGCCCTTGGGCAGGCGCGGCGGAGGCGGGGCCACCGAGCGTGCCAGGCCCTGGGCCACTGCTTCGTTGATGCCGTCCGCGAGCTGCCGGGCTTCGGGCAGGCCCTGGTCCGTGAAGAGCGCGGCGAGCCCGCCCGCGTACCCCTGGCCGACCGCACGCACCTTCCAGCCACCCTGCCTGCGGTAGAGCTCCAGCGCGATGACGGCGGACTCGGAGTCCAGGCCGGTGATGCTGTAGCTGGCGACCTGTGAGCCGTCGAGGCCGGTGACCGCCACGGAGGGGGCGGCGAGGGCGCCGAACCGCACCGGACCGCCGATGCCGATCGGCAGGGCCAGCAGCACCGTCACCCGATGCACGCGCTCCGGCAGGGCGTCCAGGTCGAAGGCGAGGCGGTGGTCGGCTGCCGCCTGCCTGGAAACCTCCAGACCCGGCAGGATGGGCTTGCCCGGATGGGCCACCCACTCGGTGCCGGGCACCCTGCCCTGCTCGTCGCTGAGCGTGGCCCCGGCCACGATCGGCGTGCCGGCCGACACCCGGACCTCAAGTCGGACCTGGGGAAGCGCTTGGTTCTGTCCCCGGACCAGCTCGGCCGTCATCGCCTCGTCCCCCTGTGTCGCTTCTTGTGCCGGGCGCGTCCGGCCGCCTACAGGTGCGGCAGGATCGCCGGCATCAGGTCCTGGAAGGTGCGGCCGTTGGCCGGGGTGCCGAGAGCCGTCATCGTCCAGCCCCCGCCGGCACGGTGCACCTTCGCCATGATCTGCGCGGTGTAGGCGCCACCGCCCGCGAGCGTGTAGCGGGCCAGTTCCTGGCCGTTGGTCTCGTCGACGAGGCGGCAGAACGCGTTCTGCACCTCCTGGAACGTCTGGCCCGTGAACGAGTTCACGGTGAAGACGATCTGGTCGATGTGGACCGGGACGCGCTGCAGGTCGACGAGGATCGCCTCGTCGTCGCCGCCCTGCCCCACACCGCCGACGAGGTTGTCACCGGTGTGCCGGACGGAACCGTCGTCGCTCACGAGGTGGCGGAAGAAGACCACGTCCACGGGCTGCTTGTCCGCGAACAGGACTGCAGACGCGTCCAGGTCGATCTCCCGGGTGCGCGAACCGAACAGCCCGCGTCGGGGAGCGGCCTGCCAGCCGAGCCCCATGCGCACCGCGGTCAGCGTGCCTCCGTCGTTCTTCTGAAGACTGATGGCCTGACCCTTGGTCAAGTTGACGGTCACGCGCTGTTCCCCTCTCGAGCGTCCCCTGTTGGCCGCGGACTCCGCGGATGTCAAAACCCTACGCAGCGGCACTGACAGTGCCGAACCCCGGCTCGCGCTTTGTGTCGGTCTTGCAACACACCGCGCGTGTGCCGGGGTCCGGCACGGTGGCGGGGACGTCAGGCCAGGCCCGCCTCCCTCATCTGGCGCAGTTCCTTCTTCATCTCGGAGACTTCGTCGCGCAGCCGGGCCGCGATCTCGAACTGCAGGTCCGCGGCGGCGGCGCGCATCCGCTCGGTCAGCTCCTCGATCTGCTCGGCGAGTTCGGCGGCCGGGCGGTCGGTCGGGACCGTCTCCTTGGCCTTCGCCTTGCCCTTGGCCGACTTGGCCCCCTTGACGGCGTGATTGGCGAGCGCGGGCACCGGGCTCTTGACGCCCTTGCCGTCCTTCGTCTTGCGGTAGCCCGTGCCCAGCAGCTGTTCCGTGTCGACGTCCTCGCGGGCGATCTGCGCCACGATGTCGTTGATCTTCTTGCGGAGCGGCTGCGGATCGATGCCGTTCGCCGTGTTGTACGCGACCTGCTTCTCCCGGCGGCGGTTGGTCTCGTCGATGGCCTTCTCCATCGCCGGGGTGATCTTGTCGGCGTACATGTGGACCTGACCGGAGACGTTGCGCGCCGCGCGGCCGATGGTCTGGATCAGCGAGGTGCCCGAGCGCAGGAAGCCCTCCTTGTCGGCGTCGAGGATCGCCACCAGGGAGACCTCCGGAAGGTCGAGTCCCTCCCTGAGGAGGTTGATGCCGACCAGGACGTCGAACTCGCCCGACCGCAGCTCCCGCAGCAGCTCGACACGGCGCAGGGTGTCGACGTCGCTGTGCAGGTAGCGCACCTGGATGCCGAGTTCCAGGAAGTAGTCGGTCAGGTCCTCGGCCATCTTCTTGGTGAGGGTGGTGACGAGGACGCGCTCGTCCTTCTCGGTGCGCTTGCGGATCTCGTGCACCAGGTCGTCGATCTGACCCTCGGTGGGCTTGACCACCACCTCGGGATCGATGAGGCCGGTGGGGCGGATGATCTGCTCGACGACGCCGTCCGAGCGGGAGAGCTCGTACGTTCCCGGGGTCGCCGACAGGTACACGGTCTGGCCGATGCGCTCCTGGAACTCCTCCCACTTCAGCGGGCGGTTGTCCAGTGCGGAGGGCAGCCGGAAACCGTGCTCGACGAGGGTGCGCTTGCGGGAGGCGTCGCCCTCGTACATGGCACCGATCTGCGGCACGGTGACGTGCGACTCGTCGATGACGAGCAGGAAGTCCTCCGGGAAGTAGTCCAGCAGCGTGTTCGGCGCGGAGCCGGGCTCGCGGGCGTCGAAGTGCATCGAGTAGTTCTCCACGCCGGAGCAGGTGCCGATCTGGCGGAGCATCTCGATGTCGTACGTCGTGCGCATCCGCAGTCGCTGGGCCTCGAGGAGCTTGCCCTGCTTCTCCAGCTCGGCGAGGCGCTCCTCCAGCTCCTTCTCGATGCCCCTGATGGCCCGCTCCATGCGCTCGGGGCCGGCGATGTAGTGGGAGGCCGGGAAGACGTACAGCTGCTCGTCGTCGCTGATGACCTCGCCGGTGAGCGGGTGGAGGGTGGACAGGGCCTCGATCTCGTCGCCGAACATCTCGATCCGGACGGCCAGCTCCTCGTAGACCGGGAAGATCTCGATGGTGTCACCGCGCACCCGGAAGGTGCCGCGCGTGAACGCCATGTCGTTGCGCGTGTACTGGATGTCGACGAAGCGGCGCAGCAGCTCGTCGCGGTCGATCTCGTCGCCGACTCTCAGACTGACCATCCGGTCCACGTACTCCTGAGGAGTACCGAGGCCGTAGATGCAGGAGACGGAGGCGACCACGACCACGTCACGACGGGTGAGCAGCGAGTTGGTGGCGGAGTGGCGAAGGCGCTCCACCTCCTCGTTGATCGAGGAGTCCTTCTCGATGTACGTGTCCGACTGAGGGACGTATGCCTCGGGCTGGTAGTAGTCGTAGTACGAGACGAAGTACTCGACCGCGTTGTTCGGCAACAGCTCGCGGAACTCGTTGGCCAGCTGGGCGGCCAGCGTCTTGTTCGGCGCCATCACCAAGGTGGGGCGCTGGAGCCGCTCGATCATCCACGCGGTGGTCGCGGACTTGCCGGTTCCGGTCGCGCCCAGCAGGACGACATCCTTCTCACCTGCCCGGATGCGCTTTTCCAGCTCGGCGATGGCCGTGGGCTGGTCACCACTCGGCTGGTATGGGCTGACGACCTCGAAGGGCGCCACCGTGCGTTCGATGTGTGAAACGGGCCGCATGGAATCCACCGTACGACCCCGCACTGACAACGGGGGCCGGTCACCAGTCCTGGGAGGTGCGGGAGCCCCTGTGTCCGGCGCGCGGGCCGGAGCGGGACAGCGGACGGCGGCCCGTGCCCGTGGGGGCCAGCTCGGGGTGAGCCGGTACGCCGGGCTTGCGCTCAACGATCCGGTCGGGTTTGCCCATGACCATCATCGGGTCGAAGAGCACGACGGCACCGGCCAGGACCAGGAGGACGATCGGGCCGATCATCAAGGGGGCGAGCAGGGACGCGGGCGAGTCACCGCCCGGGCTTCCGGCGGCGCCGTGCAGGTGGACGCTGACGGCGGCCATGCCGGTGTAGTGCATGCCGCTGACGGCGAGTCCCATGACGAGGCTCGCGCCGATGCTCCAGAGGAATCCGCGGATCTGTCCGGCGGCCCACAGAGCGGCGGTCGCGGCGACGACCGCTATGACGACGGAGGCGGCGACGGTGAGGGTGTTGTACTCGAGCACGCCGTGCAGGCGCATCCCGGCCATCCCCAGATAGTGCATCGAGGCGATGCCCAGACCCGTGATGGTGCCGCCGGTGAAGAGCGCCACTCCGGTCGCGCCCCGGTAGCCCACGATGAAGACGCCGATCCCCACCATGACGATGGCGACGCCGAGGCTCGCGAAGGTGATCGCCTTGTCGTAGTGGATGGGGGTCCCCTTGACGGTGAACCCCATCATGGCGACGAAGTGCATGGTCCATATTCCGGATCCGATGGCGGCCGATCCCAGGGCGAGCCAGCCGGCCCTCCAGGACTGGGCGACGAGCATCGATCTGGTGGTGCAGCGCAGACCGAGCGCGCCGCCGAGGCTGGCCATGAGGTACGCCACCACCGGTGTGACGAGTCCGTAGCTGAAGCCGTCGACGGTGCCCTGCATGCGCGGCTGCCCTTCCCACCCTGACGTCTCTGAATTCCGGAAAATACCCCCCGTCCCCAGCCGTGACGACGGTCAGGGCTGAGGCAGAGAGTATGACCCTCACCGGGACGGTCGAACGATTTTCCGGCAAAGAATCACGGCGCTCCCGCACTTGTGCGGCGCATGTGCCCAGTGTCAGGCATTCCCGGTCCGTTTGCGTCCTTGCTGTGGCCGACCCACCGAGCTCCGTGCTGCCATTCTGTTGCTTTCCGTGTCCAATCCGGCACCAGGAGTGAGCATGTACGCGCGTGTCGCCGTCGCCACGATCATCGCCTTGTTCGGGTTCGGCGTCGCCATACTGCCCACCCGGCACGCCAGCGCCACAGGCGACCAGAGCCCGGTCGTCATCGCGCACCGCGGCGCTTCGGCGTACGCGCCGGAGAACACGCTGGCCGCCGTAGACAAGGCGGCCGCCATGGGCTTCAGCTGGGTCGAGAACGACGTGCAGCGCACCCGAGACGGCCGACTCGTCGTCCTCCACGACGCCACGCTGGAGCGCACGACCGACGTCAAGCAGCTGTTCCCCGGCCGGTCGCCCTGGCGGGTGAAAGACTTCACTGCCGCCGAGATCGCACTCCTGGATGCGGGAAGCTGGTTCGGCCCCCAGTACGCGGGCGCGCGCGTGCCGACGCTGCGGCAGTACATGGAGCGGGTGTCCCAGCATCACCAGAACCTGCTCCTGGAGATCAAGAACCCGGAGCTGTATCCGGGACTCGAGCGGCAGATCCTGAAGCTGCTCGGCAACGAGGGCTGGCTCGACGCGGACCATCTCCGGAACCGACTGATCGTCCAGAGTTTCAGCGCGGACAGCGTGCGGATGGTCCACGACCTGCGCCCAGGGATCACAACCGCGTACCTGGGCACGCCGCCCGCCACGGAGCTGCCGCTGTACTCGCGGTTCGCCGACCAGATCAACTCGACGCAGACCAAGCTCTCCACCCGCTACGTCGCCGCGGTCCACGCCCTCAAGGGGCCACACGACCGGCCGATGAAGGTGTTCGCCTGGAACGTCGACACTGCGGAGGCGGCCCGACGGGTGTCCGGCTTCGGCGTGGACGGCATCATCACGAACGCACCCGACGTGGTTCAGGCCGTGATCGGCGCTCACTGAACGGGGACGAGGTACGTCCGCCGGCGCACCGCGCCGCCCTGTCTCCGCCCAGGGCCGTTGTCAGTGCCGCGCCGTACGGTGGGCGTATGGACAGTCATGGGCAGTACGAGCAGCAGCTGGTGTGGACCGTCGTCCCCACCGACATCGGCCCTCTGCTGCTGGCCGCCACACGCGAGGGCCTGGTGAACGTGGTGTTCCACGCCTCGGACGCCGTGCGCGACAAGGCCCTGGAGCGACTCGCGTCCCGGCTCGGGACCGAGCCCGTGGAGGATCCCCGCTCACCGCTGCTCGCCGAGGCCGTACGCCAGGTGACGGCGTACTTCGCGGGCAGACTGCACGACTTCGCGCTGCCCCTGGACTGGTCTCTGATCACCGGCTTCAACCGCCAGGTACTGCGCGAGCTGGCTTCCGGTGTGCCGTACGGGACGGTGGTGGGGTACGGCGACCTGGCCGGCCGGGTCGGTCAGCCGGGCGCCGCCCAGGCTGTGGGTGTGGCGATGGGATCGAATCCGCTGCCGGTGGTGGTGCCGTGCCACCGCGTGGTCGAGAGCGGCGGCGGCATCGGTGGGTTCGGAGGGGGTCTGGAGACCAAGCGGAAGCTGCTGGCGCTCGAAGGGGTCCTGCCGGAACCGCTGTTCTGATCCGGCCCACCACCGTCATGCGCCCAGGTGGTGTTCCCTCTCTGACCTCGCAAGGGTTTGGCCGGGTGCGCCGCCCGCCAGAGATGAGAGAAGAGCCGGAGACAGGAGGCAGGCGCGTGCTGGTGGTGTCCGAAGAGGTACGGGAGGCACTCGCCGCCCGTCGGCCCGTGGTAGCTCTGGAGTCGACGATCATCGCGCATGGGCTGCCGCGCCCGCGCAATCTCCAGGTCGCGCTGGAGTTGGAGGACGTGGTCCGGCAGGAGGGCGCCGTACCGGCGACGATCGCGGTGCTGGACGGGCGGCCCCATGTCGGCCTCGGCAAGGATCAGGTGGAGCGGGTCGCGAACGAGGACGGGATCCGCAAACTGGGCCATCGCGATCTGCCCCTCGCGGTGGCGGCTGGCGTCAGCGGGGCTACGACCGTGTCCGCGACGGCGCTGCTGGCCTCCCTCGCGGGCGTACGGGTGTTCGCCACGGGCGGGCTGGGCGGAGTGCATCGGGAGTGGACGGTGACCCAGGACGAGTCTGCCGACCTTGGCCTGCTGGCGCGGACCAGGATCACCGTGGTCTGCGCCGGCGTGAAGTCGATCCTGGACGTGCCTGCGACGCTTCAGCGCCTGGAGACGCTGGGTGTGGCGGTCGCCGGATATCGCACGGATCGCTTCCCGGGCTTCTACCTGTCCGACTCCGGCCATCCGGTCGACTGGACGCTTCAGACGCCCGGGCAGGTGGCGGAGGTCATGCGGGCGCAGGACGTGCTCGGCGCCCCCCAGTCGGCGCTCATCGTCGCCAATCCGGTACCGGAGGCGGAGCAGCTCGATCCGGAGCTTCACGCGCGCGTGCTCGCCGACGCGCTGACCGCGTGTGGCGAGGAAGGGGTCACCGGTCAGGCGGTCACACCGTTCCTGCTGGACTATCTGGTGCGGCACACCGACGGCGCCTCGCTCAGCGCCAATCTGGCGGCGGTGCAGGGGAACGTGCGGCTCGCGGCGCGAATCGCGGTGGCCTGGGCGGGGGCGTGAACGGGGCTCTGCTGGTCGTCGGGGACGTCGTCACGGATGTCGTCGCACGGCACCTCGGCCCGCTCGCGTCGGGTACGGACACTGCGGCCGTCATCCGCACGCTGCCCGGTGGCGCGGGCGCGAACGTGGCGTGCTGGGCGGCTCGGTGGGGCTGTCCGGACGTGCGGCTGCTCGGACGCGTCGGGGCCGATTCCGCCGCCTGGCACGAGCGGGAGCTGACGGAGTCGGGCGTGCGGCCACATCTGGTCGTCGACCCCGAGGCCCCTACGGGGACTGTGATCTGTCTGGTGGACACAGCTGCCTCGGCGGAGCGGACGTTCCTCACGGACAGCGGGGCGTCGCTGCGGCTGGCCCCCGGTGACTGGTCGGACGAGTTGCTCGACGGTGTCGTACGGCTGCACCTGTCGGGCTACCTGCTGTTCTCCGAGCCCAGCCGGGCGCTGGCGACGGTCGCCCTTGAGGCGGCACGCGCGCGTGAAGTGCCGGTGAGCCTCGATCCGGCGTCGGCGGGGTTCCTCACCGAGCTGGGCGTCGACCGGTTCCTGGCGTTCGCCGAGGGCGTCGACGTCCTGCTGCCCAGCCGGGACGAGGCGTGTCTGCTGACCGGACTGCCCGACCCGGCGGACGCGGCGGTCAAGCTGAGCCGCCATGTGCCCCTGGTCGTCACCAAACAGGGTGCGCGGGGAGCACTGGTGGCCGCGTCGGGGGCGATCGTCGCCCGGATCCCGGCGGCCCCGGCCTCGCCCCGGGACACGACGGGCGCGGGGGACGCGTTCACCGGGGCGTTTCTGGCCGCGCTGCTCGCGGGGGCCGAGCCGGAGGAGGCGGCGACGGAAGGGTGTGAGGCGGGTGCGGTGGCGGTGGAGACAGTGGGAGGAAGACCCATGAGGAGCGTGCGGTAGCCAGGGCAGGCTCCGCCGTCTCCGGCGACGGCCCTTTCCCCTTACCTCCCGGCCCTTACTCCTTGCGGCCCCACGCCGAGATCATCGGAGCGGTCGCCAGGTCCATCGTGCCGGAGGCGACGTTGGCCAAGTGGCGGTCGATGTCCTCCTCCGTGGCGAGGCCCGCGGAAACCAGCTGGTCGCGGATCTGCCGGATCGTCGCGGATTCGAGCGCCGCACAGGCCGGAGAGGTGAGCGGGAAGTAGGCGTCGGCCTCGACCCGGCTGAGACCCGCCTCCCTCAGCAGACGCGGGAGTCTGCGGCCGTAGGAGAGGTCGGCGCCGCGTTCGGCGAGCAGGGTACGGAAGCCCTCGCGCAGGCGGTTGGCGAGCCGCTGCTCGGGGCCGTACTCGTCCGGGCAGCTCAGGGGCTGCAGCGCCGGGTCCGCGTCCTCGATCAGGAGGCGTCCGCCGGGGCGCAGGGCCTTGACCATGGAGGCCAAGGCCCTGTCCCTGTCGGGGACATGTACGAGGACAAGCCGGGCGTGCACGAGGTCGAAGTCCTCGCCGGGGGGCTCTTCCGTGCCCACGTCGTGAGTGCGGACCTCGATCGGAGGCTGCGCGGCCTGGGCCGCCCACGAGGTGTCGATGTCGGTCGCGACGACCTGCCCGGTCGGCCCGACCTTCTTGGCGAGCCAGGAGATCACGGAGGTGCCGCCGGCGCCGACCTCCCAGCACCGCCAGCCGAGTCCGATGCCGAACCCCTCGATGTGGCGGAAGGTCGCGGGGTCGAAAAGGGCGGACAACGCCTCGAACCGCCGGCCGGCCTCGGTCTGCCGGTTGTCGAGAAGGTACCCGTCGTTGTGCGTCATGCGGAGATCATCGCAGTCGGCGTGCCGGTGCGTGCGGGGCGACGCTCCGCAGGGCCTCCCCGCCCCGCCCAGAGCGGCGGACAGCACAGGCGGCAAAGCGGAATGTTCCGTTTCCACAGGCTTCTCCGGCGATCGCGGCGGACTGGCAGACTGGCTCGCGACGGCGCAGAGTGCGGCGCGAGGAGATCCACGCAAGGAGATCCAGATGTCCATGGCAGGGAATCTGCGGAAGGTCACGAGTCTCGGCAGGGTCGGCGGCCTCCGCAAGGTGGCACGGTTGGGGCGGCGCCGTGCGCGCGTCGATCTGAGCCACCCCGCCCGTTCGCCGCTGGGCTCTGCGGTGGTCAACTGCGTGATCTATCAGGACGGCGTGCGCGTTCCAGAAGCCGGCGATCTCGTCGAGGCCGTGGAGCGGGTGCGCAAGAGTGACGACGGTTTCGTCTGGCTGGGACTGCACGAGCCGACGGACCAGGAGTTCGCGGGCATCGCCGAACTCTTCGACCTGCACCCGCTGGCGGTCGAGGACGCTGTGGAGGCGCATCAACGTCCGAAGCTCGAGCGGTACGGGGACACGCTGTTCGCGGTGTTCAAGACCGTCTGCTACGTGGAGCACAAAGAGTTGACGGCGACGAGCGAGGTGGTGAACACCGGCGAGATCATGGTGTTCATCGGCCCCGCCTTCGTCATCACGGTGCGGCACGGCCGGCACGGTTCGCTCGGCCCGCTGCGGGAGGAACTGGAGGCCGATCCCAAACAGCTCGCGAAGGGGCCGGCCGCGGTGCTGCACGCGATCGCGGACCATGTGGTGGACGACTACCTCAGCGTCACGGACGCGGTCCAGGAGGACATCGACCAGGTCGAGACGGGCGTGTTCGCGGAGAACGGCGCGCGCCTGGATCCGGGACGCATCTACCAGCTCAAGCGTGAACTTCTGGAGCTGAAACGTGCGGTGGCACCTTTGGACCGTCCCATCCAGGAGCTGGCCACCCGGCCGATCCGGGTGATCGACCCGGAGATACAGGCGTACTTCCGGGACGTCTCCGACCATCTGCTGCGCGCCACCGAGCAGATTGCCGCGTTCGACGAGCTGCTCAACTCGATCCTGCAGGCGCATCTCGCCCAGGTGAGCGTCGCGCAGAACGAGGACATGCGGAAGATCACGGCCTGGGCCGCGCTGATCGCGGTGCCCACCATGGTCACCGGGGTCTACGGCATGAACTTCGCCTTCATGCCGGAGCTGCACTGGAAGTTCGGTTACCCGCTGGTCCTCGTCGTGATAGCCGTGGCCTGCCTGGTGCTGTACCGGGGGTTCAAGCGCAACGACTGGCTGTGACCCCGGCGCGGCTCGCGGCGAGTTGCCGGGTCAACGCGAGGCCGTCCTCGCGTAGACACTCTCCACCCAGGTGGCGAGCTGATCATCCGTCAGGTGCCCGGCGAGGTCGGACTCGCTGATCATGCCGACGAGGCGCTTGTTGTGGATGACGGGAAGCCGCCTGATCTGGTGCTCCTCCATCTCGTGCAGCACGTCGTCGACATCGGCGTCCGCGTCGATCCAGCGCGGGGTGCCCTTGGCCAGGTCGCCCGCGGTCACGCGCGAGGGGTCGTGGCCCATGGCCACGCAGCCGACGACGATGTCGCGATCGGTGAGGATGCCGCAGAGCCGCTCGTTCTCGTCGCTGATGGGCAGGGCGCCGACGTTGAGTTCGCGCATCAGCTGGGCGGCGCGGTCCAGCGTCTCATGGGCGGGGATCCACTGGGCACCACGGTGCATGATGTCTCCGGCGGTGGTCATGGGTACCTCCCGATGCGGACGCCGGCGCGGCACGGGACGCACCGCAGGTCCCGGCGCACTTCAATTCTCGCCGGGCGTTCGGCCAGACGCACCTGGAACCACCGGACGGCAGGAGCGCGCAGGAGGCGGCTCACGCCGTCGGGTGGGTGTGTGATCAGCCGTTCCAGGCCGGGTGGCGGGGATCGTCCGCGCGGATCAGCACGTCGGCGACGGCGCCCGGGTCCGTCTCCGCCTCGTAGCGCTCGAACGCGGGCAGGGTCCAGTGTTCCGGCTCGGGCGTACGGCGGCGCAGCGCGCCCGGTGAGAGGAGCACGTGGACGGTCAGGTCGAAGGGGAACCAGTGCCGAAGGAGGAGGGGGCCGTGGAGCAACAGCAGGCCACCGGGCGGAAGGTGGACGTAGGGGCTGCGCGTCGCGCGGTCGGTGACCGGGTCCCAGAGGTCGGGCAGGACACGGCCGTCACCACCGGGCTCGAGGGGGCCGAAGACCTCGCGCCACAGGGCGCCAGTGTCGAGCCAGCCGTCATAGTAGGAGTCCAGGTCCCGACGGCCGTGCTCGAGGCGGACCGACGCGGGCCGCAGAAAGCCCTCCGCGCCGACGACGAGCGCGGGCCGACCACGTGTGCGCAGGGCGTCGGACACGCGCTGGGCTAGGTCACCGGGGCGTGCGGCCGGGGCTCCGTCGAAGGCGATGCGGGGCCAGGGGCTGCCGTCGCCCGGCTTCAGGTCGAGCAGTCGGTCGGCGAGGGTGTCGCCGAGCCGTTCCCAGGTGATCGCTTCGAGTCGCACAGGGCCCATGATGCCGCGCCACGGCAAACCCACTTCATGGCTTGTCTCAGGTGGGCGGTACCGCGCTCGGCCGGGAGCGGGGCGCTGAAGCGGGGAAGGGGCTTCGACGTGACCCGCGGAACCCGGGCGGGAGAAGCCCAGAGGGCGAGCGGCGCCCGTTGCGGTCGGCGCCCGGAGGGACGGGGAAGGAGACGGATATGGCACCGACCCCAACTCCCCCGCCGAGCGGCGCACTTCTGGTCTTTCAGCCGGTCAAGCGGCGACACTGTGCCGAGTGCCGGAGGGGACCGTTGCCGTTGCTGGTGCTGGAGGAGGGGAAGCCGTGGTGCCTGGAGTGCGCGGATCTCGGGCATCTGGTGTTCCTGCCGCGGGGTGATACGGCGCTGACCCGGCGGGCGCGGGAGGCGAGCGGCCTGGCGGCAGTGGTGGTGCGGTTCAACCGGCGCCGCGGCCGGTACGAGCGCCAGGGTGTGCTCGTCGAGGAGGCTGCGCTCGCCCTGGCTGAGGAGCGGTGCCTGGCGGACGCGGAGGCGCGGCGCAGGCGGCGGGCGCGGGACGCGCGGCGGCGGGCGGAGGAGGACGCGCGGTTCGCGGAGGCGTTCGCAGCGGAGATCCGGCGACTGTTTCCCGGATGCCCGGCCGAGCGGGCGCGGGCGATCGCGGGGCATGCGTCGGTGCGGGGCAGCGGACGGGTCGGGCGCAGCGCGGCGGGACGGGCGCTGTCACCGGAAGCGGTCACGGCAGCGGTGCGGGCGTCCGTACGGCACCTGGAGACGCCGTACGACCAGATGCTGATGGACGGCGTGGCGCGGCCCGAGGCGCGACGGCGCATCGCGGGACGTGTGGAGGCGGTGTTGCGGGAGTGGAGTGTGCGGGAGGCGGCGTGATCCGGGGCCGTCCGGGTTCCGGGAGGAGCATGCGGGGAGTTGACATGATCGATGGGCCTTACTTCGTGCTGATCACGATCGGGGTGCTCGCGGCCGGGCTGGTGGCGGGGGTGTCCTGTGCGTTCTCCACCTTCGTGATGAGGGGGCTCGGCTCACTGCCTCCGGCGCAGGGGGTTGCCGCGATGAACGCGATCAACAGGGCCGCGATGACACCGGCGTTCATGATCATTTTCCTGGGGGCGTCGATGCTGTGCGCCGTGCTCGCCGTGGTGACGGTCGTGCTCTGGCCGGACGACGGGAAGGCGGCGCTGCTGGTGGGCAGTGCCTTGTATCTCATAGGTGTCCTCGGAGTGACCGCCATGGCGAACGTCCCCCGCAACGACGCGCTGCTGCGGATGGACCCCGGCTCTCCGGAGGCGGCCGTGTACTGGCGCGCGTACCTGAGGGAGTGGACGTTGTGGAACCACGTCCGGGCGCTCGCGCGGCCGGCGCCGCGGTGTCGTACGTCCTGGCCCTCACCTGAGGCATCAGCCGTCGCGGGGACCCAGGTGGTCAGGCGCGCACGGGACCCTGGCGTCGTATCGTGGCACGAGACGATCCCGTATGGACGCAAGGGAGACGGCGATGGCCGATCCCAAGGGTTTTATGACCACGCCCCGTGAGGAATGGCCGCGCAGGCCGGTCGAGGAGCGGGTGCGGGACTGGAACGAGGTGTACGTCCCCGGTGCGCTGCTGCCGATCATCAGTCGGCAGGCGAACCGGTGCATGGACTGCGGGGTCCCGTTCTGCCACGACGCCTGCCCGCTCGGAAACCTGATTCCCGAGTGGAACGACCTCGTCTCGCGCGAGGACTGGCGGGCGGCGAGCGACCGGCTGCATGCCACGAACAACTTCCCGGAGTTCACGGGGCGGTTGTGCCCTGCTCCCTGCGAAGCGGGCTGCGTGCTGGCCATCAACCAGCCCGCGGTCACCATCAAGAACGTGGAGGTGGCCATCGCCGACCGGGCCTGGGAGGAGGGGTTCGCACCACCGCGCCCGCCGGAGCGGCTGTCGGGGCGCACCGTCGCGGTCGTCGGATCGGGGCCCGCGGGCCTTGCCGCGGCCCAGCAGCTCACCCGGGCCGGGCACACCGTGGCCGTCTACGAGCGGGCGGACCGGATCGGGGGGCTGCTGCGATACGGGATACCGGCGTTCAAGATGGAGAAGCGGCATCTCGACCGCCGGCTGGAGCAGATGCGTGCGGAGGGGACGAAGTTCCGTACGTCCACGGTCATAGGGAAGGACATCGGGGCGGCGGAGTTGCGGTCGCGGTATGACGCCGTGGTGATCGCGACCGGCGCGACGGCATGGCGTGAACTGGATGTACCGGGACGCGAGCTGGCCGGGATCCATCAGGCCATGGAGTATCTGCCGCTGGCGGACCGGGTGTGCGAGGGAGATCTGGAGGTCTCGCCGCTGTCGGCGGCCGGGAAGCACGTGGTGATCGTGGGAGGTGGGGACACCGGGGCGGACTGTCTGGGGACGGCGGTGCGTGAACAGGCCGCGTCCGTGACCCAGCTCGACATCTATCCGCAGCCGGAGCGGGAGCGGAACCAGGACGCCGAGCCCTGGCCGACTTATCCGAAGATCTACCGGTTGTCCGCGGCGCACGAGGAGGCGCGCGATCTGCGTACGGCACCGGCGGCGGACGCGGACGCGCGGCTGTTCGCCGCGTCCACGCTCCGCTTCACGGGAGACGCGGCCGGGCACGTTCGGGAGCTGCATCTGGTCGAGGTCGACGAGCGGCGCCGGCCGCTGCCGGGCTCGGATCGGACGCTGCCCGCCGACCTCGTGCTGCTCGCGCTGGGTTTCTCCGGGCCCGACCGGAAGGACGGGATCATCGAGCAGCTCGGACTCGCACTCGACGCTCGCGGCACGATCGCGCGGAACGAGGACTTCGAGACGAGCGTCCCCGGCGTGTACGCCGCCGGGGACGCGTCGCGCGGGCAGTCACTGATCGTGTGGGCGATCGCGGAGGGGCGGGCCGTGGCGGCGGCGGTGGACCGGCGGCTGTCCGGCGGGACGTCACGCCTGCCGGCGCCGATCGGGCCGTACGACCGCCCGATGACGGCCTAAGGGGTCCTAACAGAAGTTGTTGATCATGTGACTTTCGGTGTGGAGGGTCGTTGGTCTGGTCGTGGGGAAACGACAGTCGCGGCCTTGGATCGTGTCGGACGAACTGTGGTCGCTGATCGAGCCGTTGCTGCCCGAGCCGGGGCCGAAGCTGGTGGAGGGCCGGCCTCGGGTGCCGGACCGGCAGGCGTTGTGCGGGATCCTGTTCGTGCTGCATACCGGCATCCAGTGGGAGTACCTGCCGCAGGAGCTGGGCTTCGGCTCGGGGATGACGTGCTGGCGGCGGCTGGCCGCGTGGAACGAGGCCGGCGT
>NZ_JBIAUC010000027.1:0-80955 GCF_042892355.1 Streptomyces sp. NPDC001796 | reverse complement strand
GGTATTTGCGTGGTGCTGGCACTGCTCGTGGTTCTCCTTCGGGCCAGGATCATAAGCCTGGTTTCAGGGACTCCACGAATCCGGGGTCAGCTCAGACTCTCGCGAGTGGGGCAAGCTGGCATCGCTCCGATAGGCCGGGGGAGGTCAGCCGGCGGCGTTCTGCGCTGCTGCCCGGGCCTGGGTGAGGGCCGGGCGGTAGGATTCGGTGCCGGTCTGGATGAGGCTGCCGCCGAAGGTGAGCCGGTCGACGATGGCCGCGCAGAGCCGGGGATCAGTGAAGGTCTTGGTCCAGCCACTGAAACTCTCGTTCGAGGCGATGGCGACGCTGTTCTTCTCCTCGCGTTCGGTCAGCACCTGGAACAGCAGCTCAGCGGCCTGTTCGCCGAGGGCTCGGATCTTGGCGTGGGAGTGGTTGACCGCCGGCTGGCCGACGGACAGTTTCTCCCAGCGGCCGCGGTAGGGCACACGCATGGTGCCGTCGGCTCCTTGGCAGGCCTTGTCCGCCCAGCACGGAACGCCGACCGCGGTCAGGGCGTCGATGACGCCGTCGGCGCGGGCGGCCTTGATGTGGTGTATCGCGCCGAGTAGTGCCGGTGACGCCCAGATCACCCGGCCGAACGGATCGGTGATGACCTGTACGTTCATCCCATGCTTCTTGTGCTTGCCCAAGTAGAGGGGCGGGTCGGCGGTGATCCGGTGGATCGGTAGCAGCGTGCCGTCCAGGATCACGAACGCTTTGGTAGCCGCGACGGTCATAGCTTCATGGAGGCTCGGCGCGAGAACGGAACGCCGGCCATCGACGGTCGTCTGGAAAGCGAAGTGGCGGCGCCGGGAACAGCGGGAGGGGCCGGCGCGGTTGCATCGACCGAGGGACCGGCGTCGCACGGGTGGGGAATATGGAGATCACAGGGTCGTCGGCCCTACCAGGATCCGGCCCCAGGAGCGTGGTATGCCCGCCGCGACGCGGACCAGGACGTATTTCTGCGGGAGGATTGTTTTATGACGGACCGGCCTTTGACGCTGATGGCAGTACATGCCCACCCCGATGACGAGGCCACCGGAACCGGAGGGGTCCTCGCGCGGTACGCGGCGGAAGGCATCCGCACGGTTCTCGTGACGTGTACCGACGGCGGTTGCGGTGACGGACCGGGGGGTGTCAAGCCGGGCGATCCCGGGCACGATCCGGCGGCGGTCGCCTTGATGCGCCGTCAGGAACTTGTGGCGAGCTGTGACGTCCTGAAGGTCAGCGATCTGGAGATGCTGGGTTATGCCGACTCCGGGATGATGGGCTGGCCGAGCAACGGCGCCCCCGGATCCTTCTGGCAGACCCCCGTGGAGGAAGGCGCGGCCCGACTCGCGGAACTCATGCGGCACTACCGACCTGATGTGGTCGTCACCTACGACGAGAACGGCTTCTACGGCCACCCCGACCACATCCAGGCCCACCGCATCACGATGGCGGCGCTGGAGATGACCGCGTTGGCACCGAAGGTGTACTGGACGACGATGCCCCGCTCGATGATGCAGCGGTTCGGCGAAATCATGCGCGAGTTCGGTGAGGACATGCCGGAGCCGGATCCTGCCGAGGCCGCCGCGATGGCCGAGATCGGCCTCCCCGACGATGAGATCACCACGTGGGTGGACACCACCGCGTTCAGCGGTCAGAAGTTCGACGCGTTGGCCGCGCACGCCAGTCAGGGCGAGAACATCTTCTTCCTCAGAATGGGCAAGGAGAGGTTCGGCGAGTTGATGGGCATGGAGACCTTCGTACGTGTCCAGGACGCCACCGGCGCGGCCATACCCGAGAACGATCTCTTCGCCGGACTGCGCTGATCTGCCCGTCCGACCGGCCGGGAACGGTGCCGGCGCTGCTCCCAGGCCCACATGGCCTCGGCGAAGCGCGATGGTCTCGGGGTAGACGACCACGGGGGCGGTCTTTCGGCGGCGTTCGGCGGCGTTCGGGCATGCCGAGGGCGTCTTCGCGGCGCCGCCAGGTGGGTCCGCCCACCTGGCGGCGGTGGACCCATCACCACGGTGTGACCTGGTGGGCGTCTCCGACGAGCGCGTCACCCGCCGGGCCGGGCTGGTGCACGGGGGACAGGTGCCGCAGCAGCGCGCGGGCCAGCTCCGGCAGGGGCGTGGGTTCGGTAGGTAGCCGCCCAGGTCGCCGATGAGCCGGCGGCGGCCGCATCCGCATGGTGTCCACCGGCGGTCGAAAGGGGAGCAGCCAGGCGCCGTCTTCGGTCGTGAGGCCGTGCATTGAGCCGCGTTCGGCTACTGTCCACGCGCAGCCCTCACCGGCCAGGCCGACTTGCGTCTCGCACCAGGAAGCAACGCAGCCGCACCCCGGGCTCGCCGGGCTCCCGGTTCGTACGCTCCGCTGCCGCGGTCGACCACCGCGCGGCGAGCATCCTGGAACGCGAACGCCTTTTTGTCACCGGCGGCCGCGATCTCCACAACGACCAGCCGTGGTTCCCTCACGTGCGCTTCGGTGATCGGTCTCATGCCTTGCACTACGGCGAAGCCCTTGATCGAGATTCGCCGGGCGCAGCGTCTTCACTCCATTGAGGACGGCGCGGGCTCTTGGGCCGTCGGCTGCGTGTTGTCACCGTCCGCGCCCCGTCGTCCGCATCTTTGACCGGGAACTGGGCACACACCGCATGGTCCTCGCCCAGGGCGTGAGCCGCGGCCAGTGGTTCGCCTCCCGGTTCGCCCTGGCGTCGGCGACCACGATCGCCCTCTCCGGCCTGCTCGCGGCAGTGTTCGCCTGGTGGTGGCGGCCGGCCGCCGACCGGAGCTACGGCCTGTTCTGGTACGAGAACACGGTCCTGAGCGGCTCGGGTCCCCGCGTTGTGGCGGCCGCCCTGTTCGGCCTGGCGGCCGGCACCCTGCTGGGTCTGCTGGCCCGCCGGGTGCTGGCGGCGATGGTCTCGACCCTGCTGGTGACGGGGGCGATGACGCTGCTGCTGGAGTGGACGCACCGGGCCCGGCTGCTGGTCCGGCCGCACACCTACGTCAGCGCCGGCAGCACCCCCAAACCGCCGATGGGCGAGAAGTGGTCGACCGGCGACTACGGCCTGATCACCGCCACCGGCCGCCACGAGGACGTGCTGAACTGCCCCTTCCCCTCGGGCACCCAGCTCAAGGAGTGCATGACGGCACACGGGTACGTGGCCCGCTTCTACCAGGCCAACCCGGCCGGTGACTACTGGACCTTCCAGTGGACCGACACCGCCGTTCTCGGCGGCCTGGCCGCTGTGCTCACGGTCGTCACCATGCTGCTGCTGCGCCGCCGCGTCTGACCGCGGCGACCGCATCGGGGCCCATCCACTTCCCCCTCCCTTTCTCTCTTTCGCTTTCATCCCGCCACCGGGATCCCCTTTCGCACGGAGGTCGCTTCGCCATGCCCACCGACGCCAAGTCGCCGAAGAAGCTGCGCAACAACCGCGCCGCCCTCACCCACAAAACCGGTTACGCCCTGCGCCACCCCGGCCGCGTCATCCCCTACCTGCGCCGGGCCGGCCGGGACGCGTGGCTGCGCCTCAAGCACCCCGACCACGTCGGCTACTACCGCGCCGTGATGGCCTCGGACACCCGCCGAAACCCGGAAGCCGCGGTCGGCAGCCAGACCCACGACCGCTGGCTGGCGCTCGGACAGATGCAGTTCGACTACCTCATCGAACACGGGCTGCGCCCCGACCACCGCATGTTCGACATCGGCTGCGGCAACCTGCGCGGTGGCTGGCGCTTCATCAGCCACCTCGACACCGGCAACTACTACGGCATCGACATCTCACCCGACATCCTGATGGCCGCCAAGACCACACTCGTCGAACGCCGTCTCCAGGACAAGCTGCCACACCTGACCATCACCGGCGACCTCACCCTGGACTTCCTGCCCGACGACCACTTCGACGTGGTCCACGCGCACAGCGTCTTCTCCCACTCGCCGCTGGAGGTCATCGACCAGTGCCTGGCGCACATCGGCCGCGTGCTGACCGACACCGGGTTCTTCGACTTCACCTTCGACCGCACCGAGGGCACCGAACACCAGGTACTGCGCGAGGATTTCTACTACCGCACCGAGACCCTCCTGGGCCTGGCGCGACGGCACGGTCTGCACGCGCGGTTCATGGAGGACTGGGAGAAACGCCCGCACGGCCAGTCGAAGATACGTGTCAGCCGCTCGGCGCTGCCCGCCGTCTGATCAGCCCTGGTTCCGACATGCCCTCCGACAGACCTTCTCCCGGACCGCGGAGCGGACCGGCGCGCCTGGCCGCGATGGACGGGCTCCGCCTGATGGCAGCGGTCATGGTGGCCGCCTACCACTTCCTCGGAACGCCCACCCCACACTTCTGGGGAAGCGCCGGACTGCGGGATCTCGCACCGTTTGTGCATGAGATCATCCGCTATGGCTGGCTCGGCGTCGAGTTCTTCTTCGCCATCAGCGGCTTCGCCATCTGCATGAGCTGCTGGGGGCGCACTCCCGCACAGTTCACCGTGTCCCGCATCGCACGGCTCTTCCCGGCCTACTGGCGCCGTACTCCTCGTCGTCGCGCTCGTCCTTGTCTCACGGATGGGCCACTGGCCGGCCGCCACCCGTATCGACCCTCGTACCGTCCTGGGAAACCTGACGATGGCTCCGGGACCGCTGGGACTCGAACTGGTCGACAAAGTCAGCTGGACGCTCTGGGTGGAGGCCCGTTTCTACCTGCTGATGGCCCTGCTGCTCATCTTCGGGCTGTCCTATCGGCGGGTGGTGACCTTCTGCGGAGCCTGGCTCCTGGCGGGTGTCATCGCCCTCGAACTCCAGTCGCCACTGCTCGACGAGTTCGTGCTGACCCGATACACCGGCCTCTTCGTCGCCGGAATCGTCCTCCACCTCATGCACCGGTTCGGACAGAACCTCCTGCTGTGGCTGCTGCTGGGTTTCGCCTGGTCCTACGAACTCACCGTGCTCGAACTGCGGGTGGCCTACCACGCCACCGTACCCCCCGGCGAGAGCCGGCCCTCCTGGGCCGTGTGCGCGGCCCTGCTCACGCTCTGTCTCGGGCTGCTGGCGCTGGCCGACGTCGGAGGACCGTTGGCGAGGCTGCGATGGCGGTGGCTGGTCACCGCAGGGTCACTCACCTACCCCTTCTACCTCGTCCACCAAAGCATCGGAATTCCTCTGGCCAAAGGCTTGATCCGGGCCGTTCCGAAGCTGGGGCCGCTGCCTGCGATGGCGGTGTCCGTCGTCTGCATGCTGGGGCTCTCCCTGCTCATCCACACAACGGTGGAGCGTCGGCTCCAACGTCTGCTGAGGCAGCGCCTGACCCTCGACATGCGGCTTCAGGAACCCGCCGCGAGGCCGACTCCCGCCCGCACGCGCTAACCCGGGAATCTCCATCCGAAGAAAGATCTCGCATGCCCCGCATCACGCCCAAAAGACGCTCGCGCCTGCTCATCGCCGTCGCGACAGCAATGGTCGCCATGCCGGCCCTCGCGCTGACTCTGGCCCTGACGGTCACGACCTACGACCACACCTCGCCACGCGCCGCCCGAGCAAAGGCATCGGGATCAGTTGCCGGAAACATCGACTGCCGCAAGGCGAAATGCGTGGCCCTCAGCTTCGACGGCGGCCCCAGCCCGACGACGCCCAGGCTGCTGGACATCCTCAAGCGGGACGGTCTGCACGCCACGTTCTTCGTTCAGGGCAAGGGCCACATCACGAAGTACCCCGACATCCTGCGCCGTATCTCGGACGAGGGGCACGAGATCGGCAATCACACCTGGAACCACAGGAGGCTGACAGACCTCGACGAGGACAACGCCCGTCGGGAACTGGCCCGCACACAGGACGCCATCGAGAAGATCACCGGCACCAGGCCCGACCTCATGCGTCCGCCAGAGGGCCGCACCAACGGCAAAGTGGCGAAGATCTGCCGGGACTTGGGCCTGGCACAGGTGCTGTGGAGCGTCACGGCCAAGGACTACGAGACGACGGACTCGACTCTGATCACCCAGCGGGTGCTCGACCAGACGCACCGCGACGGCATCATCCTGCTGCACGACCTGCACAAAGGGACCGTGCCCGCCGTACCGGGGATCATCAAGGCGCTCCAAGAGCGCGGCTACACCATCGTCACGGTGTCGCAGTTGCTCGCCCCTGCCAAGCCCCGGCCGGGCATGGTCTACCGGCCATGAGGAAGCACGCGAGCGCATCGCCGAGTGCTGCGTGCAAGTAAGGAAGGACCGGACCAGGCCGGCTTCGAGAGCTTTCGACGCCGGGCCGTGCCCGGGGCTGTGGGTTCTCACCTTGGCCCGTCTGCCGGCTTCGCGCCGGTGAGGGCATGGCAGTGACGGTCGGTCGGGAGAACGACGTCTGCTGTCAGGTGCCGAGCCAGGCGAGGGTTGCGACGGTCAGGGCGCTGACGCCCGTGTCCAGGGTGGGTTGGGTGACGGGGGCGAAGGTAGGGCTGTGGTTGACCGGGATGTCCTGGGCGATCGTGCCGTTCTCGGCGGCCTGGGCGTACAGGCCGGGGTCGATGCCGCCGATGCCCCAGTAGGTGAACGGCGCGCCGAACGCTTTGGGAATCTCACTCATGTCCTCGCTGGCGGTCTGCAGGTCGATGGTGTGCGCGTGGTCGCCGAAGTGGGCGGCGAATGCCTTGGCGACGCGCCGGGTCGGGGCTTCGTCGTTGACCGTGGGCGGGAAGGAGGTGATCTTTTCGATCCGGGGTGCCTTCGGCGACCGGGAGGCCTCGCACTCGGCCTTGACGATCCGCTCGATCGCGTTCAGGACGTGGGTGCGCGAGGCGTCGTCGTAGGTGCGGACGTTGACCTGGATGACGGCGCTATCGGAGATGACGTTGGGGCCGGTGCCGGCGTGGAGGCTGCCTACGGTGACGACGGCGGGGGTGGTGGCGGCCAGTTCCCGGGAAACGATCGTCTGCAGGCGCACGACGATCATCGCGGCCATCACCACGGGGTCCACCCCGGCTTGGGGCATGGAGCCGTGTGCTCCCCGACCGTGGACGGTGATGCGCAGGCTGTCCGCGGCCGACAGGAACGGTCCGCAGCGGGTGCCGACGTAACCGGCAGGATAGGGCAGGACGTGCTGGGCGAGGACCACGTCGGGTCGGGGCGCCTTGGACGTCAGACCATCGTTGATCATGGCCTGAGCGCCGTCGCCGTTCTCCTCCGAGGGCTGGAAGAGCACCACGAAGGTGCCCCGCCAGGCGTCTTCGGCCTGGGCCATCAGCCGTGCACAGCCGATCAGGCAGGCCACATGCACATCGTGTCCGCAGGCGTGCATCACAGGCTGCTCGGTGCCGTCCTCGCCGATGACGGTGACCGTGGAAGCGTAGGGCAGACCGGTCTGCTCACGTACCGGCAGGGCATCCATGTCGGCACGAGCCATGACAACCGGGCCCTCGCCATTGGCCAGAACCCCGATCACCCCCGTCCCGCCGATGCCGCCGGTGACCTCGTAACCGAAGCCCCGCAGGGCAGCGGACACCCTCTTGGCCGTGCGGTGCTCCCGAAGGCCGAGTTCGGGGTGCCTGTGCAGGTCCTTGTAGAGGTCCTCCAGATCGGAGCGGATGGACTCCAGGCCGGCCAACACCGTGCGGGCTCCGTCGCTCACGGTTCCTCCTTGCGCGAGTGGGACTCACCCCCACGGCCGGTGGCGGGACGAGAGCGGCGCCGCATGAACGAGGCCAGTTGGGAATGGGGCTGCCAGTCCAGGCCGCTGGGCAGATTCCAGCCGAAGCGCACGGCGGTGAGCCGGAAGACCAAGGCCACGGCGACACCCAGGCCGATGCCGACCCCCGGAATCCCGAGGTACGAGCAGAGCACCGTGATCGCGGCGACCACGAGGGCGACCGTGGCATACAGGCCGTTGCCGCCGAACACGGCAGGCACCCGGCCGAGGATGACATCACGCAGGGCGCCACCGCCGACAGCGGTGAGGGTGCCCAGCATGACGGCCGGGAGCCAGCCCAGACCGACCGCCAAGGTCCTGTTGGCACCCGCGACCGCCCAGAACCCGATCACCGCGGCATCGAGCACAGTGAAAAGCCTGGTCCAGGACTGTTCACTGACCCGGATCAGAAACGCGACCGCGGCACCGGCGAAGGCGACCGCCAGATAGGCGTAGTCGGTCAGCGCCACCGGTGTACCGTGCTGCAGCAGCACATCTCTGATCACACCTCCGCCCAGGCCGGAGACGACGCCGACCACCAAGAACCCGAACAGGTCCAGGCCCGCCGTGCGAGCCACAGCACCACCCAACAGCGCACACGAGCAGACACCGGCAAGGTCGAGATACCGCGTCACCACATCGATCCCGGCGGGAACCAAGGAAGTCGACATAACGGACATGGTGGACACGAGGTAAGCATAGCCGACATCACGCTCTCAACCGCAAAGGCGAACACAAAGCGCGACCGATACCGGCAGCACGCCTGATCGCACTGCGGCCGTGCTGCGAGCGATGGCCGGCACCACCGGCCCCACCTGTCGGCGATGCTTCATCCGGCGACCCCTCGCCCACGACGGCCGCATTGTTGTCACCCACCACGAACGCCTCAGCGGCCGGGGCGAGTCCCGCCTGGTCCTGGACCACTACCTGGACGCCTTCCTGCGCAAGCCGGGCGCCTTCCCCGGATCGACGGCCCCCGAACAGGCCAAAGACGCAGGGAAGTTCACCCCGTCCATCAAGCTTGGGCGACCGTGGCGCGCGCTGCCCACGACGAGGCGGGCCAGCACCCGGGCGCTGATGGAGGTGCTGCTGCGCCGTCGTATGGAGCACGAACACGTCGTCGCCGGACTCGCCTCGGCCCACGGGGCCGCCGCTCCGACCGCGGACGCGGTCGTGCTGGAGGCCCGCCAAGCCGCTGAAGGCGAGACCTTCACGGAGCCCGCGAAGCCTGTCTCGGCCCGTCCCGTCCAGCCGCAGGAGGAGACCGGCGGGACGGTCACACCTTCCTGCCCGACTGGAAGTCGCACCGCCCGCCCGAGACCCGGCCGCAGCCGACGGTGGCCACTACGACCAGCTTCCGAAACGGCACGGCCGCACGGCCTGCGAGAAAGCGGGATCATGACACGTAAGCGGGGCTGGCCGAAGAAGCCGCCACCGCCTCGATCGACCAGGCATGCCGCATGTGCACGCTGCCGCACATCCGTCAGCAATTCGCCGACCTCGGCCATCGTCGACAGGCTGACCTTCAACGGTGCCATCGTCCAGACCGGCACCGCATCCTACCGCCTCGCCCACATCGAAGCCCAAGCCGAACGGGTTGACGCGAGCTGACGCAACGTTCAGAACACGTTGATCGCAGCTGGTGCCCGCTCCGTGCGAGTCAGGGCCCGGAGCAGGGCCGCCTGGCCATGGCGCCGGACGGCAAGCCGGGTCAGCAGCGCAACCACGGGATCGAGGGCCGTCCCGGGAAGTTCCGGCGCGCTGAGGTCCACGCTGATCGCCAGGTCATCCATATGCACAGCGAGCTCGACCATCCGGGTCACGAGGAAGTCGTCCAGGCTCAGTGCCCATCCTGTTTGCCGCATGAACACCACCCAGTCGCCCCGCACCTCCTCGAGACCGGTTCGTTGCCGGTCGAGCGCGGCATGGACGCGCTCGACCAGACGCCGGACGCCTTCGGACGAGATGTCTTCACCCTTCGCTCGAATCCCAGAGTTGCTCTCGCCGTCGGGCGGCGCGTCGATCCACGCGGCCCGCACGTAGTGTTCGAGCACAGTGATGGGATCCTGCTCAGAGGCGGGTCCCTGTAGTGCCGGATCCCCGCTGAAAATCTGATACGCGAGGTGGCCGGCCAGACCGCCGACGGTCCACTGCGCCAACGCGCTGGGTTTCTCCCACGAGGCGGCCACTTCCGGTGCGTCCAGCAGGGTTACGGCCTGCTGTCCTGTGTCATCGCACCTTGAGCGTGTGCCATCGAAGTTTGAGTGGCGTGGGTCACTGGAGGTCAGGGACGTCGCGCCAGGAAGACGAATTCTCTTCCCGGCCGGTCAGGCGCATCGCGAACTTCCTCGACCACGTAGCCGTGTGCGACCAGGTCCCTCTCGACCTCTTCCCGCTCTCGGAAGCGCAGCGTCGAATCCGACGTGAGCACCTGTTCATCCGCTGCGAACACGTAGATCTGGCGGAACGTCACGAGCGGGCCACTCACCTCAATCAACTCGACCCAGTACTCGACCGCGCCGATCCCTGGGATCTCCGTCACGCGGTAGGAGCTCTCGCGGGTCCACTCTTCCCAGGCGCGTCTGGCCGGATCGCGGGTCTCGAAGATCAAATGACCGCCAGGCCGCAGTGCTTCGTGGACTCCCCGCAGTGTCTTCTGCCATGTGTGCGGATCAGCGACAGCCTGGGCGACGTTCGCCGTCATCGTCGCCAGGTCAACCTGCAGCGGCGGGAGGTCTGCCGCATCACCACAGATCCAGCGGACTCGTTCACTGCCCGGTTTGGCCCGAGCCACATCGATGGAGGCCAGGGCGGGATCGATGCCGACGACCTCGATCCCGCGGTCAGCCAGGAGGAGGGCGAATACCCCTGTCCCGCAGCCGACGTCCAGCACTCGGCGCGCCCTGAACTCTTCCGCCATCCGGAGGTATGCATCCAGATCGCTGCGGTCAGGGTCGAGCGGATCATAGATCGCGGCGAGCCGTGGATGCGCGAAGCAGTCATCAGCCATGCGGCTGAACGTATGCAGGGCTTGACCCGAACACCTACTGAGTTTCGCTGGCGGGAGCAATGCTGCGCCGCTGCCTCGATTTCCGGCAGCCGCAGGCACCCCGGTTGGATGCCACAGGCAGGGGGCCCTGACCTGCGCGCTCAACCTTCGGTGGCACGAACTGGCATCCATCAAGGTTCCCTACGTTCTTCTCCGGGACAGGGCGAGCCCTTCGTATGGTTGGCCCACTCAGGGGCGTCGGGTGTGGCTTTCAAGGTTCTGCCGTCTGTGGCTTCCATCGATTGGCCGCTCGACGCCCCACGACGACTCGGCTGCCAATTAGGAATTGCGAATGATCGCTTCGTAGGGAATCGACAGCGAGGTCGTCCGTCGGGGGCACCAGCAGTACACCGTACGGAGGCACAACTTGGCCGCGATCTGGGCCGGCATCGACGCAGGCAAGACCCACCACCATTGCGTCGCGATCGATGACAGCGGCCGCCGGCTGTTGTCACGACGCGTCGCCAACGACGAGTCCGAACTCCTCCAACTTCTCGCCGATGTCCTGGCCTTGGGTGACGAGGTGACCTGGGGCATTGACCTGGCTGACGGCGGAGCCGCCTTGGCCATCGCGATCCTCCTCCACCATGACCAGCCGGTGCTCTACCTCTCTGGACGGGCCATCCACCGAGCCTCCGAGGGCTACCGCGGCGAAGGCAAGACCGACGCCAAGGACGCCGCCATCATCGCCGACCAGGCACGCGTCCGGCGCGATCTGCACCCCTTACGCACCGGCGACGAGACAGTCATCGATCTCAAGATTCTTACCGGCCGCCGCATGGACCTGGTGGCCGACCGCACCCGCACCGTCAACCGGCTCCGCGCTCAGCTCACCGGTATCTTTCCCGGCCTGGAGCGGGCTCTGGACCTCACCAACACCGGCCCTCTCACCCTACTGACGGGCTACCAGACCCCGGCTGCTCTCCGCCGCCTCGGCAGCAAGCGCCTGGAGACCTGGCTCCGCAACCGCAAGGTTCGCAGCGCCGACCAGCTCGCCGAGACAGCCGTCCAAGCCGCCGAGCGCCAGCACACCAGCCTGCCCGGGGAGAAGCTGACCGCGCAGCTGGTGCACACACTGGCGAAGGAGGTGATAGCCCTCAACCAGCAGGTCGCCGAGATCGACAAGCTGATCGAGGCCCGGTTTCGCCAACACCGCGCCTTCGAAGTGATCACCAGCATGCCCGGTCTGGGCGTCATCCTCGGCGCCGAGTTCCTGGCCGCCACCGGCGGCGACATGACCGTCTTCGGCACCCCGGACCGGCTTGCCGGCTTCGGCGGTGTCTCCCCGGCTCCACGGGACTCCGGCAAGATCAGCGGAAACCTGCGCCGCCCTCAGCGATACAACCGCAGACTCCAACGGGTCTTCTACACCTCCGTGCTGTTCAGCATCCGCCACTCCGAGGAGTCCCGCCGGTTTTACGACCGCAAGCGCGCCGAGGGTAAGCGTCACACGCAGGCCGTCCTCGCCCTGGCCCGCCGTCGCGTCAACGTCCTCTGGGCGCTCCTACGCGACGGACGGTGCTACGAACTCGCCCCTCCCAGTGCTCTCGCCGCTTGACAAACAGCATTAGGAATCGGTGTCACAGGACACCTGCGCGGCGGTCTCCAAGTAGGCGTTCTTCAGACTCACAAGCCCCCATAATTCATCCGAAATCCCAACCCTACGCAGTGCCGCTGACGGGGAAAGTTGAGATACCGCAGGACTCTCCACGTGGCGCACTGGCTTCCTGAGGACAAACCACTCAAATGTCCGCAGTTGCGGCACGCGAGCGTGCCGAGCGACATCAGGAGTCACTGACATTGATCAAACCGACACCTCCCTGGATTACTCCGCAGGCCACCAACAAACGACTCCCGAAGAAACACGCACAGCCAGTCAGCTGTGGCGTCACGCCGGACGGCAGCGAACGCATCGATGAGTCCGTGACTGGCGTCCCCACCCGGACGGGGGAGGATGCCACGCATGAGCGACACAACGGCCACCGTCTTCACGGCCAAAGCCGACGACACCTTCGCCTCGCAGTGGCGTACATCGCATAGCGGAGATCGGTATGCCGTCACTCGCCAGGAGGGTAAGCCAGGCCATCACGGATGAGGCAGGGAATAGAGGTGTCGGCGTGGACGACCTTCCGGGATGTGGAGGCGCTTTCGGCGCCGATGTGCGGCGGTGAAGGGCCGTCAGCTGACCTGTTCGGCCAGGGCGAGGATGATGCCTGAGGGGCCGCGGAGGTAGCACAGGCGGTAGATGTCCTTGTACTGCGCTACCCCGCCGATTAGTTCGGCGCCGTGGGGGCGCAGGCGGGCGATGGTGTCGTCGATGTCGTCGACGGCGAACATGACCCGGTGCAGGCCCAGCGTGTTCGGTGGCGGGTTGTGCGATCCGTCGCCGATCGCCGCGGGGGTGTGGTACTGCGCGAGCTCCAGCCTGCCGTGGCCGTCCGGGGTCCGCATCATCGCGATGTCGCTGCGGACTCCGTCGAGTCCGACGGCCTGATCCGCGAAGAGGCCCTCGATCCGTGCCTTGCCTTCCACCTCCATGCCCAGTTCGGTGAAGAAGGCGACGGCGGCGTCCAGGTCTTCGACAACGATGCCGACGTTGTCCATCCGCTGAAGCGTCATGACGGTTCTCCCTCTGCGGTGCGCGGCCCTTTGAGGCCACCGGTATACCGAGGACGGAGCCAGCGGCCCATTCTCGACAGCCGTAAACGGGCTGAGTTCCGGAGGCCCGCTTCTGGCCCCGCCCTGGGTTGCCCGAATCGCCGAACGAGAACCGCCACGCCGGGCCGTTCAGGGCCTGCGACCGTGGAAGGTGCGGCGCAGGTCGCTCACCCAGGCGTCGGGGTTCTCCCAGGGGATGAAGTGGCCGCCGTGGCTGTGGGCGTTGACGTTGACGTGGTTGAACCAATCGGCCTGCGGGCCGGTCTTGAACGCCCGGACGCGCTCGTTGGCGGTGTGGATGCCAGGCGGGTTCTCGTATGTGACGAGGGTGAGGCCGACCGGGGCCTGCACGACCGGGGCGCGGTCGTGGGCGGGGACCCAGAGGTAGCGGTTGGCGTTGGCGTAGTAGCGCATCGACGTGGCGATGGAGTTGTTCACCCAGTAGATCGTGGCGTGGGTGAGCATGTCGTCCTTGGTGAAGACGGACTCGACGTCGCCGCCGTTGTCGCTCCAGGCGTTCCAGCGCTCCAGCAGCCAGGCGAGCAGTCCGGCGGGTGAGTCGCTCAGCCCGTGGGCCAGCGTGGCGCCGTCGAGCATGTGCACGGCGAGGTGGGATGCCCAGCGGTGGTCCAGCTCGACGATACGGGCGCGGACGTCTGCGGGCTGGTCGTCGATGAGGGGCCGGTTCCGGGCGAAGTCCCAGGCGCGGGGGCCGGTGAAGAAGTCGAGGGGCAGCCCGGAGCCGATGTGGATGCCGTACAGCTCGTCGGCGTACTTGTGGCCCAGCTGGCTGGAGACGATCCCGCCGATGTCGCAGCCCCCGGCGGCGTACTTCTCGTATCCCAGGGTCTCTGTCATCAGGGTGTGCCAGAGGTCGGCGACCTTCCAGAAGTTGACGTCCGGAAAGCCGGTGAGCGGGCCGGGGAAGCCGAAGCCAGGCAGGGACGGCACGATGACCTCGAATGCGTCGGCGGGGTCGCCTCCGAACGCGGCCGGGTCGGCGAGCGGGTCGATCACCTTCGACCAGTGCCAGAACGTCCACGGCCAGCCGTGGGTGAGGATCAACGGGATCGGGCCAGGGCCGCGGCCGGGCTTGCGCATGAAGTGCACCGGAACACCGGCGACGCTCACCTGGTAGTGCTCGTAGACGTTGATGGAGGCCTCGGCCTTGCGCCAGTCGTAGTCGTCCCGCCAGTAGGCGACCAGCTTACGGAGATAGCTGTCGGGGACGCCGTAGGACCAGTCCTCATTCCCCTCGTCCAGCGGCGGACGGGTCGATGTGAGACGGGCGCGCAGGTCATCGAGGACCTCGTCGGACACATGGATCGGGGTGGGCTCCAGGGGGAAGGCGTGGGGGATGGGCATGCCGTGTTTCCTTACGGGATAGGGGGAAGTGGTGTCGTCGGCCTGTTGGGTAGGTGGGCAGCGAGCCGGGAATTTTCAGCGAGCCGGGCCATTTCAAGGAGTGCGGGGCAGCGAGGCGGCGAACGCCTGCCGGTGGTGCGGGTCGAGCCGGCCGGCCAGACGGCCGATTCGCTCCTTTCGCCGTGACTCGACCACCTTGGCGCCGGCGGCGTGACCTGCGCCAACACCTCCTCCGCCGACATCGTCTGCGACAACGATCAGCGCACTCCCAGCAATACCGCCGAGCCGCCCCACCAGCCCCCACACCCCAAGCCATCCAGCCGTACCCACCTCACGGTCAGGGGTCAAGAACAGCTACGGAACTTCCGCCAGCGCCCAAACCCGCCGCTCGCCCCGGCAGCACTCGCCCGGCCGGCGTCGAGCGTGATCCTGCGGAACCGACCTCGACCCGCAACTGCCCGCATTGCCGGCAGCCCGTCACCATCGTCGCTCTGCCGGCCACCCCGGAAGCCGCCCGGCCCACCATGCCAGACGGAGTGGACATGATCCCGCTGCGGAGAACTCCTCGACTGCGCCCCCGGACGATCCCGGCTGAGCTTCACGAACACCCCTGCAGCCGACCTGCCGGTCGGCGGCCCGGACACATCAGTACGCCAGTTGGTCGAGTTCTTCGCCGATCGCCTCACGCAAGACGTCGTGCTGCGGGCCGAGCGCATACCGCTCGTCGATCCACCGCTCGCGCGGATACAGCCACACCGGCCGCCCCACGAGATCGTCCGGCTCCCAGTCGAACCGCGGCCACACATGCGCATGCAGGAACGGGTCCGTGTTTCCCAGGATCTCCAGATTGACCCGCCGGAAGGCCGGATCCAGCCGTTTGCAGGCACGTTCGACAGCCTCGCCCAGCGTGTCCATGTCGGCCAGGAACGCCAACCGGTTACCTTTCGGAAGCTCCGACAGCCGCTGCACCGAAGGATCATCCACCAGGAGCACCGAGTACCCCGGGAGGAACTGCACGTCCCCGATCACTGCGAACCCTGCCGTCAGCCTCCGGAGCACCGTGGGATTCACGCCCCGAACCGCGCTACCGATGCGGTCCTTCCGCCAGTCATGGGTCATGATCGGCGACCCTGCACATCGCTGATCGCCCCACCAGTGCGCACGTCCAAGAACAGCCTGCTCATGCTCGTCATTGTCCCCACACCGTTCAAGGCTGGAGGAACTGACGGGAAGAGCATCGCTGCCGAGGTGCAAAAAGCCCCATCAACACCATCACATGCAGCTGCACGCACGGCGGCGAAGAAGACCGTCCCGAGCGGGACTTGGGGCGTCGCTTCGCGGCGGCAGACAAGATCGATGCAGATGGCCTTTGATGCCGTTCGACCGCCGTGTTGGGGCTGGGGCAGTGAGATATCTGTCTGAAGCCTCGCCCCCTGCACCGCGACGGACGAGCTGGTTCGGGACTGGAGATCGGCAGGCAGTAGGCTCATTCCGCAACACGACGCGAAGGGGAGTTCGGTGGCGCGGGTTGCGGTGATCGGCGGGGGTATCAGCGGGCTGGGGACGGCGCTCATGCTTGGCCGACGGGGCCACACGGTCACGTTGTTCGAGCAGGACGCGCGGCAGGCCGGAGGGGACCTGGACCGGGACTTCTTCCACTGGGACAGGCCTCGAGTCCCGCAGGCCAACCAGCCCCACTCGCTGCTCGCACCCGTCCGCACCGTGTTGCGTGCGGAGGCCCCTGATGTCTATAGGGACCTGCTGGCACGGGGGGCCCGGGAGTACCACGAGTTCGACTGGTTCGGTGAGCATCCGCCGCATCGAGCCGGCGATGAGGACTTGGTGACCCTTCGCACCCGCCGCATCGTGCTCGAGGCCGCCCTGACTGCGGCGGTGTGGCGGGAATCCACCGTTGAGGTGCGGCGAGGCTGCCGGGTGCGCGCGCTCACCCTCCAGGAGGGCCGTCCTGCCCGGATCACCGGCGTGCAGGTGGGCGCGGACGTCCACCAGGCGGACCTCGTCGTCGATGCGTCCGGTCGTCGCTCGCCGGTGCCCGCCTGGTTGATCGCGGCCGGCTGCCGCCCGCCCGCGGTCGAAAGCCACCGCGCCGGGATCGCTTATCTGTGCCGCTGGTACCGCCTGCGCGCCGACGGCCCGCGTGATCCGGGACGGGTGAAGACCGGCTCGGCCGCACCATTCGCGCTCGGCGGCGTCTTCCCCTCCGACAACGACACGTTCGCGGTGAGCCTGGTGCTCTCCACGAGTGATCCCACCCGTGGCGCGCTCACCGACCCCGCCGTGTTCGAATCCGTCGCCCGCCACTTCCCCGCGACCGCCGCCTGGCTCGACCTGGCCCCAGAGCCACGATCCGCCGTCCTGGCGATGGCCGGCCTGGACAACCGCTGGACCGCCCTCGCCGACGATAACGGACCTGTCGTCACCGGCCTGGTCAACGCCGGGGACAGCCTCATCCACACCAATCCCACCTTCGGCCACGGCGCGGCCCTCGGCCTGCGTGCCGCCCAGTACCTCGCCACCCATGTCGACCAGATCGCTGCGGACCCCATGGGGTACCACACGTGGGCAGCACAGGCCCTCCGCCCATGGTTCGACGCGCAGGTGAAGGCCGACCGCGCCGACGAGCAACGCCTCGCCGAGGGCTCATCATCCGCAGACCGGCGGGCTGCCGCCCTGGCCGCTTGCGCCTTTGAGGATCCTGTCGTCATGCGAGCCCGAGCCCAGGTCCGCCATCTCCTGCGACTGGCCGACGACGCCTACGGCACCGACGAAGTGGACCGACACCTCACCGCCTGGCTGGCTGCCCACCCAGACTTCACGCCGAAACACGACGGCCCGAGCCGAGATCAGTGGGAAGCACTCATCCCCGCCTGAGCGCTCGCCTGGTCGGGGCCGTCCTGCTTCAGCGATGATGCGTCGGCAAGGCTCATTCGTTTGGGACGTAGGTGCAGCAGTGGTTGTGACCGCCGTCCACGTTCCATTGTTCCCCGAGGCCCAATAACGCGGCGTCAGGGCGCGTATCGGGTCGTGATCAATGAGCACCCAACGCCACCTTGGCGCGTGACGGTATTCGCCTGTCAGCGCCCGCCGGGAAAGGTGAGGCGCACGTTCTTCTTCCCGTGGGCGGCGGCCTGGTCCCGTTTCTCCGGGATGGCGCAGCACGGTTTCTGCCCCGATTCTCATAAACGGTCGGTTGTTGGACGGGGTCACCGCGGCAGGGTGCGACCCCTACGCGGCCGGACCGCACCCCACGCGACAGATGTGTCGCAGGCCTGGGGCCCACTTGGATGTACCGAGGTAACGATCACTCCGCTGATCTTGGGTCCTTACGCCGGTTGGCGTTGAAGCGCGCCTTCTTCTGACGATTGCCGCACGTGTTCATGTCGCACCATCTGCGGGTGCGACTTTGGCTGGTGTCGAAGAAGGCGGCTTGGCAGGTTGGTGATGCGCACAAGGCCAATCTTCCGTCCCGTTCGCCGGCGATGATGGCGATCGCGTCGGCGGCGATCACGCTGAGGGCATCTTCCACGCAGGAAGCCGAGCTGAGCCGCCATTGCCGCTTGCCCTCGGGCGTCAGGATCGCCGCGGCCCGACCTCGAGCGCTGCAGTCATTGATGACTTGGACAGCAGACGGAGGGAGAGCGTCCTGGATCGCGGCCGCTGTCGCGGCGGCGTGAATCGACTCCCTCAGTTCCCGGGCGAGGTCGAGCTGGGCAGCGGTGCAGGAGTCCACGGCGAGACCGTTCACTGCCAGCCAGTCGACGAGTCGCTGCGGCGTGGGAATGCGCTCCACGGCGTTGCCATGACGCTCCGACAGAGTCCCCGTGAAGCTGGTCGCCAGCACGTTGCCGAGGCGGAAGTCGGGGTACGCAGCACGCATGGAACCACCTTAGCTGGTTGCAGTGTGGCTCGGACAGCTGCTAGAACCGTCTTAGATGGTTCCATGACGGTCAGGAGGTCTCATGCCCCGTGCAACCAGCGACGTGCAAGCATTTGAAGCCCACGCGACTGACGCTGACCTCGACGATCTGCGCGCGCGACTTGCCGCGGCGCGGCTACCGGAGGCCGAGACGGTCTATCGCGCCGCGCCCGACCCTCGCCGATGGGAACAGGGCGTTCCCCTCGCCGACCTCGTCGATGTCGTGAACTACTGGCGCACCGGGTACAACTGGCGGTCGTTCGAAGAACGCCTCAACCGGATCGGCCAGTTCCGCACGACCATTGACGATCTGGGAATCCACTTCCTGCACCGCCGGTCCGCGCGCGCAGATGCCACTCCTCTGATCCTGACCCACGGCTGGCCAGGCAGCATTGCCGAGTTCATCGATGTAGTGGACGAGTTGGCAGATCCGAGAGATGCAGACGCGCCGGCGTTCCACGTGGTGGTTCCATCGCTACCGGGCTTCGGTTACAGCGACAAGCCGGCCACCACCGGTTGGGGAACCGAAAAGATCGCGGCCGCATGGGTGGAACTGATGGGAAGGCTCGGCTACAGCAAGTTCGTAGCCCACGGCGGCGACTGGGGAGGTAATATCACCACGGTTCTCGGCGGCAGGTTCCCGGCGCACGTTCTCGGCATCCACTCAACGTTCGCGGAGGGACCGCCCGGGTTGACAACGGACGGGCTGACGGCGGTCGAGCGCAAGTGGACCGAGGAAACCCGCGATTTCTGGCGCCACCGCGCGGCGTACGCGAAGCAGCAGGCGACCCGACCGCAGACCATCGGCTACTCGCTCGTCGACTCACCGGTCGGACTTCTTGCCTGGATCCTCGACAAGTTCGCCGAATGGTCAGACACCGAAGACAGCCCGTTCGAGACGATTTCCAGGGACCGCGTTCTCGACGACGTCACCCTGTACTGGCTGACGCGGACCGGCGCATCGTCGGCCCGCATTTACTACGAAAGCCACAACTCGCTCGATCCCGAACTTCGGGTCGACGTCCCGTCGGCAATCAGTATGTATCCCCGCGACATCGAGAAGTGTCCGCGCGCCTGGGCACAGGAGCGGTACCGACAGATCGTCCGATGGAGGTCGCCCGAAATCGGGGGACACTTCCCGTCGCTGGAGGTGCCCGAGTATTTCGTCAAAGATCTACAAGAGGGCCTCGCGGCAGTGCTGACCGCTAATCGGTGAACGCGGCTGGGTGCCGGCACTCGATCACCGCCCGATCCGGCTCAAGGCGTTGCCCGACGGTTTCCAGACCGATCTCATCGAGACGGCAGAACGTGGTCGGACAGGGGGCGGCGAAGATAGCGTTGAGCATGTCGAGGGCTTTTCGAATGGTAGACCTCGACGCCTGCCCGACAACACACCCCGACAGCAGGCCGTCGTCCTCGTCGCCCTGTCGGCCGTCCCCAGGGCCGCGATGCCGACCCGCCCTGATGCCGCCCGATGCGCCGGCTTCCGTGATCTGTTGCCGCGGCAACATCCATTCCGCACCAGTCCCGGCTGACTGGCTCCGATGTCCAAGGCCCGCCTACTGTCGGTCGGTGGGCTTGTTCGTCCATGCTGCTCACGCAGTTGGTGCGGGGGTCCCCGCACCGTCGTGCCACTCCTCTTCGAGGATGCTGAAGATCAAGGAGTCTCGCCAGCCGTCCCGAAGCAGCTGGGTGTGACGCAGGCGTCCCTCATGCGTCATACCGAGTTTCGTCAGTATCCGCGAAGAGCCCGTGTTCCGCGGGTCACAGGTGGCACGGATCCGATGAAGCCCCACCTCGCTGAAGCCACGAGAGAGGAGCTGCCGCCCGATTTCTGTCCCGATGCCATGGCCCCACAACTCCGGATGCACGATATACGTGATCTCGCCCTGGCGCTGGATCTGACTACGAACGTGCAGCTCACCCATGCCCACCACGTTGCTCCCGAGGCGGGCGGCATAGGAGAACCGGCGCTGAGGGTTGTCCGACCAGGCTTTGACCGCCTCTTTCACGAAGTCCCGCGTCTGATCCTCGGTATTCGGCCCCCACACCTGATAGCGGCACGCCTCCGCGAGGCACGCCCACGTGTGAACGGCCGGCCAGTCCTCGAAAACGATCTTGTCCAAGGTCACCGCACGACGATGCATGAGGCGATCATGCTCACTCCGACGTGCCGTCCTCAAGAGGAGGCCACGCGCGTGCTCATGCTCGCCATCCGCTCCGCGGCCCGTTCAACGCGGTTGACGCGGTCGCGTCCTGGTGCGGAGGTGCCGTCGGCGTGACGACGATGAGGTCGATGTCGGTCAGGCGGGAGGGGCCGTCTGCGTGGATGCGGGAGCAGCGGAAGGCGATCAGCTGGTTCGAGGGGGCCATCCCGGCGGCCGGGGGAGGGGCCAGTTCGAGTCCTCCCGATCCGCCAGATCACGTAGGCATCATGATCGTCGCACGGACAGGCGGTCAGGCCGCCTGCCCTCTGCGCAGCCGCCCTGCCGCACCGTCGTCGGACTCATCCCTCGTCCCGTCCGCGCCACCTAGAACGGGTCCCCGAGTACCTTCCGGACGCCCCTGTCCCAAACGAAACCGCCCAGGCAGTCGTCCGCCGGTCAGGCCCGCAGGTGCGGTAAGCCGTCCTTTATGTTCCCGCTCCGCCAGGAGTCAGGGTCACAGGCAGACTCCGGTGTCCGTTGGAGATGAAGGAAGGAACCGGCTTGATACGCGCGGGGGAGTGGACCAGTGCGAGGGACGGGAAGCGTTCGAACAGCGCCGGGAGCGCAGTGGCTGCCTCCATGCGGGCGAGCGGCGCGCCCAGGCAGTAGTGAACGCCGTAGCCGAAGGCAAGATGGTCCTTGACGTCCCGGGTTGCGTCGAAGGCACCTGCTGATGGGCCGTGGTGCTCGGGGTCCTGGCCGGCGGCCGCGTAGGAGGCCAGGATGGCATCCCCCTTCGGGATGGTCGTGCCCGCGATGCTGATGTCCTCGACGGCGTAACGCAGGGGCAGGTGGGCCACGGGGGCGTCGACACGCAGGCTTTCCTCGATGACATCGATCCAGGTGACTTTGCCCGTGCGGACCAGGTCGCGCTGGTCCGGTGCGGTCAGCAGCGCGTAGACGGCGTTGTCGAGCAGGTTCACGGTTGTCTCGTGGCCGGCGGCGATGATCAGCAGGAGCGTGTCGACGACTTCCGCCTCGGTCAGTGACTCGTCGGTGTCGCCAGAGGAGATCAGGTAACTCGTCAGATCGTCCCCCGGTTGCCTCCTGCGGTAGTCGATCAGGTCGTTGAGCAGGTGGTAGGTGGTGCGATAGTTGGCGGCAGCATCCTCTGGACCGAGTCCCGTGTTGAAGATGTTGTCGATGCAGGCGCGGATGCCGACGGCCATGGAGCCTTCAGGGACACCCATGAGCTCCGTGATCACCTGCACAGGAATCACGTATGCGAAGTGCTGCCGCAGGTCCACCACACCGTCGATCGCGGTGTCAGGCAGATCGTCCAGCACACTCGCCACTATGCGCTCGACCCGAGGGCGCAGCTGGGCCGTTCTGCGGGCGGTGAAAGCCGGCGTCACCAGTCTGCGGAGCCTTCGGTGGTCGCTGCCGTAGGCGGTGAACATGTTGGTGACAGAGACCCAGGCGTACAGCGGCCACTCGGGGGTGATCTCCCCGGCGATGAATCGCGGCCAGTGCTGACGGGGGTCCTTCGATACCCGCGGATCGGTCAGGAGTTGCTCGAGGAGGGCGTGACTGGTGACCGACCACGCCGGGACGTCACCGGGAAGGATCACTTTCGTGACGGGGCCACGGGCGCGGAGATGGGCGCCCTCCGCGCGTATGTCGCGACCTGCCGGGTCGAGAACGTACGGGTGGTGATCGTCGGTTGGCAACTGCCCGCCTCTCGTCGGTGTGCAGTGGTTTTGCCGATGGCCTCGGTCTGCGACCGGGCCGGCAGCAGCGGCAGGCATGGACAGGCGGGTCCGCCGACGGGCGCCGGACGCTGCAGTGCGATTGTGCTGTGTGGTCGACGCGGTGGCGATCCCGCCTGAGGCCGGTTGGCCGGGATGCGGATCGAGCTTCACGGAGGTGCGTTGGCAGAAAGCCGCTTGTGGGCGACGGTGTCGGCGTCGGCCGCCTTGGCGACCTGCGTGTCGAGTCCGCCGAGGAGCCCAGCGGTGAGCTTGGCCGAAACGACATCGCAGGCATCGGCTGTGGGATGGGGCAGGACGCCTCGCTGGAACACGTGCACGACGTTCCGGGCGGCGAAGAGGTTCTGGGGGCGCCTTGAAGACATGGAGCCGCCGCGGGGGATGGCCGGGCGCAACGGAGAAGATGTCGGGCGTAGGCGATCATGAGCCCTGTCGACAACGCCGCGTTGAGTCACTCCCGACCCTCTGGTTCGATGAGGACCACGAATCGGAGCAATACTGACGGTCACACCGACAAGCCCGCAGCGCGCAACACCGCAGCCTGGAACGGAGCCCAAGGAGCACCTCTGGTGATCGACGAACCCACATTCCGGACTTTCGGTCCGGCCGGCGACCACGAGTCCGGTGAGTCCCCCGTGCCCCGCCTCGCCGGGATCTCGGTACCGCGCAAGGTCGGCCCGTATTTCACCACTCTCGACCGCGACCCGGTGGCGCTGGGCGCGTACGCCGCCGCAGCCGGGCGCCGTGTCGCCCGCGAAGAGTGCGCTTCCTGGGCGCGGCTGGGCAGCGACGGCGGTTTCGAACTGTGCGCCGACCCGCGTGGCGCCGTATGGGCGGTGTTGTTGGACTACGACGAGGAGCGGCGGTTCGTGAGCTCCTCCCCCGAGGCCTTCGCCTCGTGTCTCCTGGAACTGGCTGACGCCCTGCGCGTCATCGTCACCACCGACCAACCTGCCGTGGCTGCCTCGGCGTTCGAGTCCCTTCGGGAACGCCTGCAGGCCTGCGACCCGTCGGCTTTCGGCGACCGGGAGGACTGGTGGCCCCGGGTCCTGGACGACATCCGCGACACCGCGAGCGCGGAGAATTACGCGGCCTTCGAGTATGTCGACGCCGAGCACGGCAAGCGGATCGTCACCCAGGCCGGCGCGATCGCCGCCCATCCCGAAGAGCGGTTGTGGGACAGGCTGCAGGCCGCCGGCGTCCGTGCGGAGCAGGTCCTGCGCATCCACACCGACCTGCAGCCCTGCTTCATGCCGGGCCACTATTGCTCCATGTGGCTGGCCGAGGTCTTCCCGCACGTGGAATCGATGACGCACACCTTCCCCTACGGGGAGACGGCCGACTCCCGCGCGGAGGGTATCCGCCTGCTGCGCGAGAACGTCGGCACTGCGGTGAACGACGACACGGCGGCGGAACAGTGAGCCTCTCCCCGACGTCCGCGGGTCCGGACATCGCGCAATGGCCGCTACTCGACGGGGTCGCCGCCACCGACGCATCGGCCCTGCTCGAGTGGGCGGCCTGCGCCCCGCCGGACAAGTCCAAGCTCTGCCTGGTCCGCGGAGGACGGGGCAGCGGGAAAAGCCAGTTGCTGGCCTGGTTCCTCGCCGGCTCCGCGAGTCATCCATCGACCACGGTCCACGCGACGGTCCTGGCCGAGGGACTCTTCGCGGATGCTGTCGCGTGGGACCTCGGGCGCCAACTCGGCTACGGGCCGCTCTCGGCAGAGCGGCTGCTGGAGCGTCTGGCTGTGGACCGAAGGCCGCTGTTGGTGTTGGTGGTGGATCTGCACCGATCCGGCCGTGGTCCAGCCGACCGCCCGGCGGCCGACCCAGCGACCCTGGTCCGTGATCTCCTCGCCCCTCTTCTGGATCTGCCGCAGACCCGTGCCGTCGTCGAAGTCGGCGACACCGGCTTACTCGACGGCCTGCCAGGCGCCGGGCTCGTCACGACCATCGACGTCGGCGACGAGCCGTTCACGAAGTACGGTGAGGCTCCGACCACGGAGGACGACTCTCCACTTCCACGCACTCCCGAGGGGCGCGTGCGGTGGGACAAGGCTTCCGACACCGTCCGTGAACATGCCCTGGACTGGGCACTGACCGCGCCCGACCCTGGGCCCGCCATCGCGGCGCTCGTCGGCGACCCCGGATTCCTGCTCCACGGGTCGACCGTTTCCATCGCCGCCTGTCTGACCGATGAGCGGACCCCCGCCCCGCGAGGCCTTCGGCAGACATGGAGGCTGGCCGCGCCCCACCTCTCGGACGTCGAGTACCAGACCTCCGAGCGGGCGGCCATACTTCACACGGCCGCCCTGGGGCCCAGCCCCCTCCTCGCCCGCTACCTGCAGCCCCTCCTCGCAGACCACGCCTACGCGGCTGTCTGGGCCCGACAGGACATGGCCGTGAGTGCCCTGGCGGCCATGCCCGGCAAGCCGGGAACGATCCTGGCCGCTGATCCTTTGGGAAGCATCTTTGAGGTGGAGGCTGCTACCGGCAGGCACGGCGTCCCCACCCCGCAGACGGCAGCCGGAATGCCCCGCCTCGACGGTATGGCTGCTCACGCTGGGCACGGCGTACTTCTACTCAGTGACACTGGCGTTCTTCACCACGCCGGTGAAGAGCCGGGAAGCGTCCTCGGCCTCATCGCGACCCACCACGGCCAGGCAGGTCTCGGACATCCGGATCTGCGGCCCAGTGCCCTCGGACACAGTCCTTGCGGCAGGTTCGTCGTGATCGGTGACGAGCAGGGGAGTGTCCACGTTTGGGACCTGGAGGCTTCTGAGCCCGCCCCCCTCTCACGTGTCCTGCACTCCGCTCCCATCACTGCCGTCACGTGCCTGGTCCTTCCCGGCCAAGGGGAAACGCTGGTGATGAGCACGGCCATGGACGGCACCGTCCGACTCTGGAAAACCTTCGCGGACCCCATGCCCCGTCCCGTCGAGCAGCGGCCCGCCCTCGCCACCGCCATCACCACTCAGCAGACTTCCGTCGGCCCTTTCCTCGCCGTCGCCTGGAATGACGCCTCACTCCACCTGTGGCATCTCCCTTCCGGCAGGGTTCGCACCGTCCCGCTGCTTCTTCCGTGTTCCTCCCTCGCCTGCACGACTGCCCCGGATCGTCCTGCCCTGGCCGATTCCCGGCTCTGCCTCACGATCGCGGGCAGCGAAGGCTCCTACGCACTTGGCCTCAACGCCGCGCGGTTGTGGAGTGATGAGTGAGAGCAAGCCCGTTCCACAGGGATGCCGGTCGGCATGGCGGTGTGTTTGAGCCGCTCTTGGAGGACGCCTGAGCAGTGCGTCCGGCGAGGGCAGGGGATGTTGCAGGCAACGTGGCCACTCGGAAGCCCTTTCGCAGTCGCGGACGGCGACGTGCTGACCCGCCGCAGACGCGTTCGGTGCCCCTCGGTCTGATACGGCGTTAGCGCGTTTCATTGTCGAACTTTTGCCCTGCCGTGGCATCGAACGAGCGGATCCGCGCGAACCTGGTTGAGTCGTGGTCGACTTGACGGGGGAGCAGGAACCTTGGCCCTTGAACTACCTGAAGAAGTCGTCTCGTTGCTCCAGTTCATCGGCGTCAACTGGCCGAACGTGAACGAGGACAGGGTTCGGGAGTTCGCTGAGCACATACGTGACTTCGCCCGGAAGGTGGACGAGACACACCAGGACTCCACGGCCACCATCAAGAAGATGGCTGACGTGTACCAGGGGCCCTCATACGACGCACTGCTCGCCAAGTGGGGGCAGATGTCGAACAGTCACATGTCCGAGCTGCTGACCGCCTGCCACACCGTAGCGACCGCGCTGGACATGGCTGCCGACGTCATCGTGGGCATGAAGGAGGCTGCCATTGCAGAACTCGTTGCCCTGGCTGCATCATTCGTGGCCGATCAGGCAGCCGCTGTCGCCACGCTCGGACTCGCCGAGGCCGCCGAGGCGCTGATCGTGGAGGCGGCGGAAAAGGCCGTTGACTACCTCGAGCAGCAGTTGGAGCAGTACATCATCGGCGAGGTCATCGAAGCCGCCGTCAACCCGCTGATCGAGGTGGTCGGGCAGGCGGCGAGCGGCTTGATGTTCAAAGCCACCGAGTCCGCGCTCGGTGTGTCGGCCGATGCCGGGGAAGCAGGGACCGGCTTCTCCGTCCATCCGGAGCATCTCCGGACCCGTGCGGAGCTGATGAAGGCCCACGCCAGCACCGTGGCCTCGCACGCGGAGGAGTTCAGGGTTCGGGCCGCCGGGATGTCCTTCGAATGACCAACAAGATCACGGCGGCGCTGGAGGACGGCGCAAAGAAACTGGGCAAGGCGCTCGGTGAGGACGCCGGCAAGGCCATCAAAGCCCTCTATCACGACACACATGCACGCCTCAAGAAAGTCTCGCACAACTATCTTGAGGCGGATGCCAAGCATGCGGCAGAAATTCAGAAGATCGCCAAGGGCGAGACGCCGGTCTACCATATGGCCGACGATGGAAGTATCCGTCGACTGCACTCCGATGGCAGTCATTCCGCTCTTACGGAAGAAGACAAAGACCGTCTTGGGCTCGACGAAGCCAACATTGGGCGCCCACGGCAAGGTGAACAGAACGCCAAGCTCAAATCGGATAAGGAAGGCAAGGAAGTCCCGCGGCCGCAGGTGTCGTCGCAACAGGTGACGGCGGGGAGTACTGATCTCTCTGTGGCAACACAGTTGGCCCGCCATGCAGACCAGAGCTACGGCGGGCTGGACAGGAAGGGAGAATTTCAGAGCAACAACTACGCGGCGGCCAGAGTGGCTGGCGCGAATGGCAAGAACGACTTCATCCTCGTCGCGCGCAGCAATGGGTACCGGCATTCAGAACGCATGATAGGAATACCGTTCCTCAGGCAGGGAGATGAAGGCAGAATAACCCACCTCTATACAGAACGGGCGCCATGCGTCAACGGGGTGAACTGCAGCGCCTGGATGGCTGAGAGATTACCAAACACTGCGGTCACGCACAGTTTCGGTGCCGGGAACGACGAGATGAGATTTTATCTGCCCGAACTGCAGGCCAATCGATGATATCCTTGCATTTCCGAACGTGCCCCATAACTGACAGGAAAAGAGCATGAGCCGTCCCTCCGCCCTCACTCGCGAGATGCTGGAGACCGTGTTCGATCCGACTGAATTGGTTGTTGTGCCGGAAGAAGGGCTGACTGCTGTCGGTGACCCCGACGCCAGAGAAACCCTGGGAACCCTGGGAATCCCGGTCTGGGACAATCCCTGGTTCGACATGGACGTCGAGCTTGCAGAGCGGTTCGAGCGCGTCGAGGACTGGGACGGAAAACTTGCCGACCGTTACTCCGTCGTCCCGGCGGGAGCGGACAAGTGGATCGGTTTGGGTATGATCCCCTATGACGATCTCGCCTTCGATCCGGACACCGGCACGGTCTACTGCTTGCCCGACGATTCCGAGATCTACCTGTGGAACAGCTCGCTCCGGTCTTTCGTGCACTTCCTGTACATCCTCCAACTGGAACGCCCGCACTTCGACGCGCAGTGGGAAAGCGAGATTGAGGTGCCTTACGACCCCGAGGCCGCACAGGCCCGAGTCCGGGAGGCGATGATGTCTGTGGATCCCGCCGCCCTGGAGAACCCCGATTCCCGCTGGCACGGGATCCTCACGTACATCGTGGATCCCGAGCACCATTTCCTTTGAGCACCCCTGTCGGCGACCCGGCGCTCGGCGAGGACGAATGGGTCGTGGTCTGCACGAGTGTGGGGCTGGGGAGTGACGGCGCCGGTGAGCGAGAGGCGGCGAGGGAGCTCCCGCGTGATCGACGTGTGCTGCAGGTGATGGGGATCTTTGAAAACGGCCGGGTCTGCTCCTCGTCCCCACTTGCTTGGTCTTTGAACTGTATGGGGAAATTGGGGAGTGGAGAGCGGTCCTTGACCACCAGAACGTAGGTATTGGCCATGCCTGGTGACCGGCGGATCGATCGGATCTGGATCGGCCCTGGTCAACCTCGGGGAGGCGCTGCAGCCGACGGACCGCACCGAGGAGGCCGTCAGCACCCTCACCCGGGCCGCCCGCCTCTTCCGCGTGTGCGGCGCCGATGGTTACGAGGCCCGGGCATCCCATGCCCTCGGGGAGGTGCTGCTGGCGCTCGGCAGGGCCGAGGAGGCTGTGAGTGCCTTCTCCCGGACAGCCTCGCTCTGCCACGGGCTGGGCGATCACGGCCGTGAAGGCTCGACCCTGCTTGGTTTGGCTGCCGCCCTGGAGGCGGCGGACCGGCCGGACGAGGCTGCCATCAGCTGCGCGCAGGCCGCCACGGCCTTCGAGCAGGCTGGCGACGCCCCCGCCAAGGGCTGGGCGCTGACCGACCTCGCGCTGTACTGCTACTGGCGGGCAGGTCCAAGGAGGCGCTGTCGGCGGCGGATGCGGCGTTGGAGCACAACCGGCGTGTGGTCGCGGACGAACCCATCGTGTACACGCATGTCCTGGCGCAATCCCTGATGCTTCTGGCACGGCTGCGTGAGGAGGAACGGCAGAACCTGCCCGGGAGTCTTTCGGCGGCGATGCAAGCGGCCGAGCTCTTGACCTCGCTGGCCGCAACACACCCCGAGGTGTTCGCCGCCCATCTGCGGGCGGCGCTCGAACAGTGGGCGCACGTGCTGGACCTGCTCCACCGTACGCGGGAGGCCGGGGAGGTACGCCGCCGACTGAAGGGGATGGACGGCGGCCCTGCCTGATCGGGCGCCTTCGCACGTGGGAGCGTGGATGCGGAATCCCGCTTTCAGAAGTGCTTCATGGAGCGCCAGGAGCATACGGAACTTGTGAGTATCACGTGATGGATCAGTAAGGGGGCGGCAACACGAGGCGGTTCTGCACCGGCTGGACGATGCCCGCCTGGTCGACGTCTCCCGGCCCCGTGGACCGGGGCAAGCCGGGTTCCAAGATGCACATCCTGTCGGACGCGAACGGACTGTCCCTGGTCGTCGGCGTCTCGGCCGCCGACGTCCACGACAGCGAGGGCTTGAAGCCCATGGGGGCGGGCCACCAAATGCGTTGCTGACGGATGGGCGGCCCGGCCGAACGCGCCGCCGGGCGCCTGAGGCTCGACGTCATCCGCGACGAACTCGCCCGGATCGTTGAACAGCGGGCCGCTGACCACCCGAACCTGCACTACCTCTACGGCGAGAGGGACTACGCCGAATTCCCGCTGCCCGACGAGGTCCACCCTGATCCGGCAGGACACCGCCGCATCGGCGAGAACTTCGGGCGGCTCGCGTTCGGCGAAGGCGGCCCTTTCGCCCCCACAACCGGCTGATCAGGAACGCGGTGGTCCAGCGTCAGCTGCGGGTCGGAACGGGCCGAGGTCAAGGAGCTTGCGGAGCTCCGTGGTGATCTGGCCGGGTGCTTCTTCTGCCATGAAGTGGCCGCAGGTGACGGTGGTGTGCCGCAGGTCGGGTGCCCAGGCGCGCCAGAGTGCGGCCGCGTCGAACCCCAGGGCGGCGCCCCAGTCCTGCTGGAGGACGGTGACCGGCATGCGAAGCTGGTTGCCGGCGTCACGGTCGGCTTGGTCGTGGGCGACGTCGATGGTGGCGGAGGCCCGGTAGTCGGCCACGATCGAGGTGACCGCGTCGCGGGAGGCCGCCAGGTAGGCGGCGCGGATCTCGCTCGGGATCGCCTCGGGGTCCTGAGCCCACAGGTCGAGGAAGTGGCCGAAGAAGATGTCCGGGGCTGCAGAGATCATCTGCTCGGGCAGGCCCGGGGGCTGGGCCATCAGGTACAGGTGGAAGCCTACGGCGGCGCTGGTGCCGTGCATCACCTGCCACATGTCCAGGGTGGGCAGGACATCCAGGCAGGCCAGGTGGGTGATCGTCTGCGGATGGTCGAGGCCGGCGCGGAAGGCGACCAGGGCGCCCCGGTCGTGGCCGGCCAGCGCGAACCGCTCATGGCCGAGCGCGCGGGCCAGGGCGACGATGTCGGCGGCCATGGTCCGCTTGGCGTACGCGGTGCCGTGCGTGCCTTCGGTGGGCTTGTCACTCGCACCGTAACCGCGCAGGTCGGGGCAGATGACGGTGTGGTCGGCCGCGAGGTCGGCGGCGACGTGTCGCCACATCAGGTGGGTCTGCGGAAAGCCGTGCAGCAGCACGATCGGGCTGCCCGAACCGCCGACGGCCGCGTTGAGCGCGATGCCATCGGCGACGGGGACGCGCCGGTAGTCGAAGCCGGGAAGGGTGGGCGGCGCCATGGTGAGCTGCTCTCCTGTGGTCGGGGGGACGCCCGCCGGTCGGCGGACACCTCCGAGACTGCCGCCCGCCGATCAGCATCCGATCAGCACGTACCGTGGAGGCCGATGGCGGCACATGTGGGTGAGGGGATGCGGCAGGTCACGTTCGGTGTGCTCGGGCCGGTTGAGGCCTGGGACGGGGCCGGTGACGCGCTGGCGTTGAAGGGTCCGCGGCACCGGGCGGTGCTCGCTCGGTTGATCGTGGCCCGCCGCCGCGTGGTTCCCCTGAAACGCCTGGTGGCGGATCTGTGGGACGAGCCCCCGCGAGGCGCGGCGGGCGCCGTGCAGACCTTCGTCGCCGACCTGCGACGCGCTGTGGAACCGGACCGGCCACCCCGTGCTCCAGCCCGGCTGCTGGTCACGGAGGGGCCCGGGTACGCGCTGCGGGCGTCACCGGACGCCGTGGACGCCTGGCTGTTCGAAGCGGCCGTACGCGTCGCCGCCACGCTGGCGCCCGCCCAGGCGCTGGAACGCCTGCAGGAGGCACTGGAGCGGTGGCGCGGTCCGGCCTACGCCGGCTTCGCCCAGGAGGACTGGGCCGTCGGTGAGTGTGCGCGGCTGGCCGAGCTGCGGCTGCAGGCGGTGGAGGGACAGGCGGAGGCCCGGCTGGCGCTGAGCGCCGCCCACGTGGCCGTACCGGACCTGGACGCGCACCTGGCCGAACATCCCTGGCGCGAGGGCGCCTGGCGGCTGCTGGCGCTGGCCCGGTACCGCACTGGTGGCCAGCAGGAGGCGCTCACCGTGCTGCGCCGCGCCCGGACCATGCTCGCCGACCAGCTCGGGCTGGATCCCGGTCCGCAACTGCGCCGTCTGGAGGCGGAGATCCTTGCCCACGACCCGCGACTGGACCCGCCGCCCAGCCCGGTGACCGCGGCGGCCCGCGTGTGGGCACAGGCAGCCGAAGCCTACGACCGCACGGTCGCCGCCGGTGCCCGCGCCCGGCTGGAGTCGACGGTCGGGCTGCTCCGCAACCTCGCGGTGACAGGCGCCGGCGGTCTCGAGGCGGCGCGGGAGCAGCGACTGCAGGCGATCACGGCGGCGGAGGAGTTCGGCGACCCGGAACTGACCGCACGGGTGATCGGCGCCTACGACGTCCCCGCGATCTGGACCCGCAGCGACGACCCGCAGCAGGCCCGGCAGATCGTGGCCGCCGCCGAGCGCACCCTGGCACTCCTGCCGGACGCCGCCTCGTACGACGCGGCGCGGTGCCGCCTGCTGGCCACCATCGCGCTGGAGATGCGCGGCACCCGCTCCCCACGCGGACCGCAGGCCGCGCGCCGGGCCGAGGAGATCGCCCGCCGCCTGGACGATCCGGCGCTGCTCGCGTTCGCCCTCAACGGGGTGTTCATGCAGTCGTGCACCCGGGCAGGCCTGGCGCCGCGGCGAGACGCCATCGGCGGGGAACTGGTCGCGCTGGCCGCGGGGCATGGGCTGGTGACCTTCGAGGTGCTCGGTCACCTGATCCGGTTGCAGGCGCGCTGCGCGCTCGGCGACTTCCCGGCGGCGGACGAGCACGCTGCCGCCGCGGAGCGCCTGGCCGAGCGTCATGAATTGCCGCTGGCAGAGGTGTTCACCCAGTGGTATGGCGCCCTGCGGCTGGCCGCTGCGGGGCGGGCCGGGCAGGCCGAAGCCGCCTACCGGGCCGCTGCCGCGCGCCTGGACGGCGCAGGCATGCCCGGCCTCCGGCACGGTCTGCTGCACCTTGCGCTGCTGTGCCTGCGGCTTGCGGAAGGCACCGCCTCCGCGCTGAAGGCGGCCGAGCAGATCGATCCGGGCGCGGACTGGGGGCCCTACCGTCCCTGGGCCGAGCCCTTCGTCCTGCTGCGCAGCGGTCGTCACGCCGACGCCCGGGAGGCGTTGCACGCCCTGCCGGAGCCGCCCGCCGATCTGTTGTACGAGGCCATGTGCTGCCTGCAGGCCGCAGTGGCTCTGGAACTCGGCGACCGCGCCGCATGGGAGCAGGCCCGCGCCCGCCTTCAGCCTGCCGCGGGCCAACTCGCGGGCGCGGGCAGCGGCCTCCTCACCCTCGGCCCCGTGAACAACTGGCTGGCGAACGGCTGGGCGCGTACCGAGTCGTGATCGAGCGGGTGGTCCGGGTGAGGTCTTTCATCCGGATCACCGAGGCGCGGGGCCCTGCGCGGCGACCTTTGGCCGGCAGGGCTTGCCTGTGAGCATGTGGGTGCCGGCGGAGGTGATGACCGAGTCGAGTTTCTCCCGGCGCACAAGAACTCGGGCGAGAAGAACGCGATGTGACCGAGCCGCCCAAGTACGGCATGTGATCGGTGTGGAGGAACACGCCTGGACGCCCGAACTGCCCAACGCCCTGCTGAGGTGGGTCCTGGCCTCCATTCTGGCAGCCACAGCCGGATGCTGGTCTCGCGGGAGGGGCAGCACGCGTTGACGCCGCGGCATGCGTCGGCCGACTCCGTTGCCTCGGCGAGAGGTTCTGAGGTCGTCGGCCTGGTGGGCTGGCAGGCGAAGCCACATCCGGCATCACGCGGCCGCCCAGCGGCGGGCGCCGTCACCGGTGGATCGTGCCCGGACGAAGAGCCCGGTTCCCGTGCAGGAGTCCTTGTCCAGCAGCCGTTCGATGCGTTCCTGGCGTCGAACGTACCGCGCCTTCTCGTTCCGCCCGGGCCGCGGGCCGTACCTGACGGCGCCCGCCGCTGGGCGGTGCAATCGGCGGTGCGATCGGGCGCGGGCCTCACCGTCTGCCGCGCCTCGGATGTAATTGCCTCTGTCGTCACAGCCACCTCCAGGCCCTCTTCAAAGTGGCTTACGAATGTGGCAGCAGAGGAGACGGACCGGTCGGATCGCTGCTCCGTTTGCGAGAGATGGGTGCTCGGGCGCCGAGGTTCGTCCGGACGTGACAAGCACCGTCAGCGCGTCCGCGCGTGTCGGGTGACCCCGAGCGTGGCTTCGTCGGCGTGCGCCGACGGAAGCCCGCCAAGGTTTGACGGCCTTCGTACCGAGCCGGTACGGGCGTCCTTTGACTGTTCATGCCAGGTCTGTCTCACGGTGGCCGCCGGGCTCCGAACGCCGACTTGACTCCCAGGTGGTTCCCGACGACCAGGAGGCCGAGATGGCGCGAGAGATCGGACGACGTACCTTCCTCACCGCGGCCGGGGCCGCTGTCACCGCTGCCGCGGTCGGCACGCCCGCGTACGCCACCGACGACGCACGGGACGCGGCCACCGCGCACAATCTGGTGGATGTCCAGCTGCTCAACATCACCGATCTGCACGGCTACTTGCAGGCGGCCCCGGGAGGTGACGCCGTCATCAAGGGAGCCGGGGGCAGAACGTACACCGTGGGCGGGGTCGGCTACCTGGCGGCACACCTGGAACGCCTGCGCAGCGGCCGCCGCAACTCGATCTTCTTCGCGCCCGGAGACCTCTTCTCCGGCTGGGAGTTCGACGCCGAAAGCCTCGCCGACGAGCCGACGATCGAGGCGCTCAACCAACTCGGCCTGGACTTCGCGACCGCGGGCAACCACGAGTTCGACAAGTCCCCGGCCTTCCTGAGCGCGCACATGGAAGACGGTGTCCCCTTCCCCGTCGTCGGAGAAGACGACACGTTCCCCGACTCCACCGGCCGGCGCTTCCGGGGCGCGAACTTCCGCTACTACAGCGCCAACATGGTCTGGTCCCGCACCGGCCGCACCGTGCTGCCGCCGTACAACATCGAGTGGGTGAACGCCGGCAACGGACGCAGACTGCCGATCGGCTTCATCCATCTGACCGCCGTGGGCACCGACACCGGGTCCACCTCCTACCAGCCCGCGCTCTCCTCGCTGGACGAGATCGTCACCGCCAACCGCCGCGCCGCCGAGCTGAAGGCACGCGGGGTGAACGCGATCGTCCTGAGCATGCACGACGGGGCGGTCGCCGGCAGCGACTTCACCGCCGGCAGCAACCCGTCCGGACCCGCCTACGACCTGGCACTCAAGGTCTCTCCTGACATCGATGCCATCGTCACCGGCCACTGGCACTGCCGCTTCAACATGATGCTTCCGGACCCGCACGGCGTGCCCCGGCCGTTCGTCGAAGCGGGGTGCCACGGCCAGTTGATCAACGAGATCAACCTGCGGCTCGATCCGCGTAGCGGCAAGGTCGTCCGCGCCCTGACCACCACCACCAACCACCCGAACACCCGCGACATCACCCCGGACCGCGAACTGCAGCAGGTGGCCGACTACTGGCAGGGATATGCCGCCAAGCGTGCCCGCACACCCATCGGCAGGCAGACCGCCTCCTTCACTCGCGCGCGTAACACCAGCGGCGAGAGCACCATGGGCGACCTGGCCGCGGACTGGGCGCTTTGGGCCGGGCAGCAGCCGCTCGGCCCGATGAACGACGGCAACGACCACCCCAACACCCCGGCCGAGCTCGCCCTGATCGCCGCGGCGCCGCGGGTCGGCCAGAGCGTCATCAACAAGGACCTCTCCTACGACGCCGCGTCCGGCGGCACCATCACCTTCGGCCAGGCGTGGAGCGCCATCGGCTACGGCGACCCCATCCTGACGGTCACCGTCAGCGGACAGCAGCTTCACGACGCTCTGGAGCAGCAGTGGTCCAAGGCGGCCGACGGCAGCCTGCGGTATGCGCCGCTGGCCGTGTCGCGCAACGTCCGCTACACCTTCGACGCCGGCGGCGCTGTCGGTGACCGGGTCGACCCGGCCGACGTCCTCATCAATCGCCACCGTCTGGACCTCTCCCGCCACTACCGGCTGGCGGCGACCTCGTACACGCTGCTCGGCGCCGACGGGTTCACCGCCTTCACCGGATTCACGGCCCCGGTCCGCCATACGCGCGACTTCGAGAGCTTCGTGGCCTTCGTCCGGGCACGCAAGGTCCTCAGCCCCGCCGCACTGAACCGGGTCACGGCCAGGAGCCTGTCGGCGTCCTCGGCAAGCGTCGGCGAGATCGCCACGGCGCCTCACGCCTTCGGCCGGGACGGTGCGGCCTCCCGTGCGCAGGCCGCACAGCTCGCCCGGGCGGACAACGCGGAGCGTGCGTTCCGTATCCCCTGCTGACAAGCGGCGCCGCCGCCCCGCCTCCTTGTACAACTAGTTGCACAAAGTGGGTGCGGTCCTCTACAGAGGGCACCACACCGCGCACGGAGGCGGCGGCGCCCACCTTGCCGGCACCTGTCAGCACCATCATCCCCTTCGCCAAGGCCGCCTCGATCGACGCCCGCACCGACGGCGGCATGGCCGGGGCCGGCCGAGAAGTCCTCAGCCCGACGGAGATGACGAAAACGCGCCCCCATCGGGGAGATGGGGGCGCATTCGTGCCTTCGCCTACTTGAGCGCTGTGCCACCTGAGTTGTGGTAGGCGATGGTCTTGCTGATCAGGTTTCCGCCGTCGGTCTCGGCCGTTGTCTGTTCCTGCTGCCCTGGACCGAACAGCAGCCCGGCGACATGGGCGTTCGCCACCTGGTCCATGTGCCCGAAGAACCAGTCCACCTTGTCGTCCTTGTAATGGTTGAGGGTGTTGTTCTGCGCCATGTTGCCCACGGGGATCTGCCACAAGACCACCGGCTTGCCCACGGACTCGGCCATCGTCTTGTAGAACTGCAGCGCGGCGGCGGCCTTCTGGTCGGTCCAGAAGTGGTCACTGCCGCCGTGGGCCGGCTGTGCGTACCAGCCTGCGTCGCGGTCCGACACGTCGGTGACCAGGAAGTCGGCGTTCTGTGCCCCGAGGTTCGCGTAGTCCTTGACGCATGCCGGTGTGTTGGTCTGCCAGTCGAAGCACGAAAGGTGCATCCCCACGGCGGTGTTCGGCGCATACTTGTGCGCCATCGATATCAGGCAGCGGGAGAGTCCGGCGGCGCTGTTCTCCTGCGATCCGCAATCCGTCGGATTTGCGCCCGAGACCTGTGCGGGAACCTGGTGCGGATCGCCGAGCGACCGGACGTAGCCCCAGAAGTCGGGCTCAAGGTCGATCGCGTCGTGCGACGTGCCGATCTTCTGGAGGAAGAAACGGTAGTCGTTCAGGTACCGGGTGAGCAGGTCAAGCCGGTTGATGGCCTTGACCTCGCCCGGACCGTCGCCCTGGCCTGCCGCATCCCCGAGGTCGCGCAAGGAGTACCAGGTCCAGAGCATCTTCTGCGGGCGCGGGCTGCCCTTGTACGTCGCGTGGGCCGCCACGGCGTCCCGCCAGGTCACGTAAGTGCCAGGCGCCGTGGTGCTGCCGTTCCAGCAGCCCCACCAGCTCGACCACGCGGCCTGGCAGAGCGATGCCGAGTAGTAGGCCGACGAGGGCGCGGGCTGGCTGTGCACATAGGCGTACCGCACGTCGAACGGCGCGGCGGCCGCCGAGGCGTCGGACATCGAGCCGCCGATGAGCACCGTGCTACTGCCCATGAAACGTGTCGTCGAGCTGCCGCCACCAGCCTCGGGAGACGACGGCGACGACGGGTGCGAGCCGCTCGGAGCCTGGCTGGTGGGAACGCTGCCGCCCGGCGCGGTGGGCGTACCGGCGCTGCCGACACTCCCGGCCGGGACGAGTTGCCACTGCTGATTGGCGCCGCCCCGGTCGCGGTTCTGGACGACGTCGTCCCCGTCGGCCTTGGCGGCGTTGTGGACATCGACGGCCATGCCACTGAAGCGATTGATGAAACGCACGTAGCCGTCCGGCGACTTGGCCAGTTTGAACTGCTGGTTGGTGCCGTTCAGGTCTCGCCACTGCACGAGGGCGGAGCCGGCGGTCTTCGACCAGCCGAGGTCGTCCAGCACCTTGCCGGAGTTCCGGTTCTGCAGCCGGTAGTACCCGTCACCCGCGTCGATGAACCGCCACTGCTGGTTGGCGCCGCCGTGACGGCTCCACTGCACCACCGCCGCGCCGTCGTTCGTGGCGTAGGCGCGGTCGTCCAGCACCTTGCCGCTGTTGCGGTTGACCAGCACGTACCACTTCTTCAGATCCAGGGTTTGCTGCGCCGAAGCCTGGCTGACCACGACAGCCGAGCCGGCCACGACAACCATGGCGAGACCCGCCCAGAAACCCCGACGCGCGAGCAACCGACGGCCACGATGCTTCGGGCGACCACCGCGTGCGCCGCCGTCGGCACGATGGCCGCCGACGCCGGACGCCACCGATGACGTGGGTGGGCCGGGGACATGTCTGTGCTCTCGTTCCAGGGACATGCCTGTGCTCTCTTTCAGCCGTTGCATCTGACCGACCACATGGCCGGACAACGCTGAGTGGTCCGAGAGGCCGAAAAGGTTGCCGCGAAGAGCCACAGATTTTTTCGCCTTGACCGCTTCCCGTTCGCTGCGGAGCGCGGCACGTCTGACGCCGGCGGTGGCGAACGCCTGATGGCTGCTCCCGGCCCCGCCGCTCACCGGCCCTCGATGTCATCGATGACACACGCCTGGACGATCTCGGTGACCGACGAACTGACGAGACGACCGCACCCCCTTCGACGCAAGGACACAAGACCGTGAAGAAGACCCTGCTCGCCGAGTTCACCGCCCGCGCGGGAGCCGAGGACGAGGTCGCCCGCCTACTGCGGGACTATGCCCGCAAGGTGCGCGAAGAAGAAGGCAACCTCGCCTTCGACGTCTACACCAAGGCCGCCAGCCCCCCCCCGCGCCTACTGGATCTTCGTGGTGTACCGGGACGAGGACGCCTTCCAGGCGCACTGAAGGCCCCGTACGGAGCCCCGTTCAACGCCGCGCTCGCCCCGCTGATCGAAGAGGACGCCTCCGTACTCACGTTCCTCGATCCGGCAGCCTGACCTTCGGCGGCCGAGCGCTGCGCCCGGCACGCCGTCCGGCAAGGCGCGGAACGGTCACCTGCCCCGTCGGCGAGCCGGTGTGCTGCTCTCTCCGACGTAAGCCTCGATCCATTCCTTCAGGGGTTTCGTCGCGGTCCAGACCTCGCGCACCGTGTCGATGGCTCCGGGCCGGTGCATCCAGTCGGCCAGTTCGTACTCCTTCACGACCACCGCCCCCTTCCAGCGCAGCAGTTCGGCGCGGGGGTGGTCCGGGGCGTAGCCGGTCGGGACGCGCTTCAGCGGGGGCTCGCGGCCCGGGCCGACGGGGAGTGACCGGTCGGCCAGCCGGCGGCCGATCTCCTCGAACTCGGCGGCGGACGCCTCGTTGTCGAGGGCGGCCCGGAACCGCTGGATCTGGTCCGGTGCCATGACCATGGCCCCGCCCGCCAGGCGCATGCCGTCCGCGTCGAGCCGCAGGAAGGCGCCGACGCCGCCGACGGCCCGCTCGCTGGTCGTCACCCCGACCCAGGTCTTGTACGGGGACTTGTCCTTGGAGAACCTGACATCCCGGTTGGGCCGGAAGGTCCGCAGCGGGCCGAACTCCTCCTCGAGATCGGCCATGAGCCGCTGCACCGGTTCCTGCACCGAGATTTCCCAGGTCGCCCGGTTGGCCTCCCAGTAGGACTTGGAATTGTCCTTCTCCAAACCCTCCAGGAAGGCGAACAGTTCGAGAGGGAAGCCCTCGAACAGGGGCGTTGCCCGGGCGCCGTCGTCAGTCGTCACCACCGTTGGCCTTCCTGTTGTAGCTGAGGGCTTCCTCGATCCAGGAGTTGAAGGCCTCCTCGGACTCCGTGCCGTAGGCGTCGACCACGATCCAGCCCTTGCTCATCCTGCGACCGCGCATCTCCGGCCAGTCGGCACCGTCACGCTCGAGCAGCTCCTCGACCCGGTCCGGATCGCAGCGGACCATGAGCTGACCGTGGGTGTTGGCCGTGGCGGTCATCTTGTCGTTCACCATGAAGGTGAGGCCGCCGAACATCCTCACCTCGCGGACCCGTGCCTCGCCCGCGAGGGCCTCACGGATGCGGTCCGCCAGGTCTTTGTCGTATGCCATCGTTCGACTGCCCTCCTAGGCAGTGGCCACCAGGGGAAGGTCCGGGTCGCCGCCCCATTCCGCGAGGCCGCCATCGTAGACGGCGACATCCCGGACGCCCAGGAGTTTCAGGACAAACGCGTCGCTGGTCGCGTTCACGCCCGCGGCGCAGTACGCGATGACCTTGTCGGCACCCGTGGCGCCGGCCGCCTCCATCCGTGACGCGAGCTGAGGCAGGGGCAGGAAGCTGCCGGTCTCGGGGTCGACGAGGGACGTGGCCGGAACGTTGACGCTGGAGGGGATGTGGCCGCTCCGTCCGTGCGCGACCGGGACACGGCCGGAGTGCTGGTCGGGCGACAGCGCGTTGATCAGGCAGGTGGCGGAGTCGTCGATGGCGGCCTGCACCTGCTCGCGTGTGACGAACATGCCGGGCCGCGACCGGGGGACCAAAGTGCCGCGGACCCCTGCGGGGGCGTCCGTGGTCGCCGGTCGGCCTTCGGCGGTCCACTTCTTCCAGCCACCGTTCAGGACGGCGACGTCGTCATGGCCGAGATACCGCAGCAGCCACCAGAGCCGGGTGGCGAACGCCGCGTGCGCCCGGTCGTAGAGGACCACTGTGTCGCCGTTGCCGACGCCGAGTTGCTCCACCGCGCGGGCCAGCCGGTCGGCCGACGGAACCGCGAACGGCTTGGGCGAGTCGGCATCGGCGAGTTCGGTGAGGAGATCGGCGAACACGGCGCCCGGGACATGGCCCTGCCGGTAACCGGGGAGACCGCTTTCGAGTTCGACTCCGCCCGTGGGCAGCGGGCGGTGGATCACCGTGCAGTCGACGACGACGAGCCCCGGCTGTCCGAGGTGCCCGGCGAGCCACTCGGTCTCGACGAGCGCCGAGGGAAGCTTCGGGCCCCGCGCGGCGGCGGGGCCGTCGGCTGCCCGTGCTTCCGTCTCGCTCCCGGCCCCGTCCGGCGTCGCACTCCGGCCGCCGGGCGCCTCGGCAGGAGGGCGGCCGGGTGCGGGCAGCACGCCCCGGGTCATGAAGGCCGCGGCGAGGAGTGCGGCAACGAAGGTGCACGCGGCGCAGACGAAGAACACCACGTGGATCGCGCCGACGAAGGACTGGTGCACCGCCGAGGTGAAGTCGGCGGACCTGATGGGAAGGTGACGAGGCGTCTCGCCGCTCGTGCCGGCCAGGGCCCCGGCCCCGCCGATCCGATCCGCGATGGCGCCGCTGGTCGCGGCCGGCACCCCGCGGCCGGCGAGGGCGTCGGCGATCCTGTCCTTGAACTGCGACAGCACGACGGTGCCCAGCACGGCGGCGCCGGCGGTGAACCCGGTGATGCGGGTGGTGTTGATCATCGAGGAGCCGAGGCCGGCACGCTGCGGCGGCGTGGAGGCCATCACCGCCACCGTCAGCGGCGCGAACATGCAGCCGATGCCGGCGCCGACGACGGCGAGCTTCCACCACACCGCGCCGAAGCCGGTCGCGGGGGCGATCGTGGTGAGCAGCAGGAAGCCCGCGGTCACCAGGACCGCGCCCACGATGATCGGGACGCGCGGCCCGATCTTGCCGGCGATGCGGCTGGCGGGCGGCGAGAAGAAGAAGATCCCCAGTGTCAGCGGCAGGAGCCGGAGGCCGGCCTGAAGCGCCGAGTGCGACTGCACGGCCTGGAAGTACTGGGCCATGAAGAACATCGCGCCGACGATGACGAAACCGAGGATCGAGGCGATCGCGGAGGAGACGCCGAACGTGCGGTTGCGGAACAACTCGAGCGGCAGCAGCGGCTCGCGGCTGCGCATCTCCACGGCCAGGAAGGCGCCGAGCAGCACCGCGGATCCGGCGAGAAGGGACACGATCAGCGGCGAGCCCCATCCCTCGCGGCCCCCCTGGATCAGCCCCATCACCAGGCAGAACAGGCCGGCGGTGGCGCAGATCTGGCCCGGGACGTCGAGGCGTCCGGCGTGTGGGTTCTTCGACTCGATCAGCCGCGGTACGCCGAGGACCAGGGCCAGCGCCCCGACCGGCAGATTGAGCAGGAAGATCGCGTGCCAGTCGAAGGACTGGATCAGGATGCCGCCGACGAGCGGGCCCAGAGCCAGGGAGACACCCGAGACGGCGGTCCAGATGCCGATCGCCTTGGCGCGGCCGGGCGGATCGGTGAACGTAGACACGAGCAGGGACAGGCTGCCGGTGTTGATGGCGGCGGCCCCGAATCCCTGCACCACGCGGCCGACGATGAGCACACCGAGGCTGCCCGCGAAGCCGCACATGGCGGAGCCGATGAGGAAGAGGACCAGTCCGATCAGGAAGACGCGTTTGCGCCCCAGCCTGTCTCCCAGCGTGCCTGCGGTCAGCATGAGTGCCGCAAACGGCAGGGTGTAGGCGTCGACGGTCCACTGCAGGGAGGAGATCTCCGTGCCGAGGTCCTTCTGTATCTCGGACAGGGCGACGAAGATGACGGAGCCGTCGAGCAGGACCATGAACGACCCGAGGCTCGTGACCAGGAGGGTCAGTGCCCTGCTTCGGGCTGATGTTGTCTCCATTGGGTTTTGCGCTCTCTGTGATAGGCGTACGCCGTCACCCGAGGTGATGGCTGATCTTGGAGAGTCCCTGCACCGTGCTCAGCCGGCGGCCGTCGGCTGTTCCTGGTACTTGGGGAAGAGACCGAGGAACTGAGGCGGGACGAGGAAGGGATGCACCTCGACCCGCTCCCAGACCTTGTTGAGGATGTACGGCTCGTTGGTGAGCCATTCGTCGATCTCGGCGCGCGTCTCGAAGTCGACGACGAGCACGCCCCCGGCCATCTTTCCGGCCCCGTCGAGGATGGCCCCGCCGAAGAGGAACGATCCGTCGCTCATCATCTTCTCGCCGTTGGCCATGTGGGCGGGCCGGACACTCATCCGGCGCTCGAACGTCCCGGGTGAGGTGCCGTCATGGGCGATCACTACGTACAGCAAAGTTGGGCTCCTTTCTGTGCCGTGCCGTGCCGAGGGGTGGTCAGCTGTCGGCCCGCCGGCCCCACACCGACACCGTGATCGGGGTGTAGATGACCGTGTCCGAGGGCCGCTGGAGTTCGTCGAAGGCCGCCTCGACCTCTTTCTGGCCCATCAGCCCGGCCTTGACGATCATGGGGGCGAGCTTGGCCAGGCTCAGCACGATCGTCTGGATCTCGGGGCTGCCCGCCTGCACCGCGGTGAGCTGGCAGTCGCTGCCCAGCACCGTGAGCCCGGTGCGCCGGAACGCCGGCAGGAGCTTCATGCCGTAGCCGGGGTCGGCACCGCCGAAGTAGAAGAACGTCTCCAGGGCAGCGGCAGCGCGGGTGAGCAGCGGTGAGGGCGGGTCGACGCGCTGGATGCTGCGGATGTCCGCCTCTTCCACGAGCAGGTAGCCCCCCGGCTTGAGCGCCTTGGCGAACTCGCCGAGGACGCGCTCCCGGTCGGCCAGGTGCATCAGGAGGATCTTGCTGTGTACGAGGTCGTACGAGCCCTCCTGAAGCGGAGTCGTGGTGATGTCCTGCTCACGGAACTCGAGGTTGGGCGCGGTGACGCCCTCCATGTAGCCGGGCTCGATGTCGATGGCGTGGACCTTGCCGAAGTGGCCGACGCGGTTGGACAGCCATCGGGCGATCGAGCCGGCTCCCGCCCCGACTTCGGCGCAGGTCCATCCCTCGCGGACCCCGATCTGCTCGAGGTAGCGGACGGTGGCGGGATCGGTGAGGGCCGCGACCCGTTCGAGGCGGACCTTCTCGGGATCGCTGTGCGGTTCGGCCGGACTCTGCACGCTTGTCAACTCCTTCGGCGGATGTACTCAGGAGGTGGTTCACGGGGGCTTCGCTACGGCGCGGACCGCCCGGGTCCGTGAGCGGTCGGGGGTCCGCGGGGTCCGCGGGTGACGTGTCGTCAGGCGCCGGTCTCGAAGAGCTTGGGGACCTTCAACGCGAGCATCATGTCGCCCTTGACCTTGAGCTTTCCGGTCATGAAAGCCCGCATGGCGTCCTGCCGGCCCTCGGCGATCGCCACCCATGTCTCACCGCTGGTGATGAAGGTGGTGTCCGGGTTGTCCACTCCGCCCGGGATGAGTCGCCCCTGGCCGTCGTTGATCTCGAAGGCCCACACGCCGGGATCCTCGTCGGTGATGTGCCACTGCAGCGTGCGGGCGAGGCCTGCTGCCGCCTCGCCCTTGAACCGCGTTGAGAGATGCTCGAACAGCTCTGAGACGGTCATGGACATGGATCGACTCCTCGCACTCAGTCCAGGCCGAGTTGGCGCTGGATCTCCTGGAACTTCGGATAGACGTCGAAGAGCTGGACGTAGGTGCCCGCGGGGTCCTTGACCCCGAAGGTGCGGCCCTTGCCCATGTCGACGACCGGGGTGCGGATCTCGTAGCCGCCGTCGTGGGCCCGCTTGTAGGACTCCTCCGCGTCCTCGACGACGAAGCCGAGCATGAGGCCGCCACTTGCCTCGGGGATGTCGGCCTGCGTCGGCTTGTCGGCCCGGCCCGCCACGTCCTGCAGGACGATGCTGCTGCTGCGCTTGTGTGACCGCAGCCACGCGAAGTCCCCGGTGGGAGACGTGAATTGGTCGACCTGCGTGAACCCGAGCAGGTCGGTGTAGAAGGCCTTGGTGCGTTCCATGTCGTCGACGAGAATGGTGACGACGTCCAGGTGGGCGGCCACGTGTGTCACTTCCTTCCTGCGAAGGCCTGGGGGATCGGGTGATCGGCGAGTGCCTTCCTCGGCGAAGCTAGAAGCGCGGAATTACGAGGTGCTTACCGGCCACGAAAGTCCGCCACCGCTGGTGAACTGCCGCGCCATCAGTCCGTGCGGGCCGCGAAGAAGCCGCGGTTGACGGCGATCGCGTCCTGCGACTCCTCGGGGACGTCGTCCTCGGGGTAGATCGCCTCCACGGGGCAGACCGGTTCGCAGGCACTGCAGTCGATGCACTCGGTCGGATCGATGTAGAGCTGGACGTGCTCCCCGAAGGACGCCTCGTCCGGGCCGGGGTGGATCGCGTCGGCGGGACACGCCTCCCAGCAGGCGGTGTCCTTGTTCCCGGCGCAGGCTGCGGTGATCACATAGGTCATGGGAACCTCCGCTTGGAAGGGACGGGTTGCGCGGCGCCGGACCCCGGCGCCGTCGACGGTCGGCCGGATCGGCCGGCGCGGCTCAGCCGGCCTCGGCGAGTTCCGGCTCGGCGGGAGTGTCCGGATCGGTGAGACCCATGAGGGCGGACAGGTTCTGGGGAGAGAAGAACTCCGCCCAGGGGACCGTGTTCTGGATGACTCCGAAGAACCGGTTGACGGCGTCCTGGTTGCCCCGCATCGCGGCGAGCACGTCCTGGAACGCGGGGTCGAACGGCTCCATCGCGGCGTGGTCCACGATGAAGTCGTACAGGGGCTTGAGGGCCTCGTTGCGCCGGTACTCATAGGTGCGCAGGGCTGTTTCGAGGGGCATCCGCCCGGAGAACCCGGCGTCGAGGGCCTGGGCGAGCAGTTCGGCGTCCCGGAAGGCGTCGGTGATGCCCTGGGCGGTGATCGGGTCCTTGTGGACGCCGGCGTCACCGACCAGAGCCCACCCGGGACCGAAGGGCTTCCGGAAGAAGTTGGGGCGGTGCCCCGCTCCCATGAACCGGTGCGCGAGACGCCCCGCTGTGAGGCGCGCCCCCAGGCCGGGAGCGATGTCGTCGACCGTCTTGAGGTAGCCGGCGCGCAAATCGGCCTTGAAGCCGGCGAAGTCGCGCTCGGGCCGCTCCACGAACACGGCGGCCTGATCGTCGTGCGTCGGAAACGCGATGACGGTGCTGCCGGGGCGGGTGTAGAACTCCAGGCCCATCAGTTCCACGTCGTCCCAGTAGGTGTAGTAGCCGAAGGCCTTCGGCGGGACGACGTGGTACTCGGGTGCCGAGACGGTCCGCGCGACGATCGACCGCAGGCCGTCCGCGCCGACGACCATGCGTGCCCGCTCGGTGATGGTGATGCCGCTGGCGCCCCGTCCGCGGACCCCCACGACCTTGCCGTCCTCGGTGAGCACCTCCTGTACGGAGAAGCCCTCGCGGACATCGGCGCCGGCCGCCGCGGCGGCGTCCACCAGGATCTTGTCGAGGACGGTGCGCTTGGGGGCGTATATGGCGGCGAACCCGTCGTCGACCGGATAGGGGAAGCCCTCCAGGGTGAAGTGGCCGTACCTCTCGAAGAACAGGTCGAGCACGATGTTCGTCACGGCGGGGCAGCCGGAGGCCTCTATCTGGCCGAGCAGTCCCCAGCGCCTGAGCTGGGCGCTGCCCTCGACCGTGATCATGTGGGTCGAGACGGTGTCACTGGGGAAGGTGGCCCGGTCCAGCAGGAGCACCCGGTAGCCCTTCCTGGCGAGCAGCATGGCGGTGGGTGCGCCGGACACTCGGGCACCGATCACGATGGCGTCGTACACGACCGCCTCCCTTTCTGCGGAGTCGTTGTGGGCCTGAGAGCCTGTGTCTGAGGGGATCATTCGGTGGTGTCACTCGACCGGGTCGCTCAGGCGGCGAGCCCCTCCTCGGTGCGCCTGCGCCAGATCTCGTAACCGGGTTCGACGCTGATCACGGGCAGGCCGCGGGCCGCTTCCTCGACCACGGCGGCCGCGTCCTCGCTGCCGCGCCCGCAGAAGACCCGGCAGGCGAGGTCGGTGTGGGCAGCCTCGTTGCCCGCTGTACGGCGTCCCCATGCCGCGGTCGCCGCGCCGCGGGCCAGCTGGGGCCGGTAGGCGGAGGCGTACGCGAGGACCGAGCGCAGAGCGGCCTCGTCGGCGCCACCGCCGTAGGCCGAGGCCAGGCCCACGCCGCTCCACAGGTCCGCGTGCCTCTCGGGCTGGAATCCGGTGATGAGACGGGCGACGCGGTCGACCACAGCACCGCCCGAGAACCACAGTGCCCGGCCCACTCCCTGGTCGAAGAACCGGCGGCCGTAGTCGGACAGCCGGGTCGGTACGGCGTGCTGCTCGACGTAGCGCCGGCGTTTGAAGAAGGCCTCGTGGAAGCCGTACCCGTCGGCGGTCACCCAGCCCAGCAGCGGGTCGAGGCCCGCCAGCCGGCTTTCCGGAGTTCGCCTCAGCCGCGCGTAGGCGAGGCCCACCCCCACGTAGACCGGGTAGATGTGGGCGGCGCCGGGCCCGGCGACGAAGGCCTCGAGCCGCCGCTTGTACGGCGTGACGGCGTCCAGGGCCGCCAGCCCCATCCCCGCGCCTTCGTAGGCGAACCCCTTCAGCTCGGGCTCCACCGCCTCCAGACGCGCGGCGAGAACCCCCAGCCTGGGATCCTCGAGTGCCGCGTGGTAGCCCTCCATCAGGGAGCACGCCACCGGCGCGAACCGCTCCCATGCCTCCGGGGCGAAGCCCGGCCGGGAGAACACCGCCTTGGCGGACGGGATCCCGAACAGCCGCCTGCGGACGGTTCCGACCGTGGTCATGTGCCGAGTTCCTTCCCTGTCGAGGCGGGGACCGGTGTGTCGAGCCAGGCGGCCCGGATCTCCTGGCGCCACCGTTCGTAGGCGGGTTCGGTGCCGGCCCGGCCGAGGCGACGGCCGGCCTCGTGGGCGATGGCGGCGACCGAGGCCGCCCCCCTCTCCCAGACGACCTCACATGCCAGGTCCGTGTGCGGGGCGGGCAGCCCGGACTGCTCACGGAAGACCGACGCGACCGCGGTGCCCGTGGCGAGGTCGGCGCGGTACCGGCCGGCCTCCTGAAGGAGCGTGACGACGGCGCTGCGGTCCATGACGCCCGCGGCGTAGGCACAGGCCAGGCCGATGCCGCCCCACAGGTCACCCTGCCGCCGGGGCGGGAAGCCGCTGATGGTGGCGATGATCCGCTCGACGCTGGCGCCGGTGGAGAACCACAGACTGCGTCCCAGCCCCTGGTCGAAGGCGCGCGCCGCGTATCCGCGGATCCGGCGCGGTGTCCTGTGCTGCTCGACGATGTCACGCCAGGAGAAGAAGCCCTCGTAGAAGCCGTAGCCGTCCATCACCAGCCAACGCAGGAAGGGGTCCTGACGGGCGAGGAAACGCCCGGGGCTGACAGGGACACGGGGCAGGACGAGTCCCGCGCCGATGTAGACCAGACACCGGTACGGCGCGCCGGGCCCGTGGAGGAACGCCGGCAGCCGCTTCTTGTACGGAAACAGGCTGTCCAGCAGCATCAGCCCCATGCCGGCGCCCTCGTAGGCGATGCCCCGCACCGCGGGCGGCGTGGCCTCCAGCCGGGGGACCAGGCTCTCGTGCCGTGGGTGGTCCAGCGTCATGTAGAAGCTGTCCACGAGTGTGCGGGCGACCGGCTCGAACGTGAGCCAGGTCTTGTCCATGTCCTCCTGAACGCCGAAGCGTTCGGCCGCCATGCGGGGAAAGGCGTCCGCGGACAGCGGGAAGACCGGCTTGAGCAGCGTTCCGAGTGGCAGGGTCATCAGCGGCCTCCCGGTGCCTGGGCAAGGCTTGTGGCGGCGTCGCCGGGGGCGGTGGTCATGGGCGTCGGCTGGGGACGGAACCGGCCGTAGACGTACTCGAACAGCGGGGTGGCCATGAGCGTGGTCGCGATGGCCATGAAGACCAGGATGGTGAAGAGGGTCGGGGTGATCAGGCCGGCCTGGAGCCCGATGTTGAGCAGGATGAGCTCCATGAGGCCCCGCGCGTTCATCAGGCTTCCCAGCGCCAGGGCCTCGCGCTGCGGTTCCCCGTTGAGCCGGGCCGCGAACCAGCAGGCGACGCCCTTGCCCATCACCGACACCACCAGTACGAGCAGCGCGACACCCCAACGGGAGGGGCTGTTGACGAGACCGATCTGGGTGTTCAGGCCGGAGAACACGAAGAACAGCGGCAGCAGGAAGTTGGTGACAAGGGGCTCGAGGGCGTGGCGTACACGCTCGGCGAAGAGGCCGCGTGGCATCGCCGCGCCGAGGATGAACGCCCCGAACACGGCGTAGATGCCGACGTAATCGGTGAACCACCCCGCCAGCATGAGCAGCATCAGCACCAGGCCCAGGATCTGCGGGCTGACGCCGCCCTCCCGCTCGGCCTTGGTCCCCAGCCGGCTCAGGAGCCGCTTGCCCATGGTCAGCACGGCGACGGCGTAGACGATGCCGCCGCCGATGGCCAGGAACGCGATCAGCATGTCCTGTTTGAACACGGCGAGGACGACGGCGAGCAGGCACCAGGAGATCGCGTCGTCCGTGGCTCCGGCCGCCAGTGCGAGTGTGCCCAGCGAGGTCCCGGTCAGCCGGCGCTCGAAGATGATACGGGCGAGCATCGGGAAGGCGGTGATGGCGATGGCCGCTCCCATGAACAGCATGGCCTGCCAGGACCGGACGCCTTCGGCGAAGAAGGTGCCGCCCTGATGAACGAGCAGCAACGCGGTCAGGGCGCCCAGCACGAGCGGTGCGAAGATGCCGGACAGCGAGATGGAGACGGCACTGGAGACCCGGTGCCGGATCAGACCGGCGTCGAACTCCAGGCCGACCAGGAACATATACAGCACGAGTCCGACCTGGGCGGCCACGTAGATCATGGTCATGGACGGGCCGGTGGGGAACAGCTTGTGCTGCCAGTGCGGGAACAGCAGTCCCAGCAGGGAGGGCCCCAGCAGGACGCCGGCGATCATCTCCCCCACGACCTGCGGCTGTCCCATCCTCCGGACGAGGAGACCGACCAGGCGGCAGCTCGCGAGAATGACGGTCAGCTGCAGGAAGAAACGAATGGATATCTCCGAGTTGGACAATTTTCCCCCGTTTCACGGGTGAGTGGCGTGAGTGATCAGGCGAACTGCATCCGAATGCGACGGCGCCAGATCTCGTAGGCCGGTTCGACTTCGTCGGTCGGGAGATCGACCAGGGCGGTGGTGGCGACGTCGGCCGCCTCGCGGCTGTCGACTCCGCAGATCACCCGGCAGGCGATCTCGTTGTGCTCGGCCGGGTTGCCCACCTGGTGCCGGGCCTTGGCCGCGACGATCACGCCTTCGGCGAGCCGGCCGCGATAGGCGTCCGCACGGGCGCGCAGCGCCTCGACCGTCGGCTCGTCCACCCCGCCGGTGTACCCGCAGGCCAGACCGACGCCGGCCCACAGGTCGCCCCGGCGTGACTCGGGGAACGCCTCGATGGTCGCCATGACCCGCTTGACGTCCGCACCCGTGGCGAACCAGATGCTGCGCCCCAGGCCGTGGTCGAAGGCGCTCAGCCCGTAGCCGCTGAGGTATCGGGGCGTGGCGCGCTCCTGGACGTGCCGGCGATGGGCGAAGAAGCCCTCGTGGAAGCCGTATCCGTCGAGGACCACCCAGTTGAACACGTCGTCCCGCAGCCGCCGGCGGAACGGCTCCGGGTTGCGGCGCAGCCGTGCCAGACCCATCCCCGCGCCGAGGTAGACCGCGAACACATACGCGCTCGCGGCTCCGTCGACGAAGCGGCGGGTGCGCTGCTTCCACGGCAGCAGGTGGTCCAGAGCCGCGAGCCCGACCCCCGCGCCCTCGTAGGCGAACCCGCGAAGCTCCTCGGGGTAGGCGTCGAGCTTGCGGACCAGCGTCGCCTCTCGGCGGTTCAGGAGCGTCATCTGGCAGCACTCCGTGACGGTGAACACCACCCTGCTCAGTCGCTCCGCGGACGCGTCGGCGCCCATCGCGACGGCGGGCAGGTCCGACGGGGCGACCTCGAACAGCGGCCTCATCACGGCCCCCAACACGGTCATGTGTCGTCTCCCGTCACCGAAGGGGCGACGGCGAGGCTGCTCTCCAGGCGTCGCTGCAAGGTGTCGTAGGCCGGCGCGGACGGAGTGTCGGGCAGGTCCTCGAAGGCCCGGTCGACGAGTCGGGCGGCTTGCCGGCCGGAGATGCCGCACAGCACCTCACAGGCCAGGTCGGTGTCGGGTATCGGGTTGCCGGCCCGGAGCCGGCCCTTGGCCACGAACGCAGTCCCGACGGCCATCCGGGACGCGTGCCGGCCGGCGGCCGCGCGCAGTGCCTCGACGGTGGCCCGATCGACGCCGCCGACGTAGCCGCAGGCCACGCCGACACCCAGCCACAGGTCGGCATGCCGGTGCGCCGGGAACGCCGCGATGGCGCGGGAGATCCCGTCGGCGTCGGCGCCCGAGGTGAACCAGACGCTCCGCCCGATCCCCTGGTCGAAGACGCGCCGCGCGAAGGGCGACAGATGCACCGGGACCTGCTGCCGCTCCACGAACCGCCGCGGCTTGAAGAAGCCTTCGTGGAAGCCGTAACCGTCCATCACCAGCCACCGCAGCGCGGGATCGGTCAGGCGCCGCATGAACACCTCCGGCCTGCGGCGCAGCCGCGCCAGCGCCTCGCCCGCTCCGATGTGGACCATGTAGATGTGCGGGCTCCCGGGGCCGGCCAGGTAGGCCTGGAGCCGGGACTTGCCCGGCAGGAAGCAGTCCAGGCCGGTCAGTCCCATGGCGGCGCCTTCGTAGGCGTATCCGCGCAGCTCCACAGGGGTCCGGTCCAGGCGAGGGATCAGGTCGTCGAAGCGGCTGCCGTCCAGGACCGCGTGGTAACCGCCGACAGCGGTCCGTACGACGGTCTCCAGGTGCCGCCACGTCGGGGTGTCGCCCCGGCTGAAGGAGGTCGCCTCCGCGTCCGAGACGCCCATCACGGCGCGACGCAACCTGCTAAGCGACAGGGTCATGGTTCATCGCTCCCGTCGGGTTCTCGGTGGGGTCCTGCTCCAGTTCGTCGAGGAGCTGCTCCAGCTCGTCGGGGGGAACCTGCGCGAGCAGCGCCGCGAGTTCCTCATCCGGCGGCTCCTCGCCCGGCGGCGTGTCCGCGTCGGTCGCGGCCGGCCCGCCGGGGCCGGAGTGGGCGGGCTCCTGAAGGTCCAGAAGCGGCAGGATCCGGGTCGCGAGGTCGAGGACGGTCACCCCCTGGAGCAGGTCGAGGACCGAGACGTCCGCGCGCAGTGTCGCCTCGATGCGGGATTTGACCTCGACCGCCATCAGCGAGTCGATGCCCAGGTTGCTGAGGTTCTCCTCGTCGCCGAACTGCGCCGGGTCCAGCTTGAGGACCAGCGCGGCGATGCCGTGCAGGTGTGCCGCGAGCACGCCCAGGCGGTCCGGCTCCGGAGCGCGCCGCAGGGAGGCGAGTACGGTGTCGGCACCAGCCGCGTCCTCCTGCCCCTGGGCGTCGGAGTACTCCACGCCCAGCTCGGCGAACATCGGCGGGAGCTGCCCTGCCACGGACGCCGCCCGGGCGGTCGCCCAGTCGGCCGTGATCGCCACCACGTGGGCCGAGCGCCGGCCGATCAGGCGGCCGAGAATCCGCATTCCGGCTTCGGGGGTGATCAGCTCGATGCCGCGTCGTGCGTACATCTGCTCCAGGTTGAGCTTCTCCACCATGCCGACCGACCACGGCCCCCAGCCGATGCTCAGGGCGGGCAGGCCCAGGGACCGCCGGTGCTGGGCGAGCGCGTCGAGGAAGGCGTTCGCGGCCGCGTAGTTGGCCTGGCCGGCGGAGGCGATGACGGACCCGACCGAGCCGAACAGGACGAAGAACTCCAGCGGGGTGTCGGCAAACAGCCGGTGCAGCAGCCAACCGCCGTTCATCTTGGGCCGCATCACGCGCTGGAACGTGTCCCGGCTCATCCGCAGCATCAGCTCGTCCTCGACGACGCCGGCGGCGTGCACGACACCCCCGATCGGTGGCCGGCGAAGCCGCTGGTGCTCGGCGAGCCATGCGCGCAACTGCGCCTCGTCGGCGGAGTCGACGGCGGCGCAGTGGACCTGCACCCCGCGGCTGTCCAACCGCAGCAGCTCGTCGACCAGGTCGCGCTGCGCGTGCTCGGCGGGCAGGTCGTGCCAGGTGTCGCGCGGGGGTACGGGCGTGCGTCCCATCAGCACGAGGTGGCGTGCCCCCCGGTCGGCCAGGAACCGGGCCACGAGGCGTCCGAGCGCCCCTGAGCCGCCGGTGACCAGGTAGGTCACGTCGTCGTGCAGGGTTGCCGGGAAGGGCGGGGTGAGGCTCTCGGCGCGCACCAGCCGTGCGACGTGTCGCAGGCCGTCGCGGAACGCGATCTGGTCCTCGCCACGCCGCGCGGTGATCTCCTCGACCAGTCGGCGCGCCTCCTTTGCGTCCGGCCCGGCGTCGAGGTCGACCATGCCTCCCCACATGCCGGTGAACTCCTGGTGGCCGATCACTCGGCCGATTCCCCACATCGGGGACTGCGGCAGGGCGAGGGGCCGCGGGTCCTCTCCCACCGCCTGCGCCGTGCGGGTGACCAGCCAGACCCGGGGCAGCCGCCGGGTGACCTCGGCGGAGAGCGCCTGCATCAGGTGCAGGACCGAGAGCGCGCCGAGGTTCTGGCCGTCCTGGAGTGCTGTGACGGGGGTGTCCTCGCCGAACGGTGCGTCGAGGCTCCACAGGTGCACGACTGTGCCGATCTCGGTCTCGTGCGTGAGTTCGCGCAGCAGCCGCCGGTAGTGCTCGGCGCGGGTGGGGTCGAGCACGTAGCCGCCGTCCGGGGTCCGGACGGGCTCGGGCACCTCGCCCGGGGACACCGTCACCACGTGGTGCCCGGCCTCGGTCAGCTGCCGGGCCGTCTCGGCGCCGACGCCGGTCGTGCCGGTGAAGAGCACCCAGGTGCCCGCCGGGTCGTCGTCCGGAGCGTCACCGGCCCTGAGCTCCACGTCGTCCTCGGGCGGCGACGGGCGCCACTGGAGCTCGTAGAGCCCCTGGTCGATGCGTTCGGGGGACAGACTGGCCGCGGTGTCGAGGGACTGTGCCCTGAACCCCCGGATGTCGACGAGCACCGTGCCCCGGGCGTCGCACAGGGAGATGTCGCTGACGATGACCCGTGCGTCGGCGGCGGTGACCTCGGCCACCACGTACATCTCGTCGGCGGCGCGCCCGAGCACCGTGACGCTGTCGATGGCCACGGGCAGGTAGGGACTGGACGGGAGGGTCCCGTCGGCCGCCCGAGGCGCGGCGGACGTCAGCAGGACCTGGAAGGCGGCGTCGATCAGACTGGGGTGGAAGCGGTAGGCCCCGAGTTCGTCGCGCACGCATGCGGGGACGCTCACCCGTCCGACGACGTGCTGCGGGCCGGTGGCGAGCTCCTCGACCGTCCGGAACGCGGGTCCGTACTGGAAGCCCATCTGCTGGACGAGGCCGTAGAACTCGTCGTGGGAGAAGTGCTGTTCGCAGGTGGCTCGTGCGCCGTCCAGGTCCCGTTCGGTGCGGGCCGGTGGGCGCAGGCCCAGCTGAGCGGTCACATGCAGCGTCCAGGTGCGGTCGCCGCCGGGCGAAGCCGCGAAACCGGCGACTTCGATACGGCCCGACTCCTGGTAGAGGGTGGTGCGCAGCCGCGGGTCGGCCGTGCCGGGCAGCACGAGGGCCCTGCGCAGTTCCAGGTTCTCGAGGGTGTAGCAGCCCTCGCCGTACACCTCCTGCGCCGCCGCCATGGCCAGTTCGATGAACGCGGCGCCGGGAAGCACGGTGTTCCCCTGGATCCGGTGGTCGGCCAGGTAGGGAAGCAGCCGTGAGCCGATCTCCCGCTCCCACGACGGGTGGGTGGCGTTCATGCGCTGCCCGAGCAGGGGGTGGACCTCGGTGTAGTGGCGGTCTTCGCGGGCCTCCACCGATTCGCTCCAGTAGGTCCCCAGCTGCCACGGGTAGGGCGGCAGTGCCAGCAGGCGTGCGTCCTCGCCGTAGAACGCCTCCCAGTTCACCTCGTGGCCACGGCTGTAGAGGGCGCCGAGTGAGCCGAGGAGCACGGCGTCGTCGGGTTCGTCCCGGCGCAGCGAGGGCAGCACGAGCCCGTCCTGCTGATGTTCCGCGAGCAGTTCCCGCATGGAGCCGGCCAGGACGGGGTGGGGGCCGAGCTCGACGAAGTGGGTGTATCCGTCGGCCAGCATCTGGCGGAAGGCGGCCGCGAACAGGACGGTCGCGCGGACGTTCTGCCACCAGTAGTGGGCGTCGGCGCCCCGGCCGTCGATGCGGGTGCCGGTCACGGTCGAGTACAGGGGGAGGGTGGCGGAGGACGGGCGGATGTCGGCCAGTCCCTTTTCCAGGTCCTCGCGCAGCGGGTCCATGTAGTGGCTGTGGTACGGGACCTTGACGTTCAGGAACCGGTGGAAGACCCCGAAGGTCTCCAGCTGGGCCGCCATGCTCTGCAGGATCCCGGCGTCGCCGGCCAGAGTGACCGCGGTCGGACTGTTGACGGCCGCCACCGAGACCAGCGGGCCCGCGTCCGCCACGGCCTGGTTGAGGGTCTCGGGCGTCATGCCCACCGCGAGCATCCGGCCGGTTCCGGTGGCCCGCTGCTGGAGACTGCTGCGGTAGTAGTTCACCTTGACGGCGTCCTCGAAGCCGAGCACGCCCGCGAGGTACTGTGCGGCGACCTCACCGGTGCTGTGCCCGACGACGCCGTCGGGTTCGATGCCCCAGGAACGCCACAGCTCGGCGAGGCCCAGCTGGACCGCGAAGTTGGCCGGCTGGGCGACCTCGGTCTCGGCCATGCGGGAGGTCTCCTCAGGTGCGAGGAGCTCGTCGAGCAGGGACCATCCGGTGTACTTGCCCAGCTCCCGGTCGCAGCGTTCGATGGCGGCACGGAAGACCGGCTCGGCCTCCAGCAGTTGCCGCGCCATGGCCCACCACTGGGGGCCCATGCCGGAACAGACGAAGGCCAGCTTCGGCCGTTCCCCGACCGGAACGCGTCCGGCCGCGACGCCCTGGGTCTCGCTCCCCGCGCTGAAGGCGCCGAGTTTCTCGGCGGCCTCGGCCGCGGTGGCCGCGACGACCGCGAGCCGGTGGTCGTGGTGGCTGCGGCGCAGAGCGCGCGTGTAGCCGATGTCCCTGAGGTCGTGCGCGGTGTCCGCCAGCACGTCGCTCAGGGATGCCGCCATGGCCGACAGTGCCTCAGGGGCGCGGGCCGACAGCGGGACCAGACAGCGTCTCCGGCCGCCGGCGCGCGGCTCGGCCGGCTGCTCGCCGGGGGGCTCCTGGAGGACCACATGGGCGTTGGTGCCGCCGAAGCCGAAGGAGTTGACCCCGGCGAGGCGCGGGCCGGGGGCCTCGGGCCAGTCCTCCAGGCGTGTCTGGACGTGGAGTCGGAGCTCGTCGAACGCGATCGCCGGGTTGGGTGTGTCAAGGTGCAGCTGCCCCGGGATCCGGCGGTGCTTGAGGGACAGTGCCGTCTTGATCAGTCCGGCCACTCCGGCGGCCGCCTCGAGGTGTCCGATGTTGGTCTTGACGGACCCGATCACCACGCGCTCACCGGCGGGGCGGCCCTCCGAGAAGACCCGGCCGATGGCGCCCGCCTCGATGGGGTCCCCCACCGGGGTTCCGGTTCCGTGCGCCTCGACGTACTGGACTTCGTGAGGCGCGATGCCGGCCTGCCGGCAGGCCGCACGCATCGCCGCCTCCTGGGCGTCCGCGTTGGGGACGGTGATGCCGTTGCTGTGGCCGTCCTGGGAGACAGCCGTTCCCCGGATCAGCGCGTAGACCGGGTCGCGGTCGGCGAGCGCCCGCGCCAGCGGCTTGAGCACTACGACGCCGGCGCCCTCACCGCGCGCGTATCCGTCGGCGGACGCGTCGAAGGCCTTGCAGCGGCCGTCGGGGGACAGGAATCCGCCCTTGGACTCCGCGATGGTCATGTTGGGGGCGATCATCACGTTCACGCCGCCCGCCAGCGCCAGGGAGCACTCGCGGTTCCACAGGCTCTGTGCCGCCAGGTGGACCGCGACCAGCGAGCCCGAGCAGGCGGTGTCCACGGCGAGGCTCGGCCCCCGGAAGTCGAACGAGTACGACAGCCGGTTGGCCAGCATCGTCATCATCATGCCGGTGGCCGAGTGGCTCTGCAGCTCGTAGCGGCTGTGCACGCCGTAGTTCTGGAGCAGCTGGTAGTCCAGGGTGAAACCGCCCATGAAGACGCCCGTGTCACTGCCGGCGAGGCGGTCGGCGACCTGGCCGCCGTCCTCCAGGGCCTCCCAGGCGGCCTGCAGCAGCAGGCGCTGCTGGGGGTCCAGCCAGACGGCCTCGCGCGGAGAGATCCCGAAGAACTGAGCGTCGAACTGGTCGATCCGGTCGAGGAATCCTCCCCGCACCGTGCTCATCTTGCCGAGCTTGGCACCGTCCGGGTCGTAGAACTTGCCGGCTTCCCAGCGGTCCGGGGGCAGGTCACGGGTGGCGTCGACGCCGGTACACAGCAGGTCCCAGAACTCGGCCGGAGTGGTGGCGCCGCCGGGAAAGCGGCAGCCGATTCCGACGATGGCGATGGGTTCTCGCGGCGCTTTCGCCGGCGACCGGTCAGTCATGGCGCCTTTCCCCTTCCGCGGTGCGCGAGGCCGCCCCCAGTTCCCGGGAGAGTTCGGCCAGCAACAGATCCTGTGAGCTGTGGAGGAAGAAGTGAGAGCCCGGGAGCATGACGAGCCGGAACGGCCCCTCGGCCTGGGTGCGCCACAGATCGAGGTCGCCGCGGCTCACGCGCACGTCCTGATGGCCTCCGAAGACGGACACGGGCATCGTCAGGGGACGTTCGTCGCGGTACTGATACGTGTCGCACACTTCCAAGTCCGCTCGGAGCATGGGCAGCAGAGCACGCATCAGCTCGCCGTTCTCGAGTACCTGGCGGGGCGTGCCCTCCTTGCGGAGCACCGTCTTCAGTACTTCGTCGGGCAGATGATGGATCCTGATGTTGGGATTGGGCAGTTGGGGCGCCCGGAACGCACCGAGGAACAGCCCGGACGGCTGAGGTGCCCCGGCGCGGCGCAGGCGCCGGGTGAGCTCGAACGCGACCAGCGCGCCCATGCTGTGACCGAAGAAGGCGTACGGCATGTCCAGCCGCGGCAGGATGGCCTCGTGCAGGGACTCGACCAGCGGGTCCAGGCGTCGCAGGGCCGGTTCGTCCACCCGGGTCTCGCGGCCCGGGAGCTGGGCCGCCCAGACCTCGGCCCCGGCGGGCAGCGCCTCGCTCCACGCGCGGAACACCGAACTGCCGCCGCCGGCGTAGGGGAAGCAGAACAACCGGAAGGTGGGCGCGTCGACACTCGAGTACCGGACGAACCACGTGTCCGTGCCCCGGGCGGTGTGCGACTGATCGCGCAGGCGTTGGACGAGGCGGGCGCGCTTGTCCTGGGGCAGCCGCGCGATGCGCTCGTGCAGTACCGCGCCCTCACCCAGCACACCGGTCATCGGGCCTCCCCCGTGCCCACGGTCTCGTCGACCGGCCGCAGCCTGATCCACTGGTCGCTGAGGGGCGTCGACTCCCTCTCCCGCAGGTGGACCTCGACGAGAGACATCAGGGCCCGGTCGGCCCGCCACCTTTGCGCCTGTTCCCGCTTGGCCGGGTTCCAGGACTCGGCTTCGAACTCCTCCAGCACCGTCGCCACCAGCTGGCCCGACAGGTGCTCGATGAACCGGATGTTGGCCGCGAACTGCGTGCTCAGGTCCGCGTCCGCGAGGTCCGCCGTCATGCCGATGTGCAGGCGGCGCATGAAGTCGAAGTCGTAGAACCGGACGAAGGGGGCCTGGTCGCGCGGTTCGTCGTCCACGGCGCCCCACTCCCGGAAGAAGCGCTGGACCTCCCGGCTGGCCGTGCTGAAGCGGGCCAGTCCCTCGACCACGTCGGGCCGGTCCGCCAGGTGCCGCAGCACGTCGTGGAAGTACAGCAGCCCCGGAACCGCCCAGTACACGGCCGTGTCCCAGATCACCTTGGCGAGCATGACCCGGGCGTTGCCCATCAGCGGGTACTGGTTCTCGTAGATGCTCAGCCAGCCCTCGGCGATCAGCAGGAACACCTGGTTGTGGATCGCGGCGAGCTCTGCGATGTCGTCACCGTCGAGCGCGTGCGTGATCAGGTCGGTGATCAGGCCGTTGCTGATGGCGATCAGGTCCAGCCCGGGGGAGTACAGGGGGTCGAGGAAGACGCCGGCCTCCCCGGCGAGGCACCAGCGGTCCGCGGAGAAGACCTGCTCGCAGCTGTAGGCGTAGTCCTTCATGACGCGGAAGTCCTGCAGCTTGTCGCGGTGCTGCCGGATGACGTCCGCGCACTGCGGCTCGTGTCGCGCAAGCCAGTCCAGGGCGCGGTCGAACCGGTTTAGCTGCTCGAACCGGTGGAGGTCCGCGTCGGTGACGATGCCCACGCTGGTGGATCCGGAGGCGAGCCTGATCAGCCAGACCCAGTAGCCGGGCCCCATCAGGTGGTTGGTGGACAGCTCGCGCCGGCCCTCCTCGATCCGGCCGTGCCACTCGGGATCGTCGGACCACCGGTCGACGTCGATGGGGCAGCCGACGCGGAACCAGACGGCGTTGGCCCGGTGACCGACCTTCCTGGCGAGGCCGAGCCGCCGCTTGAGCAGGGACGTGCGGCCGGTGGCGTCCACCACCCACCGCGCCCGGATCCGCCGGATGGCGCCGTCCGCGGTGCGGACCTGGAGCAGGTGGTGCTCGGCGCCGGGAAGCAGGTCCACGGCCTCGACCTTCGCCCCGGACAGGAACCGCACGCCGCGGGCGGCCAGTTCGCGCCCCAGAGCGTTCTCCAAGCGGCCGCGGTCGAGCTGGTAGGTGCCGACCGCGCCCGGCGGGCAGACCGAGTGGCCGAGTTCCACACGCCGGGTGATGTCGTCATTGCCGTTCTTGGAGAAGAACACCCGCAGTCCGTACTTTTTCAACTGCTCGGACTGCAGGTGGGGTTGCAGCCCCAGGACCTGCCGCAGGTAGTAGCCGGCGATCTCCACGGTGGACTCCCCGACCTTGTGGGACGCCTCCGGCACCGGGTGGTCCTGGCGCTCCAGCACCACGATCCGGGTGTCGGGGCGCTGCCTGCACAGCTGCAGGCCCAGGGTCAGCCCGGCGGCTCCGCCGCCGACCACGGCGACGTCGACGACGTCGTCCCATCCCGCCGCCACGACGTCCTCGTCGTTCATCGCGCTCCTGTCGTTCATGGGGCCACCGCCGCAGTGCGGGTTCCGAGGGTGATCCAGGCGCTGTCGATGGGGTCGAGCGGGTCCCGCTCCCTGTACCGCTCGACGGCTTCCCGCAGGAGCTCATCGGCGCGCCACTGCTCGATCCGGGCCTTGGCCGCGTCGTCGGCACCGCGCTGCTCCAGGCGCTCGATGACGGTGCTGACCAGTTGTCCCGCGAGCTGCTCCAGCAGGACGACGTTGCGTGCGAACTGGTCCTCCAGCTCGTCGTCGTTGAGGCCGGCCGCCATGCCGTTGTGCAGATCGACGATGAAGTCCAGCAGGCTGTAGGGGTCCGCGAACACGTCGGACGCCGGCTCGTTGCCGACGAGGTGCCACTCCCTGAGGAACTGCTGGACGCGGGTGTGCAGCAGCCAGGTGCGCTGGAGGTTGGCGAAGGCCCTCGGACTCTCGCCGAGGCGGCTGAACTTGCCGTGGAAGAACAGCAGGCCGGGCACGGCCCAGTAGATGATGGTGTCCCAGATGACCTTCGCCACCATCACCTGCGGGTTGGCCATGATCGGGTACTGGCCCTCGTAGGCGACGAGCCAGATCTCGCTCAGCACCAGGTACACCTGGCTGTGCGCCACGGCCCTTTCGGTGACGTCCTCGCCACGGCGGTCCCGTGTGACGAGATCGGTGATGAGGCCGTTGCTGATCGCCATCAGGTCGCCACCGGAGGAGTACAGCGGGTCGATCGAGACCCCCGCCTCACCGGTCAGGCACCACCGGTCCTCGGAGTACACCTGCCGGCAGCCGTAGGCGTAGTCCTTCATCACCCGGAAGTCCTGGATCTTCGCCCGGTGGCGCCGTACCTCGGCCGCACACTGCGGCTCATGCTCGGCGAGCCAGTCCAGGGCACGGTCAAGGGTGTTGAATCCCTCGAAGGAGTGGGCGTCGTCGTCGGCGACGATGCCGATGCTCGTCGATCCCGACGCGAGCGGGATGAGCCACACCCAGTACCCGGGCCCCATGAGGTGGTTGGTGGACAGCCGGCGCAGGCCGTCGCTGACCCGGGCTCGCCACTGCTCGTCCTTGGACCACTGCTGTACGTCGACCTGGTGGTCGATGCGGAACCAGGACGCGTTCGCGTGGTGGCCGAGCTCCCTGGCCAGGCCCAGCTTGCGCTTGAGCAGGCCCGCGCGACCTGTCGCGTCGACGACCCAGCGTGCCCGGAGCGTGTGCTCGTCCTCGCCGTCGACGGCGTGCACGACGTGGTCGTCACCGCTGGTGCCGAGTGCCACGTCGCGGACCTTGCAGCGCTGCCGGAACGTCACCCCCAGGCCGGCGACGATTGCGCCGAGCGCGTTCTCCAGCCGGCCGCGGTCGAGCTGGTACGAGGGCAGGGGCGCTTCGGAGATCTGGCCGTACTCGACCCGGCGGGTGATGTCGTCGTTGCCTGCGTGGGTGAAGAACATCCGCAGGCCGAACTTGTGCAACTGGTCCCGGTCGAGGTGCTCTTCGAGCCCGAGGACGTCGCGCAGATAGTGGGCCTGGACCTCGACGCTGGACTCGCCGACCTTGTGGGCGGCCTCGGGCACGGGGTGCTGCTGCCGCTCGAGGACCGCGACGCGCAGTTCGGGGTCGGCGCGCTTGAGCTGGAGGGCCAGGGTCAGTCCGGCGATGCCGCCGCCGAGGATCGCCACGTCGAAGCGCTCGGAGGTGTCACGCATAGCTGACCTCGCTGCTGTGCTGTTCCATGCTGTCCGCTCCGTTCGGTTCGTGACCTGCGGTGCTTTCCCCCTCGCGGTGCGTGGGCAGGGCGATCCAGCCCTCGCTGGTGGGGTTGCGGTGCCGCTCCCGTCGATGGGTGGCGATCAGGTCGGCGATCAGGGGATCCCGCTGCCAGCTCTGGACCTGGGCGATGACGCGGTCGTCGTCGTACCGGTCGCCGTGGGCGTCGATGACCGCGGTGACCAGTTGTCCGGCCAGTTGGGCGAAGAGCCTGGTGTTGGCGGAGAAACGCTCCGGGAACCGGTCCTCGGGCAGGTCGTCGGCCATGCCGGCGTGCAGTTTCACCATGAAGTTCAGCGGGGAGTAGAGGTCGACGAACCGGGCTTCCAGACCGGAGTCCTCGATGGCCGCCCACTCGCGGAAGAACTTCTGGACCCGGTTGCTGATGTCGGTGACGTGTTCCAGGTCGGCCACCACGGCGGGGTTGTCGGCCACCGTGCGGAACCTGTCCCGGAAGAAGAGCAGGCCGAAGACCCCCCAGTAGAAGGCGGTGTCCCAGATAACCTTCGAGACCATCACCCGGGCGTTGCCCATGAGCGTGTACTGGTTCTCGTAGACGGCGAGCCACATGTCGGTGACGCGCCGGAAGAGCGCGTCGTGTACGGACGCCCGGACGGCGACGTCCTCGCCGTCGAGGGACCTGGTCACGAGGTCGGCCACCAGCCCGTTGCTGATGGCGATGAGGTCCAGGCCGGGTGAGTAGAGCGGGTCGAGGAAGATCCCGGACTCACCGGTCAGGCACCAGCGTGCGCGGCCGTCGTAGACCTGGTCGCAGCTGTAGGAGTAGTCCTTCATCACCCGGAAGTCCTGGATGCCGTCGCGGTGTTCCTCGACGGCCCGGGCGCATTGCGGCTCATGACGGCGGAGCCAGTCAAGTGCTCGCTCAAGGGTGTTGAACTCGTCGAACGGGTGTGTGCCGGCCTCCGCGACGATGCCGATGCTGATGCCCCCGGAGGCGAGCCGGATGAGCCAGACCCAGTAGCCGGGCCCCATCAGGTGGTTGGTGGACATCTCGCGCCGGCCCTCCCGGAGGCGGGAGTGCCAGGCCGGGTCGGCGGCCCAGGTTCCGAGGTCGATGGGGTGGCCGACCCGGAACCACGCGGCGTTGGCCTTGTGCCCCACGTTCCTGCGCAGTCCGAGCCGTCGCTGCAGGAAGTGCCCGCGTCCGGTGGCGTCGATCACCCACCGGGCCCGGACGCTGCGCTCCTCGGCGCCTGCGAGCAGGCGGACCTGGTGGTGTGACCGGTCGGGCGAGGACTCGACCTCGAGCACTTTGCTCCCCGGGAGGAAGTCGACACCCTCGCGGGAGCAGACCGCCCCGAGTTCGTTCTCCAGGCGTCCCCGGTCGAGCTGGTAGGTGGCCAGCGGAGGGAAGACCGAACTGCCCAGCTCCACCCGCTCGGTGATGTCGCTGTTGTCGTCGTTGCTGAAGAACATGCGCAGACCGAACTTGCGGATCTGCTCCTTCTCCAGGTGTTCGCGCAGCCCGAGGACGTCGCGCAGGTAGTGTGCGGCGATCTCCACGGTCGATTCGCCGACCTTGTGCGTGGCCTCCGGCACGGGGTGCTCCTGCCTCTCCGCGACCAGCACCCGGATGCCCGGCCGAACCCGGCGAAGGTGGAGTGCCAGAGTGAGGCCGGCGGCACCGCCTCCCAGGATCACCGCGTCGTAGTGGTCGGGCGAGGCAGCACCGCCGGCGACGCGCGTCCGGAGCTTCTGGGTGAGCAGAGCCCGCTTCTCGGCGGACAGGTCGGAGATCCGAAACCGTGCTTGTTGGGTCATGCGTCCCCCTTCGTCCCGGAGGAGTCTTGAAGGGCCCGATTACGGACGACTTACTTCACCTGCAAGCTGGCAGCGTCGAACCCCGTTCATCCAGGGGGACTTGGACACGTGCATTCCGGTCAGCGGACCTGGACGTGGCCCGTCACACACGGCAGTTTTGAACGGAGATGCTCGGGGAACAATGGGCCGAACACTCGGCTGCGAACGAGTCACGGGGGAGAAATGCATCAAGCTGTCGGCGATGTACCGGTCTCAAAGCCTGCCACAGCACAGGAGAAAGAAGCCCGCGGACGGACCGCCGTCAGGGGACCGGCCGGGGACCGCACAACGTACGAGGCGCAGTTGTTCGGCCCGTTCCGCGTGGTCCGGCACGGCGCCCCGCTGGGGGATCCGGCGCGAGGGCGAGCGAGCGCGTGCACCTTGCTCAAGTGGTTCCTGCTGAACCCGGGGCAGAGGTTCAAGGTCACCGAGCTGTCCGAGGTGTTGTGGCCGGGCTGCAGGCGCGACCCGGCGAACAAGCTCCACGTGACGCAGCACGCTCTGCGCCACGCCCTCGAGCCGGAGCTGCCCGGCCGCCGGCCGTCGACGTTCATCCGCTCGGACTCACAGGGCCGTTACTGGTTCGATCCCTGCGACCGCTGGTGGACCGACGTGGACGAGGCCGAGCGGCTGTCGGCATCGGCGCACGCCGCACAGGAGAAGGGCGACACGACAGCGGCGATCACATCGTACGAGCGGTTGATCGAACACTACAGCCGGGGTTTCCTGCCCGAGGACGTGTACGAGGACGCCTTCACGCCGTTTCGGACGGCTCACGACCTCCGGTACGAGGAGGCGCTGAGCCGGCTGCTGCGCCTGTACCGCGAGACCGGTCGGCGGTACGAGGCGCTGAGGTGCGCCATGGGGATCCTGGACCGCGACCCGTACTCGGAGGAAGCGGTCACCTCCGTCGTGGAGGTCCACCTGGAGCAGGGCGGCGTGATGGGAGCGATCTCGGAGCTCGAACGCTTCATCCGGACCTTGGAGGAAGACCTCGGGACGACGCCCAGCCGAGAACTCCTCGCACTGCGGGAGAGAGTGCGCCACGCCCGCTGAGAGCCGGGCAGGCCGCGACCTCTTCGATCGTCAGGAAGCGGCCTGCGCCTGCTGGCGGCGGAACTCGTCGAACGGCGTACGATCGAACACGAATCGGTTGTAGACGATCTTCCCGTCGCGGACCGTGACGCACTCCGCCGCCGGTGCGCTCTTGGCCGGAACCGTTTCGGTGTTGTACATGAGGAGAGCCGTGCTGTCGTCCCCGAACGAGGCGATCATCTCCGCCCTGATGAGGAACCGCTCGACGAGCGGCGTCATGAACTCGCGATACGCCTGGATGCCGTTGAGCCGTCCCGCCGGGGCGTCGCACACGACGTCGTCGGCGATATAGCTCATCGCCAGATCGAGGTCCTTGCGGGTCCAGGCGCGGTGGTGAGCCAGGGCGATCTCTAGTGCTGGGCTGCTCATGGTGTCTCCCTCCGGTGCTGATTGTTACAACGCCGGAGGGCCGCCGGAAGATACGGATGAGACAGATGGGACTTCGGACGACTCAGGTGGCTGTGCTGTGCAGGATCCGGTCCTGGAGCGCCAGAAGGTCATTGCTGGGCTCGGCACCGAGGTCACGCTGGAGGGAGTCCAGGAACGCGCACAGCCGGTGCTGCGCGTGGGCCTGACGGCCGAGTTGGAAGTGCGTCTCGATGACCGTGGTGGCGGCCAGTTCGTTGTACGGGTCCAGCCGCAGCATCTGGTGGGCGTACTCGAGGGACTCGTCCAGTTCCCCTCGCGCCCGGTGGATCTGGATGAGACGGGCCAGGGCCTGTGCGCAGAGCAGCTGGTACCGCCTGCAGTACGGCGCCAGCCACTGGTAGCGCGTCTCCTCGTCCTCGAGGAACCGCCGGACTGTGTAGGCGCTGACGCGGCTGTAGTAGAAGCAGGCGCGGCGTGCGTCGCCGCGGATGTCGTCGGCCCGCGCCTGCTCGAAGAGGCGCTCCACCTCGCCCGCGTCGGTCCACCAGCTCTCGCCCGCCTCGAAGCGGTAGAAGTTGGCGCCGCTGCGGACCACGAAGGACGACTCCTCGCCGGGATGCAGATCCGGTTCGAGCATGCGCCGCAGACAGTGCATGGCCACGTGGAAGCTGCCCGCCGCCTTCTCGGGTGTGGTGTCCGGCCAGCCCAGATCGATGAGTTGGTCCATCGAACGAGGCTTGCCCGGGTTCAGCAGGAACCACTTCAGTAACAGCAGTGCCTTCTCGCGACGCTGCCGCCGCTGGCCCAGGACTTCCTCTCCCTTGAAGACCCGGAACGGTCCGAACAGGTAGGCGCGGTACGGAACTTCGTGCTCCCGCCCCGGCGCGTGGAGCCGCTCGGCGTCCGCGAGCAGATCTGTTGGCGATTCGATACCGTTCACGTCGCCGTCACCCCCGCATGTAGCGATCGTGCATGGGTATAGATTGCGTTATCGCCGTTAACGGTGAAGGCTGTTCACCGGAGTTGTCAAGCATTACAGTGCAGCTACGGACGTGGCACTTCCTGGCGGCCGCACCATCCGCCGAGGGTTCTTACCTGGAGGGGTTCATGAGACCGGTCGACCCGGCGCGCGGCGACGAGACGCGCCCGGTTCTGACGCGCCGGGAGCGCCAACGGCGGGCCACCGTCGACGAAATCGTCGACGTCGGCCGTTCGCTGCTGCGCGAGGGCCGGGAGGTGACACTGCGGGCCGTCGCCGCCGACATGGGGTTCACCCCGCCGGCTCTGTATCGCTATGTCGACAGTGCCGCCGCCCTGAGTGAGCTGCTGTCCAACGACATCTTCGTCGAGGTCGTGGGAGAGATGGAGGCGGCCGGCGCGCCCTATGGCGATGACGACCCCGCGGCCCAGATGGTGGCGGCGGCCACCGCGTTCCGCAGCTGGGCGCTGGACAACAAGGCCGAGTTCCAGCTCGTGTTCGCCACCACGTCCCTCACCGGCGAACGCACGGCCGGCTCCGCGGCGGGGCGACCGCGGCATCCGCTGGCGCGAGGCGGCGCGGAAGGCGCCACCTCGGGGGTGGAGATGTTCGCGAACTTCTTCGGAGGGATCTTCACCAGGCTGCTGCGCCAGCGGCCGTTTCCCGTGCCCGGTCCCGAGGAACTGGACGAGGAGTTCGTGGCCGTCCATGCACAACCCGGCGACGGCGGAACCGACATCACCGCGCTCCTCGGCAAGGACGCGCTGGGCATGATCTGGCTGTTCGAGCTGTCCTGGGCGCAGCTGTACGGCATCATCACCCTGGAGGTGTTCGGGCACATCCGCCCGCGGCTGATCAAGTCGGGGGCGCTCTTCCGGGCCGTGATGCGCGACATCGGCTCGCGCGCCGGGATGGCGGAAGACTGGGACCGGCTGTCCACGGTCAGCCAGGAGGTACTCGACCGCAGGACGCGAGGGCGCGCTGCCGTGGCGAACTAGTACTGCAGCGGTGCTTGTCGTGACTGATGGCCAGGTCGGTCGTTACCGCCGGGCGGCCGGACAACTGCCAGGTCGGCGTGTTCCTCGCCTATGCAACCGGCCGTGGGCGGACACTGATCGACAGGCGTCTGTATCTGCCCACTTCCTGGACCGATGACCGCGACAGGTGCCGTAGGGCCGGTGTCGACGACGAGGTCGGCTTCGAGACCAAGGTGGCCATGGCGAAGGCGATGGTCCGCCGGGCCATTGCGGGCAAGATCCCGTTTCGGTGGGTGACCGCGGATGCCGCCTACGGCTTCTCAAAGGGCTGGCGGTCCGAGCTGGAGAGGGCGGACGTCTTCCACGTCATGGCCACCACCCGGCACGACACCGTAGTTCGCTGCAGGCGCATGGGTCTCCGCTAGCTGAGAGCTGCCGTCACTCGATGAGATCGAAGGCGCTCGCACGCCCGCCGACGGCTGGAACGTGCCAAGTCGCCGCCTGGTGCCTCCGTGACCCTCGCCGAAGGGTGGAAGGATGAGCTGACCAGCGTTGGAAGGCCGCATAGGAGGAGGCTGTCCCTCCGTACGGTCATGTCCATCGCATACCGACGGCGGAGAGCTGTTCCACTGGCTCCGGCGGGAGCATTGCCACCCGCTGGGCTCTGGCCGACCCGCTGCCCGCCCGCCGCCGACCGGACACCGAACCCGGTCCGGAGCACCAGCCCCCGGCCGGCACCGGCACCCCGAACACCGCTCGTACCCCTGGATCCCGGGGGTGGGACATCCCGCGCGTCCCGCTGCCGTACGACCGCGCGCTCATCACCTCCACCGTGCAGCGTCCGGCTGCGCGCCGCAACGGTCGCGCCCTGTACGTCGTCGTTGCCCATCAGCAGGCCGCGATGCCCGAGCAGCTCCTCATCCCGTTCCCGGACGCCGACGCCAAGTCCAGCTGTCCGGAGCCGGGTACCGAGCCTGGTCGGCGTTCGACAGCGCTGGCGGGGACGCAGCGTTGATGTCCGGGATGCTCGCTCGATGGTCGCCTCGGGCAGCCGTGGCTAGGGCCGGAGCACGATCTTGCCGTGGGTGTGCCGCTGTTCCAGCTCGCGGAAGGCGTCTCGCACCTGCTCCAGCGGGTAGGTGCGGGCGATCGGCACCTCCAACTGCCCGCGTGCGGCCAGCCGGGCCAGCTCGCCGAGTACGACTGCGCTCGCCGCCGCGCCTTCTCCGTAGGTTCGCGCGCCGACCTTGGCCGCCGCCTGCCAGTCGCAGATCGTGTTGATGCGCTCGGGCCGCACGCCCAGCTCCACTGCGAGTGTTACGTAGCCGTCGCCGAAGGTGTCGATGAACGCATCGACCCTGCCGCCGGACGCCTGACGGATCCGCTCGACCACACCTGGCCCGTACCCGACCGGAAGGACACCGTGATGCTTCAACCAGGCGTGGTTCCGCTCGCTCGCCAGCCCGATCACCGTGGCGCCGCGCCGCCGCGCGAGCTGCACGGCGAGCGACCCGACTCCGCCCGCCGCACCGGAGACGACGACCGTGTCGTCCGGACCGGGGTCCACCGCGAACACGGTGGCGTAGGCGGTCGTGCCGGCCACGTACAGCGCCCCGGCCACGTCCCAGGCCAGCCCCGCCGGACGGGAGACCAGATTCACGTCATCGACCACGACGAACTGCGCATGGCTGGCCCGCCTATGGGTGAAGCCCAATACCTCATCGCCCACCGCGAAGCCCCGGACGTGCGGGCCGGCCTCCACCACGACGCCGGCCAGATCGCTGCCCTGCCCGGAGGGAAACACCGCCGGCCAGCGTTCGTGCAGCGCGCCCGTGCGGATATGCGCCTCGCCGGGCTGGATCCCGGCCGCACATTCATGGGATGTCCCAGACGGGGATCAGCGTGATGTCTGTACGAGTGCGCTTGTGGGGCCGGTACTGGCCGACCCGATCGGTATGGGGGGCCGGGGGTAGACGGGACGCCGGACAGACTCGGTGTTGTCAACGCTCACAGCGCAAGGGGCCCCAACCCCGCGCCGTTCTGCCGGTACGTCAGGCGGCCGCCGACGCCCGACGGGACGGCACGACGGCCGGGCTGCTGACACGAACGGCGGTCAGCCCCGTTGACGCAGCACTCACTCGCAGAAGAGGACGCGTGCATGAGAAGGTCTTGGATATTATCCTTGGTCACGCTTGTCACTGCCGCGCTCGCGGTGACGGCGTCAGGTGTCACCCCTGCGTCCGCCGCCTCAGACACGCCCCTGCGGGTCATGCCGTTGGGCGACTCGATCACCTGGGGCGTGGGAAGCAGCAACGGCAACGGCTACCGGGGGCCGTTGTGGAACGAGCTTGCGGCGGACGGCCATCCGCTGGACTTCGTCGGCACGGTGCGGAACGGCTCGATGTCCGACCCCGACAACGAAGGCCACCCCGGATACCACATCGACGAGATCGCCGCACTCGCCGACGCCTCGCTGACCCGCTACCGGCCCAACGTCGTAACACTGCATATCGGCACCAACGACCTCATAGGGGCCTCCGGGGCCGACGCCGCCATCGCCGGGCTGAAGTCGCTGGTGAACCAGATCACCGCCGACGTCCCCGACGCAACCGTCCTCGTCGCCTCCCTGATCGTGTCCGACAACAGCTCGGAGGAGCAGCACCGGGGCACGTACAACCAGGCCATCCCCCGAATCGTCAGCGACGCACAGGCCGCGGGCAAACACGTCGCATACGTCGACATGAGCAGCCTGACCACGGCCGACCTGTCCGACCCCCTGCATCCCAACGACGCGGGCTACCAGAAGATGGCCGACGCTTTCCACCGCGGCATCCAGGCTGCGGACAGCGCCGGATGGCTGAAGAACCCCGCCCCCGCACCCGCGCCCGTACAGTCCGGGATCACCGGCAAGTGCCTGGATGTCAACGGCGCCGGCACCGCCGACGGGACCGCCGTCCAGATCTGGGGCTGCCACGGCGGCGCCAACCAGGTCTGGTCCGCCTACACGGACGGCACCCTGCGCTCCCTGGGCAAGTGCCTCGACGCCGCCGGCGGGGGCACCGCCAAGGGCACCAAGGTGCAGATCTGGGCCTGCCACGGCGGTTCCAACCAGGTCTGGCAGCCCTACAACGGCGGCTACCGCAACCCCGTCTCCGGCCGCTGCCTCGACGATCCGGGCTTCTCCACGGCCGACGGAACGCAGCTCCAGCTGTGGGACTGCAACGGGAGCGGTCAGTGTACGACCTGCGCGTCATCGCCGGCCTTCCGTTGCGTTGCCTATGGCGCGCCATGAACGGCTGTTGCGTGTGCAGGGGTGGGCGTGCCGTGTCGTGTGTGTGCGACTGGCCAGGTGCCACGGCTCCGCGGATGTGTGTCTGGTCGCGGCCTTGAGCAGTTCAGGTGGCTGTCAGGGGCGTCAGCCCAGTCGTGCGGGTCAGGCGTGGTCTACGAGTTCTGCTTTGCCCTGCTGACGGGCGCAGTGCGCGCAGCAGAAGAACTGCCCGTCGGCCTGGAGGCCGTGACCGAGGATGCGGCATTGGCAGTTTTCGCAGATCGGTGCCATCCGCTGGGCGGCGCACTCGAGGCTGTCGAAGGTGTGGACGGCTCCTCCCTTGGCGTGCACTTCGAAAGACATCTCGTAGTCGTTGCCGCAGACGTCACACACGGCCATGGACGCTCAACTCCTCACAGCTTCCCGGATGGGACCGCTGCCGGTACCTGCGACCAACAGCGTCCCTGACGGTAGTGAAGAGATGCTGGCTGTCCTTGGGCGGCACGTTGGCCTGCGCCCGAGCGGTGCACAGGAATCACTCGGCCGGGCGCGGCGGTACGCGGGCAGCTCGGGCCTGTCCCCGTCCAGCGGGAACTGCCTCCGGCTCTTTGAATGGGTGACCACGAACCGTTCGCGCTCTTGAAAGCCAGGTAGAGGTGCGGCCGCCGCCTCGGCGGTCGGAGCTGCGGCCGCCGGTGTCGGCAGCATCGCCGCGGCTGATCGGATCGCGTTCCGTCGGCCGGGGGCCGCGGGGTCAAGTGACGCCTTGTGAGAATTTCTTGCGGAGGCTGGCAATCTTCGCAGTGTGTTTCGCCGCCAGCGCTGACAACGCGCGACGACGCTTCCCCGCCGGGTGGGCGGGGAGAGGTGGCGCCACCAGTGGGGGACCGGGCAGCGCACCGCCGGAAGGCGTCCGGTCCGGTCGCCGGACGGGCCCGCCGCCGATGGTCGTCTGGGGCCGCAGTCGACGGCGGGCCCGGCAGCGCGGTAAAAGCGCTGCGGAGGTGGCGGGCTGTGCCTGGCGGGCGCTACGGCAGCTTCACGAACGGCGCCAGAAAGGCGCGGGCGCCCGGGGTGTCCAGGCGGTACGACACGTTCGTCGCGTAGCACGGGCCGTCGCCGGTGATCGTGGTGGCCGCAAGCACATTCCGGCCGCCGATCGCGGCGAAGTTCGGGCCGCCGGAGTCGCCGTAGCAGGCGCCGCCGTTGCCCTGGGGCGCGGTCATCGCCAGGCGGACCCACGCGTCGTTGAGGGCGTCGAAGGTGACAGGCGCCTTCATCCGGACACCGCCGCCGGGGTGGGTCTGACCGCCGGGGCCGCGCTGGGCCTCCTGAGTGCCGTATCCGGCGACGAACCAGTCGGTGGAGTTCAGCGCCTGCGGGCCGAGCGCGCCGAGCTGGTTGGCGGTGGGCAGCGTGGCCGGAGTGAAGGACCAGCGGGCCTTGACCTTGGCCGCGGGCAGCTCGATCACCGAGATGTCGTGCGGGTCGGACGCGGGCCCGGGGTAGTCGGGATGGCTGTGGGCGGTGCCCTGGACGGCGACGGCGCCCGCCTGCGCGGCCGGATCGCCTGGATACTTCTTCGCGGCGGCGTCGAGGCCGGCCTGCACGTCCTGGTCCAGGGACACGTAGAACTTCACGTTGTCGGGCCAATCGGTGGTGCAGTGCGCGGCAGTCAGGAACGTGTCCGCGTCGATCATGGTTCCGGAGCAGACCCAGTCGACCCGGTCGGGTGTCGTGGGGTCGCCGTCGTTGTCCCAGGTCGCGACCAGCGCGCCGACCTCGGTGCGCTCGGGTGCGGGCGTCGCGTTATAGGAGTTGATGGCCGACGACGGCAGGGCGGTGGCCAGCACGGCGGCACAGGCTGCGGCGGTGACGGCGGACGCACGTAGGACGGTCAAGAGAAACCCTTCTACCGATGGGACGGGTGTTCTCCTGTGGGGGGAGAGCAGCGCCAGTGAAGCGCCTGGCGGCGGCCGCGACAAGAGCACGCCCGCCCTTCCAGGGTTTTCCCTCAGTAGGGGCTATGGGTGGTCAGCACGGCGCGCGATGTGGTCGCGGTGAGCCGGGCGTAGGTGTGCCCGCACCGCAGGTGGGCGAGGACGAGCAGGGCGCAGCCGTGATCGGCGTCAGCTTGCGGGATCAAGGTGATTGGCTTCGGGTGCTCGCTCGTGGGGAACCAATTTTCGGGTTGCCGCCTCGGCCGCGCAGGCCGCCGGCAGTTCGACTGCTTCCCGGGCAGCGGGTCAGATGGCAGTTGGACTACGGTTCACCAGTGCCCTGGGAATCCGCGGCTGGTCGTACTGGCTCGACACGTTCAACATCGCTTGCGGCCCCGTCGACAGGGATGTCTTCCTGTCAGAGCCGACCGTGATCCGGGAGGAGCAAGCCGCGCGCGGGGTGACACGACGGACTACCGGACACCGGAAGCGGAGGCAAGGACAACGTGAAAACTTAAGTCTTCGCCACGAAGGTCTCGCTCGACGCATCCAAACAGGTGGCGTCGATCGCCCTGCCGGTGACGGGCGCGACGGGCACTGACCGCCTGTTCGCCTACGGCTTAGGCCGGTAAAGGGCACCGCAGGCACTCACGACGGCGGGTCGTTCCCGGGCGCGAGCCCCGGAACGACCCGCCGGGGTGGTGAGACCCGGCCTCCTCGCCCCTGTGCGGGCGTCCCGACGGATGAGGCGAGTGGCGTGAGAGAGCCCGGTCGACGCCGAGCGCGGTGCCGCTGTTGTCACGGGGTGTCGCAGGGGCGAGGACGGAGAGTGGCGGAGTGTCAGGGGGCCGTGCTGCCCGCGACCCACTCGTTCCACGGCATGTTCCAGTCGCTGAGGCCGTTGTCCGGGGCCAACAGGGTCTTGTCCTCGGAGTTCTTGACGATCACGACGTCACCGATCATCGAGTTGTCGAAGAACCACGCGGCGGGTTGTTTGTCGTCGCCGCCGCCCATGACGTCCTTCAGGCCCACGCAGCCGTGGCTGGTATTGACCTTGCCGAAGACCGAGTCGGCACCCCAGTAGTTGCCGTGGACGAATGTGCCCGAGTCGGTCAGGCGCATGGCATGCGGTACGGCCTTGATGTCGTAGGCGGGCTTGCCGTGCTTCATGAGACCGACGGTCGCACCGTTCATATGGATCTGCCTGAACTTCTCGGAGATGACCATCCGGCCGTTGTACGTCGGATGCTCGGGGCTGCCGGACGAGATCGGGATGGTCTTGATCGTCCTGCCGTCGCGTACGACGGTCATCTGCTTGGTCCTGGCGTCGACGGTGCTGATCTGGCTTCGGCCGATCTTGAACGTGACCGTCTTCCGGACGCCGTGGACGGTGAGCTTGACGGTGACGGTGGAGCCGGGCTTCCAGTAGTGCTGGGGGCGGAAGTCCAAGCGCTTGCCGTTGAACCAGTGACCGACGACCCGCTGCCCGCTGCTCGCGCTGACCTGGATCTCCGACTCCACGGCGGCCTTGTCGCTGACCGCCTTGTCGAAGTTGACCACCACCGGCATGCCCACGCCGACGGTCGAGCCGTCCTCGGGGGAGAGGTGTCCGACGAAGTCGTTGGCCGGGGAGACCGTGGTGATCGTGGCGTTCCCGGTGGTGGAGCGGCCCCCGGCGTCCTGGGCCTCTGCGGCGATCTGATACCTGGTGGCCCGCTCCAGCCGGCTGTTCGGCTTCCACGAGGTACCGTCCGCGGACAGGGTTCCCTGGATCTCGGCACCGGTCGCGACGGCGGTCATGGTCACCCCCGTGAGCATGCCGTTGCTGACGGTGACCTTGACGGGGTCGTCGATTCCGACGTTGTAGGCACCTTGCCCGGGCGTGATCTTTATTCGGGCGTCGGAAGCATCCTGGGCGCCCGCGTGGTCTACCCGAGTCTGCGATTTCGGGTGATTCCCGGTGGTGCTGACGCCGGTGGCAGCGTTACTGATGCCGGCGGTGGCCGTGAGGGCGAGTACACCGCCGAATACGCCGGCCGTGGCCATCAGTCCGGTGCGTCGCTTACCTACCGTGATCAAACGCTTCTCCCATGCCGCTGGTCGTTGCATCCCTGGAGCTGATTACCGGAGGACTGTTATTGGCTGAAGACCCATTTTTATGTCATTCATCTGCATTGAGGGGAGTAAATGTGGCGAATTCCACGAACTGCAAAAGCGTTCGCCAAGGCTCTGCTCGACGGCCGGATGGCGCGTGGTCGATTTGTACGCGCCGCCCGGTGCGGACCATGGCCCGCACGCCGTGATCGACGTGTTCCCGGTGGCGGCGACAGCCCGCACAGCCGAGGGCCGCAGTCGAGCGCAGTGGCAACGCCTTCATGAACGGGGTGCACGCCGCCGTTCTCGCCGGCGCCGTCTGTGTGTCGCGGGCGCTCGATGCAGGCGCTGGACGCCCGCCGAAAGGCCGCCGCAAACCGCAAGACGATCTTCGTCAGCGGCAGCCACTACGACGTCTACGAGCACCTACAGTAGGTAGTGCGTACGTTGCCACGCGATCAGGACCGACGCGTCGAGCAGCACTCCCGTCGCCGCGGGTGTCGGTCTCGCGGTCGTGGTTGGTCGGCACTGGCGCAGTGTTCATCGCGCGCAGGCGCCGCACGGCCGACCAGAGCTGACCGCAGGCAGCGCAACGCTGCAGGGAAGCAGGGCCGCTCGCCGAGTCGTGGGCGGCCTGCTCGTACTCCGAACCCCTGCGGCGGCTTGGAAGCCTGTGCAGGGCCTCGGCGAAGTCGCATGATGCCCGGTTTATGATCACGGGCTCCCCGGGAGGTGAGGGGCGCCGAAAGTCGCAGGCTCCACGAACTCGAGTGCTGGTAGCTTCGCGCCCGTGATCGTGTATCCGCTGTGGCATGTCGGCCATCAGAACGAAGCCGGTGACGACGGCTCGACAGTGCACGTCGATGAGAGCGGCGTGTACTGCGACGAGTCGGACGGCGACGACGTAAAGCTGCTCGGTATCTACTCAACCCTTGAACGGGTCGAAGAGCGAGTGCGTCAGGCTCGACTGCTACCAGGCTTCCGTGATGAACCGGAGTGCTTCTACTTCGACGCCTGCCAGCTCGATGAGGACGATTGGACTGAGGGCTTCGTTCGAGTTCCGCCGGGCGAGTAGGCCCGTGGGCAGAGCCTCGATGGGATGCCGTTCCGTGGTCACGTAAGCCCCAGGGCTTGGGCGTAGTCGGGTTTGTGGTTATGTGAGTCCCAGGAGGGGGAGGGGACGTCGTGCGTCGCGGGCGTTGTATCGCAGGCCGGCGGCGATATTGGTGCTCCCTGCGAGGCGGAGGGCGCCGATGGCGAGGTTGCGCCAGGTGGCCATGGCCCGAGGGGCGGTGCCGGTCCGCAGTTGGGAAGCGTCCTCGGCGAACGTCACGTCTCGAACATGGTGTAGGGCCTTGACCTTCCAGTGGTCGCGGATCAGGTTCGCGAGGTCGGCGGGGGTGGTCTGTTCGGCGGTGAGGCTGGTGACGGCGTAGACGGTCTTGATGCTGATCCTGCCAGTCTTGCGATCCACGCGGCGACGCTTGAGCCGGACGGCCTGGCGGGCCCCGGGGAAGAGCAGGTTGTTCACCGTGCAGACCTTGATCCGGCGGATCTCGCCCCGGCCGTGTCCGGCGTCGCGGGTGCGTGACTGCAGCGGAATCTGTTTCCAGGGAAGGGACTTGAGCTGCTTGCGGAGCTTCTTCTGGTTACCTTTCACGATCATGATGTAGTGCGCGTCCCGGCCGAGCAGGTACTGAGCGTGTTCGCGCTGGGTGTGCATCGCGTCGCTGGTCACGACCACGCCCGCCAGGTCGGCGATAGTCTCGAGCAGCGGCTGGAAGCAGGTGATCTCGTTGGTCTTCTCACCCACGTCGAGCTGGGCCAGAACCAAGCCGCGGACGTGGTCGCATGCGGCGAGCAGGTGGACCTTCCCGCCCCCTGGACCTGGCCGCTCCGCGTAGGCTCTTGCCGTCGACCGCCGGACTGCGCAGTTGACCGTCGGTGCTGGTGCGCCGGTCGGCCAGCCAGTGACGCACCGCCTGGTCCAACGCGTCGCCGTCGATACGGCCCAGCAGCCGCCGTACCGTCGTTTCCGCGGCAGATCATCACGAACCGGACGTCAAGAGACTACGCCGAAGCCCTGCCGGGTGAACGATGTCCGCTCGGAGGAAGTCTGCGCGATCCGGGCCACCTCGTTGAGCAGGTCGCGGGTCGCGTGGTGGACGATCAGGTGGGCATAGATCTCCTGCCTGACTCCTTCCGGAGTCTGCGAGCGCAGGACGGGTCTTCCGCGCTGGTGAGTCTTGATCTCGTCGAAGACGATCTCGATCTCCCAGCGTCGGGCATACAGGGTGGCGAGTTCGGCGGCCGGATACTTCTCATGGTCCGTCAGGCTGGTGACCAGCCGGATCACGTCCGTCTGGCCGTCGACGCGATACTCGATCACCCTCACCAGAGCCGGTGGGGCTTTGACGGTTCCGGCGGCCTTGGCGTGCTTGTTCGCCTGGATCAGGGCCAGGTAACTCCCGTCCGGCAGGACGTCCTGGACCCTGCGGGCGGCACGGCGCTCGATCCTCCACAGGAGGTGGGCGCCGCGGTCGCGAAAGCGGTGCCAGCGAGCCAGGCCCCATAGCCCGCGGTCGGCCAAGACCAGCGTCCCTGCCCCGATATGGGCTTCCAGTTCGTCGGACACGATCCGCTCGGAGTCTTTCCAGCCGCCGATCACCGCATCCAATACCGCGTGCGACGAGCACTCGGTCACCGCGACCACCTGGGCCTGCGGATCGCCCATCGGACTGCGTTGCCCGGCGGGTGCGGACCGGCGTCCGATTGCAGCCGCCTCGACGGCGTCGACCACCGCACCGTGCTCGCGTACCAGATAGGCGGCGTGCCTACCCAGGCCAGAGCACAGATCGAGGACCCGTCGGCCGGACAGGTCGCCCAGGACCTCGGCGCCGGGGCCACTTGGCCAGAAGCCCCAGGCGATGGCGGTGCCTCGCTGGAGATGGTGGTGGCCGTACGCGGTCCATGCCTTGCTGTTCGCTACTTCGTGCTTTGAGCCGTGCATGATGCTGCCGATCAGACGGGAGGGAACGAGGGGCCGTGCCGAGCCGCAGCACGGCCCCGTGGTGCGGACTGTCAGCGGTCTTGTGCGAGCGCGTGCAGCTCGCCGAGCAGACTGCCCTCGGTGGCGATGAGGTCCTCGGATCGACCCTGCTCGCGGATCCGGCCCTGGTCGAGAACAACGACCCGGTCAGCCGTTTTCACGTTGTCAAGCCGGTGTGTGACCACGATCGTGATGCGGCCCGGCGCCATCGCGCGCAGCTCACGGAAGATCGCGTGCTCGCCACGGGCGTCCATCTCGCTGGTCGGTTCATCCAGGACCAGAACAGCCGGCTCACGGTACATCGCCCGACCGCACGCCAGGCGCTGCCACTGCCCGCCGGACAGTTCGTGCCCGCCCCACACCGATCGGGCCAGCAGAGTGTCGAGTTGTCCGGGTAGCGCGCGTAGCGCGTCACCCATGCCGACCCGCTCCGCAACCGCCCAGACCCTGTCGTCGCTGTGCTCCTGAGGCTGGCCTAGGGTGATGTTCTCCCGTGCCGCCAATGGCCAGTGACCGTTCTTCTGTGGGACGAGACCGACATGCCGCCACACGGATTCCGCGTCCGCGGTGGCCAGATCGGTGTCGTCCCACAGGACCGCTCCCTCGCTGGCCGTGGTCAGCCCGGTAAGCAGCCGGATCAGCGTCGACTTGCCAGCGCCGTTCTCGCCGACCAAGGCGACGACTTCGCCCCGGTTGAGGGTAAGCGTGACCGGATGCAGCGCCGGGGCGTCCTTGGACGGGTAGGTGTAGCTGGCGCCCCGGAGACGGATCTGCTGGGGCGCCTTCACCTGAGCGGTGCCCCGATCCGAGGTCATGGACCGGACCTCGTCGACGAACTCGTAGTAGTCGCTGAGGTAGAGCCCGTGATGGAACATGACCGCGCCATACCGGACGATCGAGTTGAGCGCGCGCCCGGCGGTCTGCGCAGCGACAACAGCGGTGCCCGCGATCGCGGCCGACATTGCGCCCTCCAGGACCAGTGCGGCAAGCGAAGCCCACATGCCGAGCGTGAACAAGCCCGCCAGCGAGGCGGCGAGCAGGGTCACGAGCAGGTAGGGGCGAGCGCCCTCGAGTTCCCGTCCCTCCACCCGCTCGCACATCGTCCGGTACCAGAAGTGCAGATACGGCCTCATGGTGTTGGCGCGCAGCTCGTCGGCCAGATCCGCGGTGGTCAGCCACCAGCGCATCATGCCTCTCACATTGCGGGCGGAGATGGTCCGGTCGTGGACGCGGTAGTCGATGCGAGCGGCGATCACCCCGCCCAGGCCCCGCGGGATCACGGAGAGCAGGAGAACGCCCAGGAGCAGCGGATGCAGGGAGGTGAGGACCGTCGCGGCGGAAACCAGCTGAACAAGGCCGTTGGTGAGCGTTTTCGCATCGTCGGCGAGGTCGACGGCGCGCAAAGCACCGATCTCCGCGGCCTGGCTGCGGTCGGTGAAGCCTTCAGTGTCGTAAGCGGAGAGCTCGGCGCGCATGTGCAGGTCGACCAGGGTGAGGTCGGCGGCCGAGGCGATTTTCGGGTTCAGACGTCGGGTCGCCCAGTCTGCGAGGATCCACATGGTCGCCCCCGTAGCCATCGCCACCACCGCGACGGTCAGCGCCGGCAATGCCTGCTCCAGCCCCTTGTGCGGATCGGATGAGTTCAGCTTCGGCAAGGCCCTGGCGACCGCGGTCAGCATCACCGCCGTTCCCAGGCCGGACAACAGCTGGCAGACGACGATGGTGATCGCCATTCTCCTGTCGACGGACCAGGCAAGCCGGGCTGTCTGTGCCAGTGCCACGGGGATCCGCCGAGCCATATCCCACAATGTCGCGTCGTCCATGGCCCGCCGGTGCTTGCGCCCGTTGTAGTCCAGTTCCGGAGGCGCGGCCGGCTGCGGAGACCCCGCCCGGGCCGCTGGGACGGCCACCGTCTCACCGGCGTCTGGATCCGCCTCGACCACAGGTGTCACCTCGTTGTCCTGGGGCGACGTCATGCGAACACCCCCGCCATGAGCCGATCCAGGGTGCGCCGTCCACGCGCGGTGACAACGGGATCGTCGTGCGCGGGGCCCCAAGCCATGCAGCTCACCGCGTCCAGCGCCGCCAGCCCCTTCAGCGCGTGCCGCTCCTCGGGCAGCAGGTCACGCCCGTAGCCCTGGATCCACGCAGCGCGCAGGTCGGGCCGATCCGCCCAGATCCCGCAGCTCATCAGGACGAAGTCCCGCACCGCCGTATCGAACCGCGACCGCTCGAAGTCGATCCACCCGGCATGCCCCAGGTGCTGGGACCACAGGAGATTGCGGGGCCAGGCGTCGCCGTGAATGAAAGCCAGCGGCAATGGTGGCAGATCGTACAGCTGCTCGGCGAGGCCACGCACCAGCTTGTGCTCCGCCGACGTCAGCAGGTCACCGACCTGTCGCAGGTGTTTGTCGGCGCCGTCGGCGGCGGCCGGCAGCGCCTGCTCGGCCTCAACACGACGGGGGCCGGAGAGGTCGCCAGCCGCGTGCAGCAGAGCCAGTAGAGCCCCGCCTTGCCGGTGAGCGCGGAGTTCCTCGGCGGTCGACATGCTCAGCTGCTTGAGCGGAGTTCCGGGGACGGCGGTCAGCAGCAGGGCTAGGTGCTCGGCGCTCGAGGCGCGCAGCTGTGGTGCGCGGCCGGCGCCGAGTGCAGGAACGGCGTGACGCAGGGCGAAGGTCTCCCGCTCGTACATCCGAGGATTCGGCGAGACCTTCAGGTAGAACCGCAGGCCCCCAGCGCGACTAAGGGCCCAGACACGGGAGTTCTCGCGCTGGTGTGGGGCGTCCTGGGCAACGGACACCTCTGCGCCGAGTTCCTTGGCGGCCCAGGCGAGCAGGGCCGGGGAGGGCATGGTCGAGTCGGTCATGCACCCCACCTCGTAGACGGTCGTGATGCGGATGCGAACAGGGCGCGTCGGGCATCAACCGGGCGTCGGAGTGCGGTCGGGGAGGCCGCCTGCGCCGGAGGGTTCTCGAACGCAGGCTGAAGGGCGGTGAGTACGAGCACGGGATTCACGGGTTCTCCTCGGTAGGGGAATCGGGCAGAGCACACCGGACAACGGCCCTGATCACGGGACCGATACGGGTGGCATCGAGCGAACGGTCGATTGAAAGTTCGACGCATGACGCGACGGGCAGGCGCTACGGGCTTGCGTGCATGGCACCGGCGCGTTCGATTCACTCGTCAAGGGGACGGTGACTGAGTGGTAGCCCGCGCGGGGGATTGCATGACGGCGTCGGCTGCACCGGTCTCCTTCGGCAAGGGGTGGACGTGGACTGCGGACGGCACCCTCGTGCACGCCACTGACAATCAGCGGGGAACGGGACTGTGATCCGGACAATCCGAGCGGGCACTCCGCCGACGGACCGACGGAGGTCGCCCCGTCGCTGGCCTGGGCCGAAGCCGGAAGAAAGGATTCTCGGACCGCAGGACAGCGTCCCTTAGTTGAGCGGGAGACGAGATGGCTTGATCTGAGCCCACCCCGCCGCGACTTCGTTGCAGACTCGGGTGCCGAGACTGCGCATGGGCGGGCCGGCGGCTAGCATCAGCACCTCCGCCGCCGGACGTCGACGCTTCGGCGTGACGCCCTGAGGGCCGCTGCCCGGGCCGCAGCCCTCGGGTCGAGAGGAGCAGCACGACCCATTCCCGCCCCACAGACTCGGCTCGAGGTCCAACTGCAGTCCGCGGCCCGCTCCTGGCAGAACCGGCGGGGGCGGTCCCCACCGGCCGCCCGACCACGGCGAGCTGTCCGGCCCGTGCGGGAGAAAGTGCTGATCGCCATGAATGACGGCTACCGCGAATCGGCCGACTCCTGGGCCGACCTGCTGCGCGACTGCCAACGCCGCGGGATGCGCGCCCGACGTCCTGGCGGTCGGCGACGGGGCCCTCGGCTTCTGGAACGCCCTGGCCGAGGTGTTCCCCGACACCCGGCATCAGAGGTGCTGGGTCCAGAGAAGCCGTAAAGAATTAACTTGTCGGTGTGTCGGTTTACTCGTCCGCGGCCGCGAGAAGATCGGGGGCGGTGCGGTAGCGGGTGGCGGCCGGGGG